>NZ_JCAFRG010000001.1:0-679548 GCF_059367845.1 Stenotrophomonas sp. YJH_SMC_20 | reverse complement strand
GAAATGGTGATGCCGGGTGACAACGTCAAGATGGTCGTCACCCTGATCAACCCGGTGGCGATGGACGAAGGCCTGCGCTTCGCCATCCGCGAAGGCGGCCGCACCGTCGGCGCCGGCGTGGTCTCGAAGATCATCGAGTAATCTGGTAGTATCTGCGCCCCGATGTTGCCTGGGTAGGGCATCGGGGCGTATCAAATGGGAAAGCAGGCACAGGATGTGCCTTGTGTTCCCCGGACCAGGAAGGGTCAATGCCATTCAGGCGGCGTCAACAGGCGACTGTTGACAGCTGCCTTGTGTGCCATTATGCTTCTACGTCTGGGCAGGCCGGGAAACTGGTCTGCCTACGTTTTTGAGGTCTATGGAGTGACCTTGTCGGCCTGCAGGAGTGTGGGCCGTCCGTATTCAGGAATTTCATGGGGCAAAGCAACCCAGAGGCTTTGTCTGTCGCTCTTTTAACGAAGGAACCTACCGCCATGGCGGACCAAAAGATCCGGATCCGGCTGAAAGCGTTCGATCATCGTCTGATCGACCGTTCGGCCAGCGAGATCGTTGAAACGGCAAAGCGGACCGGCGCGCAAGTGCGTGGCCCGATCCCGCTGCCGACCAAGATCGAGCGCTACACCGTTCTCGTCTCCCCGCACGTCGACAAGGACGCGCGTGACCAGTACGAGACCCGCACGCACAAGCGCGTGCTCGATATCGTTGACCCGAATGACAAGACCGTGGACGCGCTGATGAAGCTCGAACTGGCTGCCGGCGTCGACGTTCAGATCAAGCTGACCTGAGGACTACGACCATGACGAAGAAGTATTCGTTGGGCTTCGTGGGCCGCAAGGCCGGCATGAGCCGCGTGTTCACTGAAGATGGCCGCTCCATCCCGGTGACCCTGATCGAAGCAACCCCGAACCGCATCGCGCAGATCAAGACCGTCGAAACCGACGGCTACAGCGCCGTGCAGGTGACCGTCGGCGCGCGTCGCGCTGCCCTGGTCAACAAGCCGGAAGCCGGCCACTTCGCCAAGGCGAAGGTGGAAGCGGGTCGTGGCCTGTGGGAATTCCGCGTTGAAGACGCGCAGCTCGGCGATTTCGCCGTTGGCGGCGAAGTCAAGGCGGACATCTTCGAAGTCGGCCAGATCGTCGACGTCCAGGGTGTCACCAAGGGTAAGGGCTTCCAGGGCACCATCAAGCGCCACAACTTCCGTATGGGCGATGCAACCCACGGTAACTCGCTGTCGCATCGCGCGCCGGGTTCGCTGGGTCAGCGCCAGACCCCGGGTCGCGTTTTCCCGGGCAAGAAGATGTCGGGCCACATGGGCGCGGTGCAGCAGAGCACCCAGAACCTGGAAGTGGTCAAGGTCGACGTCGAGCGCGGTCTGATCGCCGTTCGCGGCGCCGTTCCGGGCGCGGCCGGTGGCGATGTGATCGTCCGTCCGGCGAGCAAGGCATAAGGAGAGATGACGATGGAACTCGTTATCACGGGTAGCAACAACAAGGTCTCGGTCTCCGAAGCCGTGTTCGGTCGCGATTTCAGCGAAGATCTGGTCCACCAGGTCGTCGTTGCTTACCGCAACGCCGGTCGCGCCGGCACCAAGGCACAGAAGACTCGCTCCGAAGTGGCTGGTACCACCAAGAAGTCGAAGAAGCAGAAGGGCGGCGGCGCGCGTCATGGCGCACTGACGGCTCCGATCTTCGTCGGCGGCGGTGTCACCTTCGCGGCCAAGCCGCGCAGCTTCGAGCAGAAGGTCAATCGTAAGCAGTACCGTGCCGCCATGTGCGCGATCCTGTCCGAGCTGAACCGTCAGGGCCGTCTGACCATCGTGGAGTCCTTCGACGTCGAAGTGACCAACACGAAGGGTCTGGTCGCCAAGCTGGCCGGCCTGGAAGTGGGCAAGCGCCCGCTGATCGTCACCGAAGAAGCGTCCGAGCACCTGTACCTGTCCGCCCGCAATCTGCCGTACGTGCAGGTGCGTGACGTCCAGGGCCTGGATCCGGTCTCGCTGGTGGGTGCCGACACGGTCGTCATCACCGCTGACGCGGTCAAGAAGGTCGAGGAGTGGCTGGCATGAACAGCAACGAAAAAATCTTCAGCGTGCTGCGTGCCCCGCGTGTCTCCGAAAAGACCGCGCGCCTGCAGGAACTCTCCAACCAGTATGTCTTCGAAGTTTCGAACGAAGCCACCAAGGCCGATGTAAAGGCCGCGGTTGAGCAGCTGTTCGACGTCAAGGTCGAAGCTGTCAACGTGGTCAACGTCAAGGGCAAGAACAAGTCCTTCCGTAACCGTGCTGGCCGCCGCGGCGATTGGCGCAAGGCGTACGTTCGCCTGGCCGATGGCCAGTCGATCGATGTAACGGCCAAGGCCTGAGGTACATCCCATGCCATTGATGAAATTCAAGCCCACTTCCCCCGGCCGCCGTTCGGCCGTGCGCGTGGTCACTCCCGACCTGCACAAGGGTGCTCCGCACGCTGCCCTGGTCGAGTCGCAGAGCCGCTCGGGTGGTCGTAACCACCATGGCCGCATCACCGTGCGTCACGTCGGTGGTGGTGCCAAGCAGCACTACCGCATCATCGACTTCAAGCGCAACAAGCTGGGCATCCCGGCGCGCGTGGAACGCATCGAATACGATCCGAACCGCACCGCCCACATCGCCCTGCTGTGCTACGTCGACGGTGAGCGCCGCTACATCATCGCCCCGAAGGGCCTGAAGGCCGGTGATCAGGTGATCGCTGGTTCGGATGCCCCGATCAAGGCTGGCAACACCCTGCCGCTGCGCAACATCCCGGTCGGTACCACCATCCACTGCATCGAACTGAAGCCCGGCAAGGGCGCTCAGATCGCCCGCGCCGCCGGTGCGGCCGTGCAGCTGGTGGCCCGCGAAGGCATCTACGCCACCCTGCGCCTGCGCTCGGGTGAAATGCGCAAGGTGCCGGTCGAGTGCTGCGCCACCATCGGCGAAGTCGGCAACGACGAGCACAGCCTGGAAAAGCTGGGCAAGGCCGGTGCCAAGCGTTGGCGCGGCGTCCGCCCGACCGTTCGTGGTGCTGCCATGAACCCGGTTGACCACCCGCACGGTGGTGGTGAGGCCAAGGCCGGCCAGGGTAACCCGCATCCGGTCACCCCGTGGGGTGTCCCGACCAAGGGTTACAAGACGCGCCATAACAAGCGCACTCAGCAGTTCATCGTCCGCGATCGTAGGGGCTAATCGACCATGGCACGTTCACTCAAGAAGGGCCCGTTCGTCGATCACCACCTCGTCAAGAAGGTGGAGGCCGCTGCGGGCAGCAAGAAGCCGATCAAGACCTGGTCGCGCCGTTCGATGATCCTGCCTGACATGGTAGGCATCACCATTGCCGTGCATAACGGCAAGAACCACATCCCGGTTCTCGTCAACGAGAACATGGTCGGCCACAAGCTCGGCGAATTTGCCATCACCCGGACCTTCAAGGGTCACGGTGGTGACAAGAAGTCGGGCAAGTAAGGAGAGATGACAATGGAAGCGAAAGCCATCCTGCGCACTGCGCGCATCTCCCCGCAGAAGGCTCGTCTGGTCGCTGACCAGGTGCGCGGTCTGCCGGCCGAACGTGCGGTCAACCTGCTGAAGTTCTCGGACAAGAAGGCTGCCCACCTGATCAAGAAGGTGGTGGAGTCGGCTATTGCCAATGCCGAGAACAACCAGGGCGCCGACGTCGACGAGCTGAAGGTTCAGACCATCATGGTTGATGAAGGTCCGACCCTGAAGCGTTTCATGGCGCGGGCGAAAGGCCGCGGTACCCGCATCCTCAAGCGCACCAGCCACATCACTGTGGTTGTGGGCGCCGCCAAGTAAGCGGATAAGGAAAAGACCATGGGTCATAAAGTTCATCCGATTGGTATCCGCCTCGGCATTTCCAAGGACTGGAACTCCAAGTGGTACGCCAACAAGGCCGAGTTCGCCGGTTACCTGGCAGCCGACCTGAAAGTGCGCGACATGCTGCGCAAGAAGCTGGCCCAGGCCGGCATCAGCAAGATCCTGATCGAGCGTCCGGCCAAGACCGCTCGCGTGACGATCCACACCGCCCGTCCGGGCGTGGTGATCGGCAAGCGCGGTGAGGACATCGAGAAGCTGCGCAAGGAAGTGAGCGAGATGATGGGCGTCCCGGCGCACATCAACGTCACCGAAGTGCGCAAGCCGGAACTGGACGCGCAGCTCGTTGCCGAGTCGATCGCCCAGCAGCTGGAGCGTCGCATCATGTTCCGCCGTGCAATGAAGCGCTCGGTCGGCAACGCGATGCGCCTGGGTGCCCTGGGCATCAAGGTCAACGTCGGTGGCCGCCTCAACGGTGCAGAAATCGCCCGTTCGGAGTGGTACCGCGAAGGCCGCGTGCCGCTGCACACCCTGCGTGCCGACATCGACTATGGCTTCGCTGAAGCCAAGACGACCTACGGCATCATCGGCATCAAGGTCTGGATCTACAAGGGCGAGGTCTTCGATTTCTCCCAGGTTGGCCAGGAAAAGCAGGACGACACTCCGTCGCGCAACGATCGTCACGATCGCGGCGACCGTGGTGACCGTCAGCGCCCGGCCCGTGAAGCGAGGTAACGACAATGTTGCAACCCAAGCGAACCAAGTACCGCAAGGTACACAAGGGCCGTAACGATGGCCTGAGCTGGAGCGCCAACGCTGTCAGCTTCGGCGAATACGGCCTGAAGGCAACCGCACACGGTCAGCTGACCGCGCGCCAGATCGAAGCGGCCCGCCGCTCGATCAGCCGCTACGTCAAGCGCGGCGGCAAGATGTGGATCCGCGTGTTCCCCGACAAGCCCATCACCAAGAAGCCCATCGAAGTCCGAATGGGTTCGGGTAAGGGTAACGTGGAATACTGGGTGGCCCAGATCCAGCCCGGCCGCATGATCTATGAAATCGAGGGTGTTTCCGAGGAAGTGGCTCGCGAGGCGTTCCGCCTGGCCGCCGCCAAGCTCTCGGTCACCACCACTTTCGTGACCCGTACGGTGCGCTGATGGATATCAAAACTCTCCGTGAAAAGTCGGCTGACGAACTCAAGGCCCACCTGATCGACCTGCGTAAGGAACAGTTCTCTGTCCGTATGCAGCAGGTCACCGGCCAGCTGCCGAAGACCCACGACATTCGCCGGGTCCGTCGCGAGATTGCTCGCGTCAAGACCCTGCTCGGCAGCACGAAGTAAGGATGGCCGCTATGAGCGACAATACTGAAAAGAAGACGCTGCGCACGGTCGAAGGCCGTGTCGTCAGCAACAAGATGGACAAGACGGTTACCGTCCTGGTTGAGCGTCAGGTCAAGCACGCGCTGTACGGCAAGTACATCAAGCGCTCGACCAAGCTGCACGCCCACGATGCCGACAACGCCTGCAAGGAAGGCGATGTCGTCCGCGTGACCGAGATTGCTCCGATGTCCAAGACCAAGAACTGGCGCGTGGTGGAAGTCATCACGCGTGCGGCTGAATAAGGAGTCTGAATCATGATCCAGATGCAGAGCTACCTTGACGTCGCGGACAATTCGGGTGCCAAGCAGGTGATGTGCTTCAAGGTGCTGGGTGGTTCCAAGCGCCGTTACGCCGGCATCGGCGACATCATCAAGGTCACCGTGAAGGATGCGATTCCGCGCGGCAAGGTCAAGAAGGGTGAAGTGTATGACGCCGTCGTGGTGCGTACCCGCAAGGGTGTGCGTCGCGCCGACGGTTCGCTGATCCGCTTCGACGGCAACGCGGCCGTCCTGCTGAACAACAAGCAGGAGCCGATCGGTACCCGTATCTTCGGGCCGGTGACCCGTGAACTTCGTTCGGAGAAGTTCATGAAGATCGTCTCGCTCGCTCCCGAAGTGCTGTGAGCGACAGGAGATAATCATGGCTAACCGTATCAAGAAGGGCGACCAGGTTGTCGTCAACGCTGGCAAGGACAAGGGCAAGCAGGGCGAAGTCGTCCGCGTCGACGGCGACCGTGTGGTCGTCGCCAACGTGAACATCGTCAAGCGCCACACCAAGCCGAACCCGCAGGCAGGTGTTGCCGGCGGCGTGGTCGAGCGCGAAGCTTCGATCCATATCTCCAACGTGAACGTGCTGAACCCGGCTTCGGGCAAGGGCGAACGCGTTGGCTTCAAGGTGCTGGAGGATGGACGCAAACTGCGTGTGTTCCGCTCCAGCGGTGAGGCGCTCGACGCCTGAGGAATGTGAAGATGACTTCCCGTCTCGAAAAGATCTACAAGGAAGAAGTGGTGCCGGCGCTGATGAAGCAGTTCGGCTACACCAATCCGATGGAAGTACCGAAGCTCGTCAAGGTCACCCTGAACATGGGTGTCGGCGAGGCTGCCACCAACAAGAAGATCCTGGAAAACGCCGTCGCGGACATGACCAAGATTTCCGGCCAGAAGCCGGTTGTCACCAAGTCGCGTATCTCGGTCGCGTCGTTCAAGATCCGTGATGGTTGGCCGATCGGCTGCAAGACCACGCTGCGTCGCCACAAGATGTACGAGTTCCTGGACCGCCTGATCAACATCTCGCTGCCGCGCGTGCGCGACTTCCGTGGTGTTTCCGGCCGTTCCTTCGACGGCCGCGGCAACTTCAACATGGGTGTGAAGGAACAGATCATCTTCCCGGAAATCGACTTCGACGCCGTCGACGCGATCCGCGGCATGGATATCGCCATCACCACCACTGCGAAGACCGATGCGGAAGCGAAGGCGCTGCTGGCAGCGTTCAAGTTCCCGTTCCGTAACTGATCTGTCGAGGAAACCGAAATGGCAAAGACCTCCATGGTCAACCGCGACATCAAGCGGGAAAAGCTGGCCAAGAAGTACGCTGAAAAGCGTGCGGCTCTGAAGAAGATCGTGTCCTCCGTGGACGCGACCTACGAAGAGAAGATCGAGGCCGCAACCAAGCTGGCCAAGCTGCCGCGCGATTCGTCGCCGAGCCGCCAGCGTAATCGTTGCGAGCTGTCGGGTCGTCCGCGTGGCGTCTACAGCAAGTTCGGCCTGGGCCGTAACAAGCTGCGTGAAGCCACCATGCGTGGCGACGTGCCGGGTCTGCGCAAGGCCAGCTGGTAACCCCAGCCGGCCCTGCGATCAGGAGCCCCTTCGGGGGTTCCTGAACCGGGCAGGGGAGGCATTCAGCTTTCCCGACGCAAAAAAACCGAGGAGCCCGGCGCAAGCCGGGCTCTTTTGGCGTATACTCCCGCGTCTTGCCCTGCGCAAACGGGGTCGTAGGAGTGGGCTTCCGGCCCGCTGCATCAAGGGACCTGGCCCGTTTCCAGGAGACAACAGATTTTCGCGAAAGCGGATATCGGTGCACTCAAAGGTACTCATATGAGCATGACTGATCCCATCGCCGACCTGCTGGTCCGCATCAAGAATGCGGCCGCGGTGGGCAAGCAGACGGTGAAAGCCCCGTCGTCCAAGATCAAGGTTGCGATCGCCCAGGTCCTGAAGGACGAGGGTTACATCGCCGACCTGCGCGTGACCCAGCTGGAAAACAACAAGTCCGAGCTGGAAATCGTGCTGAAGTATTTCGAAGGCAAGCCGGTCATCGCGACCCTGAAGCGCTTCTCGCGTTCGGGCCTGCGCCAGTACCGCGGCAAGAGCGAGCTGCCGAAGGTCATGAACGGCCTGGGTATCTCCATCATTTCCACCTCCAAGGGCATCATGACTGATGCGCAGGCGCGCCAGCTGGGCGTCGGCGGCGAAGTCCTGTGCTTCGTGGCCTAAGGCGAAAGGAGTAGAACTATGTCCCGCGTAGCCAAGAAGCCGATTACCCTGGGTAAGGTTGAACTGAACGTCCAGTCGGACAGCGTCACCGCCAAGGGCCCGAAGGGCACCCTGTCGCTGGCCAAGCCGGCCGGTATTGCCATCAACGTCGACAACGGCGTTGCCACCCTGAGCACCGAAAGCGCCGACCTGGTCGCACTGACCGGTACCGTGCGTGCGATCCTGTCCAACATGGTCAAGGGCGTGTCCGAAGGCTTCGAGCGCAAGCTGGAGCTGGTGGGCGTGGGTTACCGCGCTGCCATGCAGGGCAAGGACCTGAACCTGTCGCTGGGCTTCTCGCACCCGGTCGTGTTCGTGGCGCCGGAAGGCATCACGCTGTCGACCCCGACCCAGACCGAGATCCTGGTCCAGGGCGCTGACAAGCAGGTCGTCGGTGAAGTTGCCGCCAAGATCCGTGCGTTCCGCAAGCCGGAACCGTACAAGGGCAAGGGCGTGAAGTACTCCGACGAAGTCATCATCCGTAAGGAAGCCAAGAAGGCATAAGCGCGAGTCCCTCGCAAGAGCCCGCACATCCCTGTGCGGACTTCTCAGGGAAAAGCTCTTCCTTCAGCTTTCAAGGAATAATCAAAATGAACAAGAACATCGCCCGCCTGCGTCGCGCCAAGTCGACCCGTGCCCACATCCGTGAGCTCGGCGTCGCCCGCCTGTCGGTGCTGCGCACCGGCCAGCACCTGTACGCCCAGGTCTTCACCGCCGACGGCTCCAAGGTGCTGGCTGCTGCCAACACCACCCAGGCCGACGTCATCGAAGGCCTGAAGAACGGCAAGAACGCCGATGCTGCTGCCAAGGTTGGCCGCATCGTTGCCGAGCGCGCCAAGGCCGCCGGCATCGAGAAGGTTGCCTTCGATCGTTCGGGCTACCGCTACCACGGCCGCATCAAGGCCCTGGCAGAAGCCGCCCGCGAAGCCGGCCTGCAGTTCTAAGGGACAAGGGCAGGGGGCCATTGGCCTCCTGCCCACCTGCTCGCCAGCCTGAGTGAGGCTGGACGGCGCCGCTCTTCTGCAGCGGCCCACCGGAACAACGCGTCACGCCACAACCATAAGCGGCTTCGAGCCGTACATACCCAAACAACCAAGGAATCAACATGGCAGAAGAGCGTCAGCAGCGGGGTCGCGATCGCGACCGTAACCGCGAAGAGAAGATCGACGACGGCATGATCGAAAAGCTGGTCGCGGTCAACCGCGTCAGCAAGACCGTCAAGGGTGGCCGCCAGTTCACCTTCACCGCCCTGACCGTCGTCGGCGACGGCGAAGGCAAGGTCGGTTTCGGCTATGGCAAGGCCCGCGAAGTGCCGGTTGCCATCCAGAAGTCGATGGAACAGGCCCGCAAGAACCTGGTCAGCGTTGACCTGAACAACGGCACCCTGTGGCACACCATCAAGGATGGTCACGGCGCAGCCCGCGTGTTCATGCAGCCGGCTTCGGAAGGTACCGGCGTGATCGCCGGCGGTGCCATGCGCGCCGTGCTGGAAGCCGTTGGCGTGAAGAACGTGCTGGCCAAGGCCACCGGTTCGCGCAACCCGATCAACCTGGTGCGTGCCACCGTGAAGGGCCTGGCTGCTGCACAGTCGCCGGCTCGCATCGCGGCCAAGCGCGGCAAGAAGGTGGAGGAACTCAACCATGGCTAATGAGTCCAACAAGACTGTCAAGGTCCGCCTGGTGCGTGGCCTGCGTGGCACCCAGTCGCGTCACCGCCTGTCGGTGCGTGCGCTGGGCCTGAACAAGCTCAACGATGTGCGTGAACTGAAGGACAGCCCGCAGGTGCGCGGCCTGATCAACAAGGTTCAGTACCTCGTCCAGGTTGAGGAGTAATCGACCATGACTCTGCGTCTCAATGAACTGAGCCCGGCACCGGGCGCCCGCACCGAGCGTACCCGCGTCGGTCGCGGTATCGGCTCGGGCCTGGGCAAGACTGCCGGCCGCGGCCACAAGGGTTCGTTCGCCCGCAAGGGTGGCGGCAAGATCAAGGCTGGCTTCGAAGGCGGCCAGACCCCCATGCAGCGTCGTCTGCCGAAGATCGGCTTCCGTTCGCCGATCGCCAAGGACACCGCTGAAGTGCTGCTGTACGCACTGGACAAGCTGCCGGCCGGTGAGATCGACTTCGCCGCCCTGCGTGCTGCCAAGCTGGTTCCGAGCACTGCCAAGAAGGCCAAGGTCGTCGTCAAGGGCGAAGTGACCAAGGCGTTCACCCTGAAGGGTATTGCTGCCACGGCGGGTGCCAAGGCCGCGATCGAAGCTGCCGGCGGCAGCGTAACGGAGTAAGAAAATCATGGCGCAAGCTGGCATCGGTAACCTCGCGGGCGGAATGGGCAAGTTCACTGAACTTCGCCAACGTTTGCTGTTCGTCGTCGGGGCTTTGATCGTCTATCGCATCGGCTGCTACGTGCCGGTGCCGGGCGTCAATCCCGATGCCATGCTTGCCATGATGCAACAGCAGGGCGGCGGCATCGTGGACATGTTCAACATGTTCTCGGGCGGCGCCCTGCACCGTTTCAGCATCTTCGCGCTGAACGTGATGCCGTACATCTCGGCATCGATCGTGATGCAGCTGGCCGTGCACATCTTCCCCGCCCTGAAGGCGATGCAGAAGGAAGGTGAGTCCGGCCGCCGCAAGATCACCCAGTATTCGCGCATCGGCGCCGTGCTGCTGGCAGTGGTGCAGGGCGGTTCGATCGCACTGGCCCTGCAGGGCCAGGTCTCGCCGTCGGGCGCTCCGGTCGTGTATGCGCCGGGCATGGGCTTCGTGCTCACCGCCGTGGTCGCGCTGACCGCCGGCACCATGTTCCTGATGTGGGTCGGTGAGCAGGTCACCGAGCGCGGCATCGGCAACGGCGTGTCGCTGATCATCTTCGCCGGTATCGTCGCTGGCCTGCCGGGTGCGATCATCCACACCTTCGACGCCTACCGCGACGGCAACATCCAGTTCATCCAGCTGCTGCTGATCGCCATTGTCGTGCTCGCCTTCACCTTCTTCGTGGTGTTCGTCGAGCGTGGCCAGCGCCGGATCACGGTCAACTACGCACGCCGCCAGGGCGGTCGCAACGCGTACATGAACCAGACCTCGTTCCTGCCGCTGAAGCTCAACATGGCCGGCGTCATTCCGGCAATCTTCGCCTCGAGCCTGCTGGCCTTCCCGGCCACCCTGGCCATGTGGTCCGGCCAGGCGGCCAACCAGAGCAGCTTCGGCCAGGTCCTGCAGAAGGTCGCCAATGCCCTGGGCCCGGGCGAGCCGCTGCACATGATCGTCTTCGCCGCGCTGATCACCGGTTTCGCGTTCTTCTACACCGCGCTGGTGTTCAACTCGCAGGAAACCGCCGACAACCTGAAGAAGTCGGGCGCGCTGATTCCGGGCATCCGTCCGGGCAAGGCCACTGCCGACTACATCGACGGCGTGCTGACCCGCCTGACCGCGGCCGGCTCGGCCTACCTGGTGATCGTCTGCCTGCTGCCGGAACTGATGCGCACGCAGCTGAACGCCTCGTTCTACTTCGGCGGTACTTCGCTGCTGATCGTGGTGGTGGTGGTGATGGACTTCATCGCCCAGGTGCAGGCGCACCTGATGTCCCACCAGTACGAGAGCCTGCTGAAGAAGGCCAACCTGAAGGGCGGCAACCGCGGCGGTTTTGCCCGCGGCTGATTGGCCTGTTATACTTTCGTCTTCCTGACGTGATGGTCCCTCCGCTTCGCGGACTCCGGCCACACAAACGAAGGGCGGCCCCCGCAGCGGTTCCGGGTGGGGGTGTGATGAGGTGGTCCCGCGCTGGAGTAGCGCGGGCGGCCCCGGGGGATACCCCGGGTCCAACCTCATCCGGCGCCGGAGCCTGGGCACACTCCCCAGGCCGGGTTCATGAAACCAGTGGTTTCACGGGCTTCCATGTAAACCGGAACCTTGTTAGTATCGCTAGTTCACTTTTTTGATCCATCCTGCCGGATTGGCGTGCCCGAGGCGCGCTGTCGGCCATCACTCAGCTGGAGAACCGCGTCATGGCGCGTATTGCAGGCGTCAACCTGCCAGCCCAGAAGCACGTCTGGGTCGGGTTGCAAAGCATTTACGGCATCGGCCGTACCCGTTCGAAGAAGGTCTGCGAAGTCGCAGGCGTTGCTTCGACCACCAAGATCCGCGATCTGTCGGAGCCGGAAATCGAGCGCCTGCGCGCCGAAGTCGGCAAGTACATCGTGGAAGGCGATCTGCGCCGTGAGATCGGCATCGCGATCAAGCGCCTGATGGACCTGGGCTGCTACCGCGGCCTGCGTCACCGTCGTGGCCTCCCGCTGCGTGGCCAGCGCACCCGTACCAACGCCCGCACCCGCAAGGGTCCGCGCAAGGCGATCAAGAAGTAAGGGACTGAGAAATGGCTAAGCCCGCTGCTAAGACTAAGAAGAAGATCAAGCGCGTCGTCACCGACGGCGTTGCCCACGTCCACGCTTCGTTCAACAACACCATCGTCACCATCACCGACCGCCAGGGCAATGCTCTGTCGTGGGCGACCTCCGGTGGCGCTGGCTTCCGCGGTTCGCGCAAGTCGACCCCGTTCGCTGCCCAGGTGGCTGCTGAAAAGGCCGGTCGTGCTGCGCTGGACTACGGCGTGAAGTCGCTGGAAGTCCGCATCAAGGGCCCGGGTCCGGGCCGTGAGTCGGCCGTGCGTTCGCTGAACAACGTCGGCTACAAGATCACCAACATCATCGACGTGACGCCCATCCCGCACAACGGGTGCCGTCCGCCGAAGAAGCGTCGCGTCTAAAGGGAGCGATAAGAAATGGCTCGTTATATCGGTCCTACCTGTAAGCTCGCCCGTCGCGAAGGCGCCGACCTGTCCCTGAAGAGCCCGGCGCGTGCGCTGGACTCCAAGTGCAAGCTGGAGCAGAAGCCCGGCCAGCACGGCGCCACTGCCCGCAAGGGCAAGCTGTCCGACTACGCCACCCAGCTGCGTGAAAAGCAGAAGGTCAAGCGTATCTACGGCCTGCTGGAGCGTCAGTTCCGCAACTACTACAAGAAGGCCTCGACCAAGAAGGGCAATACCGGCGAGAACCTGCTGCAGCTGCTGGAAACCCGCCTGGACAACGTCGTCTACCGCATGGGCTTCGCCGTGACCCGTCCGGCTGCTCGTCAGCTGGTGTCGCACCGCGGCGTCACCGTGAATGGCAAGTCGGTCAACCTGGCTTCGTACCAGGTCAAGGCTGGCGACGCCATCGCCCTGTCTGAAAAGGCTGCCAAGCAGCTGCGCGTCCAGGAAGCCCTGACCGTCGCCGCCCAGCATGACCTGAGCCCGTCGTGGGTTGAAGTGGATTCCGGCAAGTTCACCGGCATCTTCAAGGCCGTTCCGGATCGTTCGGATCTGCCTGCGGACATCAACGAAGCGCTGATCGTCGAGCTGTATTCGAAGTAATTCACATTGGAGAGCCCCCGGCGACGGCCGGGGGTTCACTAGGAGAACCCGCAACATGACGGTTACCGCCAACCAGGTTCTGCGTCCTCGCGGTCCGCAGATCGAACGCCTTACCGACACCCGTGCAAAGGTCGTTATCGAACCTTTGGAGCGGGGTTACGGGCATACGCTGGGCAACGCCCTGCGTCGCGTGCTGCTGTCGTCCATCCCGGGCTTCGCCATCACGGAAGTCGAAATCGACGGCGTGTTGCATGAGTACACCACGGTCGAAGGTCTGCAGGAGGACGTGCTCGAAGTCCTGCTGAACCTGAAGGACGTGGCCATCCGTATGCACTCCGGCGACAGCGCCACCCTGTCCCTGTCCAAGCAGGGCCCGGGCGTTGTCACCGCTGCCGACATCAAGGTCGACCACAATGTGGAGATCCTGAACGGCGACCATGTGATCTGCCACCTGACCAAGGACACGGCGATCAACATGCGTCTGAAGATCGAACGTGGTTTCGGCTACCAGCCGGCTGCCGCGCGTCGTCGTCCGGACGAAGAAACCCGTGCCATCGGCCGCCTGGTCCTGGATGCCTCGTTCTCGCCGGTCCGCCGCGTCGCCTATGCCGTGGAAGCGGCCCGCGTCGAACAGCGTACCGACCTGGACAAGCTGGTCATCGATATCGAGACCAACGGCACCATCGATGCCGAGGAAGCCGTGCGCACCGCCGCCGACATCCTCAGCGACCAGCTGTCGGTGTTCGGTGACTTCACCCACCGCGACCGCGGTGCGGCCAAGCCGGCCAACAACGGCGTGGATCCGGTGCTGCTGCGCCCGATCGACGATCTGGAGCTGACCGTGCGTTCGGCCAACTGCCTGAAGGCTGAAAGCATCTACTACATCGGCGATCTGATCCAGAAGACCGAAGTGGAGCTGCTGAAGACCCCGAACCTGGGCAAGAAGTCGCTCACCGAGATCAAGGAAGTGCTGGCTCAGCGCGGCCTGTCGCTCGGCATGAAGCTGGAGAACTGGCCGCCGGCCGGCGTCGCCAGCCACGGCATGCTGGGCTGATATCGGTAATGCCTGAAGGCTCCACCGTTCGCGGTGGAGCCTTCAACGCAACACAACACGCCACGACGAACCGCAGGTTCGCGGGCAGGCCGTCCAGGACGGAGGGCCAGGACCAACCGCAGTCCGCGCAGCAACGCCAGGATGGCGACAACGATCCGCACAGCCTCATCATTAACCAAGGAATATCACCATGCGTCACCAGAAGTCTGGCCGTAAGTTCAGCCGCACCAGCGCCCACCGCGAAGCGATGTTCAAGAACATGGCCGCCTCGCTGTTCAAGCACGAGCTGATCAAGACCACCCTGCCGAAAGCCAAGGAACTGCGCCGCGTTGCCGAGCCGCTGATCACCCTGGCCAAGGTCGACTCCGTCGCCAACCGCCGTCTGGCCTTCGCCCGCCTGCGCGACAACGAAGCGGTGGGCAACCTGTTCACCATCCTGGGCCCGCGCTACGCGAACCGTCCGGGCGGCTACCTGCGCCTGCTGAAGTGCGGTTTCCGCGCCGGCGACAACGCGCCGATGGCCTACGTCGAGCTGGTCGACCGTCCGGTCGTGGCCGAGGAAGTGGCCGAGTAATCGGACCGCTCCAACGCGACACAGCGAAAGCCCGGCCTCTGCCGGGCTTTTGCGTTCTGGTAGCGCCGGGCCATGCCCGGCGTTTCCGTATCCGCTACGCTCGCCGGGCATGGCCCGGCGCTACCTGCGGCACAATGCGACCCGCACCGTTCCGACAGGCGTCACCTGTGGCGGTTCGAATGGCGCGCGCTCTCGGTTACGCTTGGCGCCCTGATCCATTCGAGCGTTGACGATGAATCCACTGCGCTGGCCCTTCCGCGCCCAGTTCTTCCTGGGCTTCCTGATCTGCGCGGGCCTGCTCGGCTACGCGATCTTCCTGCAGCTGAAGATGGGCCTGGAGCCGTGTCCGCTGTGCATCTTCCAGCGGCTGGCCTTCGCCGCGCTGGGCCTGCTGTTCCTGATCGGTGCGCTGCACGGGCCGTCCAACCGCCCGGGACGCGCGACCTACGGGATTCTCGCCTTCATTGCCGCCGCGGTAGGCGTCGGCATTGCCGCGCGCCACGTCTACGTGCAGATGCTGCCGCCGGAGATGGGCGCGACCTGCGGCCCGCCGCTGAGCTTCCTGCGCGAGACCATGGGGCCGCTGGAAGTGTTCAGCACGGTGCTCACCGGTACCGGCAACTGCGGCAACATCGACTGGACCTTCCTGGGCCTGACCATGCCGATGTGGTCGGGCGTGTGGTTCGTGCTGCTGGCGCTGTGGGCGCTGGTGGTGTCGCTGCGCAGGGTCAAGCGCTGAACGCAGGGTAGTGCCGGCCGCTGGCCGGCACACCGTGGGAATACCGGCCAGCGGCCGGCGCTACCTCAGAAATCCTGCTGCAGGCTCAGGTAAGCACCTCGGCGCGGTCCCCACTGCGGGGCGAAGACGCCGACACCGCCACCGTCGCGCAGCTGGTAGCTGCGATCCAGTGCGTTGATCACGGCCAGTTGGACGTGCAACGGATGGCCGCTGTCGGCATTGAAGTCATGCCCGGCGCTGAGGTTCACTTGCAGGTACGACGGCAGCTCGCCGCCGTTGGGTACGCCCTCGATGTCCGAACGCAGGCCGCTGCCGAACACGTAGTTGGCACCGATCCGGTTGTGTCCGGCAAAGGCGTAGCTGAAGCCACCCGATGAGGTCAGTTTCTGGTCGTGGTCGAGGTGGATCCAGTGGTCGGCCACATAGGCCAGCGCGTCCGGATCGAGGTTGTACTGGCTGGTGATCACCTGGGTGCCGATGGCCTTGTTGTACGCCGCGTTGAAGTAGGCGCTGAACGGGCCGTTGCTGTAGTCGGCACTGAACTCCAGCCCACGGATGTGGCCACGGCGATAGTTGAACGTCGAGTAGATGTAGGCGGCGCCGAACTGGCCTTCGTCCTGCAGGCGCGCAACGCGGCGATCGTAGGCGTCCAAGCCCAGGGTGAGGTGGTCGCCCACCTGCTGCGACACGCCGATGTCGTAGTAGTCGCTGCGTTCGGCCAGTGGCGTGTTGTTGCCGCCGCTGGGCCGCTGGTTGGTGGTGCCGTCGTATAGGGCGATATCGCTGCTGGCGATCAGCTCACTGGCCGGTGGCGTGAAGTAACGCGAATAGCCGGCATGCACGGTGGTGCTGTCGCTGGCATTCCAGACCACTCCCACGCGGGGGCTGAGCTGGCCCTCGGTGTGGCCAAAGGCCTTGTAGCGATCTCCGCGCAGGCCGTAGTTGACGGTCCAGTCGTCGCCGATCTTCCATTCATCCTGCACGTACAACGCCAGCGTGCTGGCATGGAAGGCACTGCGGTCAGGTATCAGCAGCGGTGTGGTGCTGGACTGCTGGCCGGCGTCATCGACCGGAAACACCCAGCTGCTGTTGCTGGCCCGCGCATTCTCGTAGTTGCCGTACAGGCCATAGCGCAGCGTGTGGTCGTTGCCCAGTGGGGTGGAGAAATCGGCCTGCAGCGTGTTGGCGCGGTTGCTGCGTTGCACCTGCGAGGCGACGCCACTGAACACCAGGTCGCCGACGACATCCGGATGGAATGCCACATCGCTGTAGCGCTGCCCGGCCGAGAGCTGATATGCGGTGCTGCCCAACGTGCCCTGCAGCACCAGCATGCCGAAGCGGGTGGCCTCGCGCTGGGTTTCATCCAGCTGGCTGGAGTCGAAGGTGGTGGTATCGAGGTAACCGAACTGCGGCGTCTGCCCGGGGTTGACCGGGATCTGGAAGCGATTGTTGGCAAAGCCGGCGAACACGCTCAGGCGGGTGTTCTCGTTGACGAGGTAGGTAAGGTCAGCGAACGCTTTGCCCTGGTGGGTGTCGTCGTGCAGCGGCTTGCGCGAGCGGGTCGGGTTCTCCAGGCCAACCTCGTTCTGGTCGTAGTTGCCAGTCAGGAACCAGCTCCAGCGCCCCTGGTTGCCCCACCACGAGGCGTTGGGATTGATCTTGCCGAACGAGCCTGCGGTCAGCCCGGCGCTGCCGCCGTTGCCGAGCTCGGCGCCGCTGCGGGTGGTGATGTCGACCACTGCAGCGGTGCGCTCGCCGAACTGCGCCGGCAGCGCGCCATCCATCAGGCGGATGCTCTTGATGGTGCGTGCATCCAGCGTCTGGCCGAAGCCCGAGATCGATTCGGGCAGCAGCACGCCGTTGATGCGGTACTGCAGATTGGCGTGGTCGCCACGCACGTGCACGCCGCCGTAGGAATCCTGGACCACGCCGGGCGCCTGCAGCAGCACCTGGCTGAGCGGCGCGGAGGCGCCCAGCGGCTGCTTCTGGATGTCCTCGGCGGTGATCTGGTACTGGCTGCTGCCGATGTCCGGCGACAGCGTGTTGCGGGCCTGGTCGAGCTGGGCGTGGACGGTGACCGCGTCGAGGTCCTTCACGGGAGCGGCGGCATCGGCGGCCACGGCGAGGGAAGGCAGGCTGGCCAGGGTCAGGGCGAAGGTGATGCCGGTAGCAAGCAGGGAGGGCTTCATGGCGGATAGGCTGTGGAAGGGGCCATTGGGGATTGAGTGTTACTTCGTAACAGTGCGTGGCGAATCATGCGCCTGACCGGCTGGCCGTGGGCATGCCGCTTTTGGCCAATGGCGATGCCCTTTCCCCGGCGTTCAGTCATGTGCAGACGCCGTTCGGCCCTTTGCGACAGCGGTCGGCTCTGCGACCATGAACGTCCCCCACCTCCGGAAGCCTGCAATGAGCCTGTCCGCCGTTTCGCCTGTCCCCGATCCCGCCGCAGCCGCCACCGGCGCTGCCTGGTCGCCGGAGAGCTGGCGTGGCAAGACCGCGCTGCAGATGCCGACCTACCCGGACCCGGTGGCGCTGGACGCTGCCCTGCACGAGCTGAAGCGGCTGCCGCCGCTGGTCACCTCGTGGGAGATCCTGGCCCTGAAGCAGCAGTTGGCGGAGGCCCAGGAGGGCAAGCGCTTCCTGCTGCAGGGCGGCGACTGCGCCGAGAACTTCAGCGACTGCGAATCGGGCACCATCTCCAACCGCCTGAAGGTGCTGCTGCAGATGAGCCTGGTGCTGGTGCATGGGCTGCGCCAGCCGGTGATCCGCGTGGGTCGTTTCGCCGGCCAGTACGCCAAGCCGCGTTCGGCCGATACCGAGACGCGCGACGGTGTGACCCTGCCGAGCTACCGCGGCGATGTCATCAATGCCCCGGCCTTCACTGAAGCAGCGCGCCTGCCGGACCCGAAGCGGATGCTGCAGGCGCACGCGCATTCGGCGATGACGATGAACTTCGTACGGGCGCTGATCGATGGTGGTTTCGCCGACCTGCACCACCCCGAGTACTGGAACCTGGAATGGGTGAGCCATTCGCCGCTGGCCGCCGAGTACCAGAAGATGGTGGCCTCGATCGGCGATGCCGTGCATTTCATGGAGACGTTGGCCGGGGCCCGCGTGCACAACCTCAACCGCATCGACTTCTACACCTCGCATGAAGCGCTGCTGTTGCCGTACGAGCAGGCACTGACCCGCCAGGTGCCCCGCCAGCAGGGCTGGTTGAACCTGAGCACGCATTACCCGTGGATCGGCATGCGCACGGCTGCGCTGGATGGCGCGCACGTGGAATACCTGCGTGGCGTGCGCAATCCGATTGCGATCAAGGTGGGCCCGTCGGTGACGCCGGACCAGCTGCTGCGCCTGATCGATGTGCTCAACCCGCATGACGAGCCGGGCCGCCTGAGCTTCATCCACCGCATGGGTGCCGCGCAGATCGCCGAGAAACTGCCGCCGCTGCTGGACGCGGTAAAGCGTGATGGTCGCCGCGTGCTGTGGGTGTGCGATGCGATGCATGGCAATACCGAAAGCACCGCCAACGGTTTCAAGACACGTCGCTTCGACAACGTGCGTGGCGAGGTGGAGATGTCGTTCGACCTGCATGCGGCCGCCGGTACGCGCCTGGGCGGTGTGCATCTGGAACTGACCGGCGAGGATGTGACCGAGTGCATCGGCGGCGCGCGCGAACTGACCGAGCGCGACCTGGAGCGCGCGTATCGTTCAACGGTGGACCCGCGGTTGAACTACGAGCAGTCGCTGGAGATCGCGATGGCGATCGTACGCAAGCAGGAGCAAGTGCGGTAAGGGTTTTTCGGCAGGGCTTGCAGCCCTGCACCTGCTACGAGCCAGAGCAACGTCAACGTCAACGTCAAAAGCGGGCTATCCGTGGGTTGGCGGGACGGTGTCGGAGTGCGGGGACGCCACAAGTACGTCCTTGTAGGCTTGGCAGCCGCATCCATGCGGCTGACACCCCGCACTCCGACACCGCCCCACCTTCGACAGGTTCAGGTCGCTATTGGTGGGTGCCGACCGTTGGTCGGCACATCTGTCAGATGTCGAATGAATCATCCACGCATGGCGTGGATCTACTGGTAACTGCGGCGATTGGCATGCGCGGCTGTTGGTAGGTGTCGACCGTTGGTCGACACGATTTTTCTTTCAGATAGCAGTATTCAAAATGGGCTCCGACCCCGTGCCGACCAACGGTCGGCACCCACCATCAGCATCAGGTTCCGACAGATCGCAGGAAACTGTCGAAGGCGGGGTGGGTCCGGTTGCGGGGGCGTGAGCCGCATGGGCCCGAGGCATGCCTCGGGCGGGTTGGGCAGGACGCCCAACCCCGGTCTTGCCGTGTGCGCAGGACAGCGCACACGAGCAAGCGGCGACCGAGCTTACATGGTTGAGGGCGCTTTGCTTGCGAAGCACTGCTTCGCAAGCGCCCGAACGCACAGCCGCCAGCGGCTGGGCCGGGCCCCGGAGGGGGACTTGCAGCGCCCCCCGCGACCGGACCCATCCCGCCACCCCACAGGAAACCCGCTTCTGCTTCGGCTGTTGCTGTTGCTCCAGCTCGCAGCAGGGTGCAGGGCTGCAAGCCCTGCCGATCAACACCCTGCTTACGAACGGCTGACGTGACGCTCATGCGCCATGCGCGAGGCTGTCCGTTCACGCTTTCACCTGGAGGTGGCAAGAGTGCCTTGGGACCACATGCAGGCCTATGCATGGCCATTGGGTTTGGCCGCATTGGTGGGTGGCATCGGCGCGTGGCTGATCCTGTGGATCTATCACCGGCTGAAAGGGCGTGATCGACGGCGCGCGCGCATCGGGCGCGTGCTCGGCCTGCCGATGGCCACCGCGTGGCCGTTGCTGCTGTTGATTCCCGCCCTGCAGGCCACGCCGCTGCAGGATCCGTTGCTGGGCCATCTGCAGCATGTGCTGCACATCGCGTTGACTGCCTGCTTCATCTGGTTGCTGGTACGTGCGGTGGCGGCGGGCGAGCGCGCAATCCTGCGCAGCCATCCCATTGATGTCTCCGACAATCTGGAAGCGCGCCGCATCCAGACCCAGACGCGCGTGCTCAGCCGGGTGCTGATGGGCGGCATCATCGTGCTGGGCGCATCGCTGGTGCTGCTGACGTTTCCGATGGTGCAGAAGATCGGTACCGCGCTGCTGGCCTCGGCCGGCCTGATCGGCCTGGTGGCCGGTATCGCGGCCAAGCCGGTGTTCGGCAACCTGATCGCCGGCCTGCAGATCGCGTTGGCGCAGCCGATCCGCCTGGATGACGTGGTGATCGTGGAAGGCGAGTGGGGACGCATCGAGGAGATCGGAAGCAGTTACGTGGTGGTGCGTATCTGGGATGAGCGGCGGATGGTGGTGCCGTTGACCTGGTTCATCGAGAACCCGTTCCAGAACTGGACGCGGCGTAGTGCCGACCTGCTCGGCACAGCCTTCCTGTGGCTGGATTATCGTGCCCCGATTGCGGCGATCCGTGCTGAACTGGAGCGCATCTGCCGGGGCGAAGCGTTGTGGGATGGCCGAGTCTGCGTGACCCAGGTGACTGAAACCAGTGAGCGTGCAATCCAGATCCGCCTGCTGGTCAGTGCGCGCAGCTCCGGCGACGCGTTCGACCTGCGTTGCCTGGTACGCGAGCGCATGCTCGATTTCCTCGCGCGTGAGCATCCGCAGTCGCTGCCGCAGGTGCGTGCGCGACTGCAGCATGCAGACGAGCTGGACATGCCGCGTGGTCCTCGTGCACGCACTGCAGATGTGCGTTCGCCGGGGGCTGAAGACGGTGAGGCGGCGATCGTGCCAGCGGAGCCCGACCAGCCGCTGTAGAGCCGAGCCATGCTCGGCTGCTTTCGATTTTCCGTTGAAGCCGAGCGTGGGCTCGGCTCTACAGAAACACGATCACGGCTCGCCGGCGTCGATCAGCGCGTCGGTATCGAAGTGCGGCGGGCGCCGTGCGCGCGTGCGCTGCTCGTAGGCGTAGGCCATCTCGATCAGCTTCGGCTCGCTCCAGGCGGTGCCCATGAACAGCAGGCCGACGGGAAGGCCGTTGATCTGGCCCATCGGCACAGTCAGGCTGGGATAGCCAGCCACGGCGGCAGCGCTGTAGCTCTCGCCGGGGAAATCGTCGCCTTCGCTGCGGATCGGCCACGCCACGCCGGTGGTGGGGGCCACCAGCGCATCAAGCTGGTGGGCGGCGAGGGCAGCGTCAATGCCTTCCGGGCCCGCCAACCGGCGTGCATCGCTGCGCGCGCGGATATAGGCCGGGTCGGCCAGGCCGGCGGTGGCGTTGGCCGCCACCAGCAGTTCCTGGCCGAACAGGCCCAGCTCCTGCTTGCTGTGCGCCTGGTTGAAGGCGATCAGTTCGGCCAGGCTGCGCAGCGGGGCGCGATGGGCGCTGAAGTAGCGCTCCAGCCCGGCCTTGAATTCGTACAGCAGCAGCGTGCGCTCGGCGTCGGCCCAAGCGCCCTGGTTGGGCAGCTCCACCGGCACCACCACGGCGCCGGCGCGACGCAGCTCGGTCGCCGCCTGTTCGATCAGTGGCGGCATGCCCCGGTACTTCAGCAGGGGTGTCTGCAGCAGTCCGATGCGCTTGCCGCGCAGGCCCTGGGGGTCCAGTCGCGCGGTGTAGTCGTAGACCGCGCGGCCGGGCATGGTCGCGGTGGCCGGGTCGGCATCATCGCGGCCGGCGATCGCGGTCAGCACGGCGGCAGCGTCGGCGACACTGCGCGCCATCGGACCGGCGGTGTCCTGGCTGAAGGAAATCGGGATGATGCCGTCGCGGCTGACCAGGCCTACCGTCGGCTTGAGGCCGACGATGCCATTGATCGCCGCCGGGCAGACGATGCTGCCGTCGGTTTCGGTACCGATTGCTGCGCTGGCGAGGTTGGCGGCCACGGCTACCGCGCTGCCGCTGCTGGAGCCACAGGGCGAATGGCTCAGCCGATAGGGATTGCGGGTCTGGCCGCCGCGCGCGCTCCAGCCGGAGATCGAATCATTGCCGCGGAAATTGGCCCATTCGCTGAGGTTGGTCTTGCCCAGCACGATGGCGCCGGCATCGCGCAGCCGGCGCACCAGGTAGGCATCATCTGGACGGAAGCTCTGCAGGGCCAGAGAGCCGGCACTGGTGGCCATCGGCGCGGCGTTGATGTTGTCCTTCAACAGCAGCGGGATGCCGTGCAGCGGGCCGCGCAGGTGGCCGCTACGGCGCTCGCGGTCGCGCGCGGCGGCTTCCTTCAGGGCATCGGAGTTGAGCTCGATCACCGCGCGCAGGCGCGGCCCGGCGCGGTCCAGGGCGGCGATGCGCTGCAGGTAGGCCTGGGTCAGGGTGGTGCTGTCCAGTTCACCGGCGGTCATCCGCGCCTGCAGGTCGGCAATATCGGTTTCGGCGTACGGGAACGGCACGTTGCGGCTCGCAGGTTCGGCCGCATGCGCGCTGGGCGTGGCCGGGCTGCAGCCAGCCGAAAGCAGCGCCGGCAGCGCGGCGAGCAGGCAGGTCAGCAGAGGCGGCAAGGACGGGCGCATGGGGCGGCTTGGTCGGCTCCAATCCCCAGTGTAGCGAGTGCTCAGCGGTGGCGCTTGCGCAGGTCGCGGGCGAGTACGTAGACCACGATCAGGTTGATGGCCAGGATCGTCCACGACGGCCAGCCGGGATGGCGGATGATCGCGAAGATGTCGAAGGGCAGGTACAGGGCAGCGGTCAGGCAACCCAGCCAGGAGGCCCAGGCCTTGGCCCGCCACAGGCCCCAGGCTTCGACCAGGTGCAGCAGTCCGTAACCGATCATCCCCGCCGCGGCCAGGTGGACCGCGTCGGGGCTGATCATGTGCAGCAGCGAGGGCAGGGTGCCGTGGTCCGGATCCAGGCTGAAACGCCGGATCAGGGCCATGATGCCGTGCCGCAGCGGCTGCGGTCCGAGCACTTCCAGCCCGGTGGCAGCCAACAGTGCCAGCATCGCCTTGCTCGCTTCGAGCAGGGCGATGACGTGCAGGCCCGGATGC
The DNA here is from genome assembly GCF_059367845.1 of Stenotrophomonas sp. YJH_SMC_20. Classification (NCBI taxonomy): domain Bacteria; kingdom Pseudomonadati; phylum Pseudomonadota; class Gammaproteobacteria; order Lysobacterales; family Lysobacteraceae; genus Stenotrophomonas; species Stenotrophomonas sp. YJH_SMC_20. The sequence goes on along the minus strand of NZ_JCAFRG010000001.1, from coordinate 656,029 downwards.
CGGTGTGGATCCGGGTTGTAGCCGCTCTGGCTCACGGGGTGCTGGCTCAGCCGCCGCGCGAAGCCTTCTTGCGGTCGCTCTCGGTCAGGAACTTCTTGCGCAGGCGGATCTCCTTCGGGGTGATCTCGACCAGCTCGTCGTCTTCGATGAAGTCCAGGGCCTGTTCCAGCGAGTACTTGATCGCCGGGGTCAGCTGGATCGCATCATCCTTGCCCGAAGCGCGCATGTTGGTCAGCGGCTTGGTCTTGATCGCGTTGACGGTCAGGTCGTTGTCCTTGGAGTGGATGCCGACCAGCTGGCCTTCATACACGTTGTCACCTTCGGCGGCGAAGAGCTTGCCGCGTTCCTGCAGTGGGCCCAGCGAGTAGGCCGGGGTGACGCCCGGCGCATTGGCGATCATCACGCCGTTGATGCGCTTGGCGATCGCGCCCTGTTCCTTCGGGCCGTAGTGGTCGAACACATGGAACAGCAGGCCCGAACCCTGGGTCAGGGTCTTGAACTCGTTCTGGAAACCAATCAGGCCACGGGCCGGGATCTGGTATTCCAGGCGCACGCGGCCCTTGCCGTCCGATTCCATGTTCTTCAACTGGCCCTTGCGGGTGCCCAGCTTTTCCATCACGCCGCCCTGGTGGACTTCTTCGATGTCCACCACCAGCTGCTCGATCGGCTCCATCAGCTGGCCGTCGATTTCCTTGATGATCACTTCCGGGCGCGACACGGCCAGCTCGTAGCCTTCGCGGCGCATGTTCTCGATCAGCACCGACAGGTGCAGTTCGCCACGGCCGGAGACCAGGAACTTGTCGGCGTCTTCCAGCTGCTCGACCTTCAGGGCCACGTTGTGGACCTTTTCACGGTCCAGGCGGTCCTTGATCTGGCGGCTGGTCAGGAACTTGCCACCGGACAGGTCCTTGTTGCCGGCGAACGGCGAGTTGTTCACCTGGAAGGTCATCGAGATGGTCGGCTCGTCGACGGTCAGCGCCGGCAGGGCTTCCGGGAAGTCCGGTGCGCAGATGGTGTCGGAGATGGTCAGCTCCTGGATGCCGGAGATGGCCACGATGTCGCCGGCCTCGGCCGAATCCTGCTCGATGCGCTCCAGGCCCATGAAGCCCAGCACCTGCAGCACCTTGCCGTTGCGCTTCTTGCCTTCACGGTCGATGACCGCGACCTGCATGTTCTTCTTCAGGGTGCCGCGCTGGATGCGGCCGATGCCGATCACGCCCACGAAGTTGTTGTAGTCCAGCTGGCTGATGCGCATCTGGAACGGGCCTTCCGGGTCCACTTCCGGCTTCGGCGCGTGCTTCATGATCGCTTCGTACAGCGGGGTCATGTCGCCGTCGCGCACGGTGTCTTCCAGGCCGGCGTAGCCATTCAGGCCCGAGGCGTAGACGATCGGGAAGTCCAGCTGCTCGTTGGTGGCACCGAGCTTGTCGAACAGGTCGAAGACCTGGTCGATCACCCACTCCGGACGGGCGCCCGGACGGTCGACCTTGTTGACCACGACGATCGGCTTGAAGCCCATCGCGAAGGCCTTCTGGGTAACGAAGCGGGTCTGCGGCATGGGACCGTCCATCGCATCGACCAGGATCAGCACGGTGTCGACCATCGACAGCACGCGCTCGACCTCACCGCCGAAGTCGGCGTGGCCGGGGGTGTCGACGATGTTGATCCGGTTCTTGATGCCGGTCTTCTTGTCTTCCCAGGTGATGGCGGTGTTCTTGGCCAGGATGGTGATGCCGCGTTCCTTTTCCTGGTCGTTGCTGTCCATCACGCGCTCGGCGAGGACGGTACGCTCGGACAGGGTGCCGGACTGCTTCAGCAGCTGGTCGACCAGGGTGGTCTTGCCATGGTCGACGTGGGCGACGATGGCGATGTTCCGAAGATTTTCGATGGACATACGAAAGGGGGCCAGTCGGCGCCGGATTTGGAAAAAGAAGTCCAACATTATACGTCGAACTTGACGATTCGCGAAAAGGTGGATTTCACGCCCGTCACGGGGCCCATTCAGCTGGGCCGCCACACGGCCGAGGCCGCCAGACCGTCGCGCGGGCTGCCCCGCCGGCGGCTGAAGCCCGGGTCTGCGCCCATGGTCGAAGCCGCCGCCGCCGCAAGGCAGGTGTAAACTAGGTGGCTAGACGCGTTCCCCTCTGCATCAAGGATCTTCATGTCCCTCATCGCCACTTTCGACACCACCCAGGGCCCGATCAAGGTCGAGCTGTTCGCCGACAAGGCGCCGCTGACCGTGGCCAACTTCGTGAACCTGGTCAAGCACGGCTTCTATGACGGCCTGATCTTCCATCGCGTGATCGCCGACTTCATGATCCAGGGCGGCTGCCCGCAGGGCCGTGGCACCGGCGGCCCGGGCTACAAGTTCGAAGACGAAAAGAATGGCGTGAAGCACGAGGTCGGCTCGCTGTCGATGGCCAACGCCGGCCCGAACACCAACGGCAGCCAGTTCTTCATCACCCACATCAAGACCGATTGGCTGGACGGCCGCCACACCGTCTTCGGCAAGGTCCTGGAAGGCCAGGCCATCGTCGATTCGGTCAAGCAGGGCGACGTGATCCATTCGATCACCCTGGAAGGCGACGTCGACGCCGTGCTGGCCGCCCAGGCCGACCGCGTCGCCGAGTGGAACAAGCACCTCGCCGCCTGATCCCCCTTCGAAACGGCCACCCACGGGTGGCCGTTTCCCTGTTCCCCGCCGCCCGCCAGGCCTGCGTGGCTCCGCCCGCGGCGTCCCATCAAACGCTTGCAAGCAAGAGGAAACCCCCATGAAAGCACCCGTTCGTGTTGCCGTGACCGGCGCCGCCGGCCAGATCGGTTATGCCCTGCTGTTCCGCATCGCCTCCGGCGAAATGCTGGGCAAGGACCAGCCGGTCATCCTGCAGCTGCTGGAACTGCCGGTCGACAAGGCCCAGGCCGCCCTGAAGGGCGTGATGATGGAGCTGGAAGACTGCGCCTTCCCGCTGCTGGCCGGCATGGTCGGCACCGATGACGCCGAAGTCGCGTTCAAGGACGCCGACATCGCCCTGCTGGTCGGCGCGCGTCCGCGCGGCCCGGGCATGGAGCGCAAGGACCTGCTGCTGGAAAACGCCAAGATCTTCACCGCCCAGGGCGCGGCGCTGAACAAGGTCGCCAGCCGTGACGTGAAAGTGCTGGTGGTCGGCAACCCGGCCAACACCAACGCCTACATCGCCATGAAGTCGGCTCCGGACCTGAAGCCGGAAAACTTCACCGCCATGCTGCGCCTGGACCACAACCGCGCGCTGAGCCAGCTGTCGGCCAAGCTCGGCAAGCCGGTCGGTGGCATGGAGAAGCTGGTGGTGTGGGGCAACCACAGCCCGACCATGTACCCGGACTACCGTTTCGCCACCGCCGATGGTGCATCGATCGCCGATGCGATCAACGACCAGGAGTGGAACGCCAACACCTTCATCCCGACCGTCGGCAAGCGCGGCGCGGCGATCATCGAAGCCCGCGGCTCGTCCTCGGCTGCTTCGGCCGCCAACGCCGCCATCGACCACGTGCGTGACTGGGTGCTGGGCAGCAACGGCAAGTGGGTCACCATGGGCGTGCCGTCCGACGGTTCCTACGGCATTCCGGAAGGCGTGATCTTCGGTTTTGCCGTGACCACCGAGAACGGCAAGTACACCCTGGTCAAGGATCTGCCGATCGACGACTTCAGCCAGAAGTACATCGACAAGACCCTGGCCGAGCTGGAAGAAGAGCGCGCCGGCGTCGCCCACCTGCTGGGCTGATGCAGGCGGTACCGGCTCCGGACGGTACGTCTTCCATCAAGGTAGGTACCGACCGCTGGTTGGTACGCAGAAAGCGGGGAGGCTTCGGCTTCCCCGTTTTCATTTGGAATTCCTGGAACCGCATGATCCACCTGCACTACATCGATGACGCACTGCTGGTGGCCGAGAAGCCGGCTGGCCTGTTGTCCGTACCCGGCCGCAGCGCCGAGAACCAGGACTGCGTGGTCGCGCGCCTGCAGGCGCTGTATCCGGATGCGTTGACCGTGCACCGCCTGGACCAGGTGACTTCCGGCCTGCTGCTGCATGCGCGCGGCAAGGACATGCAGGCGGCGTTGTCGATGCAGTTCGAGCAGCGCCAGGTTGGCAAGCGGTATGAAGCGGTGGTGCAGGGGCTGCTCGAGGGTGATTTCGGTGAAGTGGACCTGCCGTTGATCGTGGACTGGCCGAACCGGCCGAAGCAGAGGGTCGACCATGAGCGCGGCAAGCCGGCGCTGACGCGTTGGCGCGTGCTGGTGCGCGATGTTGAAGCGCGGCGCACGCGCGTGGCGTTGGAACCGATCACCGGCCGCAGCCATCAGCTGCGCCTGCACATGGCCAGTCTCGGTCATCCCATCGTCGGTGACGTGCTGTATGACGCGGCACCGGCGCAGCGCGTGCATCTGCATGCGTGCAGCCTGCAGTTCACCCACCCGGTGACGGGCGAGGTGCTCGCGTTCGAGTCTGCGGCTCCGTTTTAGGGATTCGGCAGGGCTTGCAGCCCTGCACCTGCTACGAACCGGAGCAATGCGAAAGGCCAAGGCGGCTCTGGTTTTCTACTTGTTGGGCGGGGCGGTGTGGGTTGGCAGGACACGCCGTAAACCCCCCTCCGGGGGCCGGCCCAGCCGCTGGCGGCTGTGCGTTCGGGCGCTTGCAAAGCAGTGCTTCGCAAGCAAAGCGCCCTCACCCATGGGGGCTCGATGGCGCCATCCATGGCGCCAACGGTCCTGCCCACCCACACCGCCCCGCCTTCGACAGATCTCCGGTGACGGATGGTCTATCCACGCTTTGCGTGGATCAAATCCATCGGAATCGAATATTTCGACAATTGATCGAAAAGGATCCACGCATGGCGTGGATCTACCGTGTCGACCAAGGTCGACACCCACCAGAGCAATACGCCGTTCCGACAGATGGCAGGGAACTGTCGAAGGCGGGGTGGGTCCGGTTGCGGGGGCGTGAGCGCCATGGATGGCGCGACCGAGCCCCCATGGGTGAGGGCGCTTCGCTTGCGAAGCATTGCTTCGCAAGCGCCCGAACGCCCAGCCGCCAGCGGCTGGGCCGGACTGGGGATTCACGGCGTCCCCCGCAACCGGAGCCACCCCGCCATCTCCCAGGAAACCAGCTTCTGCTGTTGCTGATGCTGTTGCCGGCCAGCGGCCGGCACTACCACGGGTGCAGGGCTGCAAAGCCCTGCAGAACAAACCCACCCCCCCTACCAAGGTAGGGCGGCCCGCGCGCCAGCGCCGGACTATCCTCGAACCCATGACTTCGTCTGGGAGGGCTGCGTCATGAACTACGAGGAAACCTACCGTCGCTCGATCGACGAGCCGGAGGCCTTCTGGGGCGAGGAAGCCAAGCGCATCCATTGGCACAAACCGCCGCAGCAGGTGCTCGACTACAGCAATCCGCCGTTCCGGCGCTGGTTCGTCGGCGGCGAAACCAATCTCTGCTACAACGCCGTCGACCGCCACCTGGCCGAGCGCGCCGACCAGCTCGCACTGGTCGCCATCTCCACCGAAACCAACAGCACCCGCGAAATCACCTATCGCCAGCTGTATCGCGAAGTGAACGACTTCGCCGCCGTGCTCAGGCACCTCGGCGTCGGCCATGGTGACCGCGTGGTGATCTACATGCCGAACATGGCCGAAGCCGTGTTCGCGATGCTGGCCTGTGCGCGCATCGGTGCGGTGCACTCGGTGGTGTTTGGTGGCTTCGCCGCGCACAACCTGGCGCTGCGCATCGACGATGCGAAGCCGAAGCTGCTCATCGCCGCCGATGCCGGCATGCGCGGTGGCAAGCTGATTCCGTACAAGCCGATGGTTGACGCGGCCTGCGCCGAAGCGGCTTCGCCGCCACCGCATGTGCTGATCGTGTCGCGCGGGCTGGATGCCGCCGAACCACGCGTGCCGGGCCGTGATGTGGAGTACGCCACGCTGCGTGCACAGATCGGGGAAGTGGATGTGCCGGTGCAGTGGCTGGAAGCGAGTGAGCCGAGCTACCTGCTGTACACCTCCGGCACCACCGGCAAGCCGAAGGGCGTGCAGCGCGATGTGGGTGGCTATGCGGTGGCAATGGCCCAGTCGATGGAGACCGTGTTCGACTGCAAGCCGGGGCAGGTAATGTTCTCCACCTCCGATGTCGGCTGGGCGGTGGGCCATTCCTACAACGTGTACGGCCCGCTGATCGGTGGCTGCACCTCGCTGCTGTACGAAGGGCTGCCGACGAATCCGGATCCGGGCATCTGGTGGGCGCTGTGCGAGCAGTACAACGTGCGCACCATGTTCTCGTCGCCCACCGCCATCCGCGTGCTGAAGAAGCACGATGCGGACTTCATCCATCGCCACGACCTGCGCGCCCTGAAGTACCTGTTCCTGGCCGGCGAGCCGCTGGACGAACCGACCGCGCACTGGATCAGCGAAGCGCTGGGCAAGCCGATCATCGACAACTACTGGCAGACCGAGACCGGCTGGCCGGCTCTGACCCTGCTGCCGGGCCTGGAGATGAAGCCGGTGCGCTTCGGTTCGCCGGGCTTCCCCAATCTTGGCTACCGGATGAAGGTGATCGACGAGAACACCGGCGAGGAAGTCGCACCGGGGCAGAAGGGGGTGCTGGTGGTGTCGCCGCCGTTGCCGCCTGGCTGCATGAGCACGGTGTGGAACGACGACAACCGTTTCCTGCAGAGCTACTTCAGCCATTTCAAGGAACTGCTGTACAGCTCGCTGGACTGGGCGATCCGCGACGACGATGGCTACACCTTCATCCTCGGCCGTACCGATGATGTGATCAACGTGGCCGGGCACCGGCTGGGCACGCGCGAGATCGAAGAGGCCATTTCGAGCCACCCGCGCGTGGCCGAGGCAGCGGTGATCGGCGTCAAGGACGAACTGAAGGGGCAGGTGCCGCTGGTGTTCGTCACCCTCAAGCAGGGCCTGGATGGCGAGGATCCGGCGCCGGTGGTGGCCGAGATGATGGCCACAGTGACCACCTCGCTCGGCGCGGTGGCGCGCCCGGCGCACGTGCACGTGGTCAACGCGCTGCCCAAGACCCGTTCGGGCAAGCTGCTGCGGCGCTCGTTGCAGGCGTTGGCCGAGCAGCGCGACCCGGGCGACCTGTCGACGCTGGACGACCCCGGCGCGCTGGAGGAGATCCGCCGCGCGCTGGGCCGCTGACCTGCTTCTGTAGAGCCGAGCCGATGCTCGGCTCCGCATGCCTTGCCAAAGCAGCCGAGCATGGGCTCGGCTCTACAGGGGAGGCCGTTGCTGCACCGCAGCTTCCTCCCTGCAACCGGTGCGCTAAGCTCGGTTGCAGGGGGGCGTGCCCGCGAGGGCCCGCCGGAGTGGCGCATCGAGGGAGGGGGAGGCAATGGCATTGCTGCACGCCAAGACGGCGGCTGGCCGTCAGGAAATCGAAGACCGTGGCCGGCGCCTGCCGGCGGCACTGCGCTCGATCCTGCTGATGGTCGATGGCCATCGTGACGACACCGAACTGCGCGGCTTGTATGAAGGCCTGCGTGCGCCGCCCGATGCACTGGAGCAGCTGGCCGCGCTGGGCCTGATCGAAGTGATCGGCGGAAGTGCAGAGGCCGTGCCGGCGCGTGGCATCAGCACCGGTCGCGAACAGGACCCGGCGCTGTACCAGCAGCTGTACGACGCGATGAGCGATGCGGTGCGGCGCCATCTGGGCCTGAAGGGCTACTTCATGCAGTTGAAGATCGAACGCTGCACCGATGCGCTGGCGCTGGAACGCCTGTGCCCGGAACTGCTGGCAGCGGTGGGCAAGGCGCGCAGCCCGGCGCTGGCACAGCGCTGGTGGCAGGAAACCCAGGCCGCCGTGGTCAAGGGTGGTGGTGAGGTCGTGCAGGCCTGAGCCACCGCGTAAAGTGATCGGTTCACTTCCCCACAAGGAGTCCCGCGTGCAGGACGACCACGACGACACCGATACCCCCGGCTGGGACGCGATCAATGCGGCGCTGGCGCCGCTGTATGCCGGGCAGGAGCCACGTCACTTCGGCACCGCGCTTCCGTACACGCTCGGTGGCCAGGATCCGCTCGATGGCATCAGCGTGTACTGGGCGCATGCGCCGGTACCCCACTGGCACTACGTGACCTACGGCTTCTCCGAGCTGTATGCCAAGGAGAGCAGTGATGCCGCCACCAGCGGCTATGGTTTCGAGCTGACGTTCCGTCTCGCTGCCGAAGCCGCTGAGAACGCCGACAGCACGCCGCCGGTGTGGCCGATGAACCTGCTGCAGAACCTGGCGCGTTATGTGTTCGGCAGCGGCAACGTGTTCGAGGATGGCCACCATCTGAATGCCAACGGCCCGATCGCACTGGAGACCGACACGCGGCTGTGCCATCTGGCGTTCATTGCCGACCCGCAGTTGCCGGCACGCGACACCGCCAATGGCCACCTGCAGTTCCTGCAGCTGGTCGGATTGACCGATGAGGAAATGGAGGCAGTCAAGCGCTGGTCTACGCGCGGCGTGCTGCAGGCGCTGCAGCCGGCAATGCCACTGTGGATCAGCGACCTGCACCGCGGCAACCTGCTGGAGGACCCTGCGCTGGCGGCAGAGGTGCGGGCCGGCAGCGAGCGCGAAGGCTCCAGCACCGGCATGCTGTTCATCGAGACGTTGGACTGGCGCCAGGAGGCGGGCATGACCACGCTGGTGCTTGGCGCCGGCCAGGTGGCGAGCGTGTGCGAACTGCTGCCGCTGCGCCTGCGCCACGGCAGATCGCTGGAACTGGTCAGCCGCGAGCGGCAGTGGGAGTTCGTCGCGAACGGGGGCGGTGAAGCGGCGGACGTATCCGCCGACAGCGCGCGCTGGTCACTGGACGAGGCGGGCCTGCAGGCCCTGGCAGGGGTGCGCGCCGAGCGCGGGGTTTACCCGCTGGCGGGGGCGCTGCGCATCGAAGTGATGCCGACCTACCTGCGCGATGCCAACGGTGAAGTGATCCGCCAGATCGGTTGACCACGCCCTGGCGTATCGGCCCCCGCCTGCGCAGGGCAGAGGGGTCAGGCCCGTCCGCCACGCGAACGGCTCTGACCCCGGGTCATGATCAGGCCAGCCCTTCGGCCTTCAGTGCGGCCTGCACGCCGGCATCGGCGTCCATGCGCGCCTTGTAGGCGGCCAGGTTGTCCAGGCCCGACAGGTCGACCTTGGTACCGGCGGCCCAGCGCAGGGTGATGTAGAAGTACGGGTCGGCGAAGCTGCGGAAGCCGGCCAGCCATGGCTTGTCGGCCAGCTGCCTGTCAGCGGTCTCGAACAGGCCACGCAGGCGCTTGTGCGCGGCGGCGCGGATCGCATCGAACTGGCTCTCGTCGGCGATGAACTTGCCCGGCGCGAACAGCGGCGAGAAGGCCGGATGCACGTCGGAATTGACGAAGGCCAGCCAGCGGGTGGCTTCGGCGCGCTGGCGCGGGCTGCCGTCACCGCCGAGGCCGGCCTGCGGGAAGCGATCGGCGATATAGCCCATGATCGCGGCGTTCTGCAGCAGCACGAAGTCGCCGTCGACCAGCGCGGGCACCGCACCGGCCGGATTGATCTTGAGGAATTCCGGACCCTTCAGGGTGTCCTTGTTCAGCAGTTCAACCTCGAACGGCTGGCCGGTCCACTGCAGGGCGATGTGGTCGGCGGTGGAACAGGCACCGGGCTTGCTGTACAGCTTCATGGGAACTCCAGGTGATGCGGGCGGGAAACGCCCACTATCCCAGAGCCTGCCGGCAGGCGGCAACGCTGCCGCCGGCACGGATCGTTACGACTGCCGCGGCTTGAGGTTCTGCACCTTATAGAAGGTGTGATCGCCGATGGTGGCCACCTGGTAGGCATTGCGCCAGTTCGGGCTGGCGATGGACAGCGCGGCGAAGTGGCTGGCACCGGGCACGATCTCGCGGCGCTCGCCGGCCGGCAGCGCCCAGTTGCGCTCGGCGTCGAAAGCGACGTTCATCGCCTCGCTCCACGCCGCGTCATTGCCCAGCTGGGTGCCGGGGGAGACGATGGTCGGTGCGAACTGCTTGCGCGCGGTGACGACCTGGCACATCGAGTCGCCCCACAGGCCGCTGTCAAGGCGACGCAGGGCGACCTCGGCGACGGCCTGCTGGCCGCGCAGGGTCTGGTCGCGGGCTTCCAGGTAAACGGTGGTGCTCAGACACAGTGAATCAGCGGCCGGCTGCGGCAACAACTGCGACAGCCAGAGAATCCAGGCCAGTTTCATATAACTCCTTGCTCCGTATGGGCCGCACCTTCCGGTTCCGGCCGCGGGGGCGACAGGAGGCGGGGTACGACTTGGCGTCATGGGGAGGCGGCCATCGGGGCCGCCCCGTGGGCAGCCCCAAAAAGAATCGATCAGTACTGATCGGTGGGGCCACGCCAGCTCACCGGAAACTGGCTGGTGAGCGGAAAGATGGCGCAAGGTAGGGGGGAATAGCCGAACGCATCGTGAACCGCCCGGCTTGACATTCAGGTTCGACGGAGGTGACGGAAATCACATTCCGTCCCCCATTCAGGCGCTCATCAGAGCGTGGCGGCCACCCGGCTGCCCTGGTCGATTGCCCGCTTCGCGTCCAGTTCGGCGGCCACGTCGGCACCGCCGATCAGCTGCGCGTTGATGCCGGCGGCCTGCAGTTCGGCCTGCAATGCGCGGTTCGGTTCCTGCCCGGCGCAGATCACCACATGGTCTACCGGCAGCAACTGTTCGCTGCCTTCCACGCGGATGCGCAGGCCTTGATCGTCCACGCCCAGGTACTCGACGCCACCGAGCATGCGCACGCCCTTGGCCTTCAGTGTGGCGCGGTGGATCCAACCGGTGGTCTTGCCCAGTCGCGCGCCGGGCTTGCCGGGGCTGCGCTGCAGCAGCCACAGGCGCCGCGGTGACGGCTCGACCTCGGGCCGGCCCAGCGAGCCGCGTGCCTCGAAGCTGGCGTCCACGCCCCATTCGGCCATCCAGCGCTGCGGGTCCAGCGACGGCGACTCGCCAGCGTGGCTGAGGAATTCGCCGACGTCGAAGCCGATGCCGCCGGCGCCGATGATCGCGGCAGTGGCGCCCACTTCGACGCGGCCCAGCAGTACGTCCAGATAACTGACCACCTTGGCGTGGTCGGCGCCGGGGAAGCTGACCTTGCGCGGGGTGATGCCGGTGGCCAGCACCACCTCGTCGAAGCCGGCCAGGCTGGACGCGTCGGCGCGGGTGTTCAGGCGCAGCTGCACGCCGGTTTCGGCCAGCTTGTGGCGGAAATAGCGCAGGGTTTCGTGGAACTCTTCCTTGCCGGGGATGCGCTTGGCCACGTTGAACTGGCCACCGATCTCATCGTGGGCATCGAACAGGGTGACCTGGTGGCCACGCTGGGCCGCGACAGTGGCACAGGCCAGGCCGGCCGGGCCGGCACCGACCACGGCAACCTTCTTCGGCGCGGGGGTGGGGCGATAGACCAGTTCGGTCTCGTGCGCGGCGCGCGGATTGACCAGACAGCTGGCCAGCTTGTTCTCGAACACGTGGTCCAGGCAGGCCTGGTTGCAGGCGATGCAGGTATTGATCGCTTCCGCGCGGCCTGCACGGGCCTTGTTGGGCCATTGCGGGTCGGCCAGCAGCGGACGTGCCAGCGACACCATGTCGGCGCCGCCGCCGGCGAGGATGCGTTCGGCGACGTCGGGCATGTTGATGCGGTTGGTCGCCACCAGCGGCAGCGTCACATGCGGTTTCAGTTTGGCGGTGACACCGGCGAAGGCCGCACGCGGCACCGAGGTGGCGATGGTCGGAATGCGCGCCTCGTGCCAACCGATGCCGGAATTGATGATCGTCGCGCCAGCCGCCTCGATGGCCTGCGCCTGCTGCACGATCTCGTCCCAGTTGCTGCCGTCGTCCACCAGGTCGACCAGCGACAGGCGGTAGATGATGATGAAGTCCGGGCCGCAGGCCTCGCGGATGCGGCGCACGATCTCCACTGCAAAGCGCATGCGTTGGTTGGCGTCGCCACCCCAGCGGTCGGAGCGCTTGTTGGTGCGCGGGGCAATGAACTCGTTGATGAGGTAGCCCTCCGAGCCCATCACCTCCACCCCGTCGTAGCCGGCCTCGCGGGCCAGCTTCGCGCTGCGCGCGTAGTCGGCGATATGCCGCTGGACGCCACTGGCCGACAGCGCGCGCGGGGTGAACGGGTTGATCGGCGCCTTCAGCTTCGACGGTGCCACCGACAGCGGGTGATAGGCATAGCGGCCGGCGTGCAGCAGCTGCAGGCAGATCTTCGCGCCGTGCTGGTGCGCGGCGGCGGTGAGCTGCCGGTGCGGGCGTACCTCCCAGGGCCAGGACAACTTGCCGCCAAAGGGCTTCAGCCAGCCCACCACGTTCGGTGCGAAGCCGCCGGTGACGATCAGGCCAACGCCGCCCTCGGCGCGTTCGGCGAAGTAGGCCGCCAACCTTGGGAAGTCGCGGGCGCGATCTTCCAGTCCGGTGTGCATCGAGCCCATCAGGACGCGGTTGCGCAGCTGGGTGAAGCCCAGATCCAGCGGGGCGAACAGATGGGGATAGGCGCTTTCGTTGGCTGGCGACATGGTCGATACGCTTGCGTACGGAAGCGCGAAGCGTGCCGCGAAATGGCGGCCGGGGCAAGGGCCGCTGGATCGCGCCTGCAGCGCTGCCCCCGAACTCGGGGGGCGGTAGTGCCGGCCGCTGGCCGGCATTCGGGTCAACTCAGGGCGATTGTGGTTGTCGGCCTGCGGTCGGCGCGACCGGGCGGCGGCCGATCCCGAACCAGCCCAGGGTGACGCCGCACAGCGGGCCGATCAGCAGGGCGAAGGCGAGGGTGCCGAGGCCGACGTTGCCGCCCAGCCACCAGCCCAGCAGCAGCACGCTGCCTTCGATGAGGCTGCGCACCTTCCAGATCGCCCAGCCGGTGCGGGCATGCAGGCCGGTCATGAGGCCATCGCGTGGACCCGGGCCGAGGCGGGCGCCGATGTACAGGCCGGTGGCCAATGCCACCAGCAGCATGCCCGCGCAGAACATCGTCAGTTGCCAGCCAAGGCCGACGGCCGGCGGCAGCAGCCACAGCCCGAACTGCGCGGAGGGACCGATCAGCATCACGTTGAGCACGGTGCCGACGCCCGGCTTCTGCCGCAGCGGCCACCACAGCAGCAGCACCAGTGCGCCAATCACATTGGTGGCCAGGCCAAACGAGAGCGGGGTCTGCGCGGCGATGCCCTGTGACAGCACATCCCACGGCGCCACGCCGATGGCGGCACGGATCATCAGCGAAGCACCAAAGCCGTACAGGAACAGGCCGGTGATCAGTTGCAGCAGGCGCAGGGGCAGGGCGGTGGGCACGGTGGGCTCGGGGGAGAGGAATCTGTTTCCACCGTAATCCCGATTCAGTCACTTCAATAGATACAGATGCCGACCAATCCGCCGCTACAGGCGGAATCTGTAGAGCCGAGCCCATGCTCGGCTGCTTTGCCTGGCACCACCAGCCGAGCATGGGCTCGGCTCTACATGACGCTTCAGTCGTCCCAGCCCACCAGTGCCAGCTTGCCCACCGTGCGTCCGCTGGCCAGGCGCTGATGCGCAATGTCCAGATTTGCCGCATTGATCGTGCCCAGTGACTCACTGAGCGTGCCGCGCAGCTGGCCAGCATCGATCATGCTGGCGGCGCGGCTGAGGATGCGGTGCTGTTCGATGCGGTCGGCGGTGGCAAAGCGCGAGCGCGCGAACATGAATTCCCAGTGGATGCCGATGCACTTGGCCTTGTAGGGATCGCCGATGCGCAGCGGGCCACGTGGCTCGACGATCAGCCCGACATGTCCCTGCGGCGCCAGCAGCTGGCCCAGCTCATCCCAGTACTGGTCGGTGTCGGCCAGGTTGAGTGCGACCCGCACCGCGTCGATGCCGAGCGCATGCAGCTGGGCCTGGAGCGGCTGCCGGTGATCAATCACGTGCCGGGCACCCATCTGCCGGCACCAGTCGGCCGAGGCTTCGCGCGACGCAGTGGCGATCACCTCGAAACCCGCATGGCGGGCCAGCTGGATCGCCATCGAGCCGACGCCGCCCGCACCGCCGATCACCAGCAGGTTCTGGCCGGCGTGGCGGCAATCATCCAGCCGCAGGGGCATGCGCTCGAACAGCAGTTCCCAGGCAGTGAGCGTGGTCAGCGGCAGTGCCGCGGCCTCGGCGAAATCCAGCGTGGTGGGTTTGCGCGCGACCAGACGTTCGTCCACCCATTGGTACTGCGCGTTGCACCCCGGGCGGGTGACATCACCGGCGTAATAGACCTCATCACCGGACGCGAACAGGCTGGCCTCGTCGCCGATCGCCTCCACTACGCCGGCCGCGTCCCAGCCAAGGATGCGAGGTGCCTGGAGCGTGGCTGGATCCGTGCTGACACGCTGCTTGCCGTCGACCGGGTTGACCGAAATCGCCTCGACCCGCACCAGCAGGTCGCGCCCCCGTGGAGGCAGCGGCGGAGGAAGGCGGATATCGCACAGCGCGGGGGCGGACTCACGACTCAGGGCGACGGCTTTCATCACGGCTCCGGCTGGGTTCGTGGTTCCATCATAAGGTTCCTCACGTTTTCGCAGAGACGCTGAACTGCTCATCGCAGCGCGCTGCGCAATGTGTCGTTTCCAACGCCTAAACCCCGTCAAACCCTTGCAGCGTGAGGGTCTTGCGGATTTTCATCATCCTGTATAGGGTTTCAACGTCGGACCGATGGACGGTCGGGCGCAACACTTCACATGTTACGGGACTGTTAACATGGCCTTCACCCGCCTGAGCATAATGTTCGCGGCGGTGGCGTGCTGAATCGGCTGTCGTACATCGACGCACTTGTGCTGGCCCATGCCTCTACCGGTTTCATACCCCCGAAATAGGAGCTGTACTCAATGAACAAGAAGATCCTTACTGCCGCGCTGCTGGGCGGCCTGGCTTTCGCCCAGGCAGCTTCGGCGCAGGAGTTCGATGACCGCTGGTACCTGACCGGTTCGGCCGGCTTCAACTTCCAGGACAGCGACCGTCTGACCAATGATGCTCCGTTCGTGACCCTGGGCCTGGGCAAGTTCATCAGCCCGAACTGGTCGCTGGACGGTGAGCTGAACTATCAGAACCCGAACTTCGATTCGAACAAGGACCTGAACTGGTCGCAGTACGGCGTCTCGCTGGACCTGCGTCGCCACTTCATCAAGGAAGGCCGCGGCTGGAACCCGTACATCGTCGGTGGCCTGGGCTACCAGAAGTCGGAAGAAGAGTACCCGGCGCTGAATGCCAACGGTCCGCGCCAGCGTAAGGACGGCAACGTTGCCGCCAAGCTGGGCGTCGGCCTGCAGACCACCTTCGAAAAGCGCGTTGCTGTCCGCGCCGAAGTGGCTTACCGCGCTGACTTCGACGACCAGAGCGTTGCCGCTCCGAACGAAGACTGGTTCGGTGACGTGCTGGCTTCGGTCGGCGTCGTGATCCCGCTGGGCCCGGCTCCGGTCGCGGCTGCTCCGGCTCCGGCTCCGGTTGCCCCGAGCTGCGCCGATCTGGACGACGACGGTGACGGCGTCAACAACTGCGACGACAAGTGCCCGAACTCGCAGCCGGGTCAGACCATCGGTCCGGACGGTTGCCCGGTGCCGGTCTCCATCGACCTGAAGGGCGTCAACTTCGACTTCGACAAGTCGAACCTGCGTCCGGACGCCGTGGCGATCCTGAGCGAAGCCACCGAGATCCTGAAGCGTTACCCGGATCTGCGCGTTGAAGTTGCCGGTCACACCGACTCGAAGGGTACCGACGCTTACAACCAGAAGCTGTCGGAGCGTCGCGCCACCGCCGTGTACAACTACCTGACCAAGAACGGCGTTGACGCCGGTCGCCTGGTCGGCCCGATCGGCTACGGCGAGAGCCGTCCGATTGCTCCGAACACCAACCCGGATGGTTCGGACAACCCGGAAGGTCGCGCCAAGAACCGTCGTACCGAGCTGAACGTCCAGAACTAAGTTCTGACGCTCTGCCAGTAGGACACAGCAGGACCCGGCTTCGGCCGGGTCTTGTTGTTTCTGCGGCACTCAATCCAGGCATCTGGTGGTCTGCAAGTAACCGTTCGTCGGGTTTTTATCCTTAAAACCAATGAGTTGCCGTATTCATTGAAAGTGGCGCTTGAAAGCTGTCGCGGCATTGCTAAACTCGCCGCGTCCCTTCCTTTCCTGGATGCCCCTCATGCTGCGCTCTGCATCGGCCGCCTTCCTGGCGCTGGCCCTGGTTCCCGCCGCCCACGCTGCGGTCGATTGCTCGGTCAACACCAGCGCCTCGCCGCTGCCGTTGCCGGCCACGACCATCGCGCCGGTTGCCGACGAGCTGTACATCCGTGGCAACCAGCTGGGCATGCCGGCCGGTGTGCTGAGCAGCAACTACGATCCGTCGCAGTCGCTGGACCAGGTGCTGCAGCGCCTGCGCATCGACGGCTGCCAGAACATCGCCAAGGCCATCCCTAGCGCACCGGCGGTGAAGCCGAACGATCCGGCGGCCTACAAGCCGCAGACCGAATTCGACAACACGCCCTGGCGCTTCGACATGAGCCAGAACGGCAAGCGCATGACCGCCGAAGAGTTCGACGCCTGGATGAAGGCGCGCGGTGTGCGCGTGGTCAAGGCGCGTCCGGCCCCGGCCGCCACGCCGGCGGCGGCTGAAGCACCGGCTGAGACCAAGCCGGTCGACAAGAAATAAGCACCGCGGGGAGCAGAGGCTTGCGCACGCGCCGCCCACCTGCTGCCCCCGCTGCCCGCTCCCACGCACCGCGTGGGCGTGCGACTTCCGCTGCCGCTTCCGCCGGTGTCCGCCATGGCCTGGCGCGCGTACTGTCCAAGGCCGGCGTGTGCTCGCGCAGCGAGGCCGCGCGCTGGATTGCCGAAGGCCGCGTACGCGTGTCCGGCCGGATCGTGCGCGACCCGGAATTTCCGATTGGCCAGCCGGTGCCGCCGATCGAGGTCGATGGCCAGCCCATGAGCGCGCCACAGCGCCTGTACCTGATGCTCAACAAACCGCGCGGGGTAGTGACCACCGCGCAGGACGAGCGCGGCCGCGACACCGTCTACCGCTGTTTCGATGGCGCGGGGCTGCCGTGGATCGCGCCGGTCGGGCGCCTGGACAAGGCCAGTGAAGGGCTGTTGCTGTTCAGCAACGATCCGCAGTGGGCGGCGCGCCTGACCGACCCGCAGACCGGGCCGGACAAGACCTACCACGTGCAGGTTGATGGCCTGCCCGATGACGCCACGCTGGCGGCACTGCGGGCCGGCCTGGAGGACGAGGGCGAGTTCCTCGCCGCCCGTGCCGTGCGCGTACTGCGCAGTGGCGACAAGACCGCATGGCTGGAGGTGGTCCTCGACGAGGGCCGCAATCGCCATATCCGCCGCCTGTTGGCGGCCTTCGACCTGCAGGTGCTGCGCCTGGTCCGGGTCGCGATCGGCGGGCTGCAGCTCGGCGATCTCGGCAAGGGCCAGTGGCGGGTCCTGCAGGTCAGCGACCAGCAGCGGCTGGGGGCCGCTGCACCGGGCTGATCATCGCCCGTGGCCGGCGTTTGCCGGCCGCCGTTCCAGGCGTAGGGGGCGCCTGGCTGTCGAATATCCCGAACGGAGCCTGCCATGTACCACCTGACCCTCAATCAAACCCTGCGCTGCGCAGGCCTGCTTCTGCCGATGGTGCTGCTGAGCGCCTGTGGTGGCCACAAGAAGGTGGCCAAGGCGGAAACGCCGGCCGAGACCCCGGTGGTGGAAGTGAAGACCCCGGAGCTGGATGGTCGCGGCAGTTACCGCTTCCTGATGAGCAACGGCGACAAGAAGATGACCGCCGATGAGTTCGATGCCTGGATGAAGGCCAACGGTATCCGCGTAGCCAAGGGCAATGGCCAGGATGCCGCCGCCAAGCCGGTGGTGGTGGCCAGCAAGGACGAGCCGAAGGGCAAGAAGAAAAAGAAGTGACGCGCGTCGCGCGTCATTTCGGTAGCGCCGGGCCGTGCCCGGCGAGCGCATGGCGCGGCTTTCGGGAAATCGCCGGGCATGGCCCGGCGCTACCCCTGGGGATCCGACCCCGGTGCGGTCAGCCCTTGACCACGCCCAGTTCGACGCCGATGCGCGTGAATGCATCGATCGCGCGGTCCAGATGCTCGCGGCTGTGCGCGGCGCTGATCTGGGTGCGGATGCGCGCCTGGCCCTTGGGTACCACCGGGAAGAAGAAACCGATCGCGTAGATGCCTTCTTCGAGCAGGCGCTCGGCGAACTTCTGTGCCAGCGGCGCGTCGTACAGCATCACCGGGCTGATCGGATGTACGCCCGGCTTCACGTCGAAACCGGCCGCGGTCATTTTTTCGCGGAAGTAGGCGGTGTTCTCGGCCAGCGTGCTGCGCAGGTCGTCGGCGGCGGCCAGCATTTCGAATGCCTTGATGCCTGCGGCCACCACGTGCGGCGGCAGCGAGTTGGAGAACAGGTACGGGCGCGAGCGCTGGCGCAGCAGTTCGATCACTTCGGCGCTGGCGCAGGTGAAGCCGCCAAGTGCGCCACCCATGGCCTTGCCCAGGGTGCCGGTGATGATGTCGATCTTCTCCAGCACGCCCTTGACCTCGGCCGAACCGCGGCCGGTGGCGCCAAGGAAACCGGTGGCGTGGCATTCGTCGATGTGCACCAGCGCGTTGTACTTCTTCGCCAGCGCAGTGATCTCGTCCAGCGGCGCGATGAAGCCGTCCATCGAGAACACGCCGTCGGTGGTGATCAGCTTGGTCTTGCAGCCGGCGGCATCGGCGGCCTGCAGCTGGGCTTCCAGGTCGGCCATGTCGCAGTTGGCGTAGCGGAAACGCTTGGCCTTGCACAGGCGCACGCCGTCGATGATCGACGCATGGTTCAGTGCGTCGGAAATGATCGCGTCATTCTCGCCAAGCAGTGGCTCGAACAGGCCGCCATTGGCATCGAAGCAGGCCGCGTACAGGATGGTGTCCTGCTTGCCGAAGAAATCGGCGATCTGCTTCTCCAGCTGCTTGTGCAGGTCCTGGGTGCCGCAGATGAAGCGCACCGACGCCATGCCGAAGCCGTGGCTGTCCAGCGCGTCCTTGGCGGCCTGGATCAGGTCCGGGTGGTCGGCCAGGCCCAGATAGTTGTTGGCACAGAAATTCAGCACCGTGCGGCCGTCGTCGAGGGTGATCTCGGCCGACTGCGGGCTGGTGATGATCCGCTCGGACTTGAACAGGCCCTGGGCGCGGATGGCGTCCAGTTCCTCGGCGTAGTGGCGGGTCAGGGCGGAGGAGGGGTCGGTCATGGCGTGGGCACGGTTCTGAGCGGGGAAACCGCTGATTCTACCGGGCATCGCCGCTTGCCAACCGGCGCAGTTGCGGCGTCACCAGAGCGGACACATGTTGCATCGCAATAGCAAACGGGTTAAAAATTCGTGAACCGGCGCTGTCCCGCTCCGGCCGCCCCGCCTTCCGCGCCACGCCACCGCCCCCACCGGAGACGCTCATGAAGCACGCCCGTGCCTGCCTCGCCATTGCCGCTGCCCTGTCCATGGCCGCCCCGTTCACCGCCAGTGCCCAGGAAGACGAATCGCCGTACAGCTGGAACGTCACCGCCGTTTCCGATTACCTGTTCCGTGGTGTCTCACAGACCGACGAAAAGCCGACCCTGCAGGCGGGGTTCACCTACACCTCGCCGGTCGGCCTGTATGCCGGTGTCTGGGGTTCGGGCGTCGACTTCGGTCCGGGCGACCCGAGCACCGAGGTCGACTACCAGATCGGCTATGGCGTTGACGTCACGCCCCGCGTCAATTTCGACGCCCTGCTGAACCGCTACACCTACCTCGGTGCCAGCGAGCTGAACTACAACGAGCTGATCACCACCACCACGCTGGATGAGACCTACAAGCTGACGGTGGCCTACACCAACGATGTCTGGAACAGCAGCACCGATGGCTGGTACTTCGGCCTGGGCGGCAGCTGGGGCCTGCCGAAAGACTTCACCCTGAATGCCAACGTCGGTCGCAGCACCTTCGAGGACGGCATCGCCAAGGACTACACCGACTGGAACGTCGGCGTCGCGCGCCAGTTCGGCCTGTTCAACGTCGGCCTGGGCTACTACGGCACCGACGGCAACGGCCGCGACAACTCCGGCAAGCTGGCCCACAGCCGGGTGATGCTGAGCGTGGCCGTCGGCAAGTAACGCCGCAGGCGTTACGGCAGGTGCCAGGCTTGCCTGGCACGCATTGCGAAAAAGGCGCCCATCGGGCGCCTTTTTCATTCCGGTGACGCCGGGCATGGCCCGGCGCTACCGTGGGGCGGATCAGTTCCAGCTCAATACCACTTTGCCGGCCTTGCCTTCTTCCATCAGGTCGAAGCCCTTCTGGAAATCGTCAATCGGCAGCTGGTGGGTCATCACCTTGCCGAGCGGGAAGCCGGACAGCACCAGCTGGGTCATCTTGTACCAGGTCTCGTACATCTTGCGGCCGTAGATGCCCTGCACGGTCAGGCCCTTGAAGATGATCTTGTCCCAGTCGCAGCCGGCGCCCTTGGGCATGATGCCGAGCATGGCGATCTTGCCGCCGTGGTACATGCAGTCGAGCATGTCATTGAAAGCGCGCGGGTTGCCGCTCATTTCCAGGCCCACGTCGAAGCCTTCCATGTGCAGTTCCTTCATCACGTCCTTCAGCGACTGGTTGGCCACGTTGACCACGCGGGTAGCGCCCATGTCGGCGGCCAGCTTCAGGCGGAAGTCGTTGACGTCGGTCACCACTACGTTACGCGCGCCGATGTGCTTGCAGATGCCGGCGGCGATGATGCCGATCGGGCCGGCACCGGTGATCAGCACGTCCTCCCCGATCACATCGAATTCCAGCGCACAGTGCGCGGCGTTGCCGTAAGGATCGAAGAACGCGGCCAGCTCCGACGGAATCTGGTCCGGGATCGGCCACAGGTTGCTGGCCGGCATCACCATGTATTCGGCGAACGCGCCGTTGACGTTGACGCCGATGCCGACGGTGTTCGGACACAGGTGCGGGCGGCCGCCCCGGCAGTTGCGGCAATGACCGCAGACGATGTGGCCTTCGGCCGAGACGCGCTGGCCGATCTCATAGCCGGTCACTGCCGAGCCCAGCGCGGCGACGCGGCCGACGAATTCGTGGCCGATGGTCAGGCCCGGCTTGATGGTGCGCTGGCTCCACTCGTCCCACAGGTAGATGTGCAGGTCGGTACCGCAGATCGCGGTCTTCTCCAGCTTGATCAGGACCTCGTTCGGGCCGGGGGTCGGCACCGGAACTTCTTCCAGCCAGATGCCCTTGGCTGCTTCGCGCTTGACCAGGGCCTTCATCGTTTGCTGCGCCATCGGGGTGGAACTCATCAGGGGGAAAGCGCGGATTATAGGGGGCCGCGCGGATTTCCCATGTTGCGCTGCGGGTGCAGTGGTGGAACGAAAGGCGTGCGCCGGCGGGCGTTTCGAACGTACTGCGAACAGCGGCGCCTCCCTGATCCGGGAAAGGGGGCGTGGTCACCCTGGCCGGGACACGCAAAAGCCCATCCATGGTGCTCGATGGCGCCTTGCTCGTGCGCGCTATCCTGCGCACACGGCAAGACCGGGGTTGGGCGTCCTGCCCAACCCGCCAGTCGCATGCGCCCGGCCCATGGCGCCAACGGTCCCGTCCAGGGTGACCACGCCCCCTCTGGACGATTTCCGTGTGCGCGGCCGACGTGCGCGTGGCAGAGCAAGAAGCAGGCCCATGACTTCCGGGGTTCGGGCCGGGGCAGGGCGGCGGGCTACAATCGAGGGTTCCACTACCAGGGGCCGCTCCATGCGCTCGAACCTGCTTGCATTTTCCATCGTCGCCAGCCTCGGGCTGGCCCAGGTCGCCCATGCCGCTGAAGGCATGTGGGTGCCGCAGCAGCTGCCGGAAATCGCCGGCCCGCTGCAGAAGGCCGGCCTGAAGCTGTCCCCGCAGCAGCTGTCCAACCTGACCGGCGACCCGATGGGCGCG
The DNA here is from genome assembly GCF_059367845.1 of Stenotrophomonas sp. YJH_SMC_20. Classification (NCBI taxonomy): domain Bacteria; kingdom Pseudomonadati; phylum Pseudomonadota; class Gammaproteobacteria; order Lysobacterales; family Lysobacteraceae; genus Stenotrophomonas; species Stenotrophomonas sp. YJH_SMC_20. The sequence continues at coordinate 634,056 of NZ_JCAFRG010000001.1, read as the reverse complement.
GTCGTCGCCCTCGGCGGCTGCACCGCCAGCTTCGTCTCGCCGCAGGGTCTGGTGGTCACCAACCACCATTGCGCGTATGGCGCCATCCAGCTGAATTCGACCGCGCAGAAGAACCTGATCAAGGACGGCTTCAACGCGCCGACCCTGAAGGACGAACTGAGCGCCGGCCCGAACGCCCGCGTGTTCGTGCTCGACCAGATCACCGACGTCACCGCCCAGGCCAAGGCCGCCATCGCCGCCGCCGGCAATGACCCGTTGGCCCGCAGCCGCGCGCTGGACGCCTTCGACAAGGCCCAGGTTGCCGCCTGTGAGGCCGATGCCGGTTTCCGCTGCCGCCTGTACAGCTTCTCCGGCGGCAACACCTACCGCCTGTTCCGCAACATGGAAATCAAGGATGTGCGCCTGGTCTACGCGCCCCCGGGCAGCGTCGGCAAGTTCGGCGGCGACGTCGACAACTGGATGTGGCCACGCCACACCGGCGATTTCTCGTTCTACCGCGCCTACGTCGGCAAGGACGGCAAGCCGGCCGCCTTCGCCGCCGACAACGTGCCGTACCAGCCCAAGCACTTCCTGAAGTTCGCCGACCAGCCGCTGGGCGCCGACGACTTCGTGATGGTGGCCGGCTACCCGGGCCGCACCAACCGCTACGCGCTGGCCGGTGAGTTCAACGAAACCGCCAGCTTCACCTACCCGACCATCGCCAAGCACTACAACGCGGTGCTGAAGCTGATCGCCGACGCCGGCAAGGCCGACGCCGACGTCAAGGTGAAGTACGCCGCCACCGCCGCCAGCATGAACAACGTGGCCAAGAACTACCTGGGCCAGCTGGAAGGCTTCAAGCGCATCGACGCCGCTGGCCAGAAGCAGGCTGAAGAAGCCGCCGTGCTGGCGTGGCTGAAGAAGCAGGGCGCTGCCGGCAAGCCGGCCCTGGCCGCACACGCGCAGCTGCTCAAGCATCTGGATACCAGCAAGGCCACCCGCGAACGCGACCTGTTCGTCGGCCAGTTCAACAACACCTCGGCCGTTGGCGCGGCGATCACCCTGTACCGCCTGTCGATCGAGCGCAGCAAGCCGGATGCCGAACGCGAAGCCGGTTACCAGGAACGCGACCTGACCACCATCGAAGGTGGCCTGAAGCAGATGGATCGTCGCTACGTGGCGAAGATGGACCAGCAGCTGCAGGCCTACTGGCTGGAGCAGTACGTGGCCCTGCCGGCCGCGCAGCGCGACAATGACGTGCTGAACAAGTGGCTGGCCGGCAGCGATGCCGCTGCGGTGAAGTCGGTGGTGGCCAAGCTGTCGGGCACCGAGCTGGGCAGCCTGGATGCACGCCTGAAGTGGTTCAAGGCCGACCGTGCCGCGTTTGAAGCCAGCAGCGATCCGGCCATCCAGTACGCCGTGGCTGTCATGCCGGCACTGCTGAAGCAGGAAGAGCAGAAGAAGATCCGCGAAGGCGAATCGCTGACCGCGCGCCCGCTGTACCTGCAGGCCGTGGCCGACTACAAGAAGAGCCAGGGTGAGTTTGTCTACCCGGACGCCAACCTGTCGCTGCGCATCACCTTCGGCAACGTCATGGGCTATGGCAAGGACGGCGTGACGTACACCCCGTTCACCACCCTGGAAGGCGTGGCGGCGAAGGAGACCGGTGAAGATCCGTTCGATTCGCCGAAGGCGCTGCTCGATGCGGTCAAGGCCAAGCGTTACGGCGGCCTGGAAGACAAGCGCATCGGTTCGGTGCCGGTGAACTTCCTGTCCAACCTGGACATCACCGGCGGCAACTCGGGTTCGCCGGTGCTGGACGCCAACGGCAAGCTGGTCGGCCTGGCCTTCGATGGCAACTGGGAATCGGTCAGCTCCAACTGGGTGTTCGACCCGGTGATGACCCGCATGATCGCCGTCGACAGCCGCTACATGCAGTGGATCATGCAGGAAGTGGCGCCGGCGCCGCAGCTGCTGAAGGAACTGAACCTGGCGAAATAAACCGGTTGCGGTAGTGCCGGCCGCTGGCCGGCAAACACGACCCGATGGCCGGGAATTCCGAAACCCCGCGACCCACGTCGCGGGGTTTTTTCATGCCCGGCCCGGCCCGGTGCGCCGAACAGGTATCATCCCTGTTCCGCGTGCTTCACAGGATGTGAACGAAACGCGGAAACCTCCTCCCCCCAGGACCCCTTGCACGCATGCGCATCCTGCTTGCCCGCCACGGCGAAACGCCGTGGAACGCCGAAGGCCGCTACCAGGGCCAGATCGACATCCCGCTTTCGCCGATCGGCGAAGCCCAGGCCCAGGCCCTGGGTGCCCGCCTGGCCTCGGTGGACATCACCCGTGCCGTCGCCTCGCCGCTGTCGCGCGCGCAGCGGACCGCGCAGCTGGCGCTTGGCGCCGCCCGCGCCGACATGCTGCTGACCGAGCCGGAGCTGCAGGAAATCGCCCACGGTGAATGGGAAGGGTTGCTGGCCAGCGAGATCCACGAGAAGGATCCGTCGCGCCTGCAGGCCTGGCGCGAGGAGCCGGATACGGTGTTGATGCCCGGCGGCGAATCGCTGCGCCTGGTGCTGGAGCGCAGCTGGCGTGGCCTGGCCCGCGCCACCGAAGGCCTCGGCGAGCACGACACCCTGCTGGTGGTTGCGCACGATGCGGTCAACCGCGTGATCCTGTGCAAGGTGCTGGGCCTGCCGCTTTCCCGGCTGTGGACCTTCCGCCAGGCACCGACCACGCTCAACCTGCTCGAAGGCGCCGACCTGGACAGCCTGGAAGTGGTGCGCCTGAACGACTGCGCCCACCACACGCCGTTCTTCGGCGAAGCCAAGCACCGCGCCCTCTGATTCCCGAACCACCTGCTTCTGCTGGAACCCCTGCCGTGACGAACACCCCGACCACCCTGGCCGACTGGCTGGACTACATTGAACGCCAGCACCCGGCGACCATCGACATGGGCCTGGAGCGCGTGCGCGCCGTGGCCACCGCGATGGGCCTGGGGGCGCCGGGCAAGCGCACCATCGTGGTAGGTGGCACCAACGGCAAGGGCTCGACCGTCGCCTTCATCGAAGCCATTGCACGTGCCGCCGGCTGGAAGGTTGGCGCGTACACCTCGCCGCATCTGCTGCGCTACAACGAGCGCGTGCGCATCGACGGCCAGGACGTGGACGATGCGGCGCTGGTTGCTGCGTTCAACGCCGTCGAGGCCGCACGCGGCGAGACCACGCTGACCTATTTCGAGTACGGCACGCTGGCCGCGCTGCAGCTGTTCGCCGACGCCGGGCTGGACCTGGCGGTTCTGGAAGTGGGTCTGGGCGGTCGCCTGGATGCGGTCAACATCGTCGACGCCGATGTGGCCGTGATCACCACTGTGGACATCGACCATGCCGAATGGCTGGGCGAAGACCGCGAAGCAATCGGCACCGAGAAGGCCGGCATCATCCGTGGCTGGAAGCCGGTGATCCTGGGTGAGACCGACCCGCCGTCGAGCGTGCTCGCACGGGCCTACCTGGTGGGTGCCAACGCGATCCGCGGCGGCAGCGACTATTTCTACGAGCCGATCGATGCCCAGCGCTGGCGCTGGCGGGACGTTGGCCTGCGCATGGAACTGCCAACCCCGGCGCTGGCCGGGCCGATCCAGCTGGCCAATGCGGGTGCCGCCATTGCTGCGCTGCGCGCGCTGGACAAGCCGGTGCCGCGCGCGGCGTGGGCCGCTGGTATCGCGGCGGCGCGTATCCCGGGTCGGCTGCAGGCGTTCGAGCGAGATGGCGTGCAGATCCGCGTCGACGTCGGGCACAACCCGCAGGCGGCGGGCCAGCTGGCCCGCGCGCTGAAGGCCGAAGCGTCGGCCGGGCGCACCTTGGCGGTGTATGCCGCATTGCAGGACAAGGACGCGGTGGGTGTGGTGCAGGCATTGCAGGGCGTGGTTGGCGAGTGGACCCTTGCCGGCCTGGACGGCCCGCGCGGCCAGAGTGCCGCCCAGTTGCAGGCGCGCCTGGCCGAGACCGATGCTGGCAGCGCGCAGCTGGCCGCTTCGGTCGAGCAGGCGCTGGCGCAGGTACTGGACCGGGCCGAGCGCGGTGACCGCGTACTGGTGTTTGGCTCCTTCCATACCGCCGCCGCCGCGTTGCAGTGGCTGCAGCGCAACGCCTGAGCCACGTTCAGCCAATCCCGACGCCGTCCGGTCCGGCACCCGTATAATCGACCGCAACCTCCGGACAGTTGCCGCCTCACGTGGATACGCCTCTGAAACAGCGTCTGATTGGTGCCATCGTGCTGGTCGCACTGGCCGTGATTTTCCTGCCGATGCTGGTCAAGGGACCTGCACCGGACAGCGGTGTGGCCTCGGTGCCGATCGCCGCGCCGGATGCGCCGGCCGATGGCCAGTTCGAAACCCGTGAACTACCGCTGGTGGCTCCGGCCGGTGGTGCCACCGGCCTGCAGACCGGGCAGGCCAAGCCGCTGCAGGACGCCGCCACGCCAGCCACGCCGCCGACCGTGGACACCTCTCCGGCGGTTGCTGCCGGCAACTACGCCGTCACCTTCGGCGCCTACGGCAGCAAGGCCGACGCCGATGCCGTGATTGCCTACCTGCAGCGCTCGCAGCTGCCGGGCTTCGCAGAAGCGACCACCATCAACGGCCGTCAGGCATGGCGTGTGCGCGTGGGGCCGTACGCCGACCGTGCACAGGCCGAGGCCGCCCGCCTGCAGGCGGTGAAGATCCGTGCCGATGTGAAGGCCGAAGTGATCACCCTGGATGCCGCAGCGGACAGCAGCGCCCCGGTGGCAGCCACCCCGGCACCGGCTACGCCGAGCGCCAGTACCCCATCCGCCGCCACCGCGCCGTCGGCCAGCAGCAACCCGGTGCGCAGTGAAAGCCTGCCGCCGAGTACGCCGACTGCAACGACCACTCCGGCGGCCAAGCCCGAGCCGCCGAAGCCGGCGCCGAAGCCCGAAACCCCGAAGCCCGAGCCGAAGCCGGAGGCCACCGCGAGCAAGCCGGCAACGGCCCCGGCCACGCCGGCAGCACCGGCCGCCAGCGGCGTCGGCTTTGCCGTGCAGCTGGGCGCGTTCGGCCAGGCCAACGATGCCAACGCCCTGCGCGACAAGGTCCGCGCCGCCGGCTTCAGTGCTTTTGTCGAACAGGTGCGCACCGAAAAGGGCACCCTGCATCGCGTCCGCGTCGGGCCGGTGGCCAACCGTGGCGATGCCGAGCAGCTGAAGGCGCAGGTCGCCGCCAAGGTCGGCGTCGCCGGCATGGTCCGGCCGCACCCATGACCCACGCGCAGCCGCGTTGCCAGCGCCGCCGAAGGAGCGGGGCGCCATGATCGACGTGGTGCTGCTGATCGTGATCGCCGCCTCCACCCTGCTGGGGATGCTGCGCGGCTTCGTCGGCATCGTCATTGGCACCCTGTCGTGGCTGCTGGCCGCGTGGGCGGCCTTCGCCTTCGGCAATGATGCCGCCCATTGGTGGGCTGCCCCGGCGGCCCCCGGTGGCGAACACTTCGTCGGCGGCTACCTGGGCGTCGGCATCGGCGTGATGATCGTGGTCGCGGTGATCGGCATGGTCATCAAGGCTCTGGTCCACCGCAGCATGCTGACCAGCCTGGACCGCCTGCTGGGCGGGGTGCTGGGGGCCGTGCGGGGCGGCCTGATCGCCGCGATCCTGCTGCTGCTGGGCAGTTTCACCCCGTTGACTGCCGAGCCCTCCTGGCAGCGCTCGGCGGTGCGGCCACTGCTGAATCCCACCGTTGCCTGGATGAACAGCAAGCTGCCGCACTGGGAGGTTCCCGGGGCCGATCTGCTGCCCAAGGCCTTGCCGACCGACGCGCTGTCCCCATCTGCATTAATGGAGTTGGGCAAGAACGCAGGCGCCGGGTTGGGAAAGCCGGGCGCGGCAGGCGATAATGGCATCCTCAACCAGGTAGTGGCAGGCAGCGGATGGCTGCGGCCTGCGAAAGCGGAACAGGGCGATTCCTACGATCCGGCGGAAGTGCGCCCGGATGCTCCTGCACTGCCGGACAGTATCGAGCCGGGCGATCCGGCCAACGTCGACCGCGTGCGCGGCGACCACCGCGGCCAGGTACGGCCACCTTCCTTGTAACTGGGCACAGCCCAGCGGAGACCTCGCATCATGTGTGGCATCGTCGGAATCGTCGGCAACCAGAACGTCGCCGGGCAGTTGTATGACGGCTTGACCGTCCTCCAGCACCGTGGCCAGGATGCGGCGGGCATCGCCACCGCCAGCGGCAGCCGCCTGCGCGTGCAGAAGGCCACCGGCCTGGTCCGCGATGTGTTCGATGCCCGCACCATGTCCACCCTGGAAGGCAGCGTGGGCATTGCCCACGTGCGCTACCCGACCGCCGGTTCGGAAGGCATGGACGAGGCGCAGCCGTTCTACGTCAATTCGCCGTACGGCATCGCGCTGGCCCACAACGGCAACCTGATCAACACCGAGGTGCTGCGCCAGCAGGTGTTCGAACAGGACCGCCGCAACGTCAACACCGATTCGGACAGCGAAGTGCTGCTGAACGTGTTCGCCTACGAACTGGAACAGCAGCGCCAGCTCAGCCCGGAAGCGGCCATCCGCGCGGTGGCCGGCGTGCACCGCCGCTGCAAGGGTGGCTATGCAGTGGTCAGCGTGGTGCTGGGCCTGGGCCTGGTCGCCTTCCGCGACCCGCATGGCATCCGTCCGCTGGTGCTGGGCAAGCGCAGCCATGCCGAGGGCGACGAGTACATCGTGGCGTCCGAGTCGGCCGCGCTGGACGTGCTGGGCTTCCAGCGCGTGCGCGATGTGCAGCCGGGCGAAGCGCTGGTGATCACCGCGCGTGGCGAGCTGTTCTCGGAGATCTGCGCCGAGCCGGCCGAGCACACCCCGTGCATCTTCGAATACGTGTACTTCGCGCGCCCGGACTCGATGATCGACAACGTCTCGGTGCACAAGGCGCGCATGCGCATGGGCATCAAGCTGGGCGAGAAGATCCTGCGCCTGCGCCCGGACCATGACATCGACACCATCATCCCGATCCCGGACACCTCGCGCGACGCGGCGCTGGAAATCTCCAACGTACTTGGGGTGAAGTACCGCGAAGGCTTCATCAAGAACCGCTACATCGGCCGTACCTTCATCATGCCGGGGCAGGGCGAACGCGTGAAGTCGGTGCGTCGCAAGCTCAACCCGATCCACCTTGAGTTCCGCAACCGCGTGGTGCTGCTGGTGGACGATTCGATCGTGCGTGGCACCACCAGCCAGCAGATCGTGCAGATGGCCCGTGACGCGGGCGCGCGCAAGGTCTATCTGGCCAGCGCCGCGCCGCCGGTGCGCTACCCGAACATCTACGGCATCGACATGCCGGCGGCCGAGGAACTGGTCGCGCACAACCGCACCGTGGAAGAGATCGAAGCCCACCTGGGCTGCGACTGGCTGATCTACCAGGACCTGGAAGACATGGAAGCGGCAGTGAGCGAAGGCAACCCGGCGCTGCGCAGCTTCGATTCGTCCTGCTTCAACGGCCACTACCCGACCGGCATTGAACCGGGCTACTTCGAGCGCATCCAGCAGCTGCGGTCGGACGACGCCAAGCACAAGCGGCGCGCCTGAGGACCAGGCGTGGTCGATGTACCCGACGTTGGTGGCGACCTGCTGCGCGCAGCGCAGCAGTGCCTGGCCGAAGCCGACCCGCTGCGCAAGGTTGCGCTGACCCAGGCGTATGCGGCCGCGTTCCGCGCCGGTCGCCTGAAGGTGGTGGCCGATGCGCCACCGCCGGAACCGATCCGCATGCCGGGCCGGCCAGCGCAGCTGATGCTGGTGCATCCGCGCGAAGTTCCGCGGCGCGGACTGGGTGGCGTGGAAGGTCGGGCTGCCTTCATCCACGCCATCGCCCATATCGAACTCAACGCGATCGACCTGGCCTGGGACGCGGTGTACCGCTTCCGTGGCCTGCCGTCGGCGTTTCATGCCGACTGGGTCAGCTGTGCCGACGACGAATCGCGGCATTTCATGCTGCTGCGCGAGCGCCTGCAGGTGCATGACCACGACTACGCCGACTTCCCCGCGCACAACGGCCTGTGGGAAATGTGCGAAAAGACCGCGCACGATGGCCTGGCACGCATGGCGCTGGTGCCGCGCGTGCTGGAAGCGCGCGGCCTGGACGTCACCCCGGGCATGATCGGGAAACTGCGCAATGTCGGTGATGGCGAAACCGCCGATGTGCTGGAGGTGATCCTGCGTGAGGAAGTGGCGCATGTTGCCGCCGGTTCGCGCTGGTACCGCTGGTACTGCGACCGCGCCGGTGTCGAGCCGCGCGCACGTTTCAAGGAACTGCTTGTGGAGTATGCCGGCGGCTACCTGCACGGGCCGTTCAACATGGAAGCGCGCCTGCTGGCCGGGTTCGATGCGGATGAGCTGGCCAACCTTGTCGAGCAGGCCGGCTGAGAACAGGGGAGGTCCCCTTTTCTTATGCGTTCGGCAACACCACGCGCTTGCCATCCACGGTTGGCCGGTTGATATAGAACAAGCCAGGGCCTGGCCGGTACGGCAGTTCGCTGACGCCGGCATCGGCGGCGTAGGTCAGTGCGGTGTCGCCCAGCGCATCGAAGTTCCAGTGCGCCGACTGCATCAGGTAACGCCGACGCAGCAGCGCCTCCTGTGTCGCCGTCAGTGGCTGTCCGGCCACCAGGCGCCGTGCGATAGGCCGCAGGGCGGACGGCAGTTCCCAGCCGGGAACCTCGGCGGCATTTGCAGTCCATTGCACGCCGGCATCGATGGCCTGCTGCTGCATCACCTGCAGTGCGATCAGCTGGTAACGCCAGTCGATGGGCCGGCGCAGTACCACAGCGGCGGTCACATACAGCACCGGTGACAACAGCACGCTGCGGCTGCCGGCGCGTCGCTGCTGCTGCCACTGGTGCCAGACATCCACCCAGATTTCCTTCTCGTCCACGCCCAGCTGATGTCGCCAGCGTTCGGCATCGGCCTGTGTTTCAGCATAGGCCGTGGTGGCCTGCAGCATCGCCAGTGGAGGAATCTGGTAGTCGGCAACCGCGGGGCGGCGCAGCAACTGCCGGCGCGGGCGACTGAGCAGCTTGGGCCCTTCGTCGAGCTGGTTGTAGCCGCCACCGATGTTGGCGTGCACGCCGGGCAGGGCAATCTCGGTGAACGGCGGCGCCACGCTGGTCAGTGCATAGTGCTGGCGATGTTCATCACGCGCGGTGAGCTGCACGACGTGGCGTGCGATGCCACTGCGCAGCGCCAGTTGCGGCTGTTCCTCGGCGCGGCCGCCATTGACCGCGACAACGGTGTCGAACAGCCCGATGAAGCGCAGCACCGGCGTGGACGGGGAGAAGTTCGCAGTGCAGGACAGGCGGGCGGCCTGTAGCAGCTGGCGCCAGCGCACGCTGTCCCAGCCCTGAAGTTGGTTGGCGATGTCACGTGCGGCAGCAGCGCCGCGTGAATAACCGAACAGGTCCAGCTGCACGCCATGCAGCGGTTGCTGCCAGCGTGCGGATAGTCCCGACAGTGCGGCCGGAAGCAGCACCTGCAGCGCGCGCTGCACTTTCGCGCGCACACCACTGGCGCCGATGCCGAACGCCAGTCCGATCAGGTCGTCGTCGGCATCGTCGCGGGTGCCCACGCCTTCCACGTAGATCGACAGCGAAGGTGTGGCCATCGCATCGCGGCGGCTGTCCGGATACAGCTGCTGCAGGCGTGCGATGTTGGTCAGGCCATTGTCGTAGCTGCTGGTCAGCCGGCTCTGGTAGGTCGAATCGTCATCCGCACGCAGCTGCGCCGGACGTGGCTGCGGAACCCGGGGGCGACCGCGTGCCAGGTTGTGTGCGTTGTTGCGGGTGCCATCGAAGAACAGGCCTATCCGCAGCAAGCCGACATCTTCGTCCGTGTCCTGCGATGGAGCCATGTGCATGTCCCGTCGTGGCTACGTCACGGTAGCGCGAAAGCGGTGTATTGGCGAAGTGTAGTGACGCTTTTGACCTTAATTAACGTAGATGCGGTGGATCACAGTTCCTGATTTTCATCTCCGTCTTCTATTGAATTCACACGGCCCACGCAGGCCATATGGCCAAACCCGGCAAACCCGGGCGTGCTGCATCAACGCTGTTCACATCATTCAAGGAGCGACGCAATGTTGTCCAGATCGATTGGCAAAGCGGCAGGTGGCCTGGTGTTGGGTTTGTCGGTGGCAGCGGCCGCGCAGGCGGCACCGTTGTTCGAGCCAGTGACGGTCATCAGCCGTGCATCGGCAAACAGTGAGCCCGCACTGGGCAAGCTGCTGGCCACCCCGTCCACCGCGACGGTACAGGAAGTGCGTGTCGATGCAGCTGCCACCGCGCAGCCGCAGCTCGAGTTCGAACTGCTCGGCCGGCGCGTGCAGGCGGTGCGCAGCAAGGTGGAGGCGCTGCCCGATGGCGGCAGCATCTGGTACGGCCAGTTCCGCTCCCCTTCGGACAAGCTGACCGCTGCCACGTCCAATGGCCAGGACGATCCGGGCAATTCGCTGATCCTGGTGCGCTCGGGCGACACCATCACTGGGTCGATCCGCAAGGACGGCAAGCTCTATCGCCTGCGCCCGCTGGGCAACCGCCACGTGCTGGTGGAAGTGGACGAATCGCGGATGCCGGCCGACCATCCGGCCGACTACAACCAGCTGCCGAAAATCCCGATGGGCGCCAACGATCGCATCGGTACCGCACAGGCGTCGTCCGGCACCCCGGCCACCATCCGCGTGCTGGTGGTGGCGACCAATGCGGCCGTGGCGGCCTATGGCGGCAACATGCAGTCGCTGGTGCAGCTGGCCGTGGCCGAGTCCAACCAGGGGTATGTCAACAGCAACGTGGGCATCACCATGCAGCTGGCCCGCTACGAGACCACCAACTACACCGAATCGGGCAGCTTCGATACTGATCTGGCCCGCTTCCGTGGCACCAGCGACGGCTACATGGACAGCATCCACACCAGCCGGAACACCTACACGGCGGACGTGGGCGTGCTGCTGATCAACAACAGTGCGTACTGTGGCCTGGCCTCGGGCATAGGCTCGACGGCTTCCACCGCCTTCGCGGCGGTGTACTGGGATTGCGCGACAGGCTATTACTCGTTCGCGCACGAGGTCGGCCACCTGCAGAGTGCACGGCATGATATCGCCACCGACCCGAGCACCTCGCCGTACGCCTATGGCCATGGTTATCGCTATGAGCCGTCCAGCGGCACCGGCTGGCGCACGATCATGGCCTACAACTGCACCCGCAGCTGCCCGCGCCTGAACTACTGGTCCAACCCGAACATCAGCTACAACGGCATCCCGATGGGCAACGCCAGTACCGCCGACAACCAGCGCGTGCTGGTCAATACCAAGGCCACCATCGCGGGCTTCCGCTGAGGCCAGGCGCCGGCCAGGGGCGGTGTCTGCCCGGGTGCGTGCACCTGCCCGGGTAGATGCCAACCCTGGTTGGCACCCTGCGATCCATCATTCGCGCGCGAGCGTATCCAGCGACCAGCCGCCGGCATCCACGCGCAGCACCGATCCCTGTTCGTACCAGTCGCCCAGTACGATGCGGGTGCAGGTGCGTCCACCGGCCTGCAGCGTGTGCACCGCCGGGCGATGGGTGTGGCCATGGATCATCGTATCCACGCCGTGGCGCACGAAGGTGGCATCGACTTCGGCCGGGGCCACGTCGGTGACGGTCTCGAACTGTGCGCGGTCACCCTGCTTCATTTCCGCCTGGCGTGCCTGGCTGGCATCACGCGCCTTCTGCGCGAAGGCGATGCGCGCGGCCAGCGGCTGCGACAGGAACTGCGCCTGGAATGCCGGGTCGCGCGTCTGCGCGCGGAACTGCTGGTAGGGAATGTCGTCGGTGCACAACAGGTCGCCGTGCTGCAGCAGCACCGGGCGGCCGTACAGTTCGATCACGCAGGGGTCGGGCAGGATGCGCAGGCCGGCGCGGCGGGCATAGTCCTCGCCGAGCAGGAAATCGCGGTTGCCGCGGATGAAGTACACCGGCACGCCGCTGTCGAAGAGTGCCTTCAGTGCGTCGGCCACCGCATCGGCGGCGGGTGAGGGCGTGTCGTCGCCGATCCAGGCCTCGAACAGGTCGCCCAGGATGTACAGCGCATCGGCGCCGGGCGCCTGGTCGCGCAGGAAGCGCAGGAACAGGTCGGTGATCTCCGGACGGCTGGGGTCCAGATGCAGGTCGGAAATGAACAGCGTGGTCATGCCTGCATTCTAGGCCATCAACGATGACGGTAGCGCCGGGCCACGCGCGGCCGGTGCAGCGGCCATCACACCGGCAGAGGCAGCCAGGCCAGGCTGGCCGAGGCCAACAGGATGGCGATGCCGGTGGCGGCCAGTACATCGGACGGGTAGTGCAGGCCCAGTACCACCCGCGACAGCGCGACGCCGAAGGTGAAGGGAACCAGCAGCGGTGCCAGCCACGGGTAGTAGGCCAGCGCGACGATGGTGAACGACACCGCGTGCAGGGTGTGCCCGGAAGGGAAGCTGAACTCGTCCAGCGGCGCCACCCAGGCGCGGATGCGCAGATCGGCCGCATACGGGCGAGGGCGTCGGGTCCAGCGCTTGAGGCCTTTGTAGAGCAGCAGTGCGGCCAGCCCGGTGGCGGCCATGTGCACCGATGCACGCAGTCCGTCGAAGCCGTCCAGCAGCACCAGTGCGCCCATCAGCACGTACCAGAACACGCCATCGCCGAGCCGGCTGATGACCGAGAACAGCCGGCGCACACGGCGACGCCGGCAGTAGTGGTTGGCCCGGCGGCACAGCCGTGCTTCGCGGCCGGCCAGCAGCTCAAGCGGCGTAGTGCGCATGGCCGCTCCTCCGCGACTGGGCCAGCTCGGCCAGCAGCGCATCGAATTCGGTAACCACCTGTTGTGGATGCAGGCGCTTCATCGCACGCGCGGCGCTGCTGCCCAACTCGCGGCGCCGTGCATCATCGGCGGCCAGCTGCACGGCTGCCTCGATGAACTGCTCATCGTTTTCCACGGCCGCGCCGTTCTCGCCGTCACGCAGGTATTCGCGAGCCGCGCCATAGTCGAAAGCGACGGTGGCCAGGCCGCTGGCCATGCTTTCCAGGGTCACGTTGCCAAAGGTCTCGCTGCGGCTGGGGAACAGGAACAGATCGCCGCTGGCGAAATGCCGGGCCAGCGCATCGCCGCGCTGGATGCCGCAGAAGATGAAATCCGGGTTTTCATGTGCCAGTTTTTCGCGGGCTGGGCCATCGCCCACCCATACGAAGCGGGCTTTGGGCCGGATCTGCTGCAGGCGTCGGAAGGCTCTCACCGCCAGGCCAAGGTTCTTTTCCGCGGCGATGCGGCCGACGTAGATCGCGACCAGGCCATTGCCGTCCACGCCCCATTCCTCGCGCAGCGCCGGGTCGCGCCGGCCGGGATCGAACTGCTGGCTGTCGACCGCGCGCGCCAGCAGGCGCACGCGGTCGAAGCCCTGTTCAACAAGGAACTGCTGCAGTTCGCGGGTGGGCACCAGGGTTGCATCGGCCTGGTTGTGGAACCGGCGCATCCAGCGCATCGCCGCGGCCTGCAGCCAGGCCACGCCGTAGTCGGGCAGGTAATCGTCGAAGCGGGTGTGGAAACCACTGGCGACCGGAATGCCAAGGCGGCGCGCGGTGCGCAGCGCCGACCAGCCCAGCGGGCCTTCGGTGGCGATGTAGACCGCATCGGGACGCTGCTGCTGCCAGTGGCGGTTGAGCCGGATCGGTGCAGGCAGGCCGAAGCGCAGGCCGGGGTAGCGCGGCAATGCGGCACCCGGAACCAGCAGCGTGCCTGGCGCCGAGTCCAGCGCTTCGCTGGTCTGGCGTGGCCGGATCAGGTCGATGTCATGGCCGGAAGTGCGCAGTCCCTGCTCCAGGCCCTGCACGGTGAGGGCAACGCCGTTCACTTCCGGCGGGTAGGTCTCGGTGACGATGGCATAGCGCATGGCGGGCCTCCGGGTTTCCGGCATGCTCGGGCCTGGCGATGTAGCGGATATGACCGCTTTGCGACCACGGGATGACGGCCGTCCGGTTGCCGTGGAGCCACGGCCCCGAAGGGCCGTGGCGGTGCTGCAGCAAGCGCGGTGGATCAGAAGCGCTGCTGGTATTTCATGTAGATGAAACGACCAATGTCGAAGCCACCGTAGTAGGAGAAATTGGCGCTCGGCTGGCTGTACATGACCGGACCCTGGCGGCCGAACACATTGTTGGCACCGATCGAGACGGTCGCATCCCATGGCAGGTTGTAGCGTGCCTGCACGTCGTGGAAGGTGACCGATCCGCGACGGTTGTAGTCACGGCTGCCGCTGAACCATGGTGCGCGCTGGTCGGGGTGCGAACACTCGTTCGGATACTCATCAACGCCCAGGCAGCGCTCCTTGACCGCAGAGAAGTAGCGCAGGCCCCAGGTCAGGCCGAGGTTGCCGCGTTCCCAGCCCAGCGATGCGTTGGAGCGCACGCGGAAGCCGATGCCACCGTCGGTGGCGATGCCATTGCTGGGAATCGGCGGTACATCCGCCTCGTTGGTGGTCCGTTGCTCCGCAGCGACCACATAGGTGGTCTTCCAGTCGGCGCTCAACGTGCCCCAGGAGGTTTCGATCTTGTGGCCGATCTCCAGGTCATAGCCTTCGGCCTGGCGGAAACCGCTGTTGCGGCTGCCATAGCTGAGCGTGTTGACGATGCCCAGCTCCGGGTCGCGGGTAAAGCTGCCGCAGCGCTCGGCGATGCCCAGTTCGTAGCAGTCGCGGAGGATGTCGTTGGGGTGGTCGGCGACAATGGTGTTGTCGATGCGGATCTTCCACCAGTCCAGCGCGATGTTCAGCCCTTCGGCAAACGTCGGGCTCCACACCAGGCCCAGGGTGCGGCTGGTAGAGGTTTCCGGCTTCAGGTCGGGATTGGAACCGTTGGTGAAGGGCAGCGGTGTCTGCCCGCTGCTGCCGGTGATCGGCTCATTGCCCTGGCCGAGCTGGCGGTAGCTGTCTGCATTGGCGATGTCGGCGGCGCAGCGTGCACGCACCTCCGGGCTGCTGGCGGCCGCGCCATACACCGTATCGCAGGGGTCACGGAAGCCGGTGGTGAAGGTCTGCGAACCCCCACCGTACAGATTCGCGATGGTCGGTGCACGGAAGCCCTGCGCCCAGGTGCCACGGACCAGCAGCTGGTCGATCGGCTTCCACGACACGCCGAACTTGCTGTTGAGGGTTCCGCCGAAGGTGGTGTAGTCCGAGTAGCGCGTTGCCGCGTCGAGGGTCAGCTGGCGTGCACCGGGGAGGTCGTGCAGCAACGGCACGCTCAGCTCCAGGTAGGCCTCGTCGACGCGGTAACCCCCTCCAGTGGGGCCCGCCGCCAGGTTGGTGGTGGCACCGGTCTGGGCCAGCGCGTCGGGAATGAAGCGCCCCTCCTCGCGGCGGCTCTCCACGCCCAGGGCGAAGCCCAGTTCCCCCGCAGGCAGCGTGGCAAGGCCTCCACTGAGGCTGGCGAACAGGTTGCGGGTGGTGTTTCTGCCACGGGTGATTTCCTCGGGGAACAGCCAGTCCTGCAGTTCGCTGTTGCCGGTCAGGCCGTAAGGGTCATCCTGGCCATACGGCACCAGCGGATTCCAGGGCTTGCAGCCGGCAATCGGTGCCTCCGGTGTACCGCATTCCACCTTGCCGGTGGCCGGGTTGTAGAACGAAGGGCCGGTGGAATCGGCGACGCGCTGCTTGTGCAGGTTGCCGGTGGCACGCTGCTCCAGTTCGCTGCGGTTGTACTGGTAGCCGGCTTCCCAATCGAACTCGCGACCGACGAACTGGAAGCTGCCTTCAAACGCGGCCACACCCTGCCAGGTGGTCAGTTCGCTGATGCTGACCCGCGGAATCTCCCAGGTGCGGCGGTTCCAGTGCACGTCGCTTGGGTGTTCATAGCCGTGGTGGCTGCCGAACGGGTTGAACCAGCTGTCGGCGGACATCGGCGTGATGCCGGCCGCAGCGGACTGGAACGGATAGCCGGCGACCTGGCGCGTGGTGGTACGCCGGTTGTAGGCCAGCTGCGTACTGAAGCGGACCTGGTCGTTCATATCCATGCGTGCGTCGACAAAGAGCGAATCGCGCTTGATCGGTGTCTGCACGTGCATCTGCTCGTTGCTGTTGCTGACATCACCGGTGAACGGTGTGTTGTCACTGAGGTGGAAACTGTCCGGCCCGCCCGGCTGGCTGCCGCGGTCGAGGGAATAGCTGCAGCCACGGCTGCTGCTGCAGCCCGGGCCCTTGAAGCCGACGATGCGCCCCCACTGGCCGACCGTGGTCCAGCCATCGTCCGGATGACGATCGGTGTAGCTGTAGGCGCTGAAGCCGCGGTCCTTGGCCCATACGCCCTTCTCTTCGACATGCTCGGCGGCGACGCTGATCGAGGCGCGGTCGTTCGACCAGCCGGCAACCACGTCGTACTGGGTGCGCGCACCGTCACCTTCGCTGAACTGCCCGTGGTAGACGTTGGCCGCCACGCCCTGGACGTTGCGCCGGGTGATGATGTTGACCACGCCGGCCATCGCGTCGGAACCGTAGATGGCCGAAGCGCCGTCCTTCAGCACTTCCATGCGCTCCACGGCAGCGGCGGGAATGCTGGAAATGTCCTGGTAACCCGAAGTGGTCATGCCCAGGCGCTTGCCGTTGACCAGCACCAGCGTGCGCTGCGCCCCCAGCCCGCGCATGTCCACGTAGCTGCCGCCGGAGGCTTCGCCACTGCTGAGCGGGCTGGCGCGGCTGAGCGCGGGGCTGCCGGTCGCGGTCAGGTTCTGCAGGATGTCCGCGACGGAATTGAAGCCCTGCCGCTCGATGTCGGCGCGGCTGATGGTCAGCACCGGCTGTGCGGTTTCCAGGTCGACCTGGCGGATGCGCGAACCGGTGATCTCGATACGGTCCAGCGTGGTGGCTTCCGGTGCATGCTGGGCGAATGCGGGGGCGGCCAGTGCGGTGGTGGCCGTCATCGTCAGTGCACGACGGATCGCCAACCCCAGTTCGGGAATACGGATGGTCATGGGTCTCTCTCTCGGTCTTCGAAGTCTTCGGAACACAGCCAAGCGGGGCTGCGTAAATGCCACCGCGGTGGTGGACGTTCGAACCTAGTGAAGACGGGCGTGGAGACGTATGGGCAAACGACGAAAGCACCGTAGACAGTCGTGACGCTTCTGCACAAAGCAGAAGTAAATCAATCGATTGCTGCAAACAGTGGCCGTGCGGCGGAAGCAGATCAGAGGACCGTGCCCCTGATTGAACGCATCAAGGTCAATGTGGAAAGCGACAGTCTGCGCGGAGGCAGAAAAAAACCACGGCCCCGAAGGGCCGTGGTCGTCGAGCTTCAACAGCGTGGATGGATCAGAAGCGCTGCTGGTACTTCATGTACATGAAACGACCGATGTCGTAGCCACCGTAGTAGGAGAACGACGAGTTCGGCTTGCTGTACATCACCGGCGCTTCCTTGCCGAACACATTGTTGGCGCCCACCGACACGGTTGCCTCCCACGGCAGGTTGTAGCGGAACTGCACGTCGTGGAAGGTCACCGCGCCGCGCTCGTTGTAGGCGGTCGGCGACTTCAGCCACGGGGCCAGGAAGGTCGGATCGGAGCATTCGTCGGCATACCGCGAGGCGTTGAGGCAGCGCTCCTTCACACCGGAGTAGTAGCGTGCCGTCCAGCTGACGCCGAAGTCACCCACATCCCAGCCCAGCACCAGGTTCGAGCGCACGCGGAACGCAAGGCTGGTAGCGGTGCCGATGGTGTTGGCAACGCCGTTGATCGGCGTGATCGCATCGCGGACATCATTGGTGGAGCGGTAGACGTTCTTGCTCACATAGGTACTGGTCCAACCTGCGCTCAGCTTGCCGTAGCCGGTGTCGACGCGATAGCTGACATCCAGGTCGTAGCCCTCGGTCTCGGCGAAACCGGCATTGCGGTTGCCGAACTTCAGGCCGGTGACGATGCCGTTGGACGGATCGCGGGTGAAGCGGCTGCAGCGCGATTCGATGCCCTGCTCATAGCAATCCTTCAGGATCTGGTTGGGGCTGTCACCGACGATGGTGTTGTCGATGCGGATCTTCCACCAGTCCAGCGCCACGTTGAAGTTGCTGAGGAAGGTCGGGCTCCACACCAGGCCCAGCGTTTTGCTGGTCGAGGTCTCCGGAACCAGCAGCGGGTTGGAGCCGGACACGAACGGCGTCGGGGTGGCATCCTGCGCCGTGGTTACCGGCGTGTTGCCCTGCTTCAGCTGGCGGAAGTTGGCTGCATCGGCGATGTCACGTGCGCACCGTGCGCGGACTTCGGCACTGCCTTTGGCCGAGCCGAACACGGTGTCGCACGGGTCGCTGAACTGCGCGAAGGTTTCCGAACCACCACCGTACAGATCGTTGATGGTCGGTGCGCGGAAGCCCTCGGCCCAGGTACCACGGACCAGCAGCTGGTCGATCGGCTTCCACTTGAAGCCGAACTTGCTGTTGAGCGTGTTGCCGAAGGTGTTGTACTTGGAGTAGCGGGTAGCGGCATTGAAGCTCAGCTCGCGTGCGCCGGGCAGGTCGGCCAGCACCGGCACGTTGAGTTCCAGGTAGGCTTCCTTCACGTTGTAGCTGCCACCGGTCGGGCCAGCGGCCAGGTTGGTGGTGGCACCGGTCTGGGCGAGAGCGTCGGGGGTGTAGCGGCCATCTTCCTTTCGGCTTTCCACACCGAAGGCGAAGCCCAGGTCGCCGGCCGGCAGGGTCAGGATGCTGCCGGACAGATTGGCGAACGCGTTCTTGGTGGTGGTCCGGCCGGTGGTGTGCTCCGCCGGGAACAGCCAGGCCATCAGCTCTTCATTGCCGGTCAGTCCGTTCGGATCGTTTCTGCCGTAGGGCACCAGCGGGTTCCACGGCGTGCAGCCGCTGATCACCGCGCCCGGACGGCCACACATCACCTTGCCGGTGGCCGGATCCAGGAACGACGGGCCCACGGCGTCACGCACGCGCTTCTTGTGCAGGTTGCCGGTGGCGGTGGCGGTCAGCTCGTTGCGGTTGTACTGGTAGCCCACGTCCCAGTCGAAGTAGCGCTGGCCGATCTCGAAGCTGCCATCCAGCGACACTACCGCACGGTAGGTCTTCAGTTCGCTGGTGCTCACGCGCGGGATTTCCCAGGTGCGGCGGTTCCAGGCCACGTCGGTTGGCCTGGCATAGCCGTGCTGGGTGCCGAACGGGTTGAAGTAGCTGTCCTTGGACATCAGGCCGGTGGCGGTCGGGTCACCGGAGATGGACACCGAGCTGGACTGCAGCGGGTAGCCTGCAATCTGGCGCTCGGCCGAACGCTTGTTGTAGCCGAATTCGGTGCGCAGGTTGACCTGGTCGGTGATCTTGAAGCGACCGTCGAAGTACACCGAATCACGCTTGAGCGGATACATGACGTGCATCTGTTCGTTGGCGTTGCTGACGTCGCCGGTGAACGGGGTTGCGTCGGTCAGGTGGTAGTTGGCCGGGTTGGTCGGGTCAGCGCCGCGGTTGAGCGAGTAGCCACACCCCTGGGTGGCGTTGGTGCAGCCCGGGCCGCCCTTCAGGCCGGTAACCTGGCCCCACTGGCTCAGCGTGGTCCAGTTGGAGGCGTCGTTCGGGTGGCGGTCGCTCACGCCGTACTTGCTGAACCAGCGGTCCTTTGCCCAGACGCTCTTTTCTTCGGAGTGCTCCAGTGCCAGGGTCAGCGACACGCGATCGTTGCTCCAGCCGCCGACCACATCGAAGCGGTCACGGGCACCGTCGCCTTCGCTGTACTGGCCGTGGTAGACATTGGCGGTCACGCCGTTGACGTTGGAGCGGGTAATGATGTTGATCACGCCCGCCATCGCGTCGGAACCGTAGATGGCCGAGGCGCCGTCCTTCAGCACTTCAATGCGCTCCACCGCAGACACCGGCAGCGAGGACACGTCCTGGTAGCCGGAGGTGCTGATGCCCAGACGCTTGCCATTGACCAGCACCAGGGTGCGCTGCGCGCCCAGGTTGCGCATGTCGATATAGGTGCCGCCGGTGTTCTCGCCAGCGCTCAGCGCGTTGGCACGGCTGATCGCCGGGCTGCCCATCGCGGTGACGTTCTGCAGGATGTCGGCCACCGAGCTGAAGCCCTGGCGCTCGATGTCCAGCCGGCTCAGTGCCAGGACCGGCTGTGCGGTCTCCACGTCCACCTGGCGGATGCGCGAGCCAGTGATCTCGATGCGATCCAGGGTGGTCGGCGCGGCGGTGCCGCCACTCTGGGCGAACGCAGGCAGGGCGGCCAGCGCCGCCGTGGTTGCCAGGGCGTAGCGGATGGCCTGCCCCAGGGGGGTAGTACGTGAAGTCATGACGAGCTCTCTCTCTCTAAGGTCTTGCAGGGACGCCAAAAAGGGCGTCGAAGAAATCGGCCGCCGACAAGCGGACCGATGACCCGATAGTAGTCTCGTTGGTTAAGTCTCTGTAAAGAGGATATGTCGGTTTGTACCAGCTTTCTTCATCAGATTTCACGAAAGCTCAACAAAAGCAGTCGCTTAGCGGTCACGCTGAATGCGCTTGCTCGACATGATCTGCTGCATCGCAGCAGATCTATGCGGGGCACGTGCGCCAACTGTAACGGTGTGTGACCTACTCCCCTCGTGGGGGCGCGGCGCTCAGGCCACGAACGGCCGGAACTGGATGCCCAGCCCGGCGATGCCATCGGTCTCGCCGATCAGGTCCGCGCGCAGCAGCGGCCGGGCATCGATGAAGGCCTGCGGCACGATCAGCGACAGGCGGTTGTCGTCGGCGGTCAGTTCCAGTGCCGGCAGCGGATCGTCCTCATGGGCACGGTTGAGCAGCACCGCCAGGCGCAGCAGGGCGGCCAGCCGGCGTGCGGTCAGCAGCAGGCGCTCGGGCAGGGCGTCGAAGGCGGTCTTGGTTACGCTGCGGCGGTGGCTGCGCACCAGCGCGGCCAGCATCTGCTGCTCCTGGCGCGAGAAGCCGGCGATATCCGAGTGCTCCAGCACATAGCTGCCGTGCACGTGGTAGCCGCTGTGCGCGATCATCAGGCCCAGCTCGTGCAGGCGCGCGGCCCAGCCGAGCATGCGCGCATCGTCGGCATCGAGCCTCCAGCGATCCTGCACCTGTTCCAGCAGCGACAGCGCGGTCTCCTGCACCCGCTCGGCCTGCACGGTATCGATGCCGTAGCGCTGGCTGAGTGCGGCCACCGATTCATCACGCAGGTCGTTCTCGCCGGCGCGGCCGACGATGTCATACAGGATGCCTTCGCGCATCGCGGCCTTGCTCACCAGCAGTTTCTGCAGGCCCAGCGCTTGGAACGCGGCTTCCAGTACCAGGATCCCGCCGGCGATGATCGGGCGGCGGTCGCTGGACAACCCGGGCAGCTGGATGTCGTCGATCTTCTTCGCCTTCAGCAGTTCATCGCGCAGCTGCGGCAGGGCCTCGGCGGTGATCGCGCCCTTGCTCAGCTTCATCGTTGCGCAGATCTCGCTGATCGCCTTGTGCGTGCCTGAAGAACCCAGGGCTTCCTGCCAGCCCAGCGCACGGTACTTGCTGGCGAAGGGCTGGAACTCACGGCCGATCTCGGCCAGCGCATCCTTCCAGCGCTTCTTGCTCAGCTTGCCGCCAGGGAAGAAACGCCGTGTGCTGGCGATGCAGCCGGCCTGCAGGCTTTCGCGCTCCAGGGTCTGCATGCCCATGCCGATGATGAATTCCGTGGAGCCGCCGCCGATATCGATCACCAGCCGGCGCTGGCCGGGCTTGGGTGGTTGCGCATGGGCCACGCCCAGGTAGATCAGGCGCGCTTCTTCGCGACCGCTGACCACTTCGATGGCATGCCCGAGCGCGGTTTCGGCGGGAACCAGGAACGACTGCGGCGAGCGCAGCTGGCGCACGGTGTTGGTGGCCAGCGCACGCACCCGGTGCGGCGGCACATTGCGGATGCGCTGGCCGAAGCGGGCCAGGCATTCCAGGGCACGTTGGCGTGCAGCGGAAGAGAGACCACCCTTGCCATCCAGGCCATCGGCCATGCGCACCGTCTCGCGCAGGCGGTCGATCACCCGCAGCTGACCGAGCGTGTAGCGCGCGATGACCATGTGGAAACTGTTGGAGCCAAGGTCGATGGCGGCCAGCAGGTCGCCATCCTGCAATGCGGGCGGAGTCGTGGTGGTATGCGGCATGGACGAATGTTAGCCGAAGGGGCGGTGTGCTCGTCACCGCGCGGCCTTCACATTTTGGAAGGAGGCGTGCAGCACGATGGCAAGGGGTCAGATCCCGCTGTGGGTGGGTGCCGACCGTTGGTCGGCACTGATCGAATCCCGACCAGCGGTCGGGATCCACCGGGGCAGGACTACAGCCCCTGCATCAATGCCATCTGCGCGGAATGCGGCGCTTCGTCGTGCGCCGGCGCGCGCTTGTGGTAGATGCCGTCGGCATCCAGTTCCCAGGCGTTGAGATTGTCGTCCAGGTAGTTCTGCAGCACTTCGCGATAGACCCGCTTGGCCAGCTCCGGGTCGAGGATCGGGAAGCAGGTCTCGACCCGGCGCAGCAGGTTGCGCTCCAGCCAGTCGGCGCTGGCGCAGTACATTTCCGGAGCGCCGTCGTTGCCGAACCAGTAGACGCGGCTGTGTTCCAGGAAGCGGCCGACGATCGAGCGCACGCGGATGTTGTCCGAGATGCCCGGCACACCCGGGCGCAGGGTGCAGGCGCCGCGGATGATCAGGTCGATCTGCACGCCGGCCTGCGAGGCCGCGTACAGGGCGCGCACCACCTGCGGTTCGTTCAACGCGTTCATCTTGGCGATGATCCGCGCGGGGCGGCCGGCGGCGGCGATGCGCGTCTCGCGCTCGATGCGGCCGAGGATGCCGGTATGCAGAGTGAAGGGCGACTGCAGCAGGCGCTTGAGCTTCATCTTCGAGGCGAGGCCGGACAGCTGCTGGAACAGCAGGTGCACGTCGTTGCCGATGTCCGGGTCAGCCGTGATCAGGCTGATGTCGGTGTACGCGCGGGCGGTTCCGCTGTGGTAGTTGCCGGTGCCCAGGTGTACATAGCGGCGCAGTTTGCGGCCTTCGCGGCGCACGATCAGCAGCATCTTGGCGTGGGTCTTGTAGCCGACCACGCCGTACACCACCTGCACGCCGGCCTCCTGCAGGCGATCGGCCAGGCCCAGGTTGGCTTCCTCGTCGAAGCGCGCGCGCAGTTCAACCACCACGGTCACGTCCTTGCCGTTGCGCGCGGCCTGGATCAGTGCATCGACGATCAGCGAATCCTTGCCGGTGCGGTACAGGGTCTGCTTGATCGCCAGCACGTTCGGATCGATCGCCGCCTGCCGGATCAGGTCCAGCACCGCGGTGAAGGCATCGAACGGATGGTGCAGCAGCAGGTCCTGGCGTGTCACTGTCTCGAAGATGCCGTCGCTGTCGCGCAGGGTGCGCGGGGTCATCGGCGGGTACTTCAGGTCCGGCTGCGCGATCAGGTCGTACAGCTGGATGATGCGGTTGAGGTTGACCGGGCCATCAATGCGGTAGACCGCGTTCTCGGTCAGGCCGAAATTCTGCAGCAGGGTGCGCACGATCTCACGCGGCATGTCGTGGGCGATCTCCAGGCGCACCGCCGGCCGGTAGCCGCGGTCCACCAGCTCGTCGCGCAGCGCCAGCGCCAGGTTTTCCACTTCCTCCTCATCCACCACCAGCTCGGAGTTGCGGGTAACGCGGAACTGGTAGGCGCCCTGGACTTCCATGCCCGGGAACAGCTCATCGACGAAGGTGGACAGCACCGACGACAGGAACACGAAATTCTGTGATCCGCCCAGCTTTTCCGGCAGCTGGATGATGCGCGGCAGTGAGCGCGGCGCACGCACGATGGCCAGGTGGCCGGCGCGGCCGAACGCGTCGGTGCCTTTGAGCACCACCACGATATTCAGCGACTTGTTGAGGATCTTCGGGAACGGATGCACCGGGTCCAGGCCCAGCGGCGACAGCACCGGCATGATCTCGTTGCGGAAATAGGCGCGCAGCCAGCGCCTCTGTCGATCGGTCCAGGAATGGCGGCCGAGCACGCCGATGCCGGCGTCCATCAGCGCCGGGCGCAGCGTCTCGTTCCAGCAGCGGTACTGCTGGTCCACCAGTTCGGCGGCGCGGTCATGAATGGCGCTGAGGATGGCCTGCGGGCTCATCCCGTCCGGTGCCGGCGGCAGGCCGAATTCCTGCGCGTGGCGCACGGCGGCGGCGCGGATCTCGAAGAACTCGTCGAGGTTGGTGCAGGAGATGCACATGAAGCGCAGGCGCTCCAGCAGCGGCACCTGCGGGTCCATCGCCTGGGCCAGCACGCGGAAGTTGAAATCCAGCTGCGACAGCTCACGGTTGATGTACAGCGCCGGGTCGCGCAACGGATCGTTGTCCGGGCTCACGGGGAGGGGGAGGGATCCGAGGCTGCTCATGGCGTCATTCTTCGATGGAGGTCAGGGGGGCGGACTCGCGCGGGCGCACGTGGTCGGCATCGAAATGGCAGGAGAACACCGAGCCCTTGCCGACTTCGCTTTCGATCTCCAGCCGTGCGTGGTGCAGGCCGAGGATGTGCTTGACGATCGACAGGCCCAGTCCGGTACCGCCACTCTCGCGTGAGCGGCTGCTGGAAACCCGGTAGAAGCGTTCGGTCAGGCGCGGCAGGTGCGTGGCGGGAATGCCGTAGCCGGAATCGCGCACGGCCAGCACGGCGCCGTCGCCCTCGCGGCGGAACTCCACCGCGATGCGGCCACCGGCCGGGGTGTAGCGCACCGCGTTGGTGACCAGGTTGGAGAAGGCGCTGTGCAGCTCCTTGGTCGAGCCCTGCAGGTCGACGCCGGCCAGATCGTCGATGCTGATCTGGTGGCGGCCCTGGCTGTGCGCTTCGGCCTCGCGGCGCAGGGTTGCCAGCATCGGCTGCATGGCCACGGTCTCTTCCTCGCTGTGTTCCTGCGATTCCAGGCGCGACAGCGTCAGCAGGTCTTCCACCAGCTGGGCCATGCGCTGGCTCTGCTTGCGCATTTCCTCCAGCATCGATCCGGTTCCCGGGAAATCCTCCGGGTCCATCATGTCCAGGTAGCCGTGGACCACGGTGAGCGGCGTGCGCAGTTCGTGTGAAACATTGGCCACGAAGTCGCGGCGCACCTGTTCCAGGCGAAGCAGCTTGCTGACGTCACGCGCGATCAGCAGCCAGTAATCCGACGAATAGGGAATCAGGCGCAGGTTCAGGCGGATCGCCGGGTCGACCGGCGAGGGCACGTCCAGGATCGGCTCGGCGTTGCGGCCACCGGCCAGCCAGTGCGCCAGCGGCATTGGCTGCAGGCGTTCGACCAGGGCCTCGCCAAGGTCGCCGGGATGGTGCAGGCCGAGCAGGGCGGTAGCCGCTTCGTTGAACCACTGCACGCGCTGGCTGTTGCGGTCCAGCACCACCACCGCATCGGGAAGCGCGGCGGCAGCGGCGCGGTAGCTGCGCAGCATGTCCAGCAGGCGGCGCTTGCGTACGCGCATTTCCACCTGGTTGCGGTACAGCAGGCGGTCCAGCTCGTTCCAGACGCCGCTGCCTTCCTCGGCGGTGTCCCAGCGCTGGCGCGCGGTCAGCCGCCGCAGCACGCTGCGCAGCCGCCAGTAGTGCCAGGCCAGGGTGGCCAGCGCGCCCAGTGCGATGCACAGCCACAGATGCCCCGAGAGCCACCCCACCAGTCCGGCGAACAGCAGCACCGCGGCAACGGTGGCCAGGGTCTTCAACCAGGCAGAGCGGATGTGGCGGGGCATTGCGATCTCGTCGTTGAGGTGCGGCGGTTCACTGGGGTGAACCGAGGGTTATAGCAGAGTTGCCGGCGCCGGCACCCGCAGGTGCTTGGCGCCGGCACGACGAGACTCAGGTGGCAGTGGAGAAACGGTAGCCGGCGCCGCGCACGGTCTGCACCATGTTCTCGGCGTTGAACGGTTCCAGCGTCTTGCGCAGGCGGCGGATGTGCACGTCGATGGTGCGCTCCTCCACGTACACGCTGCCGCCCCACACATGGTCCAGCAGCTGGGCGCGGGTATAGACGCGCTCCGGGTGGGTCATGAAGAAGTGCAGCAGGCGGTATTCGGTCGGGCCGATCGGCACCGGCTGGTCATTGGCGAATACGCGATGCGCCGCGCCATCGATGCGGATCGGGCCGACCGCCACGCTGCCGTCCTCGTCGTCCTCGCGGGCGCGGCGCATCACCGCGCGGATGCGGGCCAGCAGTTCGCGCGCCGAGAACGGCTTGACCACATAGTCGTCGACGCCGGCTTCAAGGCCGCCAACGCGGTCGTTCTCTTCACCGCGCGCGGTCAGCATGATGATCGGCACTTCGCGGGTCAGCGTTTCCTTGCGCCAGCGACGGGCCAGGTCCAGGCCACTCGTACCGGGCAGCATCCAGTCCAGCAGGATCAGGTCGGGGACGCGGTCGGCGATCGCAGTCTGGGCCTCCCGGGCATCGCCGGCGTGGACCGGTTCGTAATCGCCCTTGCGAAGGGCGAAGGCGACCATTTCACGGATCGCGGGCTCGTCATCGACGATCAGGATGCGTTTCTGCACGAGGACACCGTAGGGCTCGGTTACTGGAGTGGTGCCAGTAGACTACGGTTTGATGACATGTTTGTGACTACCCGGCCTGGAACCGGCTGGGACTGCCATCGGCCGGTCATGCAGCGCTCAGCGCCGGTCCAGGTCCGGATCCTGCACACCCTGGCGGCGCAGCTCCAGCACGGTCGGGGTGATCGATTCGATGCGCGCGTCAACCCGCGCACGGCCGATGTAATCCAGTGCCGGGTTGCGCTTGAGCGCCTGCAACTGCAGCAGCGCCTGCTCCGGCCGTCCGCTGAGGAAGGCCGCCTCGGCATAGGCCTCGCTGGCACGCACGCTGTCGCCGGCCAGCTCGCTGGCGCGGGCATATCGCTGCTGGAAGACCGGATCGTTACCGCTTTGCGACAGCAGGGGCCGCAGCATGGCCTGCGCGCGCTGGCCGGCCTCGCGGGTACCCTGTTCGTTCAGGATCTCGGCATAGGTCAGTGCCACCGGGCGGCTGTTGGGGTGCTGGCGCAGCAACTGCTCGAAGCGGCTGTTGGCCTGGGCGGCCTGGCCGGCCCGTGACTCCGCTTCGCCCAGCGCCAGCGCCAGCCACAGGTTGTCCGGCCGGCCCTGCAGCAGGCCGGCCAGGGTCTGCCGGGCCTGGGTGGCGCCGGCGCGACCGCCGCGCATCACAGCCAGCGCCTGGCCATAGCGCTGGGCATCGTTGAGGCCGTCCTTCTGGCGCTTGGCCAGGTCGGCATACTCGCGTTCCAGCTCGGGCGCGGAGTCCGCGCTGAGCACGCGCAGGCGCTCGCGCGCCCAGTCGAAGTCGCCACTGGCGCCGCGGCTGAGCTGGCCCATCGGGATGCGCAGCACGTTGCTGGGCAGCAGCGGGTTGTTTCCGCGCAGCAGGGGCTCGGCCAGGCTGGGGTCGGCCGGGTCCACGCGCTCCCTGCGCTCGCCGCTGGGGGTGGTGGTGGTCAGCAGCACCGTGTCCTTCTTCATCTGCTCGGCGCGGGCCTTGGCCTCGCTGATGCGGGTGATGTTGACCGGGTGGGTGCGCAGGAACTCGGGCACGCTGTAGCCGCCTTCGTTGCCGCGCATCGCCGATGCCATCCGTTCGAAGAAGCCGGCCATGGCATCCACGTCGTAGCCGCTGCGCGACAGCGTGCGGATGCCGAGGCGGTCGGCCTCGGACTCGTTGGAACGGGTGTAGTTGATCTGCCGCTGCTGCATCAGGCCCATGCCGGAACTGATCGCGGCCATGGTCGCGTTGCCGGAGGACGTGCTGTTGCTGGCCTGCGCGGCCACCACCGCCGCCAGCATGCCCAGCAGGATCGGGATCTGGTCGCGCTGGGCGCGCTCTACCCCGCGCAGCACGTGCTGCTGGGTAACGTGGGCGATTTCGTGGGACAGCACCGCGGCCACCTCGTCCTCGCGCTCGGCGGTCAGCACCAGGCCGGCATTGACCCCGATGTAGCCGCCGAGGGTGGCGAAGGCGTTGATCTGCCGGTCCTTCATCACGAAGAAGGTATAGGGCTGCCGTGGCTGGTCACTGTTGGAGCCGAGCCGGGTACCCATGGTCTGCAGCCAGTCGTTCACCAGCGGGTCGTCCAGCAGGTAGCCATAGTTGCGCAGCTCGCGCAGCATCATCGCGCCGTACTCGGCCTGGCGGGCCGGGGTCAGCAGCTCACCGGCCGAGGAGCCGATGTCGGGCAGCTTCTCCTGGGCCTGGGCCAGCGGCACGGCCAGGGCCAGGGTGACGGCGGTAGTCAGCAGCAGGGCTCGCAAGCAGGGGGTCCTCGGGCGGGGCGCGCCAAGCGTGGCAGGGCAGGGGGCAACCATTCGTTAATCCACAGTGTTGCGGCCGTGGCGTGGAAATTCCAGCGCACCGGTACCATATGTAGACCGTCGATCCATCGTGGAGTTTCCCGTGACAGCCCAGACCGCCGGCGGTGCCCCCGCCATCACCATCTATTCCACCGCCGTCTGCCCGTACTGCGTGGCCGCCAAGAACTTCCTGAAGAGCAAGGGCCAGCAGTGGACCGAGGTCCGCATCGACCTGGACCCGGCCGAGCGGGAGAAGATGGTGGCCAAGACCCGCCGTACCAGCGTGCCGCAGATCTTCGTCGGCGACGTCCATGTCGGCGGCTACGACGACATGATGGCCCTGCACCGTGAAGGCAAGCTCGAGCCGCTGCTGGCCGGGCAGGGTCAGGCATGAGCGCGGCCGACGACGGCAGCAAGGACCGCATCGCCGAGTTCACCGACTTCCGCAAGCGCATGAACGAACGCATCCTGGGCGAACCGAACCAGGTGGTGCGGCGCTTCTTCGCGCTGGACACGCAGACCTATCAGGCCGGCGCGCTGGACGTGAAGACCAAGGAACTGCTGGGCCTGGTGGCTTCGATGGTGCTGCGCTGCGACGACTGCATCAGCTACCACGTGGCCCAGTGCAAGGACGCCGGGGTGACCCGCGAAGAGTTCTTCGAGACCTTCTCGGTCGGCCTGGTGGTCGGCGGTTCCATCGTGATCCCGCACCTGCGCCGCGCGGTCGACTTCCTCGACCAGCTCGAAGGCGGCGCCGCCGCGCCAGCCGCGCACGAGCACTGAGGGGCGTGCTGGCCGCGGGCCGGCATCGCCTGAATCCGGCATGGCCGGGGTTGCCGGCCAGCGGCCGGCACTACCGGACCTGCAAGGGGGCCTTCCCCGCAATCCAACAGTCCAGGAGCCCCCTTGTTGTTCAAGGGGGGCGCGCCGACAGGCGCGGGGATAAGGTGGAATGCGCGGGCAATTCTGCCTGAGCCGGGGACTGGGACCATGGTCTATTTGGGACCTCGGCCCCGGCTCAGGCATAATTGCCGGTGAAACTTCCTTTGCGCCGGCGTTTCCGGGCACGTCCGGACGGCGTTTTTCCCCCTGTTCGGAACATCGATCAATGACGCAGAAAATTACGGTCATCCGCGGCGACGGCATTGGCCCGGAAATCATGGACGCCACCCTGTTCGTGCTCGACCAGCTCAAGACTGGCCTGGAGTACGAAGACGCCGACGCCGGCCTGGTGGCCCTGGAAAAGCACGGCGACCTGATGCCGGCGGTGACCCTGGAATCGATCGCGCGCAACAAGGTCGCGCTGAAGAGCCCGCTGACCACCCCGGTCGGTGGTGGCTTCACCTCGATCAACGTCAGCCTGCGCCGCCATTTCGATCTGTACGCCAACGTGCGTCCGGCCCACACCTTCCCGAACACCAAGTCGCGTTTCGACAACGTCGACCTGATCACCGTTCGTGAGAACACCGAAGGTGCCTACCTGGCCGAAGGCCAGGAAGTGTCTGCCGACGGCGAGACCGCGTTCTCCGGCACCCGCATCACCCGCAAGGGCTCCGAGCGCATCGTGCGCTACGCCTTCGAGCTGGCCAAGAGCACCGGCCGCAAGAAGGTCACCGCCGTGCACAAGGCCAACATCATCAAGTCGACCTCGGGCCTGTTCCTGAACGTCGCCCGTGAAGTGGCCGCGCAGTACCCGGACATCGAATTCCAAGAAATGATCGTCGACAACTGCTGCATGCAGCTGGTGATGCGTCCGGAACAGTTCGACGTGATCGTCACCACCAACCTGTTCGGCGACATCATCTCCGACCTGTGCGCCGGCCTGGTCGGCGGCCTGGGCCTGGCCCCGGGTGCCAACATCGGCAAGGACGCGGCGATCTTCGAAGCCGTGCACGGCACCGCGCCGGACATCGCCGGCCAGGGCAAGGCCAATCCGTGCGCGCTGCTGCTGGCAGCCGCGCAGATGCTGGACCACATTGGCCAGCCGGAAAACGCCGAACGCCTGCGCAAGGCCATCGTGGCGACCATGGAAGCCAAGGATTCGCTGACCGGCGACCTGGGCGGTACCGGTACCACCATGAGCTTTGCCCGGGCCATCGCCAGCCGCCTGTAAGCGGCTGGCATTCCGGCTG
Organism: Stenotrophomonas sp. YJH_SMC_20; assembly: GCF_059367845.1. Taxonomy (NCBI): domain Bacteria; kingdom Pseudomonadati; phylum Pseudomonadota; class Gammaproteobacteria; order Lysobacterales; family Lysobacteraceae; genus Stenotrophomonas; species Stenotrophomonas sp. YJH_SMC_20. Next base: position 603,589 of record NZ_JCAFRG010000001.1, on the reverse strand, counting down.
GAGATCGCCCTCGGGCGACGTCCAGTCGGGGACGCGGAGCGTTGAAGACGGGCCGTCCTTGTACGGCCCGTCTACGTGTTCAATCGCGGGATTTGACCAACAGGATGTTTCCAGATGCCTGAGGCGGCCGTGTGGGTCGTGGCGGCCGTTGCCGTCTATGCCATCGGCGTGGCGATCTACGCCACCTTCTACTGGCCGTGGTCCCGTGCCCAGCGTGCGCTGCGCCGCTTGAGCAGGCATGGGGTGCCCCTCCGCAGCCTGCGGGAGAGCGAGGCGCGCATCCTGCGGTTGGTCGAATTTCCGGCAGGATTGCCTGTGTATCTGCTCGAAGGCAGCTGTGCGGCATTCGTGATCAGGAGCAGGATCTCTCCGGCCCAGCATGTGCAGACGCTGGCCGGCGTCCCAGTGAAGTATCCGGCGGGCCTTGCACGTGCCGTGCGTATGGGCAGCAATACCGCCGAAGTGGTGCTGGGTCGTGACCACGCGATGATCGTGCGACTCAATGGGGTCAAGCTGGCCTGGTAGAGCTCGACACTACATGAGCCATCTGTGCAAAAATCGCACAGATCATGTACCGATACGTGGCTGGTTGGTGCGCCATTCGCTCCGCATCCTGTGCCCACTTTCCACTGCACAGGAGTCGCTCCATGAATCTCACCGCCTTCGGCCTGGCCAGCCTGATCGGCATGGCCGCCACCACTCCGGCCGTCGCCGCCGAGCCGGCCCATCCCACCATCCGCCATATGGCGGGCGCGCCGGTCGCGGCCTCGCTGGATGCGGCGAAGACTGCGGTGTTGGTGATCGACTTCCAGAACGAGTACTTCGACGCCAGCGCCGCGCCGGGCTTCGCCGGTGGCCGCATGGTCATTCCCGATGGCGTGGCCGCACTGCGCCAGGCCAAGCGGGTGGTCGCGTTCGCCGATGCCCACGGCATCCGCGTGATCCACGTGCAGCATGTGTTGCCGGCCGGCGCACCGCTGTTCGCGCAGGGCAGCGTCAATGCCGACTTCCATCGCGACCTGCAGCCGCGCAAGGGCGAGACCGTGGTGCAGAAGGACAACGTCAGCGTGTTCGCTGGCAGCTCGGCCGCGGTGCTCGACACGGTGCTGAAGCATGCCGGTATCGACACCCTTATCGTCACCGGCCTGCAGACCCATGCCTGCGTCGCCGGTGCTGCGCGCGACGCAGCGGCCGCACCACGTGGCTACCGGGTGATCGTCTCGTCCGACGCCAGCGCCAGCCGTGACCTGGACCTGGCCGGTGGCCAGCGCATCGGCCATCGCGCGCTGCATGACGCCTCGCTGGCGCAGATCGAAGACGCGTTCGGGGATGTCATGAGTACCGACGCGATCCTGGCGTTGCCGGTGCGCAAGGCTGGCGACGGCGCTTGATAAGCTGGCGGGGCCCGCATGCCGTGGGCACCGCAACGTGGAGCCACTAGCCGATGGATCACTTCGCCGCCCTGCGTGCGCTGCGCGCCATCGTTGACGCGGGCAGTTTCACCGCGGCCGCTGAACGCCTGGGAACCACCCACTCGGCGATGTCACGGCAGTTGCGCCAGCTGGAAGAACATCTGCAGGTTCGCTTGCTCGATCGCAACAGCCGCCGGCTGTCATTGACCGAGGCCGGGCGCGACTACTATCGCGAGGCGGCAACGCTGCTGGACCGCCTGCAGGAGGCGGACGATCGTGCCCGCGCCGGGCAGGCGCAACCCCGTGGCAGGGTGCGGATCAGCGTGCCGCAGGTGGTGGCCAGCCAGGAGCTGCCGCATTGGTTGCCGTCCTTCCTGCAGCGCTACCCGCAGGTCGCGCTGGATCTGTCGGCCGATGATCAGCTCGTCGATGCCGTCGGTGGTGGCTTCGACCTGGCGCTGCGTATTGCAGCCTCGCTACCGGACAGCCAGCTGGTCGCGCGCGAGCTGGCCAGCTGCCCGCGCATCCTGGTCGCCGCACCGGCCTACTTGGCGCGTCATGGCCTGCCACGTCAGCCGTCGGACCTTGCGCAGCACGCGCTGCTGGGGTTCAGTCCTGCAGCGGCGATGTCGCCCTGGCAGCTGCAGGGGCCGCGCGGCGCCAGCGCGAGCATCGAGGCCGGGCAACGCCTGCGGGTGGATGCAACGCCGGCGCTGTATGCCGCCGCGCTGGCGGGCATGGGCATCAGCCTGTTCACCGCACTGACCGTGCAGGAAGACCTGCGCGCCGGTCGTTTGATCCGTGTGCTGCCCGCCTGGCACGCCGGGCAGCGGCGCTACTTCGCGCTGTATCCGCATGCGCGGGCGCTGGCGCCGAAAGTGCGCGCGCTGGTCGAGCACCTTGCGGCGCACTACGCTGCACAGGTGGGCGCGACTGGCTAGCCGGGAAATGCAGCGATGCGCAACAAAGAGAAAAGGGCGCCCAGAAGGCGCCCTTTGTCGTTTATGGCTCTATCCGGTTCAGCGCTGCTGGATCTTCGACAGCAGGCGCAGGAACTCTACATATAGCCAGACCAGGGTCACCATCAGGCCGAATGCGCCATACCACTCCATGTACTTCGGCGCGCGCTGGGCGACACCGGTCTCGATGAAGTCGAAGTCCAGCACCAGATTCAGCGCGGCCACGACCACCACGAACAGGCTGAAGGCGATGCCCAGCCAGCCGGAGTCATGGATCACCGGCACGTTGATGTTGAAGAAGCCCAGCACGAACGAGGCCAGGTAGAGCAGGGCGATGCCGCCAGTGGCCGCGATCACGCCCAGCTTGAAGTTCTCGGTGGCCTTGATCAGGCCGCTGCGGTACGCGAACAGCAGCGCGAACAGGGTGCCGAAGGTCAGCAGCACGGCCTGGAACACGATGCCGGGGAACTTGGCGTTGAACACGGCCGAGATGGCGCCGAGGAACAGGCCTTCCACCAGCGCGTACATCGGCGCGGTGACCGGCGACCATTCCTTCTTGAAGACGGTGATCAGCGCCAGCACGAGGCCGCCGATGGCGCCGCCCATGGCATACAGCTTGGCTCCGGCCATGACCTGGCCATAGTCATCGATGGTCTGGTTCCAGGCGAAAGCGGCCGTCAGCACGGTCAACAGCAACAGGAAGCCGGTCTTGTTGACGGTGCCGTTGAGGGTCATTGCCTGGTCGGGGCTGGTCACCACCGAGCCGCTGGCGAGGTCGAGGAAGGTCGACTCGGAAAGAGCCGGATTGCCGCTGCGCATGCGTGTTCTCCGTGCGAATGAAAGGTCGGGACGGCCGTCCGGCCGATGTCTGCGAGCATAGCCGATGACCACGCACGGCGCCGTGGCGGTTTCATGGCTGGTCTCGCCTGCGTTGACAGCTCACGATGTGCTTGGCCACAATGAACGACTCCCCGGGCCTGGCCCGAGGGGATTGCAAGACCGGGGTATAGCGCAGTCTGGTAGCGCGCCTGCTTTGGGAGCAGGATGTCGGGGGTTCGAATCCCTCTACCCCGACCAATCCCACGTCACGTCGGATTGGACACCGTTCCGGTTCGGGCGCCCGTAGCTCAACTGGATAGAGCACCGGCCTTCTAAGCCGGCGGTTACAGGTTCGATTCCTGTCGGGCGCGCCATCGGCGAGTAAACGGGATCGCATCGGCCGATGTGAAGAAGTGCTTGCAAAAGCGTAAAGACTCCACCAGAATATCGGACTCGCTTCGGCGGACCGGAACTTCGGTGACAGTCTCCAGGCAAAGGTTTCAGTTCCGTCGCCAGCCGCATCGGCAGGAACAAGCGTTTCAGTGGTGGCTGTAGCTCAGTTGGTTAGAGTACCGGATTGTGATTCCGGTGGTCGGGGGTTCGAATCCCCTCAGCCACCCCACTGTTTCAACCGTGCCGGCGCAGCCGAAACGGTATTGCAATAAGAAGAATGCACGCTACAATGTGCGTCTGAGTTTCACGGGCCGTTAGCTCAGTTGGTAGAGCAGTTGACTCTTAATCAATAGGTCCAAGGTTCGAATCCTTGACGGCCCACCAAGACAGAAGCCACCTGGTACGCCAGGTGGCTTTTTTCTTATAAGTGTCACTCCTTCATTTGGATGGATCACGCGTTGCAGGCCCCGCTCGGCGCGGATCTGCAACGGCAGCGGGATCGCAGTGCTGGTTTCAACGGCGTTGAAAAAAGTGCTTGCACCCACCGAGCGGATCGGGTCATAATTCGCGCCCCGATTTCGGGCTGTTAGCTCAGTTGGTAGAGCAGTTGACTCTTAATCAATAGGTCCAAGGTTCGAATCCTTGACAGCCCACCAGACGAAAGCCACTTGGTTCGCCAAGTGGCTTTTTTCTTGTCTGCGCGCCGGGTTGAGCGTGCGGATGCCTGCACGCCCGGTCGCACGTCATCCATGAATGGCGTGGATCTACTGAAGCGATGCTGAAATCAGGGGCATACGCGTCATCAGTGTTTTCAATGCTGTGCGCTGCTTCTCACCGCGTCGTGTCCTGTATCGCACCCAATGGATCTTCCGCGCCAGTGGCGCATACACGAAGGAAGATGTTGATGGCTGATATCAATCGATTGCACCGCACGCTGTGGGTTCCCTTCGCGTTGCTGGCACTGGCGGCCTGCACGCCGGCCAACGATCCCGCGCAGACCGTCGAACGCGATGCTGGCACCGAGAGCGCTCCGGCGCGCCCGGTGGGTGAGGCCATGCAGATGCAGCCGGCTCAGCCCGCGGAAGGGGAGGCCCTGCCCGACGCGGTGGACGTGCAGCGCAATGCGGATGGTTCGGTGGACGTGCGCAAGGCCACGCCGGAGTCGGCGGCACTGCGGCGCACCGAAGACGGGGGCGTGGAGATCCGCAAGGTGGATCCTGCGGCCGAGTCGGGGTCCGATACGGCGCCAGCCAAGGCCAGGCCGCAGCAGTGAACCCTGCCACCCCGGATCAGCTTGCGCTCCCCGGGGTGGTCCAACGCGCGCGCCGCGCGATCGCCATGTTCAGTTTTGTGCAGGCCTTCCGATTCCTGCCATCGCCTGCGACAATGAACGCCTGAGCCGGCCACGCGAAAGTGGCGGAATTGGTAGACGCCCTGGATTTAGGTTCCAGTGAGGGTGACCTCGTGCGGGTTCGAGTCCCGCCTTTCGCACCATCCGGCCGAGCACAGATTGTCTAAGTGATTGAAAAATAAGCTGGCGACGGCCAGTTGTGCTATTGGATTCCCGCTTTGGCAATTGATCCCTGTCTCGGAACGTCACCTGTTCCGTTCGAGGCGGCGGGGAGGCGGAACTGCTCCAGCGCAGACATGCCCTGGAGCGATTGCTCGGCCAGTACCTTCGCGTAGACCGCTGAGGTGGTCTGGATGTCGCGGTGGCCGAGCCACTCCTGCACGAGCTTGATGTTGCCGGTCGCCAGCAGCAGCCGGGTGGCGCAGGTATGGCGGAGCGCATGCGGCACGCACTCCCTCTCGGAAGCGAGATGTGTCCCCTTGATGGCCCATTGCCACAGCCGGTCGGCGCGCGTGCGATTGAGCATGGTGAAGGGGCCGTCCGAGGTGGCCGCCAGGGCGTCCTTGCGCCGCTGTAGAACCTCGGCGACGCGGGCGGTGCAGGGTAGGGTGCGGGGACGCCCCTTCTTGAGCGTAGCGTGCCGCCAGAAGCGGACGTGGAGCCTTCCGCCCTGCTCGACTACTTCGGACCACCGGATGCCGATGGCCTGACTCATGCGGCAGCCCAGGTCAGCGAGGCACACGAACAGGTCGCGGTAGTCCGCCCCGTCGCGCACCCGTGGGTGCCCTCCGGCAGGGCCGTTCGGCAGCGTGTCCCACTCCAGCAGCCGCGCCAGGATCATTTCCTCGTCCTCGACGTTCAGGACGAACGTGCGTGCGTTGTCCCGCTCGTCTGCCAAGCTGTACTCGGGCAGCTCTCCCAAGAATCGGCCGGCCTTCCTCTCGCGTTTCAACAGGGCGAGGAGGCACTGCATCTTGCGGTTCACCGTGGCGGGAGCCGCCTTGTCGGCGAGCATGCGCTGGGCCATGTCGTTGACCCCGGCCTGCGTGATGTCGTTGATGGGCGTTTCCTCGCCCAGGTAGCTCTGGACCACCTTGCAGTTGGTACGCACGGTGTCGATGGATCGGAGCTTGCCCCAAAAGTTGCGGTCGTCCAGCGCTTCGTCCATCGCGTCCTTGAGGGTGCGCTGGCGGACCTTGGCCTTTGCCACGGCCATCTGCACCGACCGGGACTTGCCCCTAATCAGCTCCCGCAGCGCGTCCTCTGCAATCTCGGGGTCGTCGCGCAGGGCGTCGAGGACCGCCTGCTCCTTGCGCTCGGCTGCCACGCGGTCGCGGGTGCCGGTGGACAGGCGCACGCGCCGGTATCCCTCCTGCACGTCGAGCATGTAGTAGCGCTTATCGGGCGCACCCGGCTTGGGCGCGGTCCCTTTGAGGCGAAGGGCCATGTGTATCTCCAGAAAAAGAAAAGGCCCGCACTAGGCGGGCCTCGGGCAATACGGCTGCTGTTGGTCTTACGCGGCGAACTTGGCCGCCATCTTCCTGCTCACCCTCTCCGCGAGAGTGGTCAGCCAATGAAGTGCCTTGGTCGTTGGGAAGATGAGGTTGCGCTTGCGATAAGCGGGGTCAGGGCGCTGCTCCAAGAAGTCAGGGCCAGGCTCACGGTTCCGCTTGATCTGCGACAGGTCGAGCACGTTCCGGCTCACAGCCGATGGAGAGAGTCCGCCGAGCACTCGCTCCAGGTCCACCTGTTGAATCCCTGGCTCATCCACGACGGCGAGCAGGGTCAGGATACGGGTGGCCGTAATGTCCTCGTCGATCTCCTCTCGAAATGCTGACAATGCGGTGGTCAGGATGACCGTCAGTTCTTTCTGCGAGAGATTCATGGCTTCTCAATTTCCAAAGGGGGATGGTTCCCACTAGGGAGCCATCAAGTTCTATCTTGACAACGCAGCGTAAGGATTACAACCCCGAGGCCGATGTTGATGGCGTTTTTGCCGATTTTGTCGATCCAGAAACCCCTCTGCCAAGGGGCCGGGCACAGGTCGAGGTCGATTTCATATCCGAATGCGTTCACGTACAGGTCCAGGCACTTCTTCCGCCCTCGAGGGCTGTCCTGTCCCCCGGCAACGGCTCCGCTATGACGCCGCCAAGTCTCCGGCTGCGCTCCACAAAATATTCCATTAATCAACTACTTAAAGCGGGCAGGACAAGCATTACCCCAATCGTCACGAGTGCCCCAATCACCGCGACATAGAACATCGCTTGCCCGGCTCGCACCGCGGCGGATGTCATTCTCTTTCTCCAGTCTCTCATAGGCTGAGACTGCTCCTGTCGTTAGGTGGCGTGGGTGGCGGACAGCGACCACCCACCGTCTAGCGTGGTGCGGCCGATGACCAGCGGTTGGCCGTAGAAATCACGTACCAGCACTGAGATTGATCCCACATCCGACAGTGAATTGTTCATGATTCCGCGCCCTTGTCGGGCAGCTCGCGGGCGTGCGCGGCCAAGACTTCGACTTCCCCACTGATGACGAAGAACGGGCCGATCTGGTGTGCGCGGAAGGCCAGGTTGACGATGATGATTTCCATGATGGATTCCTTGTGGGTTGAAGGCACCCCGGACAGCTAAGATCAGGTGACCTCATCCGGAGCGAGAAGATGGAACTGAAAGACTTCATTGCGGGGACGCTGGTGCAGATCGTGGAGGGCGTGCACGCCGCGCAGAAGCAAGTGGGACAGTTGGGGGGTAACGTGAATCCCTACACCCGCGAGCACGCGCCAGGGTTCGGGACGAGGTACACAAGAGGGCCAACGCAGGATGTGTCCTTCGACGTTGCTATAACCGCGCAAGAGAACAGCGCGAGCAAGGAGGGGATCGGCGTAGTAGTCGCTGCAATAGCGCTCGGGAAACGAAATGAGACCTCGGATAGCTCTACGAGTGTGAGCCGAGTGGCATTTACTGTGCCCCTGGCCCTGCCAGATGGCGCGAATCTGGCGGACAGCCAACACACTGACTAGTGCGAATGAACCGCCGTTTGACCTTCAGACTCGATAGTTGTGCCAGCCAGTTCGGCGCTCGACCTGTACGTTGGCGTAGTGTTCTTGGGCAAAGCGTATAGAGATATGATTGATCGAAGTGTCACAGGGGGCGATTGATGGAGTGGATCAAGAGCATCGCGGACGTAATAAAACTCGGCCCGCGATATCTTGTCGCGGGGATGGTGCTAGCGGGAGGGGCGTTATTCCTGCCTGCCTCAGTCCACGAGCGACTTGGCGTGTCCGAGTGGGTCGCGGCTTACAAGGGCTGGATCGGACTGGTGTTTGCTGTGTGTGCTGTACTCACCGCCATATCGGTGTTCACATGGTTATGGCGGTTGGCGACCCTCGCTTGGGAAACCAAACAGGAACGCGCCGCGCTCGCGGAGCGTCTCCGGAGGCTCACAGAGCCGGAAAAGCAGATTCTCAGGTACTACTTTGCCAAAAACACCCGGTCCAACTTCCTTCGCCATCAAGACGGAGTTGTAGCCGGCCTGGCCGCGGTCGGTGTAATCCACCTCGCTTCGCGCACTGGCACGCTGACAGAAGGCTTCGCTTACAACATTAGCGATTACGCGTGGAAGATCATTCGGGAGAACCCTGGTCTACTCAACGGCGAGACCAACTTTTACCGTTGTGACAAGCCCGACAGACCTTGGGGCTTCTGACAGCATCAAGAGTGTCAGTGGCTCCAGAAGTAAAAGCCGCTCACCGCGAACGCATCGCCATTGAGCCGCATGTCGCGGCCGTAGCGCTCGTAGTCGAAGTAGCGGGAGAGGGTGTCAGGCACGTCGTGAAGCAGCCCCGTCTCGTCCACGTAGTTCTCGGCGAAGTCCGCCCAGGTATCGAATTGGCCCACGTAGGCTTCGCGGAACTGCTCCACGGTCACGTCGTCGCGGCCCTCGTGGTCGCAGAAGGCCGTGTAGGCGGCGCGTTCGGTGTCGTCGTGTAGCTCGTCCAGTCGCTCCTGCAACGCGCACAGCTTGTCGAGGTTGGGATGCTCGCCCCAGGTATCGCCGAACACGTCGTCGTAGTCGTGGACGGCCCACTCCTCGGCGCTGGGCACCTTGCCGGTGCCGTTGCAGGTGACGCACTTGCAAATCAACTCTTTGGTCCGACAGCCGAAGCTGACCGCAGCGCATGAGTGGCAGCGCGTGTAATCGGGCGGTGACCCCGCCTCGTAATCGGCTGTCGCTCCGCACTTGGTGCAGGTGGTCCGCGTGACCGGGAACGTGACGCCCGCGCAGTCCGGGCACGCCACTGTCACGTTCGGGTGGGGTGACTCGCGCAGGATTCGCGCAATCTCTCCGCCCACGTCGTCGGCGTCGCGTCCCTCCAGGTCGATCCACTCGCCGTGCAGGACGCCCGCGTTATATGAGGCAAGGCAGGCCACGTAGATTTGCATGGTGATGCTCCAGAAATGCGAAGGCCCGCACTAGGCGGGCCTCGGGATCAGCGGTGGTTGTCGGTCAGTGCGCCCAATCGGGCTTGACGTTCAGTAGGTAGGCCGCGGCCACTGCGCGGGCGGTGGCCTCGTCGGCCACGTCGGCAATCCACCACCAGCGGTCCTTACCGGCCCAGCGGTAGACACCCCAAAACTGCGCGGCCATCGGTGCGCAAGGCTCGACGCTTCCATTGAAGTCTTGACGGGGACCATAGGAGACCGATCGGTCGCCCAGGGTGACCAGCTTGTCACCGGCAGGTACAGCCAGCTCGTTGTAGTTGCTCATGCGGCCACCTCCAGCCACCGCGGCTCCTTGCGGACCTTCTCCAGCGCGCCCAGCAGCTCCCGCCGCGTCCGATGCGGTCGCGTCCAGTGACAGCCGCGGCCGAAGACCACATACCACCTACCACGCCCACGGAGGCGCACGATTGAGAATTCAGAATCCACGGGAGTTTCTCCGGGCAACAAAAAAGCCGCCTTGCGGCGGCTGATGGGTTCGGGTTAAGCGCGGAGCGCGTCGCTACACAGGGCTTCCGGGTATGACGAGTCGCGCATTGGCATGACGATCAAAGACGCGCACCTGATGCTCGGATCGGTGATGCCGCCAATACCGAACATGGCCGCCACGTCGCCGCCAGTCACCGGAATCAGTGAAGTGGCCTTGCCGCCGAATGCCTTGCGAATTACACCGGCCGCCTTCACTACGCCTTCGAGGACGGCAGGCGCAAATCCGGACAGCTTGAGTTCGTTCGGCTTGGACACCACAGCACGCCAGTCCGGGTAGGTTCCATCAACTGCAGCAAACTCAATGGCCTGGCCTCCGCGCTCCGCCTTGAACCGGCTGGCATCGCCCACGGCGCTGAAATAGACATCGCCCTTCATCTTGGCGACCAGCTCGCACGCATTGCGCGGCACGATGATCTTGCCAATGTCCCACGGCAGGCTGGTACGCACCACAAGCATGCGGTGGCCGTCTGTAGCAACGATGATCGCACCATCGGCGTGCGACTCAATCAGCACGCCATTCAAGTAAAAGCGAACGTCATTCTTGGGGGCCACATGCAGAGCGGCGGCGATCAGGGCGGAAGGAATTTTGTTCATAGCTTTCTCCGGGCAACAAAAAAGCCGCCTTGCGGCGGCTTCGAGGGATTGGGGTAGGGCGCTGTTAGAGGAACAACTTGGTCAGCGTGACGATGCCAGCCACAAAGGCCGTGGCGACCACCAGTGGATACCACCGGGTCTCCATCATCAGCTTGTCGCTCTCGCGGTTGATCTTGCGAATCTCAGCGGTGAGCTTGCGCACTTGCAAGTCCTCCAGTGGTCCATTGGTGCTCATGGTAGCTCCAAAAAAGACCCGCCGTCACACGTCGGCGGGGTGTGGAAAACCGTGTTGACGTAAGGGGATCAGATGACAACGGGGGATGGACAAGGCGCAACTTGGGTGCGGTTCTTGTTCGCCTGGCGCTCCCGCTCGTTGAGTCGGGCGCGGTGCTCGCGGATGCCGCGGCGGATGCAACCGGCCACGTAGTAGTCGCGGGCGGTCATATCGAACGGGATCATCGTCATTGGTTGCTCTCCAGTGAATCGGACCACCAAAACGCCCCATCACAACGGTAGGGACGCTTTGGCGGTCAGACTCATGCTTGTAAGGCATGGAATCTGACCGTCGCCAGCTTCCGGGAGCGCCTCCAGCTCGCCTAGGAATCCCGTACAGATGGCCCCGCTCTTTCTGGCGGTGACCCGGTATCCGTGGCGGCCTTCATCGGCCCTTACACTTCCCGGCGCGGCTAGTGTTCCCAGCTCCCCGCGTTCTGCCGTGGGCGGCGCTCCTGCCTGCCCCTTTCCTACTGTCCCGACCACACCCTGCGGCCGTTGTTCGATGGTGGGCATTATGCCCGTTTGCTCCCGGTTTGTCAATCACTCCCGGCAGTGGGATGGTTGAGCCGGGCGTTACCTGCGGTGCGCTTAGGGGCCTTTGGGGCTAGTCCTCAGTGCTGGCGGGATAAGCTCTAGGTGCTGTCGATCCATCGGTCGCACGTCTGTCGCCGCCTTTTCCGCTGCCGCCGTGTTGCTGGCGACGGGTATAGATTAGATCAATCCCCGCATGGCTGTCAATACCCCGATGGCAACGATTTTTGATGGTCGCAGGGAGCGCCTAGCGCGCGCGTGGGGAGCTTCTATAGGCGGGGCGGTAGGGATGCCCGTGGCGGGCCTTGCGTGGGCCGTGGTGGCGCATTGGCTGGCCGCAGTGGGCGGCAGGTGGGCATAGGCTGGGGCAGGGTGCGCCGAGGTGGTCGGCAGGTGTGCCGAGGTGGTGCCGAGGTGGGCGCGTGGCGGTCGGGCAAAAAGACAGATAGGGACAGACAGAGGCGCGAACGTTTGAGCGCGGATGTCCGCAGGTTGCCCAGGTATCGCGTGGGATTGCCTAGGCACTGGATACCTAATCCAGATGCTTGCCTTTGGAATCAAAGGGTTAGCGAGGGAGGTGACAGCGTAGGTGACGCGTGCGGGCTATGGGGGCGGCGCTAGAGGGCCTGGGGGCCTACGGGGGGTGATGCGCGCGTTCCGAATCGTCATATGCCTCCTCGGAAATTTGCGGCAAACATTTGCTCCCCCTCAGTTCCTCGTGTCGGACACAGCCGCTTGGCCGCTGCGGCCCCTGGTTGCATGCCAGGCGATCATGGCGAGACCAGAGAAGCCCCACAGGATGCACAGCAGAACAGCCCAGGTCATCCCGTGGCCGTGCGCATAGATCGCTATGAGGGGGTTGATAGGGGTGATGCCGGCGAGCATCAGGATCAGAAGGAAGCGCTGCATGGGTGTTGATCCGCCGAGAAGGACTCAGCTGGACTTAGGACACACCATGAGGACATAGGACTATCTATAGCTATCCTTGTTGATGAATAACTATCAATAGTTCTACTAGTAGAACCTATAGAAGAACTATAGATATATAGGGTAGCACACCTGTCAAGAGGGGGCGCCGACGCACTGACTGTGAGTGCGCACACCGACAACCCCCGATTACTGACTCTACTCCAGCGCAGTCGGCCCATACCCGAAGACCGCAATCAATCTGGTCTGAAGTTGTGTCTTGAGGTCGTTGGCATCGGTCCAGACGATATGGTTGAACTGCCTGGTGTCTAGATGGACTTTGGCAATATCATCGCTGTGCACTGTCCAGACTACGGGCCTGCCAAGGCCGAGGGCGAATCCGGCCTCAAAGTACGCACCTGCGTTCTGTGTCGTTACGTCGACGATTACGCCAAAACTGGAGCGTATGCCCGCCATGATCCGGTCATCGATTTTGTCAATGTAATGGTCGCTATCAACTCTTTTCGCGACATACCCTGCTGCGGCGGCCCCCGGCTTTATTCCCTCTTCCCATGCGGTAACTAAATGGGGGCGGAACGCCATTGCGACAAAAAAATCGGAGCGATTACCGCTTTTGGGGTTTCGAGACTGCTCCAGATGCTCCCACCCTTGGGCTGAGATCACGTTTGCGCCAGTGTCGTTGAGGAGGCCGCGCTGTTTTAAGCAGGCAAGATGGAACTGTAGCTCAGAAGCATTCGATGCATCGCAAATCACAAAGTCAGCAGCTGCATACGCGACTGGGTCTCCAGGATGCCTGGAGTGCGCCGCTAGATCCATCAGAAGCGCATTCTGCTTCTGCAGGACTGTCGTCAGTTCCGGGCCTGTCACTGCATCTAAAAGCTCGGGTGTTACGAAAAGAGGACGCTGGGTTTCGTTCCAATGGCGCCTGGTGCGACCTCGAACAAGGGCGCGATAAGCAGGATTTGCGAGCTTCAGCTGCTCGTCAGCAAGAAAGTGCAAGTAATAAGAGGAGCAAGATTCGCAGTTAACCATGACCCCGCTTCCCTGCGGGGTCGTAGTCACGAATTTGCTGCATAAGGGGCAAAGTCTATCGTCCATCTTCTTAGCCGCAAAAGGCTAAGTTTACCTCAACTTCGTGCCGCGCCGTCCCGTGTTCTTGACGGGCGCTTGAACCTTCAGTCAGGGTGTACTAGGGAGCCACCGAGCGCCAAAGAATGACCTCCGCCTCGCGGCGGTCGATGAGTCCTTGCAGGTCCTTGAGGGCGCCCTTGACGCGACCCTTGGTCCATCGGCGGAGCTGTGCGGGCACCGCCGCGTAGTCGCCCGCGTTGAGCACGCGGAGCAGAGTGGAGCTGGCGAAGTTGCCCTCGCCAAGGTTGAACACGAAGTCGATCAGAGCGGCCTCCTGCGGCGCGCTGAGGGGCACGCGCACGTATCGACGGACGACCGTAGCGGCCTTGCAGAGGTCAGCCTCCAGCAGCTCCACAGCGCGTTCCTCGGTGATGCGGAGGCCGGGCTTCACGTCACTGCCGGTGTGGCCGTAGCCGATGGTCCACTTGTCTGCGGGGCACAGGTAGGCCACCAGGCGCAGACCCTCCGACTTCATCGTCAGAGGGCGCGCGAGCTGGACAGCCTGGCTCACACCGGGGCGTAGGGGTTCGACTGGCCGCCCTGGGTGTGGCAGCAGGGAGCGTGGTTGCAGTCGCACGGCGTTACCGGCGCGGGCGCGCTCGGGCCGTCGTTGTCGTCGTCGTTCTTGCGGCGCAGGAACAGGTACAGCAGGGCAGCGGCGGCGAGCGCCATCAGCCACGCAGCGAGCGTGTTGGACATTGGGTCTCCTACAGGATGTCGAGGTAGTTGTCGGGTGACGGCATGCGGCCGGTTACGGACTGGATGAAGGAGGCGTACTCGCGGTCGAGCAGCTCCTCCAGGTAGCGCTGCTCCTCCTTGGACACGTCTCGGGAGAGCTGGTCGGCCCAATACTTCACGGCCATCGCCAGCGCTTCGAGGCGGTCGTCGTGGCGCAGTGCGCCGCGGTCGCGCGTGATGCGCGTCAGCTGGTAGAACAGCTGGTACTTCTGTTCGGACTTCTGATCGGCGCGGATGATCGAGGCATCGACCACCAGGCGATGCTGGTTCAGCACCGGCTCCAGCACGTCGATGATTCGGTTCTCCTTCGAGGTGCCGTAGTGCTTCACCTCCTCGATGGAGCACGGGTACACGCGCGCCAGGACGCCGGAGAGCATCTTGGCGAACATGCCGTCACCGAAGTTGGCCTCAATGAGGACTGCGGAGACCTTCTCGGCGCGCGCGATGTGCGCCAGGGTCTCTAGCGTGTCGTCGTCGTAGCCGCCCTTGGTCGCACCAGCACGGCGCGCGTAGAGCATGCCGCGAAGCATGCCGACGACCGCGTAGCCGGTTTCGTCGCCGCCTCGGCCCGAGGGGTCGATGGCGAGCACCTTGCCGGTGAACTCCTCCATTTCCGAGGCGAGGTACATGGGCCGGTACAGGCGGTCGCCCGTGAAGCCCACGGACGCGATGTCACTGACGATGTACTCCGGGCCGCTGCTGTAGACCACGCGGATCGGAGCGACCTCTCGGTCCACGTCCATCACGATCAGGTCGGACAGCTTGAGCGGGTACTTCTCGGCGTCGGACAGCGACGCATCGAGCATGAACTGGAGCATGAAGCCGGAGCGTCCATAGGACGCCTCGCGCTCCATCAAGTCCTCGTCGGAGAACCGGACGGACTCGCAGTTCTTCCAGGCGAGCTTGGGGTTCGCATCGAACGCATCGGCGATCATCGGGGCGAGCCGGTCGCCGTACACCTGGCGGTGCTTGGTGTCCTTCGGGTAGCGCGCGGGCCAGATGCGGATGACGTAGCCGCGCTCGGGGAGCTTGTTGTAGAGCGACTCCTCGGTCTGCGGAGTGCCGAGGTAGATGATCTCGCCGCCCGGCTTGAGCACCGCGTCGAACTCCTTGACCAGCTCGGCCAGCTTCTCGCGCTGCACGACGGTCATGGAGTTCTTTGGGACTTCGATGTCGTCCGCGATGATGGTGTCAGCGCGGGAGCCGGTGAGCTGGCCGTTGATACCGACCGACTTCACCGAGGGCGACTGATCCGGCTGCGCGGGACCAACGTCGAACGCAAGGTTCGAGTTGCGCTGGTCGGGGCGCGGACGGAGGTGTTGCAGTTCGGGCAGGGTTTCGATCAGGCGCTTGACGAACACCGAGAACGCATCGGCGCGTTCCTTCGATGCCGATACCACCATGATCTTGTGCTGGGGGTCTTTCCACAGGAGCCAGCAGACGTAGGCGGCCGTCACCCAGGACTTGCCGACGCCGCGGTACGCCATGATGACGCGACGGCGCGGGCCGGTTTTCAGGAACTCGCAGATGTCGTACTGGATCGGAGTGGGGCTTGGTAGCCCCAGCTCCTTCCAGACGTACCAGGCGAAGTTGCGGAAGTCCTCGAAAGGGTGGCGAACGTGGAGGCTCGTCATGCCCTCCATCAGTTCAGCCGCCCATCCTCAGCGGGATCGAACGGGAACTCGGACACCTTGTCGGCCAGCTTGCCCAGCGGTGAGCCGGGCGGCGTGGCCGCAACGTCGATGCCGTTGTCCTTGAGAAACTGCCGGGCCACGTTGAGGATCGAGGCCAGGCCCTTCGCGTCCGACTCCATCGAGTCGATGGTGTCAGCGAGCTTGTCCGCGACTGCGGCGTGCAGTCGCTCCAGGGCATCCTTGGGGGCGGTCACTTGTTGACGACGCGGTTCAGTACGGTCTCCAGCGCGGACGTGCCGAGCGACGCCAGGATGCACGCGAGCGCGACCTGGGCGACGAAGGAGACGCCGGGGATGAAAATGACGATGGCACCAGCGGCAAGGCCGGTAGCGCCGGAGAGGATTGCGCGGCCGAGCGCCTGCTTCCAGGTGATCGGGTCGTTCGACGTGAGCATCTTTGCGATGCCCACGATGAGGCCGACGCCCGCGAGAGCGCCGACCAGCTTCACTTCATCGTGCATTAGGTCTCTTGTAGGTGGTAAGGGCGTTAGATCGGAACGCCGAAGCTGTACTCGTAGCTGCCGCTCAAAGTGATCTGCGTTACGCCATCGGTGACGACTACGGTGAAAGTGCCCATGCGGCTAGTGTTGCGGCCAGATGCGGTCACGGTTCCGCCGAGGCCGCTGCCGGAGATCGAAGCGCCACCGTCCACCGTGCGAGAGATCACCGAGTAGTTGCCGGTGCCGCCCGAACAGCTAACGGTGAACGATCTGCTGATCGTGCCGCTGGTGTTCTGCGGCCAGCTCCCCATCAGCCAGCTCGGCGACAACGACGCTTGGAACGGCGTCGCCTTGACCGCGTTGTAGAACTGCGAGGCGTAGAGCGGGCCGCTCGTGGGTACGCCGTAGTTGGCAGGAACGTCGGGCACCAATCCAGCGGCCCGGTAATACTGGTGCGCGTAGATCGGATACCCGCCGCCGAACTCGGCACGGATCATTTCCCAGGAGATCGCACCGGAGCCAGGGAGGGCCATCAGGCACCTCCCCGCAGCTCTGCGACTTCCTTACGGAGCGCCTGCACCTCGGCAATCAGGAACGGCACGGCCTTGTCCCACAGGATCGTCTTGATCCCGTTATGCTCGGACTCGTAGACCATATACGGCAGAACCTCCTCGACTTCCTGCGCGATTGCGCCGTACTCGTGCTTGGCCGAGTAGGTGAAGCCGGGGTTCAGCTCCTTGATCCGTTCGTCGTTCCAATCGAACTCCCGCACTCGGAACTTCGAGAAGAAGTCGTCCACCGCAGTTCGCGCGATGGGCGCGATGTTCTCCTTGAGACGGGCGTCCGAAGCGTAGGAAATGCTGTTGCTCTGACACTGCCAGTCGTTGTTATTGTTGCGGAAGCAGGCCCAGGCGAAACTGTTAGACGCGAGGAAGCCTAGGTTGTTGTCGTTACAGTGGAGCCAGTGAGTCGTTCCGAGATCGGTGTCGTAGAAGGTAATGGTCGGGGAGGCGCTTTCCAGGCGGAGGTCGCCGTCCGCACCGCCGCCCGACGAGATCAACACGCGCTTGCTGCCGTAGCTGCGGATGTACGAATTGTCTTGCATGAACCAGCCGCCGCCATGCGGCTCCGAGTACCAGCCGGTGCCGGATTGCTGCGAGCGGAACCAGCCCGCGTTGAGGTAAATCTGATCGCCAGCCGTCAGGCGGCCCGCGATATTCGCAGCGCCGTTCCAGTACAGGTTGTACCAGCTGTTCGTGTTCACGCGGGTGATCGAGCAGACGTCATCGCCAGCGCCGTTCGTTCCGTGGATGTACACGGTTCCCGCTGCACCCATGCCGGTCAACCGCAGAGGCGCGGAGTAGGTCAGAGTGACCTGTCCGGTGAAGGTTGCGCCGCCCAGGCTCGCCTTGCCGTCGAGCGCAGCTTGGAGGCCCGTGACGTTGGCAATGGTGTGCGTGTGGCTCACGTCTGCCTTGCTGGCGGGGTTGAAGGTGCCCGAGTGCCAAACAGCGTTGCCGTTGATCTTGATCGCGGCCTTGGCCGGATCGATCTCGATCACGTTGTTGGTCTGCGCCGCTGCGATCTGGAACCTCTTGGCACCAGTGTTGTCATACAGCTGGAGAACGGTCTCAGCGGCCGTGCCCACCTGCTTAAACGACCACGAGCGTTCGCTGTTGAACGTGAGTAGGTCGTTGCCGTCCCCCGCAGAACCAACGCCGACAGGTCCAGTGAAGTTCGCCCCGGACAGGTTCGCCTTCGCGTCCAGCGCCGCTTGCAGGCCCGTGACGTTGGCGATGGTGTGCGAGTGCGACGCCGCGGCCTTACCGTCGAGCGCAGCCTGGAGGCCGGTCACGTTGGCGATGGAGTGCGTGTGCGACGCCGCCGCCTTGCCGTCGAGCGCCGCCTGCGTCGCGGTGCTGATCGGCTTGTTGAGGTCGGCGGTGTTGTCCACCTTGTCGAGGCCGACCTGCGCCTTGGTGTGCGTGTGGGTGCTCGGCGGGTAGGTCGTCGGCTTGCCGGTGACGTGGGTGTTGAAGTCCACGTCGTTGCGGGTCGCCAGCGCGCCCAGCCCGCCGATGTCGCCAGCCACGAGGGTCACGTCGCCCTGCTTCCCGGCGACGCTGGTTACCTGATCGGTGTTGTCGATCTTCTCCCAGGTAGCGCCGTAGAGCGCCTGGTCGCCGACTCGCCAGTGGATGTCCCCCACGGTGCCTTCGCCGACGACCTTGTAGAAGTGACCCTTCACGGGGTTCGCCGGGAATGCCCCGGTGCTCGCGTCCCACGACCCCATGTAGATCAGGGAGCCGGTAGCCGCAGCCTGAGCCTGGGCGGCCCAATGCTTCGCCGAGAACTCGCCCGGCGAAACCTCGGTGCCCTGGGGAGCGTTCGCGTACAGGTTCGCCTTGTCGCGGGCAGCCTCGGCAGCGGTCTTGGCCGACGATGCGGTCTGCGCTGAGGTGGAGGCGGCCGACGCCGAGCCGGACGCTGCGGAGGCATGGCCGGCCGCGGTTACCGCCGAACCAGCCGCTTCGCTGGCCTTGGTGGTGGCGATGGACGCCTGGGCTTCCGCCCGGTTGGCCTGGGAGGTTGCGCTGGTCACCGAGGCGGCAGCAGCGGTTGCGCTGCCAGCTGCGGCGGTCTTGGAGGCGGCGGCCGACTGCGCGTCTGCCTCCACCAGGTCTGCCAGGTCCGTCATTTCCACCAGCACGGCCGCCGAAGCGGCGCGCGAAGCGTCAGCAGCGTTCGCCGCCGCCCGAGCCTGCGACATCGAGTCACTGGCCGAGGCAGCAGAGGCCGACGCTGCCTGCGAGGATGCTGCGGCATCAACGGCCGAAGCACCGGCCTCGGCTGCCTTGGTTGCCGCCGCAGACGCCGATGCGCTTGCTTCGCCAGCCTTTGCGACAGCGGTAGCCGCCGCTTCGGCCGAGGCGATAACGTCGTCCTCGATGCTGGCAGCAGATTCCGCAGCCCGCACGGCGGACGCCTCGGCGGCGTCGGAGAAGCCCAGGGCTTCACTGGCAGACTCGGCCGCTGCGTTCGCCATGCCGGTTGCCACGGACAGCAGGTCGCGTACCTGCACGACCGAGCCGGTCAGCTCGTCGGTCATTGCCGTCACGTCCTTCTGGAGCTGCGGGAACGACGGTAGCGTGTGGTTGACGCCGAGGCCGTCCGTGACAACGACAGTGCCTTCGTCCTGCGTCAGCAGCGAGATCATCTGATTCTCGCGGGTATTCCAGCGGTCAACTACTTTCGACAGGCGAGAGGCCAGTTCCGAGTTGGAGACGTAACCGGGATTGTTGCTCATGCGTTTGAGGATTCTCTATGTTGGTTAGCGAATGCCGAATACGTAGCCGCGAACCGAGCGGACGATTCCGTTCTTACGCAGGCTGTCGAGGTCTTGAACAATCAGAAGGCGAAACTCGGACTCGGAGCCGGTCTGATAACCGGCGCCGCTGATCTGCCCGTAGCGGCCCATAGGGATCGCGGTCGATCCGGACGAGTAGATGCCGTCCATGCCCGCGCGGGTGACGTCGAGCCAGACGGAGCCGACACGCTGCTGAAGTACGTACACAGGGCAGTAGGCTTGGTCGTGGACGATACTGAGGTTGATTGCCGGGATGTGCTGCTCCCCGGCAAGCAGCGGCGCAGGAAGCCAGAAGCGCATCACCTCGACTTCCTCGCGCGGGCCACCGAGGTTGACTGCACCAGACCAAGTGATTGCTGCGGCGGCCTGGAACTGACCGACGACATTGGGCGCGTTGACCTTGCCCCGGAAGAATGCACCACCGCCTCGATCCACATAGAAGACAGCATTGTTGGCGGTCTTCACGCCGGAGCCGATCCAGAGGGGCCAGTCGCCCAGGTTGGAGATTTCGACCCGGAACTCAGCCGCGTTAATGACGTTGCCGTTTCCGTCGAGCGAGTGGGTCTTGAAGGTGCCGCCGTTAATCGTGCCAGCGTTCGCGGTGAGTGCCGACAGGCTGTTCACTCTGAGCTTGTCCGCAGTGATGGTTCCATCCACGACGAGGGCGCCTTGGATGCCTACGGTGGACTGGCCGCCCACGCTGCCAATCACGAACGGGTACTTCACGCTCGCCAGGTTGCCGCCCTGAGTGTACTGCGGGTGGACGAAGGCGAAACGGTCGGCCGTGACGATGAAGTCGCTGCCCGTCGCAGGATTCGCTGACAGGGCAATACCTGCTACGACAGGGACGCCGTTGACAGTGCCTGCGTTGATCTTGACCGAGTAGTTCGCCTGCCACTGCCCGTACATGCCAGCGTGTTCGCCTGCGACGACGGAGAAGTTCTGCTGGAGCGTGGCGAATGCGCCGTCCTTGAACGCCTGCACCTGGGTGCTTGCGATGGACTGTGCCTGCTCTGCGGTGATCTTGGTGGACTGGAGCTGCTGCACCAGCGCACCGGTCGGTGACGTGGCGTCGATGTCGGCCTTGCGCCAGCTCGTGCCGTCCCAAACGTGGGTCAGGTACGCGCCGGTCTGACCGGTCTTGATCCAGAACGTCGGGACCTTGAAGCCGCCAGCGGGAGCCGTGGGCTGCGTCTCGGAGAAGATCGTCGGCGCGGTGGTCGTCCGGAGCGTGGACACCTGGGTTGCCAGGGCCTCGCGCGCGGACGCCTCAGTGTCGATGCGCTGCTCGAAAGCAGCCGACACGGCGGCCATCTGGCCGTCGATCTCGTTGGCGATGCCCTGCGGGACGTTCGCCCCGTAGCTGGCCGCCATCTGCTGCCGGAATGCCGTGTTGGCACCCTCGGCGGTCGTCAGGGCTTCCGTGGTCTGCGCCAGGCCAGCGATGTTCTCGCCGTGCTGGACCACTGCGGTCTCCACGTCGGAGACGCGCGCCTTCGTGGCGTCCACCTCGACCATCACGGCGTCGCGCATTTGCGCCACGCTGTCGTCGATCTGTGCGCCGAGGCGTTGCTCGGTGGCCGCGCGGGCTTCCTCGGTGGTGGATTCCACCTCGTCGATCCGCTGGTTGAGCGCTGCGGACACGACCTCGCCGTTCTGGACGATCTGAGCTTGCAGCCCGGTCAGCGCCTCGACACGCGCCGAGGTCTCGTCTGCGATGGCCCGGTTGACCTTCAGGAACTGAGCCTGGTTGCTCCGCTCGCTGGTATCGACACGCGCGAACAGGTCGATGATCTGCTGGGCGATGACGCGGTTGCCCTCGGTCAGCAGCCCGATCTCGTGGGTTGCCGTGCTGATCTTGTCGCCGTAGTCGCGCTGCACGTCGAAGAACTCGTGCGAGCGCATGATCTCCTCCAGGATCGCCTCGGCGTTCATGTCGATCAGCTCGATGCGCGTCAGGAGGTCCTGGAGTGCGGGAGAGCGGAGGAGCTGCTCGATGATTGCGTTGAGGTCCGAGGAGCCACCGCCGTTGCCGGGGGTGCCACCGGGGAGGCCGCTACCGCCACCGAACTCGGCGAGTTCTTGGTGTGCGTACAGCAGTTGGCGGAACGACTTGGACAAGTCGCGCGCCGGGAGGTTTGCGCCTTCCTTGTAGTTGACCAGGAGGGCGTCAATCGGCGTGAATCGCCGGATGGTCACAGTGTAGGGTGCGTCGAGCACGCCATCCTGCGACGGAATCTCGATGGTGCTGGCGTCCACCCACGACACGGAGACAGCGCGGGCCGCGTCCGGTTCACCGACGAACGCCCGGATGTGTTCGCGGGCGATGTACGGGAACGGCACGGTGAACCGCGTAGGGCCTCCCTCGTAGGTGTAGAGCACGAAGGAAAGGCCGCGCGATAGTTCGATCATGCGTTCTCAAAAAGGTGGAGGCCCCGAAGGGCCTCCTGGTTACGGTCGATCAGTCCCGTCCTTGCGGTCTGGGAACTGCTGTAGGGCTTGATCCGCGATGTTGCGGACGCCCGTCATGTTGTTGAACCACCAAATCTTCCAGAAGTCTCGCATCTGCTTCTCGGTGATCTCCTCGTCGTCGCGGATGGCCGAGCCGATCATCCGCGTGCTGCCGTAGACCTTGTTGAACAGGTCGATGGACGGGATGCCCATCACGCCGTTCTCCAGGCCGGTCGAGCGGTTGTTGGCGAACACCGGGTCGTTGCCCAAGGCGTCCGCCCACACTGCGTCGGTGACGGCGGGGATCACGTTCGACCAGCTCGATTGCGCGACAGCGTTCTTGTAGAAGTTCTCCTGTGTCAGCTGCTTCTTTCGCTGTTCGGGGTTGCCCGCAGTGTTGATGTACGTGCGAGCCGCCCAGCCCATGCCTGCTGCCGAGGTGGACAGCACGACCATCGCGTAGGTGCGCCAGTCGTCGTAGTGGTGGACCGAGTTCAGGAAGTGGCGGGTGTAGCTGTTGACCATGAAGCTGCGGAACTGCGTGACGATGCGGCCGGTGGTGGAGTGCATCAGCTCGATGCTGTCCGAGGCGTCACCTTCGAGAACCTGGTGTCGCGTCACGCGGAACAGGAAAGCCGCCATGCGCTCGCGCGTCTGGAACGGCAGCTTGTCGGGGTCGATCTGCTCGATCTGCCGCTTGCCTTTCAGGTAGCCGAACACGTCGGCCTGGGCCTTCTCGTCGAGACCCCAGGTGCGCAGGCGGGCCACTTCGGCGTCCGACAGCTTCTTGGCGTTCGCCATGTCCAGCAGCCGCAGCAGCGTGGCGCGACCGGCGATGCGTTGGAGCATCGTGTTGATCGGGGCCATGCCGGATGCGACCGAGGTGACGTGCGTCGCCATGTTCATCGCGTTGTCGATCTTCTCGCCGTGCTTGACGTTGAACGTCTGCGGCACGAGCGCGTCCTCGTCCAGGCGCAGGAACGGCGGGTTGCGCAGCCAGTCGGTGCCGGGTGCGAACAGCCGCTCCATCACGCGCGCCTCCTGCGAGGACAGCTTGCCGTCAGCGCCGCGCACCAGGAAGTCGCGGGCGGCACCCACGGACTTCCAGAAGTTGCGGAGACCGGCATGCGCGATGGTCGGGCCAAGCTCGGCGAACAGCGAGAAGCCGACCTGGTTCATCACGCGGGCGAAGTTCCAGTTGCGCAGGAACCGCGCGTAGCGTGCGCCACGGCTGGCGGGATCAAGTTCGGTGCTGCGGCCGAAGGTGGACTTGAGGCCGATGTCGATGAGGCGCTCGATGTCCTTCACGTCGTCGCCGGACTTGCGGGCGTCGCTCTTGAGCTTCGACACGAAGCGGTCCAGCTGTGCTCGGTTCTTGATGCCAGCTTTCGACGACAGCGCCGACCAGCCGGTGATCTCACGCATGTAGCGGGTCATCACCGAGTCCACGTCGTTGTCGAACAGGTCGGCCATCGAGACCTGCACGTCCTCGCCAGCCTCGTTGCGGATGGTGGTGGAGTAGGTCTCGTCGAGGTCGATGCGCTTCTTCGCGCGGTCGAGCTTGCCCGACTCGTAGGTCTTGCGCTCCAGCTTGGACAGCAGCTCTTGCGACCGCACGGGCGAGACGCCCGCCTCGGTCAGCATGTTGCCGATCTCCTCGACCGAATCGCTGTCCAGCGGGCGGACCAGCAGGTCCATCCCGTCGCCCTCGAAGTTCGCCTGAGCGCGCTTGAGGTAGGAGCGTGCAACCGCATCGAGCAGCTCGTCGTCGATCTCGTCGCCTTCGTCGGCGGCGGCCTCCCGTGCGCGTCGCATGGCGGGCTTGATGAGCTGGTCGATCACGTCGTCCTGGTGGAGCTGCATTTCGCCGAACAGGCGCTTGAAGCCCTTGCCGCTCCAGTAGCGCGGCAGGTAGTTGCCGTTCTGCGCCACGTTGGCGAAGCCGTCGAGGTTGCTGTCCTGCGCCAGCTTGAGCGCATCCCGCATCGCCTTGGCGACGCTTCCGGCAGCCTTGGCGGCTTCCGGTGACACGTCCGGCGCGCCGCGCACGGCACGGCCAACCTCCTCGTTGAACTTGGCGCGCTCGGAGAAGTTCCACCAATGCGTGCCCGTCCGTTGCTTGTAGGCGTCCCACGCCGCGTTCACTCCGCTCCGCCATTCCGTCTCCATGACGGCCAGGTGGCGCTTGGCGAACTCGCTGGTGGACTCCTGGACCGCGACGGAGCGATCGGTGTAGCCGACGCCATCGCGGAATAGCAGGCGGCCCGCCTCGCGCACCAGCGGCGACTTGGCGCTACCCATGCGGGCAGCAAGGTCGCGGCGGACGGTGGCGAAGTGGGGCGTGATGTGCGCGTTGACCAGCGCCTTGTCGGTGAACTCCTGCTCGAATGCGCTCTCGTTGCGCAGCGGGAGGACGCCTGGCGTGGGATCGTTGGCGGCGGTGCCTGCCACGCGGGCGGCGGACAGTGAGTCGTCACCGGCCAGCCGCTTCACCACGTCAGGGTTTACCTCGCCGTCATAGAACGCGCCTCGACGAGCGCCCAGGGCACCAGCGAAGGCGAAGGACAGCGCGGCGCTCTGCACGCCATCCGCGAGCGTCTGCTCGGGGTCGTAGGTGGAGGTTGCGGCCGACATCAGTGCGGAGGTGCCCGCCGCCTGTAGACCGGAGCGCACCGCGTTAGCGAGGCGTCCGGCCTTGGCTGCGTACCCTAGGCCGCCCGTGGCGAGATCGAGGCCGGTTGCCACCGGGTCGGTGAAGCCGAGGGCGATCTGTCCGCCCAGGCCAAACTGCGCCAGGTCGTCGTCCGCCATCTGATTCATGAAGGCCACGGATTCCAGATAGGAGAGGTGCTCGTCGGACGTGGCCCGACCGAACAGCTCCCACTGCTCCGGGCGCAGGCCCATCGACTCCCAGCGCTTGCGCGCGTCTGCGGGAATGCGATAGCCCTGCTGCGGCTCGTAGCCCAGCTCGGTGATGAAGCGGTCGATGAAGCCGATGCCGCCCTTTGCCTGGGCAGCGCCCCATCCGTCCCATACGGTCGTCTGATCCTTCCGGCGCTGCGCGGCCTCTCGCTGCTCCTTGCGCTCGCGCACGGCTTGCACGATGGGCTGCTGGGTTGCCGGCTTGACGATGTTCTCGTCTGCGCCGGGTAGGGATTCAAACATGCGGTCTTACTTCCTCGTCAGGTACTCCAGGAAGTCCTCGGGGACTGCCGGGGTGGTGGTGGTTTGCTTGGTGCCCGCGTTGGGGACCAGCGGCTTGGTGAGGTCGAACTTGGGCAGCTCAAAGGCGGGAGCCTCGGCGGCGCTGGCGTCGCGCTTGGCGATGGTCACGGGGATTTCCGTGGTCGCCGACTGCGAGCGCAGGTCGCGGATGTTCCGGGACTGGTCCGCCCAGGTGGTGCGCTGCTCGACTCGACGACGCGCCTGGGATTCCGCAAGGTCTCCCTTCCAGCGCTGGTGCTGTGCCGCGATGGCACGCGGGTCGAAACCGATGGCGCGGCCGGTGTCCGGGTCAGGGATCAGCCAGTTGTCGGGGCCGACGATCTGCCACTGCCCCGGATTGCGGGGATTGGGCAGGGCCGACAGCTCATCCGGGTCGCGGCCGAGCTTGCGCGCGACCGTCTGGATCAGCTCGTCTACCGCTGGCTCGGCACCCTGCGGCATGCCGATGTTTGGCACGCGGCGGCCGTTGACGGTCGTGCGCTGGGCGTCGATCTGACCGACCGCCGCACGGATGGCGGCTTCGCCGGACACGCCGCCACGAGAGGCGATGCGCTCGGCTTCCTGGCGGATGCGGTGCAGCTCACGCGGGTCGCGCGGCTTGCCGTCGATCTCCAGGTAGTCCTTGATGCCAGACTTCCAGGTGTCGTTGATGACCGAGCGGGCCTCCTCGACTTCGCGCTTCGGTTGCGTCAGGACGCGAGCGGCCTCCTGGTGCGACTGACCGCTGCGCCGGGTGTCGTAGAGATACTGGTCCAGCATTGCGGCAGCCTCGCCGCCAGCGACCGTATCGGCGTACTTGGGCGAGACCTTGCGGAGCTGTTCGTACAGCGTCGCGGCGTTCTGGAAGTTCTCCTGGAACGCCGGGTCAGCGCGCTTGAGGATGCGTTCGAGCTGGGGGATGACGATGCCCTGCCGTGCCCACTTCTGGAGCACCTGGCCGCGTGCGGCCTGCGGGGTTTCCTCCCACTCCTTACCTGCCTGCTTCTTGAGGTCGGCGTCGCTGATCTCGTAGGGATTGCCCCCGGCTACCAGCTTGCGGATGCGCTCCTCTCGGGCGCGCTCCTTCGCTTCCTGCTCCCAGCGGCGAAGCGTCTGCTCCTGCTGGTTGTTCCAGTAGCGCTTGAAGGACTGGAGGTCGCCGCCGCTCAGGCCGAACTTGCTGGCCCAGGTGTCGATGGTCTTATGCGTGAGCTGGCCGCGATCCGCGAGGCCCTGGAGCGTCCACTCGGCCGCGGCCATCGCCTGCTTGCGTGCCTCGTCCTCGCGGTGTGCGATTACGCGGGCACCAGCGGCAGCCGCCGCGCGCAGCTCGTCGCCGTGCTCGGTGTTCATCAGGCCGGGCTGGCCGTCGCCGCGGTCCTGCTCCAGGAACGCCAGGATCGACTGAGGATCGCGGTTGCCCGCAGCCAGCTCCTCCTTGGCGGCCTCGACGTAGAGTTCGTCCACGTCGCGCTTGTTGAGGTAGGCGTACTCCTCCTGGTCCAGCATCGCGTACAGGCCGTTCATGCCCTCGGAAGTGAGGAACGTGCCGCCCTTGATGCCGTCGCGGATGATCGCGGTCAGCGACTCCTTCTGCCGGACCAGCATTTCCCGCATCGAGTCGGCCTGCCACTGCTGGCGGACCTGCTGCGCGGCGCGCATGGCGACCGGCATCAGGGCCTTGCGGACCTGCGGGTCTTGGAACTCGGGGTTCTGCGTCAGCGCCGCCATCCGCTCCTTGATGAGCGGCTCGATGTCGGTGCCGGGTTCGGCCTTGGCGATCTCTTTGGCCGCTTCGATCTGCCAGTCGCGGACGCGGATGATGCCGTCTGCCTTGAGGTAGCCGCGACGCCATGACTCCGACTGCTGGGCAACGAAGTCCTCGGCCTGCCGGGGCACACCCTCAGCGTCCTCCTGCATACGTTGGGTCGCCGCGGCGCTGTACTGCTCGCGGCTGTTGGAGATCATCTGCGAGTTGACGGAAGCCGAGACGCGCGTCAGCACCGCAGCGGCGGTGCGAGAGAGGGCACCGGCACCAGCGGAGGACGCTTGGTCAGCCTGCACCGCCAGAACGGGGCGCTCGGCGAGACGCTGCGGCACCTGCGCGCGGCGGATGATCTCTTGGGGTTTCGTGCGAGCCACGGGTTACTCGTCTCCGGGAATGGAATAGCGCTTGTAGGTTTGGATGTTGCTGTAGGCGTTCGCGCCTGACTGCATCACGCCGCCCAGCGCCTCGGCATTGCCGGTGCGGATACGTGCGCGTGCTTCGGAGCCGCTTTCGACGACTCCGTTCCTGCGGTTCTTCTCGATGAGGGCCACGTCACGGCCAGCCTGGGCCATGATGTCGTTCGCCAGCAGCTCGACCGAGTTGCCGGACACTGCCGCTTCTGCTGCGGAGGCGCGCATCGCGGATCGCAGTGCGCGGGCCTCCTCCATGCGCTGTTGGGTGCGCTCGGCGGCCTGGTCGTTGATCTGCTCCTGCTGACGCTCCGCGGCTTCCTCGATGGCCTTGTTGTTCTGATTCTGGCCGTACATGGTCGCCATCGCGCTGACTGCGGCGATACCGACCTGGACTGCTACGGGGTTGCACATGGGGTCTTGGTTACTCGGACGAAGGGTGTCTTGGCCAAGCCGTAGGCGGACTCGACGCCGCTCTCGCGGAAGCCAAGCCAGCCGAGCCATCGCCGCGTGGTGACGGCGTGGACATCGACGAAGTTGAAGATGGTGCCGAAGGTGGCCGCCCACTCGTCGCTGATCCGCCGAGCTTCTCGGAGGAACGTGCGGCGGAACGTGGGAGCCACCAGGGCGTCGGTGCCCAGCAGCCAAACCGAGGCGATACCCTCGGCGTGCTGGGTGAAGCCGAAGATGCACACGGGGGAACCGTCGTGCATTGCGGCGAAACTGCGGTCGCTCGCGGTCACTGCGTATGCGAGCGCCTGGAGCGGGGTGTGACCATGCGAAGCCGCCACCTCCAGGATGTCCTCCTGCCGCATGTTCTCGGCGACGTGGAGGATGTCGCTGGCGGTGGGGCTTCGATAGGTCAGGGTCATACTCGGCTGCGGGAGACGAACATGCCGCGCCACTGTGCTGACTGGAACCAGCACTGGAACGGCAGGCGGTTGACGAGGTGCATGCGGACGCTGTTGGCGTCGCCCAGCACGGGGAACCGGCGAGAGCCGGAGTGGAACGTCGGGGCGCTGGTGCGGAACACCGAGTCGTTGAGGACGCGCGCGGTGTATGCACCGGAATGCGACGCCACGTAGGTCTCGACTCGGCCGTTGCCGTGCTGCTCGACCTCCAGCTCGAAGTACGCACCATCCTTGTAGGCGACCTCGATGTCACGCACCTGCGTGCGGCCCACCAGCACGGCCTGGTTCTGCCCGCCGCGAACGATGGGCTTGGTCAGGGTGAGTCGGTGCTCGTAGTCCATGCCGACGACCACGCGGCCCTCGGTGTGGTTACCGGGGAGCGCGAGGCGGGTGCGGGCGTTGTCCCAGCGCGCCTTGGTGATATCCAGGTACGCGCCGGGGTCTTGCCAGTCGTCCGTCTTGAGGACGGTGACCGTCATGCCATCGGGCACGATGTAGGGCAGGTCGATCCAGGTCTCGTTTCCGAACTGCTGATAGGTGGGCTGCACCACCAGCATGCGGTCGAGCAGGAAGTTGTAGTCGCCCGTGGCATCCGCGTCGTGCTGGTTGAGCACCATACGGAACTTGAGCAGCTCGCAGCCGCCTCCCGGCGCTTCCGCGACGGCGTACAGCACGTCGTTGATGGCGTGCATGTGGACGATGCGGCCGACGCCGGAGATTGACCAGCGCGTCCATGCGGACTGCTGCTTCTCGTCGCCGATCCAGCGGACGAAGTAGACGTAGAGCTGCGCGTCGGTCGGCCCGTCAGGAGCGAAGAACACGCAGTCAGCACCACTTGCGCTCGCCATCGCTCGCATGCGGCCCGGCATCAGCTTGGGCACATGCGCGGTCACGTCGGCGGCGTCACCGGTCACCGACAGGTCGTCGATGAAGTATTCGCGCACGCTTGCGTATGCGCCGCTGTCCTCGGTGAAGTACAGCGACTCGCCCATCAGCTTCGGCCGGATGTACGGCGAGCTGCTGTAGCTGTTGACCGGATCGCTCTTGACGTTCTTGGCGGCCAGGTACGGCTCGGCGGTCAGTAGGAACTGGCCGCCCGCAGCGGCAAGGAACAGGGCCGACTGGAACGGGACTGCGTGATAGAGCGTGGTGACGCCGTTCGACCCGCTGACGCTCACGTCGATGGGGTCGGCGTCGAGCACCTGGGTCACCGAAGTGCGCCAGAGGTTGAACGGATCGGAGACCTCGGACATCAGCACGTTCTCCCCGGCCAGGAAGCCCAGGCGGTCCCGGTGCTTGAACACCTCGCGGATGCGCTGGCCGTCGATGGACGGGAACGGGTTGCTTTGCTCGTCACCTGCGAGGCGCGCGGTCCACTCCGGTCCACCGAAGGAGAACCAAAAGCCGTCCGCATGCACCGGATCGGGGATGCGCTTGAGGATGTGCGGCATCGTCTTGGCATCGAAGCGGTGCTTGATGCCCGGCCGGGCGACCTCCAGGTAGACCGAGGAGGACTGCTTCTGGACGTAGTAGTCGTCGAACTGCGATTCGGACGAGCCGATGATGTTGTAGATCGCGCCGGTCGGCACAACGGCCGAGCCTTTGTCACCGGGCTTCGGCAGGTCGGACATCGTTTGCGCCGATCCGTACAGCGAACCGGGCGACAGCTCATCGCTCTGCTTCACGTCTACCAGCCGGTTGACGATGAAGGTGGTGTCGGAGAACGTCGCCAGCGCGAAGCACGACCACGCACGCTGTCCCTGGGTGTCCAGGTAGTTGAGCGCGTCGCCCGTGGCGTTGACGGTGTATTCCTTGCCGGTCTCGTGGTCGAACACGCGGATGCTGCGGTGACCCACGGCGACGATGTAGCGCTCGTTCTCATCGCGGACGATGGAGTGGAAGGCACAGTCGTGATCGAGGGTGACGCCAAGGCCAGCAACGAACTCGGCGGGCGGGCGCTTGCCAGCGCCCATTGCGGCATGCAGCCAGGCGTTGATCGCCTTGGTGAGCTGGTTCGGCGAGCGGACGGTATCGTCCTGCTGCGACTCGCCTCCCAGGAACGAGGGATAGTCCCCCGTGATTAGCGGCATCAGCGGTCCCAAATATCAGACACGTCCGTCGAGCCACTGAGGAAGTTGTGGCCGCGGGCGTAGGTGAAGTCGGCGTGCTCCTGCGCGAAGATGAGGTATGCCTCCTCCTCGTGCTTCTCGGTGAACACGTAGAGCTGGTCGCTACCCAGCACGCTCGTCTGGAACAGACGCGCAGCGCGCACGGCGATGTAGCGGCGGGCGGACTCGGGCAGCTCCTCGTAGGCGAGGAACCAGGTCACGAAGTCGGCGGTGGGTGCCGACGAGAACGTGTCGGCGAGGGTGAGCGGGTTGATGAGGCGCGTGCCTCGGATCACCAGCGGCTCGCTTCCGCGTGCGGGGACGAGCTTGAGGATCGACTGCGGCGGCAGCACCTTGCCTTCCGCGTTGAGCGTGAAGGTGAACGACTCGCTAGTGTTGAACCACCAGCCAGCGGTCTGGACCTCGCGGCTCACCGTGCGGAGGGTGTCGCGCGCCTGCGAGGCGTACAGGTTGCCGAGCGCTTCGAGGTCGCTGATCGGCGCTTCGCCGATAGCACCGAGCAGCACATTGACGGCTTCGAGTTCCGTGGTCGGAGTGAGTTCGAGGTTCATGGATTCGGGGCAAAAAAACGGGGGACACCCATGTGGATGTCCCCCGTAGATGGAGAGAGATTGAAAGCGCCGCGGGATTTGCCCAACGGCGCTGTATTGCTTACGGGGCCTTCGACAGCTCGATGGCACCGCGCGGAGCCAGGATGCCGTGACCCAGCGCGTACTTCGCCAGCATCAGGGTGCCCTGCTTCTCGCCCTGGTACACGTCCTCCAGGGACAGGTCCAGCAGCTTGAGGGTGCCGACCGCCGAGCGGTGGAAGATCACGCCCACGGTGTCCGCGAAGTTGCCGCGGTACTTGGCCGGGATCGAGGCCAGGGACGACTCATCGACACGCGGCATCGCGTTGATCTTCACCAGCGGGATGCGGGCGACCGAGGAAATGACCGCCTGTCCGTAGGAGCCGTTCGATTCCGCGTTGATGTCGCGGTCGATCAAGTCCTTGTTCTCGGTCAGCAGATACCACTGAGCCGGGGCCAGTGCGCCAGTGAACTCCTGCGGGTTGTCCGGCAGCAGCTTCTCGTCGAACAGCATGCGGGCGTTGCGGAACGCATCGGCCAGCACGGTCGGATCGGAGGCCATCGTGGCGGCCTTGATGATGGCACCACCCGGCTGGCCTTCGACCTTGCCTTCGGTGGTACGAGCGGCCAGGATCGCGCAGCGCAGCTCGTTCTGCATGCGCTTGAGCGCCAGCTCCGCACCCTGCTGACGGGTGTACTCGGAACGCACGTCGTAGTGGTTCATCGCTTCGTCGATGTTGGCGATGAAGGCGTGCGAGATCAGCATCGGATCGAGGGTGATGATGGTCTCGTTGTGCTCGACCACCAGGCCCTTGATCTCGGTGCCCGGCACATGGTACTCGGAGCCGATGGTGCCGACGTTCGGGAACGAGGCGGACTTGCCGCTCTCGATGTTGCGCACCGACACGCGGCCGTCCAGCTTGTAGTTCTCGACGAAGCTGGTGATGGTTTCAGCAGTGTAGTTCTGCTTGAACAGCGCCCAGGCGTCGCCGTTGGCCTGGGCTTGACCCAGGCGGGAGGGGATTGCGTCCGACATTTAGTCCTTGCTTGAGGTTGAGTGGATTACTTGAACAGCGGCGACACGGCCAGGCGGGCGGAGACTTCCGCGCGGTAAGCCGGATCACGGTGGTAGCGCACATCGCGCATCGCTTCGACGACCTGCGCCTGCGACTGGAACGGCTTGGGGCCAGCATCGGCGTTCGATGCGGTCTTGCCATTCAGAAGGCGGCCGTTGCCGCCACGGAGGGCGACGAGGCCCTGGACTGCCAGCGCTGCGCGGCCGGCGTCGCCGGACTGCACCGCTTCGTTGAACGCCCGCTTCTGCTCGGCGCTCAGGTTGGTCTTGGCCCACTGGACCAGGCCGTCGTAACCGGCCTTGCCACCTGCGGGCGAGTAGACGGCGTTCTCGTAGGTCTGCACGCGAGCGCGCAGGCCATCGACGTACACGTCCACCAGCTCCTTCGGATAGCCCGCGTCCTGGAGCTTCTTGTAACTCTCCTCGGACAGCGAGCCGTTCGAGTTGAACTCGGTGGCGAAGTCGTCCAGGTTCAGGCCAGCTCGCGCCAAGGCGTCACGCGCGTCATCCGCGGTGGCGTCGTCGATGGTCGCGGGGCCGCCCTTGCCACCCTTGTCGTCGGCTGGCGTGCTCAGTTGTGCGTAGGCGGCTTCCAGCTCCTCCACGGTCTTGTACTTGCCGCCGAACAGGCGCTCGCCATCGGTGCCACCCTGCGCGCCCTGTGCGGGCTGCTGGGTGTCCTGGGAGTTCTGCGGCGGCTGCTGACCTGGGGTCGGCTGGCCGTTGATGCCGTCAAGGCTGACGGTCACTTCGGACTTGCCCGGCTGCGACATTACTTGTCCTCGGGCTTGTAGTTGAC
Organism: Stenotrophomonas sp. YJH_SMC_20; assembly: GCF_059367845.1. Lineage (NCBI taxonomy): Bacteria > Pseudomonadati > Pseudomonadota > Gammaproteobacteria > Lysobacterales > Lysobacteraceae > Stenotrophomonas > Stenotrophomonas sp. YJH_SMC_20. The sequence continues at coordinate 570,654 of NZ_JCAFRG010000001.1, read as the reverse complement.
GATGACCAGGCCGTTCGTCTTGCGGGTGATCTCGGCCTTGCCCTTACGCTCGACGCTCGGAGCCTTCGGGGCTTCCTTGGTCGGCTTGGCGGGCTTCTCGGTGGTTTCGTTCGACATTGCGTCCTTCTCGGGGTTACAGGGTTTGGGTCATCGCTGAGGCGATATTCGGAGCGGCACGGACCATCGCCTCCTGCGCCGAGGCGTCCTGCTGCTCGGCAGCAAGCTCGTCGTCGGAGCGGATCAGGCCCTTGGTGGAAATGTCGGAAGCGGCGGCCAGTCGGGAGATCGCCTCGCCACTGTTGAGGCGGCGTGCCTTCTCCTCTGCGCCGACAAGTGCATCCACTGCCTGACCGAACTCGATCAGCTTGTTCAGGTCGTGACCGCGGCCGAGGGCAGCGATGCCAACGGTGATGCGCGGCTTGATGAGTTCCTGCGGCAGCTCGGGCAGGCGACCCTGCTTCTGGAGCTTGTGTAGGCGGCGGCGGATCAGCGGCAGCAAGAGCTGCTCGCCCGACATCGCCATGAATCCGCTGAGGGCGTCGTCGAGTTCCTGGGTGAGCACCCGGATTTCGTAGGCGGTCACACGCTCGCCGGGGCGCTGCACGGCGGACTTCACGCCGAAGATCAGCTCCAGCGAGTTCGCCAGCCCTTCGGCCTCCTGACGCACGAAGTTCAGGTCGTAGGCTTTCTGGAGCTGGAGCGTGGTCACGTCGCTGGCCTCGCCACGCAGCACCGCGCCGGATTCGGCCTCGGTGAGCTGGCGCTCGCGGATCGTCGAGGTCGGCTTGAGGAACATGATGATCTTCGCCAGCGCGGCGGCACCCTTACGGATCGCCTTGCGCAGCGCCTCCAGCGACTCGAACGCGCCCACGTAGTCGTAGACCAAGCCCTCGCCGTAGTCGTCCACGAGGGACGGCGGGGCGCACAGGGGAATCCACGGGCAGGCGTCGATGGGGTAGGTGCCCACGGTCTCGGGGACTTCGACGCCCTCGACCTCCTGGACCACTTCCCACTCCTTGCCATCTTCCGAGCGACGTACCCAGGTGTAGAGGTTCACGTCGTCGTTCTTGGTCTTTTCGTCGCGTTCTTGGGCGAGCTTCTGCATCACCGCCGCGCGGATCGAATCCGGCAGCATCGCCGGGGCGATCTTGTCGAGCGTGATGATCTCCAGCACGTTGCCCAGGCCATCGCGGTCGGTCACGTAGGAGGTCAGCGGGTACAGCTTGGGCTTGCCCTCGTCGGGGTCGTAGAGCAGGAAGTTGCCGAGGACGATGGCGTGCTTGGCCGCCTCGCTGAGGACCGGGCGGACGCCGCTGGTCTCCAGGTCGTTGACGATGACCCGCTCCACGTCCACCAGCGCGGCCTCCAGTTCGGAGGTCTCCACGCCAGCCTGCTCGGCGATGTTCTCGGCGACGGCCTGGTCAGGCGCGAGCTTGAACACAGAGGCGTTCGGCGGGAGCCAGGCCAGCACGATCTTCGAGGCCAAGGCGTTGACGCACTTCGGGCCGGTGTCGATGTAGGCGGAACCGGGGGTACGCGATTTCGCGCCCTCGTCCACCCACAGGCGGGGCAGGGTGACCTTGGCGCAGCGCTTGGCGCGCGTCTCGGCTTCTTTGCGGTTGGACTTGAGATCGCCGTAGCGCTTCGCGGCCGTCTGCTTCTCGGCCGAGGTCTGCTTGGCGTCAGCCATTCGGAATGGTCAGTCCTTGGTACTGCGTTGCGTTGTTCAGGTCCAGGCGGACCTTGGACTTACGCCGCTGATCGGCCGCGTGGCCGGTCGGCTGGGTGTCCTGGCGGGTCAGCAGGATCGGGTCTTTCTCCTGCTGGTCCGGCATGTTGGGCTTGCTGCACATGGTTAGCGGGCGCGGTGCTCCATCTGCTCGACCTTCCGCAGCGCCTTGAGCCGGAGGATCAGGCGACGCTCGCCCTGCCGGAGCAGGAACTCCTCCTTCGGCTGGGCGGGGTCGTAGATCACTTCGGGGTGCAGTTCGTCCAGGAGGTCGATCAGGTCGTAGGAGTGCAGAGGGATTTGCATAGAACTCCTGGGTTATGAATAGGTGGGGAAACTGTCGTTTCCCCCGATGATGACCACTAAACCCTTAGAGTCGGGCCAGCGATTCCGCGACCATCCGCAGGCGGTGGATCGGGCCGTTGTTGTCGATCACGGTGTCGATCAGGTCGCCGTGGACGCCTGCCTCGGAGGCATGCGCCGAGACCGGGGTCGCGCTGTCGCGGAGCACCTGGACCACCTGGCCGCCCCACTCGCGGATGAACTGCGCCTCGTTATCGAAGCGAACGTCCGAAACCACGACGCCAGCAGCGCCGTCGCGACGGGCCTGACGGATCTTCTGCGCGACCACCTTGACCCACAGGTCGCGGTCGATCATTTCGCGGCCCCACTCGGTGCCCACGGTTTGCATCAGGCGGCGGGGCGTCTGCCCGTTGAGCCAGTCGAGCGGCTCCTCCTTGAGCGGGCCGTCCTCCATCGCGGACACCGGCAGGCCGGTAATGTCCGCCACGAAGGCGCGGATCGGGGCCGCGAAGGAGAGCTTCACGAAGCCGTGGTCGCTGACCAGGAACTCGGCCAGGGTGTCTTTGCCGCTACGGGCGCGGCCGGTGATTCCGATGATCTTCATGGGGACTCCAAAAGAGAAACCCGGCCTTAGCCGGGTACAATTCGTGTTCGTTATGGAAGGAGACAGGTATGGCGAGTTCTACGCCGAGTAACGCAAACGGAGCTGAAATCTCTGAGCTTGCACAGAAGCTCTATGGCCTACAGGAGGCGATGGATGCGCTCGTGGCATCAGGGCAAGCACAAGGAATTCAGCGAGAGCGCTACGATGCGGCCAAGCAGCTCATCACAGATAAGCTCACCGAGTTCAGCTGCACGTATGAAACGTTGACTACGCCGAAGGCGATCCAGCTTTGGGTTTTCAATAGCCGAGAACCCGTAAGTCGGAATCCATCAGAGATTGCACACTGGAAGCAGTTCTACCTGGACGAGTTGCGGTAAGCAGGATCAGGTGGCTTGGTTGTCGTCAGGCGAAACACCGGGCGATCAGCCAAGCCGCGCCAGCAACGCCGACAGCGGCCGGCCACAGCTTGACGCTGCCAGCCGAGCGGTACAGGGTGCGTTCGAGAGTGTTGAGGCTGCGCCACCACAGCCAGGCAGCGCCGTAGGCGACGAAGGCGAACAGCACGGCCAGCACGGCGACGATGGTGATGAACAGGATCAGGGTTTCCACAGCTTCACTTCCTTGGTCTTGGGGTTGTAGTCGCCGTAGCGCAGGATTCGCGCGAGGCGTGCTTGGCGGATCGCATCGTGCTTCGACAGCGGCTCGGTGCCGCCGCGGGGGATGCGGGTGGTGTAGGTGGTGACGACGGTGTTCCACAGCGCGCCGAGGTGCTCCTCGACGGACGCATCGCGGTACGCCTCGTGGATGGGCATGAGCAGCTCGTCCGCTCCCTTGTGGCCGATGCCGGGGAAGCCGGGGTAGTTGTCCACCTGGTCGCCCGTGAGCACCTGCTTCATCCAGAACAGGTCAGCGTCGTGAGCCGAGATTGGCCGGACGCCCACGTCGGGACGGTTTGGGTTGTAGAGACGGATGCCGGGGATCGTCTGCATGTCCTTGTCGATGGACACGACGATGCGGCTGCCTGGCGCGCGCTTCGGATTCGGGTGCGAGGCCAGCAGCCCCAGCACGTCGTCACCTTCCAGGTTCTCGATCTCCACGATCTTGTCGCCGAACTCGTCGTATACGAACTCGTCGAGGACGTACCACAGGGCAGGCTTGTCCTTGCTGGCACGGTTGAGCTTGTAGGTGGGGTCGATGTCCTTGCGGAAGTTGTGCTTCTTGCAGGACAGGGCCAGCAGGTAATCACGCGCGCCGAACTTCTCGACGATCTCGTCGATGTAGTCCTCCAGCTTCGCCTTCGCGCGCTCGGGCTGGATCGCTTCGACCTTGTTGCCGTCGCCGTTCCAGTCGATGTTCGCGGTGTTCGAGAACGCGAGCTGGTAGCGCAGCACGTCGGCGTCGATCAGCAGCAGGGGGCCGCGCTTGCTCATGCGTCCACCCACTGCCATCCCAGGAGAGTCAGGGAGAACCAGCGGTGCAGCAGGCACGGCCGCTTGTGGGCCTGGACCATGAAGCTGTTACCAATCCTCCAGTATCCGGCCACCTTCGGCAGTTGGAATACGGAGGTCATGGCCGCTTCTCCGGGTGACGCTCGTACCACGCCTGTAGCTCGGCGGCGTAGCGCTTCATTCCGGCTTGGTACTCCGGGCCGTCGCCGAGCGGGTACTCGTACTCGTCGCAGACGTAATCGCTGGTGGGGATGTACGAGAATCCGCCATTGCCGTTGGGGATCAGCATCAGGCTACTCTCGGTGTGCCCTTTCAGGCACGAGCCGTAATCGGCGCGTGGCGGCCAGGGCTTCATGTCGCACGCAGCGAGGCCAGCGCACAGCGCCAGGATCAGGAGGGCGCGCTTCATGCCATGCTCTCGTGTACGGCGACCCAGCACTTCTCGCCAACGCGGCGGATGAAGTACATCGCGGGGTTCCACTCCACGGGGCGCAGCATGCGCTCCGTGCAGCACGGGCACTTGGCGTTGTAGGCGTGAACCTCGGGCTGATGTTCGAGCACAGCCACGCGGTAGGTAGTACATGGAGCGATCAAGCGGACATCGCCGTCAGCGGGGCCGCCAATGAAATGCACGCGAAGCTGATTCTCGTTCATCGGTTCGATTCCTTGAGGACTTCCAGGGCGCTCGCCTTGTCGGCGTTGCAGCGCAGGAGGCCGTCCTCGGCGTTGCCGCCGAAGCGGTAGAGGTCGTAGGTGGTGGTGGTCGGGTCAGCCATCACGGCGTCGAGTGAGGAGTGCGTGCCCTCAATGACGGTCGGCTGGAGGAACTGCTCCGGCACGACTTTCGAGGTGTGCGCGGCGCAGCTCGTCAGGAATGCGGCGAGACAGGTAATCGCCAGTTTCCGGGTCAGCATTTGCTGCAATCTCCACAGAGCGGTTGGTGGTGGCGCGGGCGTTCCGCAGCGCTGCATCGAAGGCAGAGCGGCGCACGGCTTCGCGGTTGAGGGTCTCGACGGTCTGCTTGAGGTCGGCCAGTTCCTTTGCCGACTCCTCCAGCTCCGTCACGCGCTGGGCCATTGCGGTGTACTTCCAGGCTGCGAAGCCGCCAGCCGCGAGCGCGGCAACGACCAGCAGCGCCGCTAGGGCGCGCAGGATGTTGGTTGGGTTCATCGGTTCTCTTGGACGTAACAGGCGACTCGCAGAAGCTCCGAGGGAGTCGCGTCGGACTTGATCTGATTCGCGCGTGCGGAGATCACGCGCACGTTGCCCCGGACGTAGCCGAGGTCAGGTTCGATGCGGTCGAGCGTGGGTGAGTTGGGGCCTTGGGCCTTGCGCCCGACAGCGCGGTACAGCGGGATGCCCAGCGCCGGGCAGAAGTCGGGGACCACGATGTCGTCCGACGTGAGGTCGAACGGCAGTCCCTTCCTTGCTGCCCGGCGTTTCGCTTGGCGCACCAGGGCGAGTGCAATGTCCCGCTTGCCGCGGGTCAGTGCGTCTCGGCCCAATTCCTTCCGATCTTGAACTCGCCATCGAGCGGACAGCGGAAGCCGAAGTAATCGCCAGCCTTGCGGATGGCAGCCTGGGCGGTCTTACCCACGAACTCGGCCTTGTCCTCGTCCACTTCGATCTGCCACTCGTCATGGACGTTGGCGAGGAACTCGTAGTGGACGCCCGGCACCAACCCTGCGGCTTGCAGGTCGGCGTCGAGGATCACCAGGGCTTTCTTCATCACCAGCGCACCGGCCGACTGGAGCAGGGTATTGAGCGCGGCGTGGTCGCTGCGGATGTGCAGCTTCCGGCCGTCGAGACCGATCAGGTATCCCTTCTCGGCCGCGCGCTTCTTGACCCCGCGTACCAGCTTCTCCAGCGCAGGCAGCCCCGCCAGGAACTTCGAGCGGAGCTTCGCCCCGGCCTGGCGACCCTTGCCCACGATGGAGCCGAGCTTCGCGTCGCCTGCCCCATAGAGGAAGGCGTAAATGAAGGTCTTGGCGTTGTCGCGGGTGGGCAGTCCTGCCGCTGATTGGTTGACGGAGTGGATGTCGCCTTCGAGGATGACCTTGGCGTACTCGCCGCCGTCGTGCTTTGCCATGAAGTGCGCCAGGCAGCGCAGCTCCAATCCCGAGGCGTCCGCGCCGACCTGGAGCTTCCCTGTTGGGACGCAGAACAACGAGCGGCACTCGAATCCGTAGCCGCCTTCCTGGCCCTTGAGGATTCCCTTCTCCTTCGAGTGCTGGACCTTCGGCACCTGAGCGATGTTCGGCTTCGAGTGCGTCATGCGGCCGGTCACCGCTGCGTTCTGATTCACGCTGCCGTGGATGCGGCCGTCCTTCTTGATGGCCTTGAGCCACGCCTCGTCGCCTTCGGCGAGCTGGCCGAGGCGCTTGTTGACGATGAAGTGCTCCAGCAGGAGCGGGATGATCGGGAACTTGAGCGCGCCCAGGACTTCTTCGTCGATCTTCGGCTGGCCCTTCTCGGTGAACTCCTGGGGCTGCCAGCCGTACATTGCAGTCAAGCGGTCAGCAATGTGCTGGCGGCTTGCCGGGTTGAACACCACGTCCTTGTAGGTCGTGACCTCCACGCCCTTGACGTAACCGCGGCGCTTGTCGTCGCGCTTCGGTACGAACTTGCGCTTCACCACCTTCCACGGCGGAATGACCTTGCGCAGCTCGGCCTCCAGCGCAGTGCGCCGGGACACGAGGATGCACTCCAGCTCACGCGCCTTCTCCTGATCGAACAGGTAGCCGTAGCGCTGCTGACGCGAGAGGATCGGCGCGACGGCCTGCTCCAGCTCGATGGCCTCGGTGGGGAGGCCCTTGCTCATCAACAACGCGAACAGCGCTTGCGTGACCGCAACGTCCTGGTCGCAGTAGTCGTCCATTTCCTGAGACCACTGTGCCCAGGGGTCGAGGCCGCGTGCGGCCATCTGCGCCGCGTAGTCGCCTTTCCAGCGGCCGAGGCGGTAGCCCCACGCTTCGAGGGAGTGGCGGCCGATCAGCTTGCCGGGCAACACCGGGTTCGCTCCCTGCTTCTTGCGGGCCTTGAAGTCGCGGTCCTTGAGGTCCGGGTAGACCAGCGTGGACATCAGCAGCGTGTCGAAGTACGCCTGGAGCTTGAAGTCCGGGAACACCTTGGCGATAGCCGGAATGTCGAATCCGGCGATGTTGTGGCCGACAACGCGCTTGGCCTTCTTGAGCCTCTCGACGGCCTGACGGACTGTCATTTCGCCCGTGCCGTGATCGTTGGCGGACAGGATGGGACCGCGCGGTGCGCCGGTCTCATCTACCTCTTGGAGGGAAATGCAGTGGATCGTGTCAAGTTCGTCGAGGAGGCCATTGGTCTCGCAGTCGAATACGAGGATCAACGGCGGTCCTCCTTACGGGTAGCCGTGGTTGGTTACGGGGATTGCGCGGACGCGGCGGCGGGCGCGGAGGATGTACTCCGGCTCGGGGGCCTTCGGCGGCGTGTGGACGCCCTGCGGCGCGTGGCCGCGGAAGTCGTCGTCCTCGAACAGTTCGTCCTGCTCGGGCTGGTCGGGATGCAGCGTGTAGCCGTAGTCCTCGACGTAGTGCGTGATGCGGCGGATGGTTCGCTCGGTGCCGTTGTTGTTCAGAACGAACAGCAGCCTCTCGGTGCAGTCGCGCACCACTTCGGCGAGGTCGTAGTAGCACACCACCACCTCGTCGTACTTTTTCAGGAACACGGCGGCCATTGCGCAGCAGCGCAGGTCGAAGCGGCGCACATGCTCATCCACAGTGCCGAACTCGAAGCCGATCAGGCTGACAAGGCGACCGCAGGGCGAGCGGAAGTTGCGGATGCCGGTCGGGGCATCCTCGCTGGTCCACCCAGGCATGTCGTCGAGCACGTTGGAGACGTAGTAGTAGTCGGCGCTGCACTTGAAGAAGCAGTCGATGTCCTTGATTTCGGTCCCGTCGTAGAACGCGCGCAGGCTTCCGCCACCCAGGATGACCAGGTGGCGGACTTCGGCCGGCAACACGTTGAACAGGGACCGAGCGTGTTGCTCGGCAGTCATGGTTGGTCCCTTAGCGAATCAGGTTGGTGAAGCGCTCGGCGACGCGCAGGGCGCGCTCGGCTTCGTCCTCGTGCTCGTCGGCCTGCGAGTGCAGGACATCGGCCTTGTCGCGCAGCGTCGATGCGGTGGCGATGCGGTCGGCGCTGATCTTGAACAGCTTGTCCACCTGGCCCTCCAGCACCTTCACCACGTCGGTCACGGTGTCCTTGCGGAACGGAGCGGTCAGCAGGTCGATTGCGATGGCGACGATCTCTTTCATTGGGGGTAGTTCCTCGGCTTTGATGTGGATGACCACGCGCCGCCCAGGCTTGCCGTACATGACACGGCAGGCTTGGTCGGAGCGCGGGAGTTGGTAGGGGAGAACGAGGCTCTCAGCGAAGGAGAGCGGCGCATCAGCTGGGATGAAGCCGACGACCGAGCGGCCGTCAGTAGTCGGAGGTGGATACATCGGATGACTCGTCGGCGAAGTCGCCGTATTCGCCCGGAGCATCTGCATTGAGCAGACGGCCGGATGCGTGGTCGTAGCTGTAGTAGAGAACCTGGCCGTTCGACTGGCCGGTGAAGCGATCCTTGAGGACGCGGAAGGTCGTGCAGTTGCGCTCGGCCTCGTTCTCGGCCTGCGTGTTGCGCTCCAGGCCGAACGCGAAGTGAGTCCAGAAGCCAATCGCGCGGCTGCCCTTGAAGTGACGGAGCATCACGCGTCCGCCTTCCTCGTGGGGCTTGCCTTCCGGCGTGGCGAGGTGCGAGACCAGGTAGATGCAGATGAGGTGGCGCTGCGCGAACTGCGCGATCTTCGCCATCGTGTCCTCCAGCATCTTCCGCTCGTCCTCGGCACCGGCCGCGAACGACGTGAGGTTGTCGAGGACGATGTGCTTGACGCCCTCGGCGACGACCATGTGGGCCATCTTGGCTTCGATCACGTCCCACTCGGACGAGCCGAAGTGGTCGTAGATGAACACCTGGCCCTTGTCGAGAATCTCGAACGCGGCTTCCAGTTCCTCCTGCGTCCAGCTCCCATCGGGAACGTGGAAGCGGCGGCCTGCAACCTTGCCCGCCATGCGCTTCGCCGTCTCGACCGGCTGCTGCTCCAAGAAGAACAGGCCAACACGGTCGCCGGTTTCCTGCGCGATGAAGGCTGCTTCCTCCATCAGCCAGTCGGTCTTGCCGATGCCGGTGCCTGCGCCGAAGGTGTAGACCTCGCCGTACCGCTTGCCATAGGTCAGCGCGGTGAGGCGCGGGTCGTGCCAGGGCATGCCCATCGAGACCGGCTTGAGTGCCTTCTCCTTGAGGGAGCCGAACGTCACCACGCCATCGGGGCGCTTGGTCTGCGCTTCGTAGATGGCGCGAGTGATCGCCTCGGCGTCGCCACGCTGGAGCAGCTCGTTCGGGTCTTTCGCTGGGAGCTGTGCGATCTTGGCCTTACCGGGAGTCAGCAGCAGCGCCACTTCCTGCGCGGCGGCCTGGCCCGGTTCGTCCATATCGAACATGAGCACAACCTCGTCGAAGCCGTTGACCCACTCCAGCTCGCGCTTGATGGACTTGGCTGCGCCTTGCGCGCCGTTCGGGACGGACACCACCGGCCAGCGGAGGCCGAGTGCCTGCGCCACGGAGAGCGCGTCGATCTCGCCTTCGGTGATGACGAGGCGTCGCCCCGGTTCGTAGAGGTGCTGGCCGAACAGCCCGCACGCCTTAGAGTCGCCGATGAACGAGAACTTCTTGTCGGGGTAGCGGAGCTTCTGCGCGACGATGCCGCCATCGCGCTTGTAGTTGGCGATCTGCACGGTCTTGCCGTGCTTGTCCTTGCCAATCCAGTAGCCGTACTTACGGCATGCTTCCTCAGTGATACCGCGCTTCGCCAGGGCTTGCGGTTCACCCTTCGCAAAGTCGCTCATGGTTTTCCTGCTGGTGGGTTGAGAGACCTCCTCGCCTTCGGCTGGCTCGTAGTGACCGCAGCCGAAGCAGTAGCCGTGCCCGTCGCTGTAGCGCGCAAGGTTGTCCTTGCTGCCGCAGTTCGGGCACGGCTCTTTGTGGAGGTATTCGGAGTCAGCGCTTTGCACGCTCCACGGACCACATGCGCTTGCGGTAGGAAATGCCGAGGCGACGATTCAGCGCACCCTTGACGGTGCGGCCCAGGCCGCGGAACGGCTTGTCGGCGCGCGCCCATGCGCGCTCGAAAGCCAGGCGCATCGCGGACGGAATGACGGTAGTGGCGGTGTTGGTCATGCGTTCTTCTCCAGCAGGAACTTGGTGAATGCGGCGACTTCTTCGGTCGCATCGTTGGCGTCGAGGCCCAGCTCGTCGGTGCAGTAGTTGCGATACAGCTGGAGCAGCGCATCGACGCGGTACTGCTTCGGAGCGCGGCGCGCTTCCAGGAGCGGAGCCTTGCTGCGGCGCTGACGGCGCGACAGGCGATAGCGCGTGTACCGCTGCCCCGAGGCGTCCTCGCAGGTCTGCGTTTCGATCTCGAAGCCAGCAGCGCGCAGCTCATCGACGCGCGAGGCGAGGCGGCGGATGCGGTAGACGCCTTCGGCCTGCCACGAGGTCAGGTGCGAGTGGCGACGCAGGTGATCCAGGACGACCTGGGTTTGCGGGGGCAGCGGTTTCACGTTGGGTTCTCCTATCGAGGGAAGTCAGGTGCCCACACGACGGGCTTGCCGTAGGCGGCGAGCAGGCGTCGCAGCGCGGCGTGTTGGGCTTCGGTGAAGTTGTCCTCGGGCTGCATGGCGTCGTTGACGCCGCCCAGGAGGCAGACTTGGTATGCGGATTGGTTGTGCTTACCGGCGAGAGCGCCGGGCTGATTCAGCGGGCGACCGTCGTAGATCGAGCCGTCACGTTCGATGACGAAGTGGACGGCGATCTTCGAGTAGCCCTGCGAGCGGTGCAGGCGTGCGAGTTCTTCGCCGGTCGTGACCTGCTCGGGGCGGGTCATGCTGGCGAGGACGAACAGCGCCTCTACCGATTCCAGAGGTTTGAGGCGCACTTAGAGTTTGTAGAGGTGGACTTCGGTGCGTGGTTCTTCGTCCGGCTGCGCCCAGCGCTTACCGGAGAGCAGCCACATGACTTGCTTGTCGTCGGCCCAATAGCCGGTGGCTTTGGTCACAACGTCCATCGGCCCCTTGGCGAGGTTGTCCACGTCGCCCTTGGGAAACGCGGCCTTCGAGGTCTTGGCGCGTTTGCATACCGCGATGATGACCACTAAAACCGGAGCGGTCGGCGACAGGTCCAGGTCACCGGCTGGCAGATGCTTCTCTGCGGCTTCCTTCCAGGTCTTGTAGGTCTTGCCGTAGTAGACGCCCCAGCGCGAAACCTTCGGGCGCGAGGCGGGCACCGGGTCAAACGGGAACGTGAGGGAGGCCAAATGCTTGGCCCCCCTCGCGGTGTCCACGATGACCGACAGCGGATCAGTAGTCGCCGTCATCGCCCTCGTCGTCGGAGTCGCTGTCGTCGTCCGAGTCGTCATCGCTGTCGCTGAACGGCGCGCTGTCGGCGGCCTCGTAGCCGTCCTCCTCGCCGAAGCCGTAGTCCTTGGCGTTGCGCTGGCCGAACTCGACCAGCTCGATCACCTGGACGGCGACCATGTAGCAGGTCAGGTAGAACTTCTTGGCCGATTCGACGAACGAGCCGCCGATCTCGTAGGAGACCTTGAGTTCGCTGCCGCCGCCGATCTGCGGCGGGTTGTCGATCTTCTTGCCGCGGGCGTCGAAGATGTCCGGGCGCATGGTGAACTTCTTGCCGGTGCGCTTGCTGACGCCGCTGGCCTTCATCTTGAACTTCACCAGCACGCGGCCGGTGTCATCGCCGTTCTCGTCGGTTTCTTCGGTGAACACCGGGGCCACTTCGGCACCCTTCTTCTTCTTCGGGTTCTCGCTCAGGAACTCCTGGAACAGTTCGTCGCGCCGGGTTTCCAGCTTCTTCGCCAGCGCCTTGAAGTCCTTGTCGTTCGGGTCGAACGCCAGGCTCACGGTGTATTCGCCTTCCGGCTTGAACTTGGTGTCCGGTTCGTTCAGGCGCGGCCACACGGCGGTGCCCTTGGGGGAGACGAATCGTTCGCGCTTCTTGGTTGCCATCAGTTGTCGGTCTCGTAGTTGGTCGGGAGATAGATGCCCGCACGCCACAGGTCAGCGGCGGCGGTCAGTGGGGTGTCGGCGGAAATGCCGAAGGCTTCGTCGATGTCGAAGCCGATGAGCGCCTCGTCGATGAAGGCGTCGGTGATCGGGTCACGCATCACGGGTAGTGCGGTTTCAGCTCGCGCTCCGCGTAGCGGCGCACGGCGTTGAGGGTGTTGACCTGCCGGTAGCGACAGTCCTGCTCCATGCGCGAGACGACCCGCAGCACTTCCATCGGATCGAGGCCGAGCACTTCGCAGAAGTTCTTGAAGGCGCACGCCAAACCGATCACCTGATCGGCCGGGTGGCCGAGGGACTGCACGCTGTCGATCACGACGAAAGCGCCGCGTGCGGCGCTCTCGGCGGAACGTGAGTGCAGTCCGTCGATGACGCGATCACGCACCTGCGTGCAGCTCCGTCATGCGGTGCTTGAACTCCTCGACCGTGCCGTGTTCGGCCGGGTTGTAGATGCCGAGGACCACACCGAAGTGGTCCTGGGCAACGTAGGTGTTCAGTGCGTGCTGGTAGTTGATGCTCATGTTGATGTTCTCGCTTGGGGTATCAATTGCCAAAGGGGGATGGACTAGGCAAAGAAATAGCGCGACTCCAGCACCAGGCTGAGGTCCAGGTCGCCATGCGGCGGGAGGGGTGGGAGTTTCTCTGCCGCTTCTGGCGGGAGCTGCTCGACGAGTTGCTGTCGGAAGTCGGCCAGTACGTTGCCGCTGTATTGATCGACGAACGCCTGCCGGAGTGCGGCGGCGAGGATTGCTGCCTGGCCCGCGTGCGTACCGTAGGAGTCGTGGATCATGGCGAACGACTCGATGCCGTTCTCTGCCGCGAGGCAGGTGGTCAGCATCATGTGGCTGGCGTCGCAGGAGTGGACGAAGTTCGGGCTGATCCCGAGGGTCTGCCTGCGACGGTCGAGCTTAGTACCGCCGATGTTGACCACTAAATTCACCTCGCGGCCTCCGACGTGCGGCCGGATGCGGACGCCTTCCTCCTCGCGGTACTCCTGGAGGACCGGGAAGCCAGCAGGGGTCGTCCAGCTCACCGGCAGGTCTGCCGACGAGGCGACCTTGGAGGCGTCACGCAGCCAGTCCATGGCCGCGCGGGCTGCGATCACCACCTCGCCAATGCACTCCCATAGCAGGGTCGCCAGGTACTCGGCGGTCTCCCAATCGTCCTCCATGCCCAGCTTCTTGAACTTGGAGAGCACCTGGGCGCGCATGCCCGACTTCGTGACGCCGTAGGGCAGCGTCATCACCGGCTGCTTCACGATGTCGCGGGTGAGCTGGCCGTCCAGCTTGATCGCCAGCGGGTCGCCGCTTTCGGCACGGGCGCGCAGCTTCTCCTGGGCCACGTCCTTCACGCGCGAATAGATGTCGGCGGGCTTCGGCTGCGGGATCAGGTTGGTGGCTGCGCCGCCCACGGAGTCGCGGAGCATGGCCGAGAAGTTCTGGAGGCCGTTGCAGGAGCCGTCGAGCGCGATGGGCAGATGGGAGACGTGATCGCGGCCGTTGAGGCTGTAGCCAAGCCACTCGAAGCACGCGGCCAGCGCGCAGAACGGGCTGTCGGCGTCCATCCAGAAGCGTTGGCCGTCCAGCGGATCGAGAGCGCTGTCGAGAATCTGCTCCTCGTGCTCGCGCACCCAGGCCACGCGCTCCTCGAACGACACCTTGTCCACGCCGAAGCAGTTGGCGACGTGGATGGCGAGCCAGTAGGCACCGTCCTCGCCGAGCGGCACGCCTTGGGCGAACGTCAGCAGGCCCTTGGCCGCATCATCACCCTGCGGGGTCAGCGTCGGGGGCAGGGGGTAGCACCGGCCGCGGAAGTCGAGGTTGTGCGGGAAGTAGATCGCGGGGTACTCGGCGAACTTCTCCGCCAGGGCGATCTTCTGCGCGGCGGCGAGGCGGGTGGACACGCTGCGTGCGTTGGCCTCGTAGACCTTGGCGCGGTCGCGCTTCCATTCCTTGAACTCGTCGGCGTGGTGCTCCTTGAAGTAGTCCGGGTCGGTCTCCAGCAGGGCAGGGCGGCTCGGCAGGTCCATCAGCTCGCGCTCCGGCAGCCCGGCGACACCGCCGCCTGCGTTCCACAGCTCGCGCATGACCTCCAGGACGGGCACGTTCACCTTCCAGGCGGTTGCCTGGATGGCGTTGAGGGCCTGGTAGACGTTGGGCATATCGACCAGCGCCAGCTCGCGCTTGTAGGCGCGGTTGCGGGTACGCACGAGGTCAGCCCGGCCGCCGATGTCGGTCAGGTAGCCGCCGTCGCGGGGCGTGGTCCACGGACGGGGCGGGACGACCATCGGCATCAGCACCGGCTGGTACAGGGCGGCGCTGTCGTGGGCCTTGGTCAGCCAGTCGAGCACCTTCTGATTCCCGGCGATGATCAGGTGGCGCTTGCCTCGCTCGGCCACGGTGACCAGCTCGACCAGCCCGGTCGCCTCGACGAACAGCTCGATGAGCTTCATGCCCACCAGCAGCGCGTCCTTGTCGGACAGGTAGAGGCGATTGTCGTCCTCGGGGGCGAACTCGGCGTCGGCGATGACGTGCCGCATGACGGAGGTGGAGTGCCGGGCCGAGGTGGACTTTTTGAGCTGCTCCTGGACCACCCGGTACAGGCCGGGGTGCTTCTCGCGGAGCAGGGAGAAGTTGATCTCGTTGGCGACCTCGTGGCCCAGGGTGATCGCCACGGACACCGCCTTGCGGTGATCGGCGACCAGCGCGTTGACGCAGGTGAAGCTGGTCAGATAGGCGAGGGCGTGGGGGTTCAGGTGGCGGATGAATTTGAGGGCGGCGTGGCGCTTGCCTGGCTTGCCGGTGTCGGCTTCGGCCACGAACGCCATGATCGCGGCGGCGGTGGCGTCGATGCTCTCCATGACCAGCTTGCGGCCGGGGCCGGTCTCGGCCTCCTGGCGCTGCCCCCTGATCTTCTCGTAGCGGGCAATGCCCAGGCTGGTGCTTTCCTTCTCCAGTTCGAGCTGGGCGGCGTGCAGGTCGTTCTCTTGCCAAGTCGTCATCGTTTGCCCTCGGGGGATGCAAAAGTCAAAACGGGAGGACCGCACCGGGGGCTGCCCGGTACGGTCCTGAGTGGTTCGGTTGTTGGTCCTGGGTGGACCTATGTGGAACTGTAGTAGTCCTCGGTGGTGAACAGCAATGAGTAGTTCTGAATGGTTGTCCTAGGAGGAGGTCCGCCGAAGATGACCACTTTATTCGGCGTCACCTGGTGTCACCTGTCGTGGCACCCGGCGTCACCTATATGTCACCCGAAGCGTCACCTGATAGACTGGAAAGCTGTAAGTAGTTGAGTGGTAAGGACTAATCGGCAGGGGCTTCGGGATTTAGGTTCCAGTGCCGCAAGGCGTGGGGGTTCGAGTCCCCCCTTTCGCACCAGTGCCGGCCTGTCCCCGCCCTGATCGGGCCATCTGCGCCCCTTGACCGGCACGCGCTGGCAGTGCAGGCCGAATTGGGCGAAACTAAAGGGCTGCGGCAAGCAGGCGCGTCCCAGACGTCGCGTCCTTACAACCGTTTCATCCCAATCATCGAGCCGGGGGCGTGGGCCACCGGTGGCAGGAGTCAACATGCAAGCTTCGATCGAATCCACCGGCAACCTGGAACGCCGCCTGAGCTTCTCGCTGCCGGAAGAGCGTCTGCAGAGCCACATCGCCGGCCGCTTGGGCGAAATCGCCCGTACCACCCGCATCAAGGGGTTCCGTCCGGGCAAGGTGCCGGCCAAGGTGATCGAGCAGCGCTTCGGCGCGCAGGTCCGTGGCGAGGCGCTGGACGGCCTGCTGCGCGAAACCTTCGACGCGGCCGTGCGCGAGCACGACCTGCGCGTCGTCGGCAGCCCGCGCATCGACAAGGGCGACGAGGGTGAATTCTCCTTCGTGGCCACCGTGGAAGTGGTGCCGGACTTCGGCGACATCGACGTCAGCAAGCTGACCGTCGTGCGTCACACCGCCGAGATCACCGAAGCCGACATCGACCAGATGATCGAGAACCTGCAGAACCAGCGTCGTACCTGGGCCCCGGTCAGCCGTGGTGCACAGGAAGGCGACCTGGTCGCGGTGGAAACCTGGTCGCAGGCCGGCGAAGAGCGCCTGCCGGCCGAGGGCACCGAGAAGGGCTCGATCGTTCTCGGCCAGGGCATGATGTTCGACACCATCGAAAAGGGCCTGGTCGGCCTGGCCAAGGGCGAAGAGAAGACCCTGGACGTCGAGTTCCCGGCTGATTGGCGCGTGCCGGTGCTGGCCGGCAAGACCGTGCAGGTCACCGTCAAGGTTGCCGAAGTGTCCGAGCCGGTCGTGCCGGCGGTCGACGAAGCCTTCATCAAGAGCTTCGGCGTGAAGGGTGGCGACGTCGCGCAGTTCCGCAGCGACATCCGCGCCAACCTGGAGCGTGAGCTGAAGGGCGCGCTGATGAACCGCCTGCGCCGTGAAGTCGGCGAGCAGCTGATCGCGGCCTACTCGTCGGTCGAAATGCCGCCGCGCCTGGTCGAGAACGAAGCCCGCGCCATGCTGGCCCAGCAGGTCGAGCAGCTGCGCCGCAACGGCCAGAACGTCGGCGAGATCCCGGCCGATGCCCACGAAGGCTTCAAGGACGCTGCCGCCAAGCGCGTGCTGGTCGGCCTGCTGGTCGGTGAAGTGGCCCGCATCAACGACCTGCGCCTGGAAGCCAAGCGCCTGAACGAAACGATGCGTCTGATCGCTTCGACCTACGAAGAGCCGGAGCAGGTCATTGAGATGTACCGCAACGACCCCCAGCTGATGTCTGGCCTGCAGAACCGTGTGATGGAAGAGCAGGTGATCGACTGGATCGCCGAGCGTGCCCAGCACACCGAAGAGAAGCTCTCGTTCCAGGACGCGATCCGCCAGTAAGCCGGCGGATCACCGGATGCCCCGCGCCTTTGCCGGCGCGGGGTTGTTGCCCCCCAAGATAGGTACCTCACGTAATGGACAACCGAACCAAAGCCCTGAACCTGGTTCCGATGGTGGTCGAGCAGACCAGCCGCGGCGAGCGTGCCTACGACATCTATTCGCGCCTGTTGAAGGAGCGTCTGATCTTCCTCGTGGGCCCGATCGACGATCACATGGCCAACGTGGTGGTGGCGCAGTTGCTGTTCCTGGAATCGGAAAACCCGGAAAAGGACATCAACATCTACATCAACTCGCCGGGTGGCGTGGTCACCGCCGGCATGGCGATCTACGACACCATGCAGTACATCAAGCCGAATGTGAGCACCACCTGCATCGGCCAGGCCGCCTCCATGGGCGCCCTGCTGCTGGCCGCGGGCGAAGCCGGCAAGCGCTACGCGCTGCCGAACTCGCGCGTGATGATCCACCAGCCGCTGGGTGGCTACCAGGGGCAGGCCACCGACATCGACATCCATGCGCGAGAGATCCTGACTCTGCGTTCGCGCCTGAACGAGATCCTGGCCAAGCACACCGGCCAGTCGCTGGAGACGATCGCCCGCGACACCGAGCGCGACAACTTCAAGAGCGCCTTCGAGGCGCAGGCCTACGGTCTGGTCGACCAGGTCCTGGAGCGTCGTCCGGATGAGTCGATCCAGGCCGGTTGACCGGCCTTCACGGGGCCATGGAGGCCCCGTTCCTGCAGGGTCGGGCGGGACTGGTGTCCCCTCGGCCCTGTGCTATTCTCGAATCGAACCCCCGTTCAGCGGGTGGGGTAACTGGGTAAGCGAAGCATGAGCGAAGACCGCCAAGGTCGTTCCACGGACACCGGCAAGATCCTCTACTGCTCTTTCTGCGGCAAGAGCCAGCATGAAGTGCGCAAGCTGATTGCGGGTCCGAGCGTATTCATCTGCGATGAGTGCGTGGAGCTGTGCAACGACATCATCCGTGAGGAGCTTGAGGAGAAGGCGCAGTCGGCACGCAGTTCGCTGCCCAAGCCGCGCGAGATCCTCGAGGTCCTCGACCAGTACGTGATCGGCCAGAACCGCGCCAAGCGCACCCTGGCCGTGGCCGTCTACAACCACTACAAGCGCATCGAGAGCCGGCAGAAGAACGACGACGTCGAACTGGCGAAGTCGAACATCCTGCTGGTCGGCCCGACCGGTTCGGGCAAGACGCTGCTGGCCGAAACCCTGGCCCGCCTGCTCAACGTGCCGTTCACCATGGCCGACGCCACCACGCTGACCGAAGCCGGTTACGTGGGCGAGGATGTGGAGAACATCATCCAGAAGCTGCTGCAGAAGTGCGACTACGATGTCGAGAAGGCGCAGCAGGGCATCGTCTACATCGATGAAATCGACAAGATCTCGCGCAAGAGCGAGAACCCGTCGATCACCCGCGATGTATCCGGCGAAGGCGTGCAGCAGGCCCTGCTGAAGCTGATCGAAGGCACCGTGGCCAGCGTCCCGCCGCAGGGCGGCCGCAAGCATCCGCAGCAGGAATTCCTGCAGGTGGACACCAAGAACATCCTGTTCATCTGCGGCGGCGCGTTCGCCGGGCTGGACAAGGTCATCCAGGCCCGTTCCACCGACATCGGCAGCATCGGCTTCGGTGCCAAGGTGAAGAGCAGCGAGCGCAAGCAGGAAGTGGGCAAGGTGCTGGCTGAGGTCGAGCCGGAAGACCTGATCAAGTTCGGCCTGATTCCCGAGTTCGTCGGCCGCCTGCCGGTGGTCGCGACCCTGGAGGAGCTGGACGAGCCGGCCCTGATCAAGATCCTGACCGAGCCGAAGAACGCCATCACCAAGCAGTTCAAGAAGCTGTTCGAGATGGAGAATGTCGAGCTGGAGTTCCGTCCGGACGCGTTGTCGGCCATCGCCAGGAAGGCGCTCAAGCGCAAGACCGGCGCCCGTGGCCTGCGCACCATCGTCGAATCGGTCCTGCTGGACACCATGTATGACCTGCCGTCGCAGGAGAACGTCAGCAAGGTGGTGGTGGACGAATCGGTGATCGAGCACAAGTCCGAGCCGTACCTGATCTACCAGACCCCGGCGGCCCCTGAACAGAAGGCCGCAGGCGCCGAGTGATCCTTCCAGGTTGTTGATTGGAAAGGATTTTAAAGGAATGCCTTGCATCTGAAAGCCGATGGCCCCATAACGGGGCCATCGGCTTTTTTTGTCTCCGGAAGATGCCCTCCCGGAGGCGGTTTTCCCCCTTCCCTGGAGCCCCCATGGCCCGTTCCCCAAGTGAAACCCTCGACCTGCCGGTCCTGCCGCTGCGCGACGTAGTGGTGTTCCCGCACATGGTCATCCCGCTGTTCGTCGGCCGTGACAAGTCCATGCACGCGCTCGAACAGGCAATGGAGGCGGACAAGCGCATCCTGCTGCTGGCGCAGAAGTCGGCCGAAACCGACGACCCGCATGCGGCCGACCTCTACCAGGTCGGCACGCTGGCGCAGGTGCTGCAACTGCTGAAGCTGCCCGACGGCACCATCAAGGTGCTGGTCGAAGGCCTGTCGCGCGTGCAGGTCACCCACGTCGACGAGCGCAACGGTTCGCTGCACGGCCAGGCGGTGGAGATCGAGGCCACCGACGAGCGCGAAGCGCGCGAGGTCGAGGCGATCGCCCGCTCGCTGATGTCGCTGTTCGAGCAGTACGTGAAGACCAACCGCAAGCTGCCGCCGGAGCTGCTGCAGACGCTGTCGGGCATCGATGAGCCGGCGCGCCTGGCCGACACCATCGCTGCGCACATCAGCGTGCGCCTGGCCGACAAGCAGCGCCTGCTGGAAACGCTGGCCGTCGGTGACCGCCTGGAGATGCTGGTCGGCCTGGTCGACGGCGAGATCGACGTGCAGCAGATGGAGAAGCGCATCCGCGGCCGCGTGAAGTCGCAGATGGAGAAGAGCCAGCGCGAGTACTACCTCAACGAACAGATGAAGGCCATCCAGAAGGAACTGGGTGACCTGGACGACGCGCCGGGCGAGCTGGAAGAACTGGCCCGCAAGATTGCCGAGGCCGGCATGCCGAAGGCGGTTGAAGCCAAGGCGCGCAATGAACTGAACAAGCTCAAGCAGATGTCGCCGATGTCGGCTGAAGCCGCCGTCGTGCGCAACTACCTGGAGTGGCTGCTGGGCGTGCCGTGGAAGAAGCGCAGCAAGGTGCGCAAGGACCTGAAGGTGGCGCAGGACACCCTCGATGCCGATCACTACGGCCTGGAGAAGGTCAAGGAGCGCATCCTTGAATACCTGGCGGTGCAGTCGCGCGTGAAGCAGATGAAGGGCCCCATCCTGTGCCTGGTCGGGCCGCCGGGCGTGGGCAAGACCTCGCTGGGCCAGTCCATCGCCAAGGCCACCAACCGCAAGTTCGTGCGCATGTCGCTGGGCGGCGTGCGTGACGAGGCCGAGATCCGTGGCCACCGCCGTACCTACGTCGGTTCGATGCCGGGCCGCATCGTGCAGAACCTCAACAAGGTTGGCAGCAAGAACCCGCTGTTCGTGCTGGACGAGATCGACAAGATGTCGATGGACTTCCGTGGCGATCCGTCGTCGGCGCTGCTGGAGGTGCTCGACCCGGAGCAGAACAACGCGTTCAACGACCACTACCTGGAAGTGGACCTGGACCTGTCCGAAGTGATGTTCGTGGCCACCTCGAACTCGCTCAACATTCCCGGCCCGCTGCTGGACCGCATGGAAGTGATCCGCATCCCCGGCTACACCGAGGACGAGAAGCTCAACATCGCCACCCGTTACCTGGTGCCCAAGCAGGTCAAGGCCAACGGCCTGCAGCCGGAAGAACTGGAGATCGGCAGTGACGCCATCCAAGACATCGTGCGCTACTACACGCGCGAATCGGGCGTGCGCAACCTGGAACGCGAGATCGCCAAGATCTGCCGCAAGGTGGTGAAGGAGATCGCGCTGGCCGGCCCGCAGCCGGTGAAGGCGAAGAAGGGCGCGAAGAAGCCCAAGGCGCTGGTCAACGTGTCCAGCAAGAACCTGGACAAGTACCTGGGCGTGCGTCGCTTCGACTTCGGCCGTGCCGAGGAAGAGAACGAGATCGGCCTGGTCACCGGCCTGGCCTGGACCGAGGTCGGTGGCGATCTGCTGCAGATCGAATCGACACTGGTGCCGGGCAAGGGCCAGCTGATCCTGACCGGCCAGCTCGGCAACGTGATGAAGGAATCGGCTTCAGCGGCGCTGTCGGTGGTGCGTTCGCGCGCCGTCGGCTTCGGCATCGACAGCGACTTCCTGCAGAAGCACGACGTGCACCTGCATGTGCCCGATGGCGCTACGCCGAAGGACGGCCCGAGTGCCGGCGCGGCGATGGTCACCTCGCTGGTATCGATGCTGACCAAGGTGCCGGTGCGTGCCGACGTGGCGATGACCGGTGAGATCACCCTGCGTGGCCGTGTCACCGCCATCGGCGGCTTGAAGGAAAAGCTGCTGGCCGCATTGCGGGGCGGCATCCGCACGGTCATCATTCCGGAAGAGAACCGCAAGGACCTTGCAGACATTCCGGCAAACGTTACCCGCGATCTGCAGATCGTGCCGGTGAAGTACATCGAGGAAGTGCTGGACCTGGCGTTGGAGCGCCCGTTGGCACCGAAGAAGGCACGCAAGAGTGCGCAGCGTGTCACGGTGCGCAGCAAGGCCAAACCGAGTGGAAGTGCGCGCGTCAAGCATTGACGCGCACCGTCCAATGGCCCGAAACCCGCGTCGTTGCTGGCTTTCCAGCTTGCGTGGGGGTAGGGCCACTGGTATAAAAGCAGCACTCGCGAATGAGTGATCGCTGTCAGCGATGACTGAATCGGCGAACCGTTTCCACATGGCGGCCGCATGCAGAAGGCGTGCGGTTGCTTCCCTGTCGAATAAGCGGAACCCACCGCCAAAGGAGTTGTAGAGAATGAACAAGACCGAATTGATCGATGCCGTTGCTGAAGCTGCGGACCTGACCAAGGCCGAGTCCAGCCGCGCTGTCGATGCCGTCGTTGCTGCCATCACCAAGGCGCTGAAGGACGGCGATGCGGTCACCCTGGTTGGCTTCGGTACCTTCCAGGTCCGCGACCGTGCTGCCCGCACCGGCCGCAACCCGAAGACCGGCGACACCATCAAGATCGCTGCTTCGAAGAATCCGTCGTTCAAGGCTGGCAAGGCTCTGAAGGATGCTGTAAACTAAGCGGCTCGCTGGGGTGCTTAGCTCAGCGGTAGAGCGTCTCCTTTACACGGAGAGGGTCGGGGGTTCGAAACCCTCAGCACCCACCACAGCACCGCGGTAACGTTTGAGTGTGGAGCGGTAGTTCAGCTGGTTAGAATGCTGGCCTGTCACGCCGGAGGTCGCGGGTTCGAGTCCCGTCCGCTCCGCCATTCAACGAGGCCTCCGGCCAAAAGCTGGAGGCTTTGTTTTCTCCCAGGTCCAGGCCGATGGGAAAACAAAAAAGCAACAATGCGGAGCGGTAGTTCAGCTGGTTAGAATGCTGGCCTGTCACGCCGGAGGTCGCGGGTTCGAGTCCCGTCCGCTCCGCCACTACATCAAGGCCCCCGGCCTAAAGCTGGGGGCCTTGTCTTCTCCCCGGAAGGTTCGGGGAGAAGGCGAATAGGTTCTTGCAAGAACGGAGCGGTAGTTCAGCTGGTTAGAATGCTGGCCTGTCACGCCGGAGGTCGCGGGTTCGAGTCCCGTCCGCTCCGCCATTGCAGAGTCTTAAATCCCTGTGAAAAAACTTTGAAAAAAGTGTTCATCGGGCTGGGTTTCCAGGGAGTCTTCGGATATACTGGGCGCCTGCAAAGTTTCAGCGCGGAGCGGTAGTTCAGCTGGTTAGAATGCTGGCCTGTCACGCCGGAGGTCGCGGGTTCGAGTCCCGTCCGCTCCGCCAACTCTAAAAGCCCTCGGCGCAAGCCGGGGGTTTTTTCTTTAGCCCGTCGCAAAGTGATGCGCAGGCCGCGCCGCCGCTGCTTTTGGTCCCTGCGGCGAAGCGGGTTACACTGCCGGGCTCGCCAATCAGGCCTTGTGATTCCTCACCATGCTGCAGAAACTCCGCGACAAGACCTCAGGCTGGATCGTCACCGTGATCCTGGGGCTGCTGATGATTCCGTTCCTGTTCGTGATCGACAACAGTTACCTCGGTGGCGTTGGCGCTCAGAACGTGGCCAAGGTTTCCGCCCCGCCGACCTGGTGGCGTTCGGCACCGTCGTGGTGGCCGGTGCGCATGCTGTGGCAGCACCATGAGATCAGCGCGCAGGATTTCCGCACCCGTTTCGAGCAGGAGCGCATGCGTGAGCGCCAGCAGCAGGGCGAGAACTTCGACCCGCGCGCTTTCGAAAGCACCGAAAACAAGCTGGCCGTGCTCGACCAGCTGATCGATGAGCAGGTCGTGCGCCTGGTCGGTGAACAAGCCGGCGTTGTCATTGGCGATGGTGCGGTGCGCGAGTACATCGCCACCATCCCGGCCTTCCTCGATTCGAACGGCAAGTTCAACGAAAACAACTATCGCCTGGCCCTGGCCGGTGGCAATCCGCCGCGTACCCCGACCCAGTTCCAGGAACTGGTGCGCGAGAGCCTGCAGCAGTCGGTGATCCCGTCGGGCCTGCAGAATTCGGGCTTTGTCACCCAGGCCGAAACCGAGCGCCTGCTGAAGCTGCTGGGTGAAACCCGCGACGTCGAACTGGCCGCGTTGCCGGAAGTACCGGCTGACACCGCGCCGGTGACTGACGCGCAGATCAAGCAGTGGTACGACAGCCATGGCAAGGATTTCCGCCAGGCCGAGAGCGTCTCGCTGGAATACGTCGAGATCAACGGTGCGAACCTGCCGGCACCGACTCCGGCCGATGAAGCGACCCTGCGCAAGCGCTATGAAGAAGAAAAGGCGAAGTTCACCTCGCCGGAGCAGCGCCAGGCCTCGCACATCCTGATCACCGGTGACGGCGCCGAAGCCAAGGCGAACAAGATCGCTGCCGAAGCCAAGGCGGCCGGTGCCGACTTCGCTGCGCTGGCCAAGGCCAATTCGGAAGATCCGGGCTCCAAGGACCAGGGCGGTGACCTGGGCTGGGTCGAGCGCGGTGCGATGGTCAAGCCGTTCGAAGACGCACTGTTCGCTGCCAAGGCCGGTGACGTGATCGGCCCGGTCAAGACCGACTTCGGCTACCACATCATCAAGGTCGCCGCGGTGCGTGGCGGCGAAGGCAAGTCGTTCGAGGAAGTACGTGACACGCTGGCCGCCGAGCAGCTGAAGGCCGACGGCGAACGCGGCTTCAACGAGCTGGCCGGTCGTCTGGTGGATGCCATCAACAAGAGCCCGAGCGATCTGGCCGCTGCGGCCAAGGAAGTCAACCTGCCGCTGCAGACCCTGGGGCCGATCACCCGCGCAACCGCCAGTGGCATCGCCGCTGACCCGGCCGTGCTGCGTGCCGCCTTCTCTGAAGTGCTGGTGCAGGACGGCACTGCCAGCGACCCGATTGCGCTGGGCGGCGCGACCAACCACAGTGTGGTCATCCGTGTGGCCGCCCATACCCCGGAACAGGCCCTGCCGCTGGACAAGGCCCGCGAGCAGGTGATCGCCGCGATCCGCGCTGACCGCCAGCGCCAGGCCAGCGACAAGGCCGCCGACGCCGTGCTGGCCAAGCTGAAGGCGGGCGCCACCCTGCAGTCGCTGGCCGCAAGCGAGAAGCTGCAGCTGAGCCCGATGCCGGGCCTGCCGCGCAGCCAGCCGGTGCCGACCCCGGAAATCAACCGCGCCATCTTCAGCGCGCCTGTGCCGGCCGAAGGCAAGCCGAGCTACGGCAAGGTCGACGTCAACGGTCACGCGCTGCTGTTTGCAGTGAACAAGGTCAACCCGGGCGACATCAAGGAAGTGACCGCCGAGCAGCAGAAGCAGCTCAAGGAGCAGCTGAGCCAGATCGATGGCATGGCCGCAGCCAAGGCCTACGTGGATGCGATGCGCAAGAAGTTCATGATCCAGACCACCGAAGCGAACCTGTAAGCCTCGCGGCGAGCAGATCGAAGAAGGCCCGGCATCGCCGGGCCTTTTTTTGTCTTCGCGTCGTTTGTGTCGCGCTTGCGCTTTGGCAGTGGTCGAGCTTGCTCGACCACCTTTTGTAGAGTCGAGCCGTGCTCGACTGCATCTGCTGCGCGCAGGCATGAAAAAGCCGAGCATGGGCTCGGCTCTACAGGAGGGCCTGGCTGGCGCGTCAGTCCTCGACGCGCAGCACCGCGCCCGGCTTCAGCACGCTGCTGCCACTCAGGCCGTTCAGTGACAGCAGCGCCTTCACCGGCATGCCATAGCGACGGGCGATGGTCCATGCCGACTCGCCATCGCGCACGGTGTGGCGGCGGCTGCGCGGGCGATCGGCAATCGCGGCGACGGTCTTGGCCGCCTGCGGCGTCGGTGTGGTCGTGGCAGCCGGTGCGGTGCTGGCCACCAGCGTGGTCGCGGTTTCCGTCACCGTCGCATTGGCGGCCGAGACCGGGGCCAGCACCCGGGTGGTTCCCGAGGCACGGTTGCCGGCGGCCAGGGCCGGGTTGAGGCGGGCGATCCTGGCAGGGTCCAGGGCGCGTTGTGCGGCCCACTGCTGGATGCTGGTGCCGGCCGGCAGGGTGTGGTCCTTCAGCACCGGCACGGTGCGGTCCAGCGAGGCCATCACGCCGGGCTGGTCTTCCACGTCCTCCAGCACGCAGGCCAGGGCATGCAGCTTCTCGACATAGGCATGAGTGACCGGTGACAGGCCGGGCAGCGCCGATGGCTTGGCGTTCTGCGCGTTCATGCCGGCCTTGCGCATGGACTGCAGGACCCGGTACTCGCCGGCGTTGTAGGCCATGGTGGCCAGGCGCCAGTCGCCGCCGAACATGCCGTGCAGGGTCTTCAGGTAACGTACCGCGGCCTGGGTGGAATCGACCGCCGACAGGCGGCCGTCGTAGCCGTTGGACATGGGCACCCGATGGTTGCGCGCGGTGGTGGCGATGAACTGCCACAGGCCCGTCGGACCGCTGCCATTGCGTGCATTGGGCCGATAGCCACTTTCCACGAACGGAATCAGTGCGAATTCGGTGGGCAGGTTGGCCTTGCGCAGCTCTTCGACCACGTAGCCGAACAGCACCAGCGCATCGTCATCCTGGTTGGCCAGGCGTGAGGGAGCATGGGCGAACTGCTTCTGCCAGCGCGGGCTGGTGGCCTCGGCATCGCAGCTGGGCTCGGCCAGGCCGTCGCGGAAGCTTGTGAAGATCTCCTGGCCGTTGCGTACCGAAGCGGCCGGCAGCGCCGATGGATCCAGCGGCAGCGCAGCGGCAGCGGTCAGGTTCTGGCTGATGCCTGCGCCCAGCGACTGTGCGCCCGCGGTTCCTGCCAGCCCCAGCGCAAGGCCCAGGGCCAGCGGCAGACTTCGGCGCATCATGCGCGGAAGCCGTCTTTCCAGTGCCGGAGACCGGCCATCACGTCGACGTCGTCCACGACGTCACGGCCCAGGTGCGCCGCCACCGACGCACGGATCGGCGCCGCGTGCACACGCAGGAAGGGATTGCAGTCGAATTCGCTGGCCAGGGTTACCGGCAGGGTGGAACGGTCATCGCGGCGCATGGCCAAAGCCTCCTCTTGGCGCTGCCACAAGGCAGCGTTGGCGGGGTCGACATGCCGCGCGAAGACGGCATTTGACACGGTGTACTCATGAGCGCAACAAAGCAGCAGTTGCGCGGGCAGGGCACCCAGCTTGCGCATCGATGCCAGCAGCTGGGACGGCGTACCTTCGAACAGGCGTCCACAGCCCAGGCTGAACAACGAATCTCCGCTGAAAAGATGTTCAGCAGTGTGAAACGCGATGTGGCTGCGGGTATGTCCGGGCACGGATAGTACGTGGAACGTCCGGCCCAGTGCCTGAACGCGTTCACCTTCACCGACGCGGTGGGTCGCAGTGGGAATGCGCTCCTCGACCGGCGCGATCACCCGGACGCCGGGAAAACGCGCCTGCAGCGCGGGCACGCCACCGATGTGGTCATCGTGATGATGGGTGAGCAGGATCGTGTCCACGCGCAGGCCCTGATCGGCCACCGCAAGCACCGGCGCGGCATCGCCGGGATCGATGACCACGGCGGCGCCATCGTCGTCGATCAACGTCCAGATGTAGTTGTCCGCAAATGCGGGCAGGGCAGTCAGTCGCATAGAATTGGACCATGCCCGCGCTGCAGAGCACCCGTCAAGCGAGCCAGACCCCGTGGTTCGACAGTGAACCGGCGGAATCCCTGCGCGTGCTGGAGCGGCAATTACTGCTGCCGCAGCTGTCAGTGCTGCCGGCACAACCCTGGTTGTGGATCGCGCCAAGCGCGTGCTGGCTTGATGATGCGCAGCTCGGCGGGCGTGGCCTGCGCCTGTTCCGGCAGGGGCAGGGCTATGCCGGTGATACCCGCTGCGCACTGCCGCTGCCGCTGGCCAACGAGAGTGTCAACGCGATCGTGCTGCAGCATGTGACCACCGGCGATGCCGACCAGCTGCTGGATGAGTGCGAGCGCGTGCTGATGCCGGGCGGCCACCTGTGGCTGAGCAGCCTCAACCCGTTCAGCCCCTACCGTACACATTGGCGCCAGCACGGACTGGTGGTGCGCACGCCGCAGCGGATTCGCCTGCTGCTCGGCCGCCACGGGCTGGAGTGCGACGATATGCGTTACATCGGCCCCCTCTGGCGCGGTGCCGGCAGCCGTCGCCCGGGCGGGTGGGCGCCACTGCGCGCGGCCTGCCTGTTCCATGCTGAAAAGCGCACGCTGGCCCTGCCCGGGCCGACACCGCTGCCGGTGCGCTGGCACGGCACCGTAGCCACCTGATTCTGGAGTTGTATTGAAAACCATCGAAATCCACACCGACGGTTCCTGCCTTGGCAATCCCGGCCCCGGCGGCTGGGCTGCACTGCTGCGCTACAAGGGCCATGAGCGTGAACTGAGCGGCGGCGAAGCGCACACCACCAACAACCGGATGGAGCTGATGGCCGCCATTTCCGGGTTGGAGACGCTGACCGAGCCGTGCAACATCGTGCTCTACACCGATTCGCAGTACGTGCGGCAGGGGCTGACCCAGTGGATGCCGGGCTGGATCCGCAAGAACTGGAAGACCGCCGGCGGTGAGCCGGTGAAGAACCGCGAGCTGTGGGAGCGCCTGCATGCGGCCACGCTGCGGCACCAGATCGACTGGCGCTGGGTGAAGGGCCACTCCGGCGATCCGGACAATGAGCGGGTGGATACCCTGGCCCGCAACGCGGCCATCCAGATCCGCGACGCCAGCCCGGTAAACTGAGCCCATGCGTCAGATCATCCTCGATACCGAAACCACCGGCCTGGAGTGGAAGAAGGGCAACCGCATCGTCGAAATCGGCTGCGTGGAGCTGTTCAAGCGCCGCCCGACCGGCAACAACTACCACCAGTACATCAAGCCGGACTGCGAGTTCGAACAGGGCGCGCAGGAAGTCACCGGCCTGACCCTGGAGTTTCTGGCTGACAAGCCGGACTTCGCGCAGATCGCCGATGAATTCCTTGCCTTCATCGATGGCGCCGAGCTGATCATCCACAACGCGGCGTTCGACCTGGGCTTCCTCGACAACGAACTGTCGTTGCTGGGCCCGCAGTACGGGAAGATCACCGATCGCTGCACGGTGATCGATACCCTGGTGATGGCGCGCGAGCGCTTCCCGGGCCAGCGCAATTCGCTGGATGCGCTGTGCAAGCGGCTGGGCGTGGACAATTCGCACCGTGCGCTGCATGGCGGCCTGCTCGATGCGCAGATCCTGGGTGACGTCTACATCGCGCTGACCTCGGGGCAGGAAGAGATCGGATTCGGCCTGGGGGATGACGATGGCGGTGGCGCCGGTGCGGCGCTGCAGGCCTTCGATACCAGCAAGCTGCTGCCGCGCCCGCGCGTAGTGGCCACGCCGTCGGAGCTGGAAGCGCATGCCGCGCGGCTGGAGCGGTTGCGCAAGAAGGCCGGCCACGCGCTGTGGGATGGCCCGAAGGTGGAAGAACCCGTCAGCGCGTAATACATCGAGGTAGTGCCGGCCGCTGGCCGGCATCTACGTGATACGGGGTTTCCCGGTGAGCCGGCCAGCGGCCGGCATTACCGCATCCACGCGTGGCGTGGATCTACCGGTCAATGGCAGCGCACCAGGATCACGCTGATGTTGTCGCGGCCACCGCCGTCGAGTGCGGCTGCGACCAGCGTGTCCACGCATTCCTGCGCGCTGGCATCTTCGTAGGCGAGGGTGCGGGCGATACTGCGGTCGTCCACCTCCTCGGTCAGGCCGTCACTGCACAGCAGCAGCTGCATTCCCGGGCGCAGTTCACCGCTGGTGGTGGCCACGTTCAGGTGTGCCGGATCGGTCACGCCCAGCGCCTGGGTAACCACGTTGCGATGCGGATGCGCACGCGCCTGTTCGGCGGTCAGGTTTCCCTGCGCGACCAGTTCCTGCACCACGCTGTGGTCCTGGCTGAGCTGTGCCAGCTGTCCATCGCGCCACAGGTAGGCGCGGCTGTCGCCGACCCAGGCCACTTCATAGCGGTTGCCCTGCACGCGCGCGGCGACCACGGTGGTGCCCATCGGCAGGCTGTCATTGCGACGGCGTGAGGTGCGGATGATCTCTTCGTCGGCGGTGCGGATGGCCTGGGCCAATGGCGCGCCACGGCGTATCTCGCGCACGATGGTTTCGCGTGCCAGCGCGCTGGCCACTTCACCGCAGGCGTGCCCGCCCATGCCATCGGCCACCAGCCACAGGGCCAGCTCGCTGTCACCGTAGTAGGTGTCCTCGTTGAGCTCGCGGCGCATGCCGGGGTGGGTGAGGTGTCCGAATTCGATCATGGGGGCTGGGGCAGGGTGTTGCTGGGGAGACAGGCATCATCGGGTGGCCGCACGCATCCGGCAAGGCATGCGCCCAGGAAATTTCCACTTCATGGGCCGGAATGACTTGTCGTCGGCCTCACTTCCTCGTATGATGCGCGTCCCCGGTCCGCCGGGGACCACCCGGAGAGGTGGCAGAGTGGTTGAATGTACCTGACTCGAAATCAGGCAGGCGTTTATAGCGCCTCGGGGGTTCGAATCCCCCCCTCTCCGCCAGATAAAGAAAAAGGGCTGCCTTTCGGCAGCCCTTTTTCTTTATCTGGCGCGGGACGCGACGCGCTCTGCGCGTCGCCCCAAACGTTGCTGCGCAACGGTATGGGCCCCTCCCTTTGCCGGCCTCTCCCCGCCCCTGTCGGGGCAGCCCCTCAACAGAGGGGCTTGGTCCTCCAGATGGATCACGGGAGATCCGCGCGGTGCGTGGATGCGCGGCGGGCATCCCGCCGTAGTGACCCTGTACTGATCTGGCGCGGGACGCGACGCGCTCTGCGCGTCGCCCCACACGTTGCTGCGCAACGCGTGGGCCCCTCCCTTTGCCGGCCTCTCCCCGCCCCTGTCGGGGCAGCCCCTCAACAGAGGGGCTTGGTCCTCCAGATGCATCACGGGAGATCCGCGCGGTGCGTGGATGCGCGGCGGGCATCCCGCCGTAGTGACCCTGTACTGATCTGGCGCGGGACGCCACGCGCTCTGCGCGTCGCCCCACACGTTGCTGCGCAACGCGTGGGCCCCTCCCTTTGCCGGCCTCTCCCCGCCCCTGTCGGGGCAGCCCCTCAACAGAGGGGCTTGTTCCTCCAGATGGATCACGGGAGATCCGCGCGGTGCGTGGATGCTGTTCCTGCTGGCAGGCTCATCCACGCATGGCGTGGATCTACCCGGGATATCCGTGCGGACGCTGCGGGTTAACATGTACGCATCACCTGCTGGAGCTTTTCCCGATGACCGCTGAAATCCTCGTCCCCGTTTCCTTCGGCGAGCTGCTGGACAAGATCTCGATCCTGCAGATCAAGTCCGAGCGCATCAGCGACGAGGGCAAGCTGGCCAATGTGCGCAAGGAGCTGTCGGCGCTGGAGCAGACCTGGATGGCACACCCGGCCGCGGTGAAGGACATCGCCAAGCTGCGTGCCGAGCTGAAGGCGGTCAACGAGCAGCTGTGGGACATCGAGGACGACATCCGCCTGAAGGAGAAGGTGCAGGCGTTCGACCAGGGCTTCATCGACCTGGCGCGCAGTGTCTACCTGCGCAACGACGAGCGCGCGCGCATCAAGAAGGCGATCAACCTGGCGCTGGGCTCGGCGTACGTGGAAGAGAAGTCCTACCAGGATTACGCGCAGCGCACGTAAACCCGGGCAGGCTGCCGATCACCCCAGGTGGTCGGCGACGTAGCGTTCGAACGCAGCGATACCGTCTTCCACGGTGATCAGTTCCATCACATCGTCGAATTCGATCTTGGTGCCCCACTTCAGGTCCGTCGCCTGCTTGGCCAGGTACTTGCGCGCGGCATCATCGTAGCGGTCCACGCAGTAGCGGCGGTCCGAGTACGGGCCACTGCGGTCCGGATTGCTGGCTGCATGCAGGCCCAGCACTTTGGCGCCCATCGCGTTGGCGATGTGCATCGGGCCCGAGTCCGGGGTCATCACCAGATTGGCGCGGGCCAGCAGGGCAGGCAGCTGCTTCAACGTGTCCTTGCCGACCAGGTCCAGTGCCGGCGTCTGCAGCTGCGCCTGGATCGCATCGGCCATGTGGCGCTCCAGTTCGCTGCGGCCACCGCACAGCACCACCCGCCAACCGCGCTGTGCGGCGTGGTTGGCCACCACTGCATAGCGGTCCGCATACCAGTTGCGCCGCACGTGGCTGGAGCAGGGCGAGATCATCAGCACCGGGCGGCCATCGTCCTGCCACTGCGCGGCGGCCCACTCGAAGGCGGAGGGCGGCACGGCCAGATCCCAGCTGACTTCGGTCTGGCGCAGGCCCAGCGGTTCGCAGAAGCTGCCGATGGCATCCAGTACATGGATGCCGGGGCGGTCAGGAATGCGCTCGTTGATGAAGAGCCCGTGCAGGTCCTTGGAGCGGCTGCGGTCGTAGCCGATGCGGCGTTCGGCCGGAATGAAGGCTGACAGCAGGTTGGCGCGGAATGCGACCTGCATCTGCAGAAGCGCCTCGAAGCGCCCCGGTGGCAGTTGCCTGCGCAGTTCCTTGACCCCAGCCATGCCGCTCTTCTTGTCGTAGGCATGGAAGGTGACACCGGGCAGGCCGTCAAGCAGCTTGTGGCCAACCTTGTCGATGATCCAGTGGATCGGCGTGTCCGGGCGCGCAGCCTGCAGGGTGCGCACCAGGGGCACCACGTGGGTGACGTCGCCGAGTGCGGACAGGCGCAGGAGGCACAAGGAGGAGGACGCTGATGCCATGTGTTGTTAGACTCAATGAAATGGTCGCATTCGACGCCAATGAAGCGCTGACGCCATGCCGCGAGGGTCGCGGCATCGGGGCCATTCTGTTCGACCGCGAGCGGCTGCGGCAAGCCGACATCGGCCTGTTCTCGCCCCAGCACTGGGGCAGCAGGGCCCGGCCGGTGGGCGAGGGCGGCCGCGGCAGCGCCTGGTTCGTCGATGCGCCGTTCGGGGCCAGCGTGCTGCGGCACTACCTGCGGGGCGGCCTGGCCGCGAAGCTCAGCCACGACCAGTACCTGTGGCGCGGTTCGGACCGGACCCGCAGCTTCGCCGAATTCCGGCTGATGCGCGCGCTGCGCGAGAAGAAGCTGCCGGTGCCACGGCCGATCGCCGCGTTCTACATGCGCGAGGGCCTGCGCTACCGGGCCGCGATCCTGATGGAGCGGATCGAGGGCGTGCGCTCGCTGGCCGACCGCGCCCTGGTCGCCGGCCGGGGCGCGCCCTGGGAGGAGACGGGGCGGCTGATCGCCCGCTTCCATCGTGCCGGCCTGGACCATGCCGACCTCAACGCGCACAACATCCTGTTCGATGGCAACGGCCATGGCTGGCTGATCGACTTCGACCGTGGGGTGATCCGCATTCCGGCCACCGCCTGGCGCGAACGCAACCTCAAGCGCCTGCTGCGCTCGCTGATCAAGTTGCGCGGCGAGCGCAGCGTGGAAGATGTGCAGAAGGACTACGCGCGGCTGCGCCGTGCCTATGACATGGCCTGGAACCGGGGCACCTGATGGATTGGTCGTTGCGTTTCCTCGGCGTCGGCAATGCGTCGGCGGTCGAGCTGGGGTCGCCGATGTCGGTGATCGAGCGGGATGGGCGTCCGTGGCTGACCATTGATTGTGGTGGTGAAGGGCTGACTGCGTTCAAGGCGCACTACGGCCACATGCCGCAGGCGTTGTTCGTGACCCATGTGCACCTTGACCACGTGGCAGGCTTCGAACGGCTGTTCGTGGACACCTTCTTCAATGCGCAGCGGCGCGGCAAGGTGCGCCTGTATGTGCCGGCCACGGTGGTGCCGCTGCTGCACCAGCGCATCGGTGACTATCCGAACGTGCTGGCCGAGGGCGGTGCGAACTTCTGGGATGCCTTCCAACTGGTCGTGGTGGGCGATGCGTTC
Source organism: Stenotrophomonas sp. YJH_SMC_20 (assembly GCF_059367845.1). NCBI lineage: Bacteria > Pseudomonadati > Pseudomonadota > Gammaproteobacteria > Lysobacterales > Lysobacteraceae > Stenotrophomonas > Stenotrophomonas sp. YJH_SMC_20. The sequence goes on along the minus strand of NZ_JCAFRG010000001.1, from coordinate 537,121 downwards.
TGGCACGAGGGAGTGCGCCTGGAGGTGTTCCCAGTGCGCCACCACTGGCCGGAGACGGCCTATGGCCTGCGCCTGCAGGGCGCGCTGACCTGGAGCGGCGATACCCGGCCGATTCCGGAGATGCTGGCCCGCTTCGCCAATGACAACGAGCTGATCGCCCACGACTGCGGCCTGCACGGCAATCCGTCGCACACCGGCGTGGACGATCTGGAGCGTGAGTACAGCGCCGAGCTGCGGGCGCGGATGATGCTTTACCACTATGCCAGCGTGGCCGATGGCCAGGCGCTGGCGGCGCGGGGGCACCGTGTTGCGCAGCCGGGGCAGTGCGTGCCCCTGGCCAGCCCGACCGCGCCGCACGTACTGGCGCAGGATCCGGCGTGAGCGGTACCGGCCAGCCCGCAGGTGCGGCGTTGGCTGCCGGGCTGGAGGCGCTGGAGCGTGCACTGCATGCGCCGCAGGTGCGTGCCGACCGCGAGCAACTGGCCGCATTGCTGGATGAGGATTTCAGCGAGATCGGCAGCTCCGGCCAGTGCTACGACCGTGCGGCCGCGCTGGTGGAGATTCCGCTGGAGCGTGCCCAGGTGCAGATCGAATCGGAGCAGTACGCCGTCTGGCTGCTGTCGCAGGACCTGGCCCAGGTGCGCTACCGCAGCCGCCATCACCTTGATGGGCAGCTGCAGCACTGGGTGCTGCGCAGTTCGCTGTGGCGCCGGCACGGGGACAGATGGCGCATGGTGTTCCACCAGGGCACGCCCGAGGCAGGGTAGCGCGGCGCCATGCCGGGCCAAGAATGCGAAGCCGGGGTCAGATCCCTTTGCCATGCAAAGGGAACTGACCCCAGTGCGGAAAAGGCGATGGCCCCGCCGGCTGACCTCGGCGCCCGCGTCGATCGATACCGTTGCTGCCTTCCGGCCCTGGCGGGATTTCCGACCTAGCGTCGCGAGGGGCCGACGGGGCCACCATAGAGACGTTGGCCGCCCAAGGGGCGGCCGGTGTTCACCGATCAGGGGAAGCAGCGCGCGACGCGCCGGAGACCACAGCCGGACTGCACATCGGCTGACCGATGGCAGACGGCAACTATAGCGCAGGCAGGTACATCGACGCCAGCTTCGTGCACTGAATCGGCTGTAACCCGCGTCTGCTGGCAAGGGCCCGGCGCGACCGGCGTTGCTACAATGCCGGCCAGGAGGAACGGCCTCCCCCACATCGGGAACCACTGACCAGGACGGCCTGGCCCTACCAAGAGGAGGGCTGTCATGGCCTGGATCTATCTGTTGTTCGCCGGCCTGCTGGAAATCGTCTGGGCCGTGTCCATGAAGCAGTCCGAAGGCTTCACCAGGCTCACCCCCACCGTAGTCACGATCATCGGCATGATCGCCAGCTTCTGGCTGCTTGCAGTAGCCATGCGCAGCCTGCCGCTGGGCACTGCCTACACAATCTGGACCGGCATCGGCGCGGTTGGTGCATTCGTGGTCGGCATCGTGTTCCTGGGCGAGCAGGTCAGCCCGATGCGGATCGGTGCAGCGGTGCTGATCGTTTCCGGCCTGGTGCTGATGAAACTCTCCAGCAGCTGAATGATTTACTTAAGGCGGGGAAGGGAATCTCCGCTTTCGGCAGGTATATGCATTTTCGGCAAGACCATTTTGTCCGCCCGTTTTATTTGACGTACGTCATGAAAATAATGAGCGTGATTCACATGCCGCTGGCACCTACGGTCGCACAGTGCCGCCATTCGTCGGGCGAAACCGGGGAGTTTTCGCCTTGAGGGACACGCTGTCGTACCTGTCACCGGGTGCGACCGCGTGAAGATGTGAAGATTTTCAGGAGTTAATGCCCTCGAACCTTGTTCCCGCATCGGGAGCCGGGGTGGGCCGCATTGTCTCCAAAAAACCTGCCAGCTGTGCCATCCGGTCTTTTCATGGAGATTTACCGATGAACCGCATTTACCGTCTGGTTTTCAATCGTGCCCTTGGGGTAATGCAGGTTGCTTCGGAGATCGCCCGCAATCCCGGCGGAAGCGCGGTCAGCGCAGGGCGGGTGCCGCGATTGCGGGCGCACCAGCTGGCGGCGGCTTTGGCCGCCACACTGGCCAGCGGACCGGCATTCGCAGCGTGCACGGGCACCACAACCGTAAACTGCGACAGCAGCACCAACATCAACAACTACTCCAACGCGACCAACGGCCTCACGCTGAACATCGACGCGGGTGCATTGCTGCGTACGCCGCCGATCGTAGGTGGCGGCAACGCAGCAACGCTGACCGGCGACAACGTGACGGTCAACAACAATGGCACGATCGATCCGAGCTCGATCATCCTCGCCTCGCCCGGCCTGGTCATCGGCAATGCTTCTGCCAACAACAGCGCGATCGTCGTCAACAACAATGCCAGCGGACAGATCAAGGGTGTCGTCAACATCGCAACGCTGCTGGGCTTCGGTGGACAGGCGCTGGTGGCACAGAATGTCAACGGCACCACCACCATCAACAACGCCGGCCTGATCAGCACGTCGTTGATCGGCGCAGGCAGCGTTTCCGACGCGACTACCGTGGTGACATACGGTGGTGCGGCAGCCAATGTGACCAACACCGGCACCATCGACGGGCGTGTCGGTCTGGGCGCTTCTGGCGGTAATACGTTCCTCAATGCGGGGGCGGTCAGTGGCAGCGTTCACCTGGGTGATTCAACCGGCGGCAACACCTTCACCGCAGTGTCGGGTTCCAGCGTTGTGAGCGGCGGCGGCAGCGCTCTTGCAGGCGTGATTACCGGTGTCACCGGGGTGAAGGTTGCGGCTGCGGGATCGGTCGACGCCGGCACCGGCAGTGGTGCGGCCAACAACACGCTGGTGTTGCAGAACGTCGTCAGCGGTCCGGGGGCCGGCACCGGCGGAGCGGTGACCACGCTGGGCTGGAACCAGTACCTCAATTTCCAGAAGCTCACCGTCAACAGCGGCACCTGGAACCTGCAGGGTGCGTGGGCGGGTGCAGGTGCGACCACGCTCAATGATGGCTTGGTCAATTTCAACAATGCCGGTTCCTTCGGCACAGGGCTGTTCACCGCCAACGGCGGTGCCATCGCATCCTCCACGGCCGGTCTGAATCTGGCCAACGCTTTCAGCCTCGGCGGCAATCTATCCCTGGCCGGGACCAATGCGTTCGGCTTGAATGGCGTGCTTTCAGGTGCTGGCGGACTGACGGTCAACAACACCGGCATCGTTACTCTCGGCGGCGCAAACCTGTTCTCCGGTGGCGTCAACCTCAATGCCGGCGGCCTGCTGCTGGGCAATGCCGGTGCACTCGGCAGCGGCAATCTGACCGTCGGTGGCAGCGCCTCGCTGGACACGACGGCGGGCTTCAACCTGGGCAACAACCTGGTGGTCAATGGCGGGGGCTCGCTGAACCTGCTGGGCAGCAATGCGCTGACATTGAGTGGCTCGATTTCCGGTGCCGGCAAAGTGACCAAGAACGGTGCGGGCACGCTGACCCTGAACGGTGCCAATTCGCTGAGCGGCAGCTTCAACCTGGCCGGGGGCGCGTTGGCCTTGGGCGCGGGCGGTAGCCTGTCGCCCACCGGCGCGATCACGCTGGGCGTCGGCACCAGCCTGGATCTTTCGGCGGCCGCCAACCAGACCATCGGTTCGCTGGCGGGCCTCGGCGGTTCGGTCAACCTAGGCAGCCACACGCTCACCCTCGCGGGGCTGGGCGATACCAGCTACGCCGGCACGTTCGCCGCAGGCACGGGTGGCCTGGTCAAGCTGGGCACCGGCGTGCAGACCTTGTCGGGCGTGAACAACCTCAGTGGCGGCGTGGCACTCAACGGCGGCGGCCTGCTGCTGGGCAATGCTGCTGCGCTGGGCAGCGGTTCGCTCAGTGTCGGCGGCGACGTGACGCTCGATGGAACCACGGGGGCGCTTGCACTGGGCAACGCGGTCAACCTCGGTTCGGGTGCCAGCCTCAATCTGCTCGGCAACCAGGCGTTGACGTTCAACGGCGTGATCGGTGGCACCGGCAGCCTGGTCAAGAGTGGTGCGACCACGCTGACGCTCAACGGTGCAAATACCTTTGGTGGTGGGCTGGCGCTCAATGCCGGTGGCTTGGTCCTGGGCAATGCCGGCGCGCTCGGAACCGGCGCGCTGAATGTCGGCGGTCCGACAACGCTCGATGCCAGCGCGGCGCTGAGCGTGGGCAACGGCATCAACCTCGGCGCAGGTGGCCTGCTGAATGTACTGGGCAGCAATGCATTGACGCTGGGCGGCGCCATCGGTGGCACCGGCAGCCTGGTCAAGAACGGTGCGGCCACGCTTACGCTGGGTGGCGCAAATACCTTCATCGGCGGCCTGGCGATCAATGCCGGCAAGGTTGCGGTGGGCAGCGGCGGAAGCCTGGCCGCCGGCGGTGCGGTCAGCCTGACCGGCGTTGGCGCGGACCTGGACATCTCGCTCGGCGGCAACCAGACCATCGGCGCGCTGTCCGGTATTGCCGGCAGCACGGTGACGCTGGGCAGCAGCACGCTCACCTTCGGTGATGCCACCAACCAGACCTTCGCCGGCGTGATCGGCGGCACCGGTGGGCTGATCAAGCAGGGTACCGGCGTGCAGACGCTGACCGGTGCCAATACCTTCAGCGGTGGGGTGAATCTTGCGGCCGGTGGGCTGGTGCTGGGCAACGCCGGTGCGCTGGGAAGCGGCGCGCTGACGGTCAGTGGCAACGGGTCGCTGGATGCCACGGCAGCGTTGAACCTGGGCAGTGCGATCAACCTCGGCGCGGCCCTGACCCTGCCGGGTAGCCAGAACCTGGCCCTGGCCGGCAACATCACGGGCACCGGCAGCCTGGTCAAGAACGGCGCCTCGACACTGACCTTGAACGGAACCAACACCTTCAGCGGTGGACTGAACGCAAACGCGGGCAGCCTGCTGCTGGGCAACAGCGGCGCGCTCGGTACGGGGACACTGGGCATCGGTGGCAACGTCTCGCTCGACGGCAGTGCGCCGCTGAACCTGAGCAACAACGTGGCACTGGGTGCAGGCGCCGCGTTGTCGCTGCCGGGTTCGCAGGCGATCACGCTGGGTGGGGTGGTGTCCGGTGCGGGCAGGCTGGTGAAGAACGGTGCCACCACCTTGACCCTCAATGGCGCCAACAGCTTCGGTGGGGGGCTGACCGTCAACGGCGGCGGCCTGCTGCTGGGCAACGCCGGCGCGCTGGGCACCGGTGCATTGTCGGTGGGGGCCGATACCACGCTGGACAGTTCGGTGGCCCTGAATCTCGCCAACGACGTCAACCTCGGTGCAGGCGCGGTGCTGGATCTGCTGGGCAGCCAGGACGTGTCGCTGGGCGGTGTCATCAGCGGCACTGGCGGCCTGGTCAAGAACGGTGCGGCGACACTGGCGTTGAACGGAGCCAACACCTTCAGCGGGGGTGTTGGCCTCAACGCGGGCCTGCTGCAGCTGGGCAATGCGCAGGCATTGGGTACCGGCCAGCTGGACGTGGGCGGCAACGCTTCGCTGGATGCAGCATCGGCGCTCACCGTGACCAACAACATAGGCCTCGCCGCCGGCGCCAACCTCACGGTGCTGGGCAGCAATGACCTGACGCTCGCCGGCCCGGTATTCGGTGTTGGCGGGCTGATCAAGGACGGTACGGCGCGGCTGACGTTGTCTGGCGCCAATACCTACAACGGTGGCACGACCATTAACGCAGGCACGCTGGCGCTGGGAGCGGGCGGCAGTCTTGCCGCAACCGGTGCAGTGGATCTTGCGGGCGCCGGTGCGGCACTGGACATCTCCGCAGCGGGTGCAGCGCAGACCATCGGCGCACTGAACGGCGTGGCAGGCAGCCAGCTGCTGCTTGGCGCGCAGTCACTCACCTTCGGCAGTGCCGCCGATGGCAGTTTTGCCGGCGTGATCGACGGTACCGGTGGCCTGATCAAGACCGGTACGGGCGTGCAGACGCTGTCCGGCGCCAACACGTTCAGCGGTGGCCTTGCGCTCAACGCGGGCGGCCTGATTCTCGGCGACGCCAGTGCGCTCGGCACCGGTCCGCTGGGCATCGGTGGCACCACCACGCTGGACAGTACCGTGGCGCTGAACCTGGCCAACGCGGTGAACTTTGGTGCCGGTACGCAACTGACGCTGGGCGGCACCAATGATGTCACCCTCGGCGGCGTGGTGGCTGGCAACGGCAGCCTGGTCAAGAACGGTACGGGTCTGCTGACGCTCAACAACACCAACACGTTCGATGGCGGCCTGACCTTGAACGGCGGCAGCCTGGTGGTGGGCGCCAACGGGGCGCTGGGTTCCGGCACGCTGGCGGTGAACAACAGTGCTTCGCTGGATGCCGGCACCGCGGTGACGCTGGGCAACGCGGTGAACCTTGGCTCGGGCGTGGCGCTGACCGTAGCGGGCAGCAATGCGCTGACCCTGGGCGGCATCGTGTCCGGCAATGGCAGCCTGATCAAGAACGGCACCGCCACGCTGACACTGGACGGCGCCAACACTTACAGCGGTGGCACCACCATCAACGCCGGCACGCTGGCGCTGGGCGTGGGGGGCAGTCTGGCTGCCGCTGGCGACCTCACGCTCGGTAATGCCGGCGCGGGCTTCGATATCTCCGGCGCGACCGGCAACCAGACCATCGGTGCGCTCAACGGCGTGCTCGGAACCACACTGGCGCTGGGGGGCAATTCGCTGACATTCGGCACCGCGACCAACGGGGCCTTCGATGGCGTGATCAGTGGTGGTGGCGGGCTGGTGAAGGTCGGCGCCGGGGTGCAGACCCTGTCCGGTGCCAATACCTTCGGCGGCGGCGTCTCGCTCGATGCCGGCGGCCTGGTGCTCGGCAATGATGCCGCGCTGGGTACCGGCGTGCTCACCGTCGGTGGGGCGACCACGCTGGATACCACCGCGCTGGCGACGCTGGCCAACAACGTGGTGCTCAACGCCGGGCTGACGGTGCTGGGCACCAGCGCGCTTACCCTCAACGGTGTGCTCTCCGGTGCCGGCAGCCTGACCAAGAACGGCACTGCGATGCTGACCTTGAACGGCGCCAACACCTACACCGGCGGTACCAACGTCAACGCCGGCACGCTGGCACTCGGCGCCGGGGCCAGCCTGGCCGCAAGCGGCACCGTCAATCTCGCCACCGGCGCCACGCTGGACCTGTCGGCCGGCAACGGCACGCAGGTGTTCGGCACGCTGGTTGGCAACGGCACGGTCAACCTGGGCGCCAACAACATCGAAGTGGGCAGCGCCGCCAACGGCACCTTCAGCGGTTCGATCGCCGGCACCGGTAGCCTGACCAAGGTCGGTAGCGGTATCGAGACACTGACCGGCACCAATACCTACACCGGCGGCACCACCATCAACGGCGGCACGCTGGCGATCGGTCTCGGCGGCAGTCTGTCCTCGTCCGGAGCGGTGAACGTCGCCGCCGCCGGCGCGGGCTTCGACAATTCGGGTTCCGGTGCCAACCAGACGATTGGTTCACTGTCTGGCGTGACCGGCTCCCTGGTCAGCCTCGGCGCCAACTCGCTGATCCTCGGCGGCGCCGACAGCAGCACCTTCGACGGTTCGATTTCCGGCACCGGTGCGCTGGTCAAGAACGGCGTGGGTATCCTCACCCTGGGCGGCGCCAACCTGTTCAGTGGTGGTCTGGCCTTGAACGGTGGAGGCCTGGTGGTCGGCAACAACAGCGCGCTGGGTACGGGGGCGCTGGACGTGGGGGCCGACGCGACGCTGGACAGCAGCCTGGCAGTCACCCTCGGCAACGCCATCAACCTCTCTGCCGGCAACAACCTCACCCTGCTCGGCAGCAATGGGCTGACCCTGGACGGCATCATCAGCGGTGCCGGTGGTCTGGTGAAGGACGGCGCAGCCACGGTGACCCTGACCGGTGCCAACACCTATTCCGGCGGCACCACCATCAACAACGGCACGCTGGCCATCGGTGCCGGAGGCAGCCTGGCGTCCACCGGCGCGGTGAATCTGGCCGGTGCCGGCACGCTGGACATCTCCGGCGGTGGCAGCCAGAGCATTGGTTCGCTGGCCGGCGTGGCCGGCAGCACAGTGGCGCTGGGCGGCAACACGCTGACCCTCGGCGGCGTCGCCGACAGCACCTACAACGGCGTGATCAGCGGCAGTGGCGGCCTGATCAAGAACGGCGCCGGCGTGCAGACGCTGAATGGTGCCAATGCCTTCAGCGGTGGCGTCACGCTCAACGCCGGTGGCCTGGTGGTCGGCAACAATTCCGCGCTTGGCACGGGTACGGTGACCGTGGGTGGCAATGCCTCGCTCGATTCCAACAGCGCGATCACGCTGGGCAACAACTTCGTTCTCAATGCCGGCCTGACCGTGCTGGGCAGCAACGATCTGACACTCAACGGCAATCTCAGCGGCACCGGGTTCCTCACCAAGGAGGGCCTGGCCACACTGACCTTGAACGGCACCAACACCTATTCCGGTGGCACCAACATCAACGCCGGTACGCTGGCGCTGGGCGCGGGCGCGAGCCTGCTTGCCAGTGGCACCGTCAACCTGGCCACCGGCGCGACCTTCGATCTGTCGGCCGGTGCGGGTACGCAGGTGTTCGGCACGCTGATCGGCAACGGTACGGTGAATCTGGGCGCGAACACGCTGACCATCGGCGATGCCAGCAACGGCACGTTCGGTGGTTCGATTGCCGGCACCGGCGGCCTGATCAAGGAAGGCACCGGCACCGAAACCCTGACCGGTACCAACACCTTCACCGGCGGCACCACCATCAATGCCGGCACGCTGGCGATCGGTGCCGGCGGCAGCCTGGCGGCGACCGGTGCGGTCACCCTCGCCAATGCGGGTACCGCGTTCGATATCTCCGCAGGCGGCAACCAGAGCATCGGCTCGCTGGCGGGCGTGGCGGGTTCGAGTGTGGCGCTGGGTGGCAACACGCTGACTCTCGGCGGCGTCGGCAACACCACGTTCGACGGCACCATCGGCGGCACGGGAGCGCTGATCAAGGACGGCGCTGGCGTGCAGACGCTGGGCGGTGCGAACACCTTCAGCGGCGGCGTCACCCTCAATGCCGGCGGGCTGGTGGTCGGCAACAATGCCGCGCTCGGTACGAGTGCGTTGAACGTGGCCGGGAACGGTTCGCTGGATGCCAACGCGGCGGTGACCCTGGCCAACAACGTTGCACTCGGCGCCGGTGCCACGCTTGATGTGCTGGGCAACAACGACCTGACGCTGGCCGGTGCGGTCTCCGGTGCAGGCGGCCTGACCAAGGACGGTGCGGCCACGCTGACCCTGGCCGGCGCCAGCAGCTACACCGGCACCACCACCATCAACAGCGGCACGCTGGCGGTGGGCGCGGGCGGCAGCCTGTCCGACGCCAGCACGGTGAACCTGGCCGGCACCGGTACGCTGGACATCAGTGCCGGTGGCAACCAGAGCATCGGTGGCCTGGCCGGTGTTACCGGCGGTACGGTGGCGCTGGGCGGTGCAACGCTGACCACCGGCGGCAACAACGCCAGCACCACGTTCGCCGGCGTGATCGGCGGCACCGGTGGCCTGGTGCAGAGTGGTACCGGCACGCTGACCCTGAGCGGTGACAACACCTACACCGGTGGCACCACCATCAACGGTGGCAGCACGCTGCAGATCGGCAACGGTGGCAGCACCGGCTCGGTGCTGGGCGACATCACCAACGACGGCAGCCTGGTCTACAACCTCGGCACCACGGCAACCGTGGGCGGTGTGGTCAGCGGCAGTGGCAGCCTGACCCAGGCCGGCAGCGGTACGCTGGTGCTGACCGGCAACAACACCTACACCGGCGGTACCACCATCAATGCCGGTGGCACATTGCAGGTGGGCAACGGCGGTGCAACCGGCGCGATCGTGGGTGACATCACCAACAACGGTGCGCTGGTATCCAACGTGGCCGGCAACACCACGCTGGGCGGCACCATCAGCGGCGCCGGTGGCCTGACCCAGGCCGGCAGCGGCACGCTGACCCTGACCGGCAACAACACCTATACCGGCGGCACCACCATCAATGCCGGTGGCACGCTGCAGGTGGGCAATGGCGGTGCGACCGGCGCGATCACCGGCAACGTTGCCAACAACGGCAGCCTGGTGTTCAACGTCGGTGGCAACACCACAGTCGATGGCGCGATCAGTGGCAGTGGCACGCTGATCCAGGCCGGCGCTGGCGTGTTGACCCTGGTTGGCAACAACACCTACACCGGCGGCACCACCATCAATGCCGGTGGCACGCTGCAGGTCGGCAACGGCGGGGCAACCGGCTCCATCGCTGGCGACATCACCAACGATGGAGCGTTGATCTCCAACGTGGGCGGCAACACCGCGCTGGGCGGCACCATCAGCGGCAGCGGCGGCCTGACCCAGGCCGGCAGCGGGACGTTGCTGCTGACCGGTACCAACACCTATACCGGCGGTACCACCATCAACGCCGGCGGTACGCTGCAGCTGGGCAACGGCGGTGCGACGGGCTCGATCGTCGGCGACGTCACCAACAATGGCACGCTGCTCTCCAATGTGGCGGGCAATACCACGCTGAATGGCACCATCAGTGGCAGTGGCGGCCTGACCCAGGCCGGTAGCGGCACGCTGACCCTGAACGGCAACAACACCTATACCGGCCAGACCACCATCAATGCCGGTGGCACCCTGCAGGTCGGCAATGGCGGTGCGACCGGTGCCATCGGCGGCAGCGTCGTCAACAACGGCAGCCTGGTGTTCAACGTGGGTGGCAACACCGCCGTCGGCGGTGCCATCAGCGGCAGCGGCGGCCTGACCCAGGCCGGCACCGGCACCGTGGTCCTGACCGGTAACAACACCTATACCGGCGGCACCACCATCAACACCGGCGGCACGCTGCAGGTCGGCAACGGTGGCGCGAGCGGTGCGATCACCGGCAACGTTGCCAACAACGGTAGCCTTGTGTTCAACGTTGGCGGCAACACCACGGTGGGCGGCACCATCAGCGGCAACGGTGGCCTGACCCAGGCCGGCACCGGCACCGTGGTCCTGACCGGCAACAACACCTACACCGGCGGCACCACCATCAATGCCGGCGGCACCGTGCAGGTCGGCAATGGCGGCGCCAGCGGCTCGATCACCGGCAATATCACCAACAATGGTGGCCTGGTCATCAACACCGGCGGCACCACCACGCTGGGCGGCACCATCAGCGGTGGTGGCAGCATCGTGCAGGCAGGCCCGGGCGGCCTGAACCTGGGCGGCAACAGCGGCGGCTTCAGCGGCACCGGCCAGGTCACCGGCGGTGGCCTGAATGTCACCGGCAACATCGGTGGCCAGTGGACCATCGGCAGCGGTACCACGCTGTCCGGTACCGGGACCATCGGTGGCACGGGTGGCGGCGTGACGGTGTCCAGCGGCGGCGTGCTGTCGCCGGGCAATGGTCCAGGCAACAGCGGCGGTGCGGGCAATGGCGCCGGCACCATTACGGTGGGCGGCAATCTGACCCTGTCGCCGGGCAGCACGCTGGGCATCGACCTGGGTGCCACCGGCAGCGACACGGTGCAGGTGGGCGGTAGTGCAAACGTGGGTGGCAGCACGGTGCGGGTGAACACCATTTCGCCGAGCACCAGCTACCAGCAGGGCCAGCAGTACACGGTGGTCAATGCAGGTGGTGGCGTGAGCGGGCAGTTCGCTTCGGCAACCTCGCCGTCGGCCTTCCTGACGATTACGCCGGTCTATACCGCCAACACCGCCAACCTGCAGATAGACGTGGCGCAGACCGCAGCATTCACCACCGCAGCGACGACGCGCAACCAGTACAACACTGCCGCAGCGCTGGACAGCCTGCCGCAGAGCGGCCCGGCGCTGGGCCTGTACAACACCCTGCTGATGTATGACGCGGGCACTGCGCGCGCGGCGTTCGACCAGCTTTCGGGTGAAGTGCATGCGGCCAGCCGCGCGGTGCTGCTGTACGACAACTACCTGGAGGAGGGTATCCGCCAGCGCCTGGGCAGTGAGCTGCCGACCGTGCGTGGTGAGCGAGCCTCGGCCTGGCTGGCCGGGAGTGGCAAGGTGTTCCGCCAGGACGGTGACGGCAACGGCGATGACATCCGCTCCAACCGCAATGCGCTGATGGCGGGCGTGGACTGGCAGCTGGGCGAGCACGTGGTGCTGGGTGCGGCCGCAGGCAACGAGCGGCTGGATACGCGCCTGTACGATCGCAGTTCGCGGGCCCGCCTGCGTGGCCACACGTTCGGCCTGTATGCACAGGGCCAGTGGAACAACGGTTTCGCGGTCGGTGGCAGCGTATCGCGCGGCGACTACCGCACGCGCACCACGCGTGAGGTGCCGCTGCTGGGCCAGACCCTGTACAGCCGCCAGGACTCGGATGTCACCATCGCGCAGGTGGAGGGCAGCTGGACCTGGTCCCATGGCAGGACCCAGCTGCAGCCGTACGTGCAGTTCACCAAGCACTGGGTCGACAGCGATCGCGCAGTGGAGCAGGGCGGCACTGCTGCGCTGGCGCTGGAAGGCGGCAAGGACACGCTCAATGTCAGCACCGTGGGCGTGCGTGGGCGCTGGGACGTGGGCAGCGGCGAGCGCTTCCCGGCACAGCTGACGGTCGGCCTCGGCTGGCAGCACGCCTCGGGTGACACCGATGTGGCCAGCCGCAATCGCTTCGCGGTGGGCGGCAATGCCTTCGATGTCTACAGTGCGGTGATGGCGCGCAATGCGCTGGTCAGCCAGCTGGGCGTGGCGGTCGGCCTCGGCCGCAACAGCCAGCTGTCGATGTTCGTGCAGGGCCAGCATGGCGATGGCCGCCGCGACGTGGGTGGGCAGATCAACCTGCGCGTGGGCTTCTGAGGGAAGTGCGGCGATGTTGGATCCAGGCTTGCGTGGATCCGGGGCGGGGCGGAGGGCTAGACCCCCCGCTCCATCTCCACGGCGTCGATCCCGGCGCCGTGGCCATTGGACACGATCCGCGTCACCTGGAAGCCCAGCCCGGCATAGAAGCCCTGGGTGTGCTGGCTGGTACTGAGCGTGATGCGCTTGATCGACGGATCCGCTTCGGCCTGGCGCAGGCGTGCCAGCGCCAGTTCGCGGCCCAGTCCCTGCCGGTGCAGCGCGCGCTGCACCATGCCCCAGCAGAAGCCGGCACTGCCGTCGCCGCGTCGCGACAGGCCGCCACAGGCCACGATGCTGCCATCGCGCTCGATCACCTGGAATGCACAGTCCATGGCCTGCTCGCGCAGGAAGCGTTCAAAGTCGCTGCGCTCTTCGGGCGCGAAATAGGTGGGCACGTTGCTGTCGAACATCGACAGGCAGGCGCTGGCGTCGGCGGGGCGGTAGAGGCGGAGGTTCATGGGAAATGCCATGGAGTTGCCCGGCTGCATTTCAACCGTCCAGACGTTGGGAGGGGGCGAAGCGTTCCAGGGTACATGGAGCGATGCCGATCCTTTTCCAGGTGACTTTTCCCCACTCGAATGACCGTGCTCGGGACGCAGGCGCCTGTACCAGGCGGGTGCGTCGTTCGCGGGCAATGGCGAGGCGCATGCGGCCGCGATGGCGTGCAGCGGGGCGCGGCGGCTTCCGGGCTATGCTTTCGACACATGGGACTGACCGCGCGGCAGGATCCGCCGGCCCCATTCGTCTTCCTGCCTGCAACGGAGCTGCCCAGTGACGCCCGACCCGTCTCTTTCCCGGACTGCCCAGCTCATGCGTGGTCTGCTGTTTGGCGCGGTGGGCCTGTTGAGCCTTGCCGGGGCCGCCCTCGAGGTGACGCATCGTCTTGAGTTCCTGGAGGTCGCGCAGGCCGTTGATGGCCAGGTCGAGCGCCTGAACGCCGGCGGATCGCATCCGCAGGTCGCGTTCACCACCGCGACCGGCCAACGCATCTCGTACCCGCAGGGCGGCATGATTTTCGGCTATGAGCCTGGGCAGCCGGTACGCGTGCTGTACGACCCGGCGCGACTGCGGCTGGAGCCGGTCCTGGATACGTTCGGTGCGTTGTGGGGAATGACGGTCGTGTGGGTGCTGCTGGGGCTGGCGTTCGTCGGCGCCTGCGTGCGGGGATTGCTCCGGCGCAGATGACTCGCGGCCGATCGCGCGCCGTCGGCGGGCGGGCCGTTGGACCGGCCACGGCGGCAGCGCCTGTTCAGTCCGGTAGTGCCTGCGGCGATTGCCGCCAGCCAAAATAAAAAAGCCGCCCACTGGGCGGCTTCTTCATTTATCTGGCGGAGAGAGGGGGATTGTCGGGTGCATCCCTGCACCCGATCCCGATGCGCGTTGCGCCCCGGGACCAGCCTGCGGCTGTCCGGTTCTGCTCCTGCAGAACCGTCGAACCCCGGCGGGGCTTCTCACCACCCATCCCATCCGCCAGACAAACGCAAAAGGGCCACCCTGTGGGCGGCCCTTTTGCGTTTGTCTGGCGGAGAGAGGGGGATTCGAACCCCCGAAGCGCGGTTTAGACGCTTACACACTTTCCAGGCGTGCTCCTTCAACCACTCGGACACCTCTCCGGATCCCTGCCACCGGCAAACGCCTCAGCAGGGGCGCAGATTCTAGCGGGCGGCGCGGCCGGACACAAGCGCCCAGATCACGGACGCATCCGGGCGCATTGTTGGCGAGGGGGCTGGACAGGCATGGCACAATGGAACATCCGATGGAAAACGGTGGCCTGATGTCCTACCTCGTCCTTGCCCGCAAGTGGCGTCCGAAGCGTTTTGCCGAGCTGGTGGGCCAGGAACACGTGGTCCGTGCGCTCAGCAACGCGTTGGACAGCGGCCGTGTCCACCACGCGTTCCTGTTCACCGGTACCCGCGGCGTGGGCAAGACCACCATCGCGCGCATCTTCGCCAAGTCGCTGAACTGCGAGCAGGGCACCAGCGCCGACCCGTGCGGCCAGTGCGCGGCCTGCCTGGACATCGACGCCGGCCGCTACATCGACCTGCTGGAAATCGATGCCGCGTCCAACACCGGCGTGGATGACGTGCGCGAGGTGATCGAGAACGCGCAGTACATGCCGTCGCGCGGCAAGTACAAGGTCTACCTGATCGACGAAGTGCACATGCTGTCCAAGGCGGCGTTCAATGCGCTGCTGAAGACGCTGGAAGAACCGCCGGAGCACGTGAAGTTCCTGCTGGCCACCACCGACCCGCAGAAGCTGCCGGTCACCGTGCTCAGCCGCTGCCTGCAGTTCAACCTCAAGCGCCTGGACGAGGATCAGATCCAGGGCCAGATGACGCGCATCCTGGCAGCAGAAGAGATCGAGGCAGATGGCAGTGCCATCGTACAGCTGGCCAAGGCCGCTGACGGCAGCCTGCGCGACGGCCTGTCGCTGCTGGACCAGGCGATCGCCTATGCCGGCGGCGCGCTGCGCGAGGACGTGGTGCGCACCATGCTGGGCACGGTCGATCGCACCCAGGTGGCGGCGATGCTCGATGCGCTGGCCGAGGGCGATGGCCCGCGCCTGCTGCAGGTGGTGGCCGCGCTGGCCGAATTCTCACCGGACTGGAGTGGCGTGCTGGAAGCGCTGGCCGAAGGCCTGCACCGCATCCAGGTGCAGCAGCTGGTACCGGGTGCGGCCGCTGCCGAAGGCCTGGACGCCGTCGCATTCGCCGAGCGCCTGCGCCCGGAAGTGGTGCAGCTCTGGTACCAGATGGCCCTGAATGGCCGGCGCGACCTGCCGTTGGCGCCGAGCCCGCGCGCAGGTTTCGAAATGGCCGTGCTGCGGATGCTGGCATTCCGCCCGGCCGTAGCAGTCCCGCCGGTACCGAAGTCGGTGGATGGTGCAGGCAATGCGCCGGGTGGCAATGCTGCCGGTAGTGGCACCGGTGCGGGTACCCACGAAGCGATGCCGGCGACTGCCGCCGCTTCGGCAAGCCCGGCCGTGGTGGCGCAGGTGGCCGCTCCGGTGCAGGCCGCGCCGCGCGAACCTGAACCCGAACCCGAGCCGGCCCCGCAACCCGAACCGGACCCGACGCCGGAGCCCGAGCCGGTTCCGGTGGAAGAGCCTGTGCAGCCGCCGCCGATGAAGGCCGAGGCCGCTCCACCGGCTGCTGAAGCGGAAGCGGGCGACGACCTGCCGCCGTGGGCCACCGACGAAACCGAGGCGCGTGACGAGGCGCTGGCGGCCGAGATGGCGGGGCCAGACGCCGCCATGGTCGCGCCCTGGCATGAGCCGCCGGCTCCCGTCGTGGCTCCCAGCGAGCCTGCACCGCCCGAGCGCCCGTTCCGCACTGAAGGCATTGCCATCGCGCCGGCCGAGCCCGCGCCAGTGCAGGGGACCGCGCCGCTGGAAGGTGTCAGCGACCTGGCCACGGCCGAGGACTGGCTGGATCTGGTGGCCAACAGCGGCCTCAGCGGCCCGTCGCGGCAGCTGGCGGCCAACGCTGCCTTCATCAGTTGCCAGCACGGGACCTTGAAACTGGGCCTTTCGCCCGGATTTGAGTACCTGCGCTCTGAGCGTGCGCTGGCCGCCCTGGGCGAGATGCTGGAGAAAGCCCTTGGCCAGGCCCCGAAGATCGTGGTCGAGACCGTGGAGATCGAGCACGTTCCGGCCGAGACCCTGCATCAGCGTGCCGACCGCCAGCGTAGTGAGCGGCAGCAGGTGGCAGAGGCTGTTTTCATGGACGATCCGGAGGTGCAGGTGCTGATCCAACAGCACGGTGCCCGGGTTGTTTCCGATTCCATCCGTTCTTTTGACGAGTAAGAGACTATGCGCGGCAACATCGCCCAACTGATGCAGCAGGCCCAGAAGATGCAGGAGAACCTGCAGAAGGCCCAGGAAGAAATCGCAAGGATCGAAGTGACCGGCAGTGCCGGTGGCGGCATGGTCAGCGTGACCCTGACCGGCGCCAAGGAATGCCGCAAGGTGCGCATCGACCCGTCGCTGACCAGCGACCCGGAGATGCTGGAAGACCTGATCGCCGCCGCCTTCAACGATGCTTCGAACAAGATCGATGCCGAGTCGAAGTCGAAGATGGGTTCGGCCACCGCTGGCATGCAGTTGCCGCCGGGCATGAAGCTGCCGTTCTGATTCTTGGCGGGGCGCCTGCTGCTGCAGGCGCCCGCTGCAACCCTCAGTCGAGCATGGCTCGAGTCTACACGTAGCTGTCGAGCTTGCTCGACGCCATCAAAGCACACCGCCGTGTCCGCACCCCTGCTTGAACAATTGATCGACGCGCTGCGGGTGCTGCCTGGCGTGGGCCAGAAGACGGCGCAGCGCATGGCCTACCACCTGCTAGAGCGCGAGCGCGAAGGTGGCCAGCGCCTGGCCCAGACCCTGGCGCTGGCGGTGGAGCGCATCGGCCACTGTGCGCAGTGCCGCGATTTCAGCGAAACCGAGCTGTGCCCGACCTGTGCCAACGGCAGCCGCGAGCGCAGCCAGCTGTGCGTAGTCGAATCGCCGGCCGACCGCCTGGCCATCGAAAACGCCACCGGCTTCCGCGGTGTCTACTTCGTGCTGCAGGGGCGACTGTCGCCGCTCGATGGCGTCGGCCCGCGCGAACTGGGCCTGGAGCAGCTGGAGCGACGGCTGGCCGAAGGCGAGGTGCAGGAGCTGATCATCGCCACCAGCGCCACTGTCGAGGGCGAGGCCACCGCGCATTACCTGGCGCAGCTGGCGCGCGCACGCAAGGTACAGCCCAGTCGCCTGGCGCAGGGCCTGCCGCTGGGCGGCGAGCTCGAATACGTTGATCGTGGCACGCTGTCGCACGCGTTCGGTACGCGCAGCGAATTCCGCGATTGAGCAACGGCCGGACGTGGCCGGGCGTGGGCGGCCTACAATGCGGGAGACATCTCCGCCGAGGCCGACCATGAGCAACGAAACCCTTTTCAGCAAGATCATCCGTCGTGAGATCCCGGCCACCATCGTCTACGAGGATGACGAGGTGCTGGGCTTCAAGGACATCGCACCGCAGGCGCCGGTGCATGTGCTGTTCATCCCGAAGAACGAGATCATTCCGACCCTGGATGACCTGCAGCCCTCGCAGGCGCACCTGATCGGCAAACTGGCCCTGGCCGCTGCCGAGTACGCGCGCCGCGAGGGATTCGCGCAGGACGGCTACCGCATCGTGATGAACTGCCGTGAGCATGCCGGGCAGACCGTGTTCCATATCCATATGCACCTGCTGGCGGGGGCACCGCTGGGGCATTTCGGTGCGCCTGGGCGTTGAAGCCCCTGTCCACGCCATGCGTGGATGAAAAAGGCCGCCCGAGGGCGGCCTTTCCGTCATGCCTGTGCGGTGGCGATCACCACCAGCCCCAGCGGCCATAGCCGCCCCAGTAAGGGCCCCACGGACCCGGACCCCACGGGCCATAGGGGTAGGGCACCACATCGACCTGGCGCTGTTCCGGCCACAGGTAGATGACATCGGCCGCCAGCTTCGGCAGGCGATAGTCGTACTCGCCGATGCGGGTGTTCTGGTAGCCGTCGATCTTGCCGATGAAGGTGACGTCACGACCGGCCTCGAACACCGCCGGGTCGTAGAAGCCGGCACGGCAGGCGATGAAGCGGCCGTCGCTGGCATCGGACGAGGTGGTGTTCGGGCGGCCACTGCCATTGAGCGGGCGCGAGATGATCTGGAAGCAGGTCTCGCCCTGGCCAGGCTTGGTTTCGATGATGCGACCGCCCCAACGGACCGGCGTGCCGACCTGCTGGGTAGCGACCGAGTCGCGAGGAGAGACCAGGCTGAACTGTCCCTGCAGCGGCTTCGGGGCCGTGGCGCAGGCCGACAGGGCCAGCGTGGCCACAGCGGTGAGGAGGAACTTGGTGTTCATGGGGAGGCTCCGGAAGTCGGGCGATGCCTGCGCAGGTCCCGCAATAATGAGGCGAGGTCGTTGCAAGTTCCAGCGTAGCGCGCGTCGGCGAAACGCTGGCTGAGCGCGAGCAGGGTGGGGTCGGGTCGCTGCCGGTGAACCCGCTGTGCCCAGTGCTGTGCGGTTTCGTGCGGTTCTCGGGCCAGGCCGAGGCGGGCGTAGCGTCGCCCGAGGCGATGCCAGGCGCGCAGCAGCGGGTCGCGTTCGCGCTCGCCGCGGGCCAGCAGCCAGGCCATCCACGCCAGTGCCAGCAGGGCGGCCACGACGAAGCCGGCGACCAGCTGCCCGGGACCCAGATCGTCCAGCCCGAAAGGCTTGAGCAGTTGCTGCTGGCGGCGCGCATCGAAGGACAGCACCAGATCGTTCCAGCCGCGGCGCAGCCAATCCCCCATCTGGCCCAGCTGCAGCCACCGCTGTCGCAGTGGTGTGTCCGTGCCGGCCTGCAGGCGGTCGTCCAGCGTGTCCAGGATGCGTTCCGGTGCCACGGCCGCCGTCGGGTCTACCCGTACCCAGCCGCGCTGCGGCAGCCACACCTCGGCCCAGGCGTGGGCATCCATCCGCCGCACCACCCAGTAGTCGCCGATGCGGTTGCGGGTGCCGCCGGCGAAACCGGTCACCACCCGCGCGGGTACACCCGCGTTGCGCATCAGCACCACGAAAGCCGAGCTGAAGTGTTCACAGAAGCCGGCCTTGTAGCCGAACAGGAACTCGTCGATCGGGTCGCGCCCCGCCGCCGGGGTATCCAGCGTGTACGAGAAATCCGTGGTGATCCACTGCAGCGCGCGGCGCACGATGGCCTCGTCATCACCGCCGGCGTCCTGTCGCCATTGCTGGGCCAGGGTGGCGGTGCGCGGGTTGAAGCCGGCCGGCAGCTGCAACGTCGCGCGGCGCAGATAGGGCGACAGCGTGCTGTCGAAGCGCAGTGGCGGGGCCGAATGCAACCGCCAGCGGCTGAGCGAGGCCAGCGGGCGTTCGCTGCGCAGGCTCATGTCCGCATCCAGCATGCTGCCCGCAGGCGCACCGCTGGGCAGGTCCAGCGCCACAAGCTGGCGGCGGTCAGTCGGCTCGTAGTCGATCTGGTAATCCCAGCCCTGTGTACCGGCTTCAACCACCGCAGCAGGTCGCCGCGCGCTCGCAGGCTCGCGTGTCCAGCGCCGTCCATCGAAGGCGGTCAGTACAGGGCCGCGCCAGTAGCGCTGCGCCGGCTCGGGTGGGGCACCGAAGAACTGCACGCGCAACGCCGGGGTGTCGTCGGCCATCAGGTCCAGCCACTGGCCGGGTTCCATGCTGTCGGACAGCCCCGGTGTACCCACGGCGCGCTCGGGAACGCCCCACAGTGGCGTGGCAAGGCGCGGGAACAGCCAGAAGCAGGCCAATGCCAGCGGCAGGCCGATCGCCAGCAGGCGGCCGACACCACGCAGCTGCCCGCGCAACGGCAGGCGGCCAGCATGGCCTTCATCCTGCGCCAGGCGTTGCAGGGCGAGCAGTGCGCCGACCCCGGCCAGCGCGGCCAGTGCTGTTGTCAGCGGCCCCTGGTCGAGCAGGAATGCTGCAAAGGGCGAGAACAGCGCAAAGCCGAGCAGACTGCGGGCATCACGCATGCTGCGCAGCTCGCTGGACTTGATCGCCAGCATCGCGGCCAGCAGCGCGCAACCGGTGTCGCGTCCTGGGCGCACCATGCCCATCTGCCAGACGATGGCGCCGAGCATGGCCAGCACCAGCAGCAGGCGCACCGGCATCGGCAGCACTGTCCGCCGCGACAGGGCGGCGGTGAAAATCGCCGCCAGCGCGATCACGCCCGCCAGCAGTGGCGGCAGCTGCAGCAGCAGCGGCAACAGAGCCAGCGCCGCGCTGGCCAGGGTCCAGTTGCGGGCGTTGCGGTCGAGCAGCTCCGGGGTCTCAGTCATGCGGCATCAGCGCCAGCGCGCGCAGGCACAGGTGGTGGTGGCTGGCGCCCTGTCCGGGCCCGAACGGCGGGTGTGCAGGCAGCAACAGGGTGTAGCGGCGGCCCTCGCGCTCGGCTACATCCACCCAGCGCGCCAATCGAGCGATGCGTGCTTCTTGGCCCAGCGGCGCCAATGCGCGCCAGTCGAGGACTACTTCGATGCCGACCGGTTTTTCGTACTCGCGCACCAGCAGGCTGTCGCGGCGTGCCGAGTGCTTCCAGGAAATGCTGCGCGGCGCATCGCCCGCCCGGTAGGGGCGCAGCTGATGCAGTTCCTCGCCGCTGGCGTGGGCACGGGTATGCAGCGGATCGCTGCCGCTCTCCGGCAGTGCAGGCGCCAGGGCTTCGGCCAGTGGGTAGACCAGCAGCGGCTGTTCCGGCCACACCCACGACCACGCCCGCACCAGGCCCAGGGGCTGGGTCGTGGACAGGCGGATACGTGGAAGCTCCAGCCAGCCCCGGCGTTCGCTGGGAACCTCCAGTTCCACTTCACCACGGCCGTGTGCAGGCAGCGAGGTCCAGGCCTGGCTGTCGCCCAGCTGGAGATGAAGGCCGTGCCGCGCACGCGGATCCCGCAGAGAGAGGTCCACGCGCAGGCGCAAGGGTTGCCCGGCCGGTACCGGCTCGGCGGAGATCGCGTCGATCTGTACGCCGGACAACTGGAGATGCGCGGCAATGGCACTGGCGATTGCCGCTGCCGCCAGCAGCAGGGCCAGCAGCAGGGCGGGATTGTTGTTGTAGTTCAGCGCGCCCAGCAGCATGGCTGCCAGCAGGATTGCAACGAACAGGCCGAAGCGGGTGGGCAGCACATAGATGCGATGGCGATCCAGTCGCTTCGGCAAGGCTTCGGGCCTGCGCGGCCGAGCCAGCAGCTGCATGCGTGCCCAGCGTGTGGCCACGTTCAATCCACCGCGACGGTCTGCAGGATCGCGCGTGCCAATGCCGGCCCCGAACTGGATTCGGCTTCCGCCACCAACCGGTGGCCGGCCACGGCGACGAACAGCGTCTGCACGTCCTCGGGCACCACATGCCCGCGACCCAGCAGCAGTGCATGTGCTCTGGCTGCACGCAGCAGCGCCAGGCCGGCACGCGGCGACAGGCCGACGCGCACGCCTGCGTGCTGGCGGCTGCGGGTCAGCAGGGCCTGCACATAGTCGATCAGCGCGTCGCTGGCATGCACCTGGTTCACCGCGTCGCGCAACGTGCGCACCTGGGTGTCATCCAGCTTCGGCACGGCCCGCGCGATCAGGTCGCGGCGGTCGCTGCCACGCAGCAGCTCGCGCTCGGCCTGGGCGCTGGGATAGCCCATCGCCAGCCGCAGCAGGAAGCGATCCAGCTGTGAATCCGGCAGCGGGAAGGTGCCTGACAGGTCCACCGGGTTCTGTGTGGCGATGACGAAGAAAGGGTCCGGCAGCGGGTGCGTCTGCCCGTCCAGGGTGACCTGCTGCTCGGCCATCGCTTCCAGCAACGCGCTCTGCGTGCGCGGGGGGGCGCGATTGATCTCGTCGGCCAGCAGTACGTGGGTGAATACCGGGCCTGGGTGGAACTGGAACTGGCGGCTGCCGGCTTCATACACCGACACGCCCAGCACATCGGCGGGCAACAGGTCTGAGGTGAACTGCACGCGCTGGAAACTGAGGCCCAGGCTGCTGGCCAGCGCATGCGCCAGCGTGGTCTTGCCCAGGCCGGGCAGGTCTTCGATCAGCAGGTGGCCGCCGGACAGCAATGCAACGAAGGCCAGCCTGACTTCCGGCACCTTGCCCAGCACCAGTGCGTTGACCTGATCCTGTGCCTCCCGCAGGGCCTGACGCAATTGATCGGTTAGCATGCTGGGATTGGGGGACGAGGCTGGCATGATCGTCTCAGATCTGGAATCCACTCGATTATCCATAGAGCAATGCAAGGCGAACAGCGCGCACGGACGATATTTCTCTGGTTATGGACGCTGGTCACAGCGGCCAAGCTGATCGTTGCCGCGCGCCTGCCGCTGTTCGTCGACGAAGCGTTCTATTGGCAGGAAGGCCAGCATCTGGCCGCAGCCTATTCGGACCTGCCCGGGCTGACCGCGTGGCTGGCCCGGCTGGGCGTTGAGATCGGTGGCCATCACGTGCTCGCGTTGCGCCTGCCATTCCTGGCCATCGGTGCGCTGCTGCCGCTGCTGGTGGTGCGCACGGCCACGCGCTGGTTCGGCAACGTGGCCGGTTGGCAGGCGGGCAGCCTCACGCTGTTGATGCCGTTGTCGGCGACGCTGGGCCTGCTGGCGGTGCCGGACGTGCCGATGGCACTGGCGGCGGTGATCTGCCTGCATGCCGGCGCGCGCCTGCTGCACAACGTGGATGCCTCCTCGGCGATGAAGCTGGCGCTGGGCCTGTTGATCGGTGCGCTCAGCCATTACCGCTTCATCGGTGTCATCGGCGTGGGTTTCATTGCGCTGCTGGCATTGCCGCAGGGGCGGCGCATGCTGGCCGATCCGCGCGTATGGGTCGCGTTGGCGGTGGGCGTGCTGGCGTGGCTGCCACTGCTGGCGTGGAATGCGGACAACCACGATGCCGGGCTGAAATTCCAGGTGGTCGAGCGTCATCCCTGGGCCTTCGAATGGGGCGGGCTGTGGTTCCTGGTGATCCAGCCGATGCTGGTGACGCCGATCCTGTGCATGGCGATGTGGAAGGTGGCGCTGGCAGGAACCCGGAGCGGTGGCGGCGCGCGCGTGCAGTGGCGCTATTTCGGCCTGGTGGGCGGCGTATCCACGCTGGGCATTTTCGTGCTCGGCTTCTTTACTGACGTCGAGCGGATCAGTTTCCACTGGCCGCTGCCGGGTTACCTCGCACTGCTGGTGGCGGTGCCGGTGGTGCTCAACGGCTGGCCGCGCTGGCTGCGCCGCACCGGCTGGTGGTTGGCCGGTGCGGGCATGGTGCTGGCCTTCGGCTACTACCTGATGGCCTCCACGCCGGCACTGCGCGAGCAGATGGCCGGCAGCAAGTACTACCCGCGCAATTTCGCCGGCTGGCAACCCCTGGCGGTAGCGGTGCGCGAGGAGTTGCGGCAGATGCCGCAAGGGACACGCGTGCTGGCCGGCAACTTCAAGGTCGGCGCTGAACTGGGTTTCCAGCTGGGCAATGGCAACATCGAGGTGCTGCCGCATCCGCTCAATGACAAGCATGGCCGCACCGCACAGCTGGCACAGTGGGGCCTGCTGCATCAGGGCGAGCGCACGGCGCCGATGCTGCTGGTGCTGTCACCCAGCGACCAGCGCTATCGCGAACTGCTGGCGCGCTATCACGCCATCTGCGATCAGGTGGGGCCGCTGCCTGCGCCACGCGTGGTCAGCAGTGATCACGGATTCCAGCGCTTCCTGTTGTTCCGCCTGCCGGTGCAGCGCGCGCAAGGGCCGTGCGTGACGCCGGCGATGGCGTGGCTGGATGCGCCGTCCAACGGCGAGAAGGTGTCCGGCACGCTCGCGATCAAGGGCTGGGCGTTCAAGGATGGCGTCGGCCTGGCGCGGGTTGAAGTGCTGGTCGATGGCCGCTCCATCGGTGATGCCCGCTACGGGCGTGTGTTCGACGTGCGCCACACCTGGCCGGACAGTACCGATCCGCAGCATCCGGCGGTGGGCTTCGACGCATCGTTGGATACCACCACGCTGGCTCCGGGCAAGCACTGGCTCGGGCTGCGCCTGCATGGCCGCGATGGCAGCGTGGAGGCGTGGCAGGAGCAGCCGTTCGAGGTTCGTTGAGGTCCTCTGATCCTGTAGAGCCGAGCCCATGCTCGGCTGCTTCTGCTTCAGATGCAGGCAGCCTCAAAAAAAACAGCCGGGCATGGGCTCGGCTCTACCGTTCACGGCACCGCGAAACCTGCCCTGCGCAGCAATCCGCATAGCGTGATCAGCGGCAGGCCGATCAGCGCGGTCGGGTCGCGGTTGTCGATGGCGTCGAACAGGCTGATGCCCAGGCCCTCGCATTTGAAGCTGCCGGCGCAGTCCAGCGGCTGTTCGGTGGCCACGTAGCGGGCGATCTCGTCCGGTTCCAGTGCGCGGAAGCGGACCTCGGTCAGATCGGTGGCCGTGAATGATGCTCCATCACGGCTGAGGCAGACGGCGGTATGGAAGTGCACGGTCTGCCCGGACATCGCCGCCAGCTGTGCGCAGGCGGCCTCGACCGTACCCGGTTTGCCCAGTGGCTGGCCGTTCAGGTCCGCGACCTGGTCCGAGCCGATCACCCACGCGCCGGGATGCCGGCACGCCACCTCGACCGCCTTGGTGGCGGCCAGGCGGGTGGCCAGGGCCAAGGGCGCTTCGTTGTTCAACGGGGTTTCATCCACCTCAGGGCGCGCGCAGTCGAAGGGCAGGCCCAGCCGCTGCAGCAGTTCACGGCGGTAGCGGGACGTGGAGGCCAGGACCAGTGACATGCGACAATACCGGGGCAGGGCGAAGCAGTCTGGCCCGTCTGCAGCGCCAGCGGCAAGTCCTGTATGGCGGGCATTTGACAGCCGCTGCTCCGATCCTTAGTATTCAGCGGCTTATGTCCGCGAACGTGCCCGAAACGCTGGATGCCTGGCGGATGGTTGTAGCGCGAAGGCGCTTCGACGGTCAGGTCTCCCTGGCTGAATTGACCCGCCTGCAGGGGTTGGTCGCAGATACCGACGGCGAGTGCGTCTACTCGCTTGAATTCGGTCGCGACGACGTCTTGCGGGTATCCTATGTGGAACTGACCATCGACACCGCGTTGCCGCTGACCTGTCAGCGCAGCATGCAGCGATTCCTGTTGCC
The DNA here is from genome assembly GCF_059367845.1 of Stenotrophomonas sp. YJH_SMC_20. Classification (NCBI taxonomy): domain Bacteria; kingdom Pseudomonadati; phylum Pseudomonadota; class Gammaproteobacteria; order Lysobacterales; family Lysobacteraceae; genus Stenotrophomonas; species Stenotrophomonas sp. YJH_SMC_20. The sequence continues at coordinate 511,622 of NZ_JCAFRG010000001.1, read as the reverse complement.
GGTGAAGGTGACCCAGAGGCTTGGCCTGATCCGCGACGAGGACGAGGAATCGTCCCTGCCGGAGGAATACGAGGCGTTGCTGGTGCCGGAAGATGGCCAGCTGAAGCCGCTGGATCTGGTCGAGGACGAGCTGGTGCTGGCGGTGCCGGTGGTACCGCTGTCGCCCGACGGTGAAGCAGTCGACAAGGACTGGGCGCCGAGCGAAGAAGAAACAAAGAAGGCCAACCCGTTTGCGGCGTTGGCGGCATTGAAGAAACAATAGCAGCCGGTTGTCGTCGGCGGCTGCGGCGAAAGCGAAAAGTGTGCTGGGCGCTGGCGTCCTGTGCGACGAAACGACGAAGCAAAACGAACCGAGTTTGGAGCAATCCCATGGCTGTCCAGAAATCCCGTGTTACCCCGTCCCGCCGCGGCCAGCGCCGTTCGCATGACGCCCTGAGCGCCAAGCAGCTGTCGACCGACCCGACCACCGGCGAAGTGCATCTGCGTCACCACATCACTGCCGATGGTTTCTACCGCGGCAAGAAGGTCATCCAGACCAAGACCTCGGCCGTCGAAGAAGATTGATGTGCCGGGAAGGCCGCTGCCTCCGGGCAGCGGCCTTTGCCTTCTTTCCCGGGCGTGCCGGTGATCGGCGGCCCGCGCAACAGGAAACATGATGAGCAAGCGGATCTACTCGAGGATCGCGGGCACCGGCAGCTATTTGCCGGAAAAAGTCCTGACCAACGCCGACCTGGAAAAAATGGTCGAAACCTCGGACGAGTGGATCCAGTCGCGCACCGGCATTCGTGAACGGCACATCGCGGCCGAAGGCGAAACCACCAGCGACCTTGGCTACAACGCCGCCCTGCGCGCGCTGGAAGCCGCAGGCATCGACGCTTCGCAGCTCGACATGATCGTGGTCGGTACGACCACGCCTGACCTTATTTTCCCGTCCACCGCGTGCCTGATCCAGGCCAAGCTCGGTGTGGCCGGGTGCCCCGCCTTCGACGTCAACGCAGCCTGCTCGGGCTTCGTGTTCGCGCTGGGCGTGGCCGATAAATTCATCCGTTCCGGTGACTGCAAGCACGTGCTGGTGATCGGCACCGAAACGCTGACCCGCATGGTCGACTGGAACGATCGCACCACCTGCGTACTGTTCGGCGATGGCGCTGGCGCCGTCGTGCTCAAGGCCGACGAAGAGACCGGCATCCTCAGCACCCACCTGCATGCCGACGGCAGCAAGAAGGAACTGCTGTGGAACCCGGTCGGCGTCTCGAGCGGTTTCAAGGACGGCGCCAACGGTGGCGGCACCATCAACATGAAGGGCAACGACGTGTTCAAGTACGCCGTCAAGGCGCTGGACTCGGTCGTGGACGAGACCCTGGCCGCCAACGGCCTGGACAAGTCCGACCTGGATTGGCTGATTCCGCACCAGGCCAACCTGCGCATCATCGAAGCCACCGCCAAGCGCCTGGAGATGTCGATGGACCAGGTGGTGGTGACTGTCGACAAGCATGGCAATACCTCGTCCGGCTCGGTGCCGCTGGCGCTCGACGCCGCCGTGCGTTCGGGCAAGGTCGAGCGCGGCCAGCTGCTGCTGCTGGAGGCCTTCGGTGGTGGCTTCACGTGGGGTTCGGCTCTGTTGCGCTATTGATAGTGCAAGTTACGACAATGTGAAGCTTTGTCGTTGCGGCCCTCCGGGGCCGTAACGCGTTTAAGGAGGACCTGTCATGGTTGAGCCCATCGTCATCGAAGGGCAACGTGCCTGGCTGAAGCAGTACGGCAAGGGAAGCCGGGCGCTGGCCCTTGGCCTGCTCAATTTTGTTGCCCGTCGTTTCCACCTCGATGCCCTTCGTCCTCCTCCGCACCGTGGCGGCGACGCCGCACGCGAAACCGAGGCCCGCCGCCTTGCAGAACTGCAGGCGCAAGGTGTGAACGTGCCTGACGTGCTGGGCACCGGCCATGCCGCGCTGGTAATCGGCGACAACGGCAGCTCGTTCAATACCTGCCTGCGCCAGGCCGACGAGGCCGGTCGTGATCGGCTGGTCATGGCGGCGATGCAGGCCATTGCCCAAGCGCATGCGCGCGGCGCCTATTTCGGCCAGCCGTTGCCGCGCAACCTCACCTGGGATGGCGACAAGGTCGGTTTCATCGACTTCGAGGAAGATCCACTGGAAGTGATGGACCTGTCCGAAGCCCAGGCCCGCGACTGGCTGATGTTCGGCTATGGCGTGGCCAAGTACTATGCCGACCGCCCCGAGCACCTGCAGGCGATGATGGCCGAGGCGATGGGCGGTGCCCAGGCACCGGTGCGCGAGCACGTGCATGCGGTCAGTGGCCGCCTGCGCAGCCTGGCCAGGGTCTGCATGAAGCTGGGCCGGTCAGCGCGCGCGCTGGCCCATTCGATCTTCATCACCCACGGTGCCAGCACTGCTGGCGTGCTGATGCTGGTGGGCCTGTGCGTGGATTTCCTCGCCGACGGCGATCTGGACGTCCTGCAGCTGTTCTGCTGATCGTCGGCCGGGGTCAGATCCCATTTCCGGTGGAAAAGGGATCTGACCCTGTCATTGCTCCATACGCCTGCATACGCGCACGTACAGACGACACAGCGGATTCCGCCTTATCATGGCCCGCTTCGATTGCAACAAGCGGATGACCGCGTGACCGTATCCACCCTCGCTTTTGTCTTCCCCGGCCAGGGCTCGCAGTCTGTGGGCATGCTGGCCGAGCTGGCCGAACTGCACCCGCAGGTGCGTGAAGCCTTCACCGAGGCATCCGATGGTGCCGGTGTCGACCTGTGGGCGTTGTCCCAGGGCGGCCCGGAGGAAATGCTCAACCGTACCGAATACACCCAGCCGGCCCTGCTGGCCGCCAGCATCGGCGTGTGGCGCGCCTGGAACGCCGTGGGCGGTCCGCGCCCGTCGGTGCTGTCCGGCCACAGCCTGGGCGAGTACACCGCCCTGGTCGCCGCCGGCGCGCTGAGCCTGCATGACGGTGCGCACCTGGTGCGCCTGCGTGGCCAGCTGATGCAGGAAGCGGCACCGGCCGGTGTCGGTGCCATGGCCGCCGTGCTCGGTGCCGAAGACCAGCTGGTGCTGGATGTCTGCGCCGAAGCCGCAGGCAGCCAGGTGGTGGTGCCGGCCAACTTCAATTCGCCGGGCCAGATCGTGATCGGTGGCGACGCCGATGCGGTCGACCGTGCACTGGTGCTGCTGGCCGAGAAGGGCGTGCGCAAGGCGGTCAAGCTGGCCGTCAGCGTGCCCTCGCACACCCCGCTCATGCGCGAAGCCGCCAACCGCCTGGCCGAAGTGATGGCCGGCCTGTCCTGGCAGGCGCCGCAGCTGCCGGTGGTGCAGAACGTCGATGCCCAGGTGCACGACGGCGTGGACGCCATCCGCACCGCGCTGGTCCAGCAGCTGTACCAGCCGGTGCAGTGGACCGGTTGCGTGCAGGCGCTGGCCGCCCGCGGCATCACCCAGATCGCCGAGTGCGGCCCAGGCAAGGTGCTGACCGGCCTGGTCAAGCGCATCGACAAGGCCATCGACGGCCGTCCGCTGGCCACGCCGGGCGACTTCGAAGCCGCCCGCGAGGCATGGTCGGCCTGACCTTCCCTGTTCCTGCCGGCCGTACCGGTGGCCGCTGCAAGCGGCACGGTGCGGCGGCCGCTCCCGTCTGAGGAAAACATCATGAGCAAGCCCCTGCAGGGTGAAATCGCACTGGTCACCGGTGCCAGCCGTGGCATTGGCGCCGCCATCGCCGATCTGCTGGCCGCCCAGGGCGCCACCGTCATCGGCACCGCCACCACCGAATCCGGCGCTGCCGCGATCGGCGAACGCCTGGCTGCCCACGGCGGTCACGGCCGCGCGCTGAACGTCACCGATGCCGCCGCGCTGGACAGCGTGCTCGATGGCATCGCCAAGGAATTCGGCCCGATCTCGATCCTGGTCAACAATGCCGGCATCACCCGCGACAACCTGCTGATGCGCATGAAGGACGAGGACTGGGCGTCGATCATCGACACCAACCTGACCAGCGTGTTCCGCACCAGCAAGGCGGTGATGCGCGGCATGATGAAGGCACGCAAGGGCCGCATCATCAACATCGCATCGGTGGTGGGCGTGACCGGCAACGCCGGCCAGGCCAACTACGCCGCGGCCAAGGCCGGCATCATCGGCTTCAGCAAGTCGCTGGCCAAGGAAATCGGTTCGCGCGGCGTCACCGTCAATGTTGTCGCACCTGGCTTCATCGACACCGACATGACCAAGGCGTTGCCGGAAGAAGCGCGCACCGCGCTGATCAACGACATCGCCCTCGAACGCCTGGGATCGCCGGAAGACATCGCCCATGCGGTAGCCTTCCTGGCCAGCCCGGCTGCCGGTTACATCACCGGCGAAACCCTCCATGTGAACGGCGGCATGTACATGCCGTAAGCAAGGGGCGCAGGGATTGCGCCGCAAGTGGTTGATCTGCGGGGGTTTTTGCTGCAATGCAAGGCCGCGCCGGTTTCCACTACACTATCCCACGGCCATCGCCCTTGATGGCGACCACTTTTGAACCACAACTCCATCTGGAGCGAGATCCCATGAGCACCATCGAAGAACGCGTCAAGAAAATCGTCGTCGAACAGCTTGGCGTCAAGGAAGAAGAAGTCACCAACAGCGCATCGTTCGTCGATGACCTGGGCGCTGACTCGCTGGACACCGTCGAGCTGGTGATGGCCCTGGAAGAAGAATTCGAGTGCGAGATCCCGGACGAAGAAGCCGAGAAGATCAGCACCGTGCAGGCCGCCATCGACTACATCAAGGCCCACGTCAAGGCCTGATGTCAGACGGCAGTGCGCGCGCGGGCTCACGCTCGCCGCGCACCGCACCCCATGGGGCCGCAGTTGCGGCCCCGTGTGTTTGGGCATCACACCGAAGCAAACCGTGTTACCCGATTGAACCTTCGGGTCAGGAGAATCAGCAATGAAGCGTCGCGTCGTCGTAACCGGCCTGGGTATCGTCTCGCCGTTGGGCAATGATCTGGCCAGCAGCTGGGAAGGCATCACCCACGGTCGTTCGGGCATCGGTCCGCTGACCAACATTTCTGATGCCTACCTGGATCGGTTCACCACCAAGATTGCCGGTGAGGTCAAGGGATTCGACATCACCGCCGACAATGAACTGTTCGGCAAGTTCCGGGTCAGCGGCAAGGATGCCAAGAAGATGGACCCGTTCATCCATTACGGCCTCGGTGCCTCGTTCATGGCCCTGCACGACTCGGGCCTGGAGATCACCGACGCCAATGCCGAGCGCATCGGCGCCATCGTCGGCGCCGGCATCGGCGGCCTGCTCGGCATCGAAGAGCAGACCATCGAGTTCCACGAGGGCAAGAAGATCTCGCCCTTCTACGTGCCCAAGACCATCATCAACATGCTGCCGGGCCAGCTGAGCATCATCACCGGCCTGAAGGGCCCGTCGTTCTCGGCGGTGTCGGCGTGCGCGACCTCGAACCATTCGATCGGTACCGCGATGCGCATGATCCAGTACGGCGACGCCGACGTGATGGTGGTCGGCGGTGCCGAACGTGGCTCCTCGCCGACCGCACTGGGTGGCTTCTGCGCGATGAAGGCCATGAGCACCCGCAATGACGCCCCGGAACAGGCTTCGCGCCCGTGGGACAAGGACCGTGACGGCTTCGTGCTGGGCGACGGCGCCGGCATCCTGATCCTGGAAGAGTACGAGCACGCCAAGGCGCGTGGCGCAAAGATCTACTGTGAACTGGCCGGCTTCGGCGCCAGCTCCGACGCGTACCACATGACCGCACCGAGCGAGAACGGCGAAGGCGCCGCGCGCTGCATGGTCATGGCCATGAAGGACGCGGGCGTGACCCCGGAACAGGTGGGTTACCTCAACGCGCACGGCACCTCCACGCCGCTGGGCGACCTGGGCGAGACCATGGCCATGAAGACCGCCTTCGGCGACCACGCCTACAAGATGATGGTCAGCTCCACCAAGTCGATGACCGGCCACCTGCTGGGTGCTGCCGGCGGTGTGGAAGCGATCTTCTCGGTGATGGCACTGCAGGACAACGTCATTCCGCCGACCATCAACCTGCAGCAGCCGGGCGAAGGCTGCGACCTGGACTACGTGCCCAACGAAGCACGCCAGGCCAAGGTCGACGTGGTGATGTCCAATGGCTTCGGCTTCGGCGGCACCAACGGCACGCTGGTCTTCAAGCGCGTCTGACCGAGTTGTAGCGTCGGGCCATGCTCGACGCCGCGTTCTACGGAGCCGCCGCAAGGCGGCTTCCGTGCATCTGAACCCCAGAACTGGCTGCCATGACCCACGCACCGCTGATCCACCCGCTGCCGCACCCGATCGACCTGCTGGCCCTGCAGCAGCATGACCCGGCGCGCTTTCCGCTGCTGATGGAATCCACTGCCTCGGGCACCGCGCAGGGCCGCTGGAGCCTGCTGCTGGCCGCGCAGGGCGATCGCCTGCGACTGGATGCGGATGGCCAGGTGCGCGACCAGCACGACGCGGTGCACGCCGGCAGCTTCCTGCAGGTGCTGGACCGTGCCTGGCAGCGCGAACGCCTGCCGCATGACGGCAGCCACAGCCTGCCGTTCCGCGGCGGCTGGGCGTTGATGCTCGATTACGAAGTGGCCAGCCAGATCGAACCGGTGCTGCCGGCGCGCGCACGCGAGGACGGCCGCCCGACCGCGCTGGCGCTGCGCTGCCCGGCCGCGGTGCTGCACGACCACCAGAACGACGCCAGCTTCGTCATCGCCGAAGCCGGTGAGCAGACCCTGCTGGAGGCGCTGATGGCCTTGGCGTCGCAGGCATTGCCGGAGGCCGGGCAGGGCTGGCAGCCGCCGCAGTCGGTCGGCGAGGATGCGCCACAGCGCTTCACCGATGGCGTGCGCCGGGTGATCGACTACCTCCGTGCCGGCGATGTGTTCCAGGTGAACCTGTCGCGGCGCTGGAGCGCGCAGTTCGCCGCGCCGGTCAGCCCGCAGGCGTTGTATGCGCAGCTGCGCCGTGCCAACCCCGCACCGTTCGCCGGGTTGTTCAGCGCGCACGGCCGCCACGTGGTCAGTTCCTCGCCGGAACGGCTGGTGTCGGTGCATGCCGGCCACGCGCAGACGCGTCCTATTGCCGGCACGCGTCCGCGCTTCGAGGGCGACGATGATGCCGCGCGCATCCAGGAACTGGTCGGCCACCCCAAGGAGCGTGCCGAGCACGTGATGCTGATCGACCTGGAGCGCAACGACCTGGGCCGTATCTGCCTGCCCGGCACCGTGGTGGTCGATGAGCTGATGACCGTGGAGAGCTACGCGCATGTGCACCACATCGTCAGCAACGTCAGCGGCCACCTGCGCCCGGAGGTCACGCCCGGCGAGGTGATCGCCGCCACGTTCCCGGGCGGCACCATCACCGGCTGCCCCAAGGTGCGCTGCATGCAGATCATCAGCGAGCTGGAGCAGGTGCCGCGTGGTGCCTACACCGGCGCGTTCGGCTGGCTGAACCGCGATGGCGACCTGGACCTGAACATCCTGATCCGCACCGCCGAAGTGGACGGCCAGGAGGTGAGCTTCCGCACCGGCGCCGGCATCGTGGTCGATTCGGACCCGGACAAGGAACTGGACGAGACCCGCGCCAAGGCCCGCGGCCTGCTGCGCGCGCTGGGCCAGCAGGGCTAGGCGTGCACCGGTAGTGCCGGCCGCTGGCCGGCAACGCCATTCCCCCACGGTGGGTGCCGACCGTTGGTCGGCACGGAGTCCTCCATGGCCATTCATCCACGCATGGCGTGGATCTACTGATCGCCGCGCCAGGCATGGATTGTGGTGGGTGCCGACCGTTGGCCGGCACGCAGGCGCCACGCCGGTCATGACCCCAATCCACCGGCACGGTATCCTGCACGACGGAATCGGGTTCAGAGGTAGTCCATGGCGGAAGCCAAGCGCGGGTGTCTGTTCGTGGTAACGCTGGTGGTGGTGCTGGCTGCCGTCGTGGCCGGCGCGGGCGCGTGGTTCTTCTACCAGCAGACGCGGTTCGCCGACGCCCCGATCACCCCGACCGCCGAGAGCGTGGTCATCGCCAGCGGCGATGGCATGAACAGCGTGCTGCGCAAGCTGCGCGACGCCGGCGTGGACGAGGGCCAGGACACCCAGTGGCAACTGCTGGCGCGCCAGCTCGATGCGGCCGGCAAGCTGAAGGTGGGCGAGTACGCGCTCAGTGGCGAGCTGACCCCGCGCGAGCTGTTGCTGCGCATGCGCGCCGGCAAGGTGCTGCAGCACCGCGTCACGATTGTCGAGGGCTGGAACATCCGCCAGCTGCGTGCTGCACTCAAGCGCGCCGAGCCGCTGCTGCACACCACCGACAACCTGGATGACGCCGCGTTGATGCAGCGCCTTGGCTTCGGTGGCCAGCACCCGGAAGGCCGCTTCCTGCCGGAGACCTACGTCTACCAGCGCGGCGACAGTGATCTGGACGTGCTCAAGCGCGCCCACGCCGCAATGGAAAAGGCGCTGGACGAAGCCTGGGAAAGCCGCGCGCCGGACCTGCCGATCAACACGCCCTACGAACTGCTGACGCTGGCGTCGATCATCGAGAAGGAAACCGCGCTGGCCAGCGAGCGCCCGCAGATCGCCGGCGTGTTCATGCGCCGCCTGAAGATCGGCATGCGCCTGCAGACCGACCCGACCGTGATCTACGGCATCGGTGCCGCGTATGACGGCAACATCCGCCGCCGCGACCTGACCACCGATACGCCGTACAACACCTATACCCGTGCGGGCCTGACCCCGACCCCGATCGCCATGCCCAGTCGCGACGCGCTGATGGCCGCCGCGCAGCCGGCCGCCGGTGACGCGCTGTACTTCGTCGCCGTGGGCGACGGCAGCGGCGCGCACGTGTTCTCGCCCAGCCTGGACCAGCACAACGCCGCCGTAGCCCGCTACCTGCAGCAGCTGCGCCAGCAACGTACCCAGGAGACCCCGGCGCAATGAGTCCCGCGCTGCTTCGCCACCCGCGTTTCGTCAGCCTGGAAGGCGGCGAGGGCGCAGGCAAGACCACCGCCATCAATGCCATCCGTGACTGCCTGCGCAGCCACGGCCACGAGGTGGTGCTGACCCGCGAGCCGGGTGGCACGCCGCTGGCCGAGCGCATCCGCGGCCTGGTGCTGAAGCCCGATGCCGAGATCGCTGCCGAGCCGCTCAGCGCCGAAGCCGAGTTGCTGCTGGTGTTCGCCGCACGCGCCCAGCATGTGCGCCAGGTGATCCGGCCGGCGCTGCAGCGCGGTGCCTACGTGCTGAGCGATCGCTTCACCGATTCCAGCTACGCCTACCAGGGCGGCGGCCGTGGCCTGGATCCGCAGTGGATTGCCGACCTGGAGCGCCGCGCGGTCGGCCTGCTGCCGGGCCTGACCCTGCTGCTGGATGTGGATGTGGCGGTGGGCCGCGCCCGCGCGAATGGCCGTGACCTGTGGCCGGACCGCATCGAGAGCGAGCAGGACGATTTCTTCCAGCGCGTGCGCGCCGTGTTCCGCAGCCGCGCACAGCAGGACCCGCAGCGCTTCGCGCTGATCGACGCCGGCCAGGTGCAGGAACGCGTGGCCGCCGATGTGGTCGCACGTATCGAGCGTTGGCTGCAGGACGGGGAGGGCGCATGAGCACGTTTTCGCCGTGGCAGCAGCGCGCGTTCGACCAGACCGTGGCCGCGCTCGACGCCGGTCGCCTCGGTCATGGCCTGCTGATCTGCGGCCCGGCCGGGCTGGGCAAGCGCGAGGTGGCGCTGGCGCTGGCCGACCACGTGCTGGCGCAGGGTGATGCAACGCACGCCACGCGCACGCGCCAGCTGATCGCCGCCGGCACCCATCCGGACCTGCAGCTGGTCAGCTTCATTCCGAACAAGAGCGGCGACAAGCTGCGTACCGAGATCGTCATCGAGCAGGTGCGCGAGATCACCGAAAAGCTGGCGCTGACCCCGCAGTACGGCGTGGCGCAGGTCGTGATCGTCGATCCGGCCGATGCGATCAACCGTTCGGCCGCCAACGCGCTGCTGAAGACGCTTGAGGAGCCGCAGCCCGGCCGCTATCTGTGGCTGATCAGCAGCGATCCGGCACGCCTGCCGCAGACCATCCGCAGCCGTTGCCAGCGACTGGAATTCAAGCTGCCGCCGCAGCACGAAGCACTGGCCTGGCTGCAGCAGCTGGGCCACAGTGAAGCATCGGTGCGCGAAGCGCTGGAGGCCGCCCGCGGCCATCCCGGCCAGGCCGACAACTGGCTGCGCGAAGACGGCCTGAGCCTGCGCCGCGAAGTCGGTCGAGATCTGGAACAGCTGGCCGCCGGCAAGACCGGCGCGGTGGAGCTGGCGCAGAAGTGGTGCGGTGATGACAACGCGTCGCTGCGCCTGCGCTTCGCTGCCGATCTGGCGCTGGCCCAGGCCAGTACCGATGCCTTGACCACGCCGGAGCGATTGCACAAGCTTGCAGCCTGGTTCGATGCGGCCAACCGCACCCGCGACCTGCTGCGCACCACGGTGCGTGCAGACCTTGCGGTGGTCGAGTTGCTGCTGGCCTGGAACAAGGTGAACGAGCGGCCTGCCGCAAGGGGAAATCGATGAGTGCCAGCAACGCCCGCCAGGGCATCCTGTCCCTGGCTGTGAAGGACAAGGCCGCGCTGTACAGCGCGTACATGCCGTTCGTGAAGAATGGCGGCATCTTCGTGCCCACACCCAAGCGCTATTTCCTGGGCGACGAGGTGTTCCTGCTGCTGACCCTGCCCGATTCCAGCGAGCGCCTGCCGGTGGCCGGCAAGGTGATCTGGGTGACCCCGGCCGGCGCACAGGGCAACCGCACCGCCGGCATCGGCGTGCAGCTGGCCGACGGTGCCGAAGGCGAGGGCGTGCGCCACAAGATCGAGACCCTGCTGGCCGGCCTGACCGGCTCGGACAAGCCGACCCATACGATGTGATTCCGGTAGCGCCGGGCTGGGCTCGGCTGCATGCCCCGAAACGCCTGTGAACCCGCTGTTCTGTAGAGCCGAGCCATGCTCGGCTGCGCACCCCGAAAACACCCGTGAACACGAATGTGAAAAAGTGTTGACGGCCTCTGAAAAGCCCCTATAATGAGCGGCTCAGCAACACACCGGGCGGTTAGCTCAGCGGTAGAGCATTGCCTTCACACGGCAAGGGTCACAGGTTCGATCCCTGTACCGCCCACCAAATAGAACCCTGATTTTTCAGGTGTTATGAAGAAGCCGGCCTTGAGCCGGCTTTTTCGTGTTTGCTTGATCAGTGGTCGGAACGTCGACGCTGTCCAAAAATCGACAGGTGAATGCAAAGCTTCCGGGGTCTCGCAATGACGGCCTGCTGTGCAGCGGGGTTTGTCTTCTGAAGGCGCTGCGCGAGATTCTGCGCGGTGAGACCTTGAATCATGAGGATGAACGTGAAAACGCTCATTCCCCCACACAATACAGCTAAGTAGATCAAACTGCGGCGCTGGGCCTTGACTTCCTCGTTGATAACTTTGGACAGTTTGGCATCGTTGAAGACCTCACACAGAATTTCCTTGTCCCTCGGGCTGAGCCAGTTGGAGGGCTTCGGCTCGCCCGAGCGTGGCGCAAGGGGTTGGCAGAGGACATTTTTCTCGATGGTCACGCCTTTGAGAAACCAATTGCGTTGGGATACATGGTCTGGCGAGAGCCAGATTTTTGTTCCTGTCTCCTTGAGCGACGTCATGAAGTCACCTTCAGTAGACATGCCGGCTAGGATGACAGCAGGAACGAAGAAGAATAGGGCAAGCAAAAAAACAATGATGTTCTGCCCTCGGCGCGGCAACTGCTTTTCACGCATGGTCAGTGCAGAAATGTCGAACGCCCTTCCCGCTCGGCTAATCAAAGATAGAGGGATGTTTTTTGCAAGGGCGAACGAAATAACACCCTCTGCATCTTGCAGTGTTTCCGCCTTTATCCCGCTGCTGAATCGAAATGCGAGAAGCGACGATTCATCCAAAATATGTTGATTTATTGTTTCGTTGGTCAGGTCGCGCCTTGAGACGAAGATCCGGATCAGCCGTAGTCTTATGTGATGGAGTGACTCTGCCCGATACCAAAGATAGATAAATCCAAAGAGGATGAGCGCCGGTGGCACTATCACCGGAAGAATATTGATGAATGGAATTTCAAGCAGCATGTTTGGCTGTTATATGTTAGGGGTGTGCTTCCGAGATCGGCGATGCTTCCGGAAACTTTATAGTGGAAATTCTTCTCCATCTGCGTGCGCGACTGACGGCTGTTTGCAATTCGCGCCGTAGTCGATCCCCACGCACCGGCCGCCATTGAAGGCAATCGGTGCATTCTCTCTGCTGCGACGTAAACCGCAGCGATGAGTATTCGTTCGTTTATTCGAGACGCCAATCCCGGCCAAGGTGTCTTGCCCCGGCGCGGCGATCTTCAAGCCGGGCAATCACATCGGTCTGTAAGGAAAATTCTCAACTGTCCCTAGGCAGGCCAGACGTTTCCCGATGTGTGCCGTCCAGCACCCGCGAGTAGTGCGGCCCATCACTGATGGCGCACATCGCCGCCCCTGGCGACCGTGCACATGACGACTCCGGAGGGATGCCGCCACGGCAATCGCGTCACCCCGCGCGGCGGAGGCGGGACCATGCCACGCATGGAGCCAGAGGGTTCCATCCCTGCGCTGTCCCGCCGCCCCGGGCAGGCGTAGTCTCAGCCTGTCGTCGTACCCATCCACTCTGGAGTGCCACCATGCCGCTCGCCCGCATCGATCTTCGCAAAGGCAAATCCGCCGACTACCTGCAACGCGTCGGCGAAACCATCTACCAGGCCATGCGCGCGGTGGGGGTGCCGGAAAACGATCGCTTCCAGATCTTCCAGGAACACGCGCCCGGCACGCTGATCTACGATCCCGGCTACCTGGGCGTGGATCGCACCGACGACTTCATCTGCATCCAGATCACCTGGAACGAAGGGCGCACGCTCGAGCAGAAAAAGGCGTTGTACGCCGGCATCGCCGATGGACTGCATGCGGCGGTGGGCATCCGCCGCGAGGATGTGTTCATCAATCTGGTGGAAGTGAAGAAGGAGAACTGGTCGTTCGGGAACGGTCAGGCGCAGTACGTGAGTTGATGCGGGAACGGTGCCTGCGCCTGATGCGGCTGGGTCAGGCCATGCGCGGCGACGCCTGCTGTTGTGCCTGTTGCTCGTCCTGCGCCAGCCGGCTTGCGTCGCGGGATTGCTGCTGCACATTGGCCTGCTGATACAGCGTATCCGCGTCGCCCTGCTGCGTATCGAGCAGGGACAGGCGCTGGCGATTGGCGGCAGGGTCCGGCGAGGCGGTGTCGCCGCTGCGATGCAGGAATACGTAGCCGGGTGCCTCGGCGGTGCTGTTTGAACTGAATGCCACCTGCAGCGTGTCCTTCTCGCTGAAGCCGGCCTGCACCGCCGCGTGGGTCAGATGGCCGGCCAGTCGTTCGTGCTCCTGGCCGGGGGGCAGTCCCTGCTGTTCGCTGGCCTGGGCGAGTGCGGTACGCACTTTCTGGTCCAATGCATGAAGGCTGTGCCCCGGTGCGCGCGCGTCCGCAGCCAGACGCTCGCTCAAGGGGCCATCAATGCCATCGGTTTCGCTGAGCAGACGCTGCTTCAAGCTGCGCTCGGGCAAGGGATGAGTGGTGGTGCGGTTGAGTTCGCTGTTGGGGAAAGGGGGCTCAATGCTGTCCACGCCATGGATGTTGCGCAGCGGACGATAGCCGTCCTTGCCCTGTGACTGGACGCCCAGCGGAATGCGGACATCGGGCAGCAACTGGCCGACGGGGCCGCCGATGCTGTTCACGTCCAGGCTGTGCTTGCGCTGGATGCCGGCATGATTCAATGCGCCCCAGGTGAAGTCCACGCAGTTGTGGCGCACGTCGGCATAGTGCTTGCTGAAGCCGTGCGCCACTGGATCGTCGCCGAACGCCTTGAGCTTGTTGTACTGGGCTTCGGTGATTTCCAGAGAGCGCGTGTAATGCGGGTTCTTGTAGGTCTTTGCATCGCTGTCCACGATGTCGCCAGGTCCGTTCATGCTGCCGTGCTTGATCGGTGCAAAGCCGTAGCTCGCTGGATCTTTCCCCGGTGCTCGCAGGACGTAGAACATGTGACCGGGCCCGGATGTCTGCGGGGAACCATCCGGATTGCTCAGCGGCTGCTGCGTTACGGGGTCGAGAAGCGGTGTACCCGGTGCCGCAATGACGATATCGACGATGTAGCGTGGCTTGTCCAGGTGCGTGGTGTTCCTCCTGGAAGGTGTACGAAGGCGCTGCGCTACTTGGCGAGCGGACGCGATTCGTGAATCAGCATCCTGGCGCTTGCGCCACGAAGTGGTGCGATGTCTTCAACCGTGCTGACCTGGACCCGATACCGGCCATGCGCCTGCAACGGCAGCAACGCGACATGCAATCGGTATGCGCCATCGCTGCCCCGTTGGATCTGGGCGTAGTTCAGACCCTTACCGCGGTGCCAGTCTGGCAGTGGCTGGCCAGATTGCGACTGTGCGATCTGATACGCGTCGGGGCTTGCCAGCGGCTGCCAAGTGCCGCCGGACCATTGCTGAAGTCCAACGCGTAAAGGAATGTGCAGGTCGCGCGGAGAAGCAGCATCTGGCGATGGGGAGACGTGCTGCAGATCCAGTTCCACCGCATAAGTGCGGTAGCTGGCAAAATTGCGCGCCGTGGTTTCGAACTCGAACTGCACCTGCTGGCCGGGCGCGTCCACGGCGATGGGCTGTGAGAGTTCCAGCGGCTCTGGCGGTGGGGGCGGCCCCTTGTCGGCGCAGGCAGCAAGCAGCGCGGTCAGGCCGAGCAGGCTGATGCGCTGCCGGTGTGTGATGCGGGTGGTCATGCAGATTCCTCTGGCTCCTTGCCGTGGCCAATTGAACCCTAACGTTGGCGAGGCAGAGCCCGCAAGCGCAGGGACCGCGGTGTGGTGCATTCACATGTCGCCGCGCGAGGCGAGCTCCTGCGTCACCGTGTCGCAGGGGGCAAACCCTGAACGGGGTCCAAGGTTGGCCATGGCCCCGTAGAATGGCGACGTGCGCCGTTCTGTTCTCCACCGCCGGTTCCAGGCCCTGGCATGGCTTGCCATGCTGCTGGTGCTGCTTGCCCCGCTGGTGAGCCGCTGGCTGGCGCATGGTCACGTGGCTGCCGCTGCGCCGGTGGCGGCCATGGACCACGCAATGCAGGCAGAACATGCGCAGCACGCGTTGGAAGGGCACCACGACCATCACGCGATGGCGATGCCGCACGGCGAGACCGCAAAGAAGCCGCCCGCCGATCCGCATGCCGATCATGAGATGGGCGTGAATTGTGATTACTGCCTGATTGCAGCGCGGTTGATCACCCTGTTGGTGGCGGCAGTGCTGCTGTTGATGCCGATGGCTCCGGTGTGCCGCGCGTTGCGCGGTGCGGTGCAGACGTTGCCGCAACGGATCAGCGGCACATTGGGAGCGCGTGGGCCGCCGGCCTTGATGGCCGTCTAAGCCGCACGCGCGTTGCATTGATCGTTTTTCCATGAGGTTGCCGGCCACGGCCGGTACCCGCACGCGCGTGTTTGTCCCTTTCTGATTGCTGCCCTGCCATCGCGGGGTGGCCTTGCATGCCGTGAAAAAAATGAAAACGAACCCCAGCTCCGCGCGCCTGCGCCGGGCGACGCTGCCTGTCCTGTGCGCGTTGCTCCTGCATGCTGCGCCCCTGCTTGCCGCCGACGCGGCACCCCCGACCACGCTGGATACCGTGCGGGTGGTCGATACCCGCAGCGGCGAGCTGTCCTCCACCGCCAGCGCCGGCTCTGCATTGGGCCTGAGCGTGCTGCAGACGCCGGCCAGCCTGACGGTGATTTCGCGCGAGCAACTGGAGCAGCGCGGCGACAGCAACCTCACCGATGCGATCAGCCGGGCGGGTGCGATCAGTGCGATGCCGCACCCGGGCAACGGCCTGAGCGCGCTCTCCAGCCGCGGCTTCACCGACGGTGCTTCGGTGATGCGGCTGTACGACGGGCTGCGCCAGTACGGCGGCGTGGGCATCACCTTCCCGTTCGATACCTGGTCGATCCAGCGCATCGAAGTGCTGCGCGGCCCGGCCTCGGTGATCCATGGCGACGGGGCGATCGGCGGCGTGATCAACATCGTGCCGAAGAAGCCCACGCGCGGCGCCATCGAGAACGAGATCAGCGTAACCGTGGGCAGCGAGGACACCGCGCGGCTGGGCTTCGGCAGTGGTGGCGCGCTGACGCCTGAGCTGGCCTATCGGGTTGATGTGAGCGGCAACTACAGCGGTGGCTGGGTTGATCGTGGACGCAACAGCGACGCGACATTCTCCGGTGCATTGCTGTGGCAGCCACGTGCGGACCTGCAGCTGACGCTCACCCATGCGCAGGGCTACCAGCAACCCATGCGCTACTTCGGCACGCCGCTGGTCGAGGGCCGCCAGCTGGAGGCGCTGCGCCACCGCAACTACAACGTCGATGACAGCGAGATCCGCTTCCGCGACCGCTGGACCCAGCTCGACGCGCTGTGGACACCGAACGCGAACGTGGAATGGCGAACCCGCGTCTACCAGATCGACAGCCAGCGTGATTGGCGCAATGCCGAGGCCTATGTCTACAACCGCGCTACCGGCTTGATCGATCGCTCGGGCAATACCGAGATCACCCACAACCAGGACCAGACCGGGCTGACCTCGACGCTGCGCGTGCAGGGCAATGTGGGCGGTAGGGCGAACAGCTTCGCGGTGGGCCTGGATGCCAACCGCGCGCACTTCAAGCACACCAACAACACCTATGCTGGCAGCTCGGGCCCGGTCGATCCGTTCGATCCGGTGCCGGGCCGGTTCGCCAGCGACGCGCCGAACCTGCCGCGCTATCGCAACCGCGCCGAGCAGTACGCGCTGTTCGTGGAGGACCGGCTGGCGTTGAGCGAACGCTGGTCGGTACTGGGTGGGCTGCGCCACGACCGCGCGCGCATCGATCGCACCGATCTGATCAGTGGCCAGAACGCGTTCTCGAAGACCTACAGCAGCACCGGCTGGCGTGCAGGTACCGTATTCGCGCTGCAGCCGGCGCTGAGCCTCTACGCGCAGTACTCACAGGCGGCGGACCCGGTCAGTGGACTGCTGATGATCAGCCCAGCCAACGGTGCCTTCGATCTGGCCAAGGGCCGGCAGATCGAGGTGGGCCTGAAGCAGGCCTTCGATGGCGGCGAGTGGACGCTGGCGGCGTATCGCATCCGCAAGACCGGTCTGCTCAGCCGTGATCCGCTGGTGCCGGATCGCCGGGTGCAGGTGGGGGCGCAGACCTCGCGCGGTATTGAAGCGTCCTTGAACTGGAACTTCGCGCCGCGTTGGTCGCTTGATGCCAACGCGACGGTGCTCAGGGCTGAGTTCGAGGATTTCCTGGAAACCACGGGTTCGCCGGCGGAGCTGGTATCGCGCGACGGCAACGTGCCGCCGAACGTGGCCGAGCGCCTGGCCAGTGTGTGGCTGAGCTGGCAGTTCGCACCGGACTGGAGTGCGGCGGGTGGCGTGCGTTACGTCGGCAAGCGCTACGCCGACAACGCCAACACCTTGGAGCTGCACGGCTACAGCACCACCGACCTGGCACTGACCTGGCAGGCGGCACCGCGCACGCGGCTGTCCGCGCGGTTGTTCAACGTGTTCGACAAGGCGTACTACGCGACGGCGTACTACACCAGCACACAGTGGTTGCTGGGTGCGGACCGCCGCGTCGAGTTCACGCTCGACCACCGCTTCTGAGGACGCCGGCGATGTCGCTGCGATCCACCGCCAAGCGCTGGACCTACCTGGTGCATCGTTGGCTGGGCATCGGCGGATGCCTGCTGATGCTGCTGTGGTTCGTCAGCGGCATGGTGATGCTGTTCATTGGTTACCCGAAGCTGACGCCCGGCGAGCGGCTGGCGGCGTTGCCGGTGCTGGGTGAGGCCCGCGACCTGCAGGGGCTGTCGGTACTGCCTGCCGCCGTGCAGGCCGAGCCGGAGGCTGTGGCATTGACCACGCTACGCGGCGAGCCGGCGTATGTGGTGCGAAGTGGCAGCAACGTGGGCGCCTGGTCTGCCGTGACCGGCCAGGCGCTGCTGCCGGTGTCGGCACAGCGTGCCGAAGCGTCCGCTGCACAGTTCGCCGGAGGCCCGGCCTTCGTGGGTGCGATGCGCGTGGACGAGGACCGCTGGACGCATTCGCGTGCACTGGACGCGCATCGGCCGCTGTATCGCGTCGAGGTGGGCGGTGAGCAACCGGGCGACCTGTATGTGTCCTCGCGTACCGGTGAAGTCGTGCTGGACGCGCCGCATATGCAGCAGCGCTGGAACTATGTGGGCGCCTGGCTGCACTGGTTGTATTTCCTGCGCATGCAGTCGGTGGACCCGGTGTGGACGTGGGTGGTGATCGTGTTGTCCGCGCTGTGCACGGTGGCCGCAGTCAGCGGCATCGTGGTCGGTGTGTGGCGCTGGCGTTTCCGTGGGCACTATCGTTCCGGTGCGAAGACACCGTACGTCGAGCCGTGGATGCGCTGGCACCATCTGATCGGTCTGGTGGCAGCGGCCTTCGTGTTCACCTGGATCTTCAGTGGCCTGATGTCGATGAATCCATTGGGCGTCTTCAGCAGCACGCATGAAGCGATTGATGTTGAGCACTATCGTGGCGGCGCGGTGGCGGTGGATGGCACGTTGGCTGAGCCGGCGAGGCTTATGGCTGTGGCCGATGCTGGGCGCTTCCGGCCGGTGGAGATCCAGTGGCGACGGATCGGTGGTGAGCTGTTCGCGGTGTTGCTGGACGGGCAGGGTGATACTCGCATCGTGTCCGGCGGCAGTGGGCACCTGCAGGTCGCACGGTGGCTGTCGGCCCCGTGGCTGCAGCAGAAGGTGCGCGCGTTGTCCGCTGCGCCGATGCAGGGTTTCATGGTGCAGCATGCAGCGGACGCCTACTTCTATCCGCGTGCGCCCGAGGCCATGAACGGCGCAGCGGTACGCCGCTTCCCGGTGGCGTTGGTCGACTTTGGCGATGCCGAGGCGACGCGCGTCTATCTCGATCTGGCGACCGGCGATCCGCTGCTGACGATGGGGCATCGCGAGCGGGTGGGGCGCTGGTTGTTCTACTTCCTGCACAGCTGGGACCTGCCGGCGATGCTGCGCCAGGAAGGTGTCCGGCTGGCGGTGTTGCTGCTGCTGAGTGCTGCTGGCACCGCGTTGTGTGCCACGGCGACGGTGATCGGCTATCGGCGGTTGCGGATGAAGCTGCGGCGCAGGCGGCGTTGATGCCTTGGGCTACACCCGCAGCCAACGCGTGGAGATCGCCACCAGCAACAAGGCCGTGGCAACGCCGATGAATGCGGCGATCAGGCCGAAATGGTTGGCGGCGAAGCCGATCAGCGCCGGTCCGGCGAGAATGCCGGCGAAGCCCAGCGTGGAAACGGCGGTGATCGCCAGCGCACCCGGCATGCGGGTCTGGTGGCCGGCCAGCGAGAACAGCGCGGGCGCGATGTTGGCGCAACCGAGGCCGACCAACACGTAGCCGACCAGCGACGCCTGCCACGGCGTGACCAGGGTCAGCACCAGCACGCCCGCAGCGGCAAGCAGAGCACCGAAGACGATCGCGCGCTGGCGGCCCACGCGCGCCACCAGTGCGTCGCCGAACAGGCGCGCCACGGTCATGGTCAGGGTGAAGGTCACGTAGCCGACGCCGGCCAGGCTGGCATCGACGCGCCGCACATCGCTGAGGAACACCGCGCTCCAGTCGAGCATCGCGCCTTCACCGAGGAAGGCGACGAACGCCAGCACGCCGATGAACAACACGATGCCGTGCGGCAGGGCCAGCATCGGTGTGTCGTGCGGGATGCGTTCGCTGTGCCAGTGCGCTGCCGACAACAGCATCACCAGCAGCATGGCGCCAACGCCGATCAGCACCGATGCCAAGGGCGGCAGCTGTGCGGACAGCAGCACGGTCATGGTGGCCGCGCCGAGGAAACCACCGATGCTGAAGAAGGCATGGAAGCCGGACATCATCACGCGCCGTGCTTCGCGCTCGACGATGACGGCCTGCACGTTCATCGTGCAGTCCATTGCGCCCACGGCGGCACCGAACACGAACAGGACCAGCCCGAGTGTCCAAGCCGAACCGGCCAGCGCCAGGCCGGGCACGGTCAGGCAGATCAGCAGGCTGCTGGCCACCATCATCCGCCGGCAACCCAGGCGCGCGGCCAGCACGCCGGACAACGGCATTGCCAGCAGCGAACCGGCACCGAGGCAGAGCAGTACCAGCCCCAGCGTGGCGTCGTTGATCCCGGTGCGTGCCTTGGCGAACGGCACCAGCGTGGCCCACAGCGCGGTGGCGAAGCCGGGAATGAAGAACGCAGCGCGGGTCGCGTGCTGTTCGGCACGCGCGCGGTTGGCAAGGGACATGAGCGGTACGGTCACGGCGGAGTGGGGTGTACCGCGATGCCTGCGGCGCGGAAGCGTGCCGCCAGCGCCGGCGGGGCCGAGGTGGTGAGCACCAGGTCGTCGATCTCGTCCAGGCTGGCAATCTGCCAGTTGCCGCGTGCACCCAGCTTTTCAGTCGTGGCGGCGACGATGACGCGGCTGCTGCACGCGACCATCGCGCGCTTCAGCGTGGCCTCTTCTGCATCCATTGCCCATACACCAGTATCGCCGTCCACCGCGCAGGGGCCGGGCAGGTACACGTCGGCGCGCAGGCGCTGCACCTGGGCCAGTGCTTCTGCGCCGACCGCACCGCCACCGCTGGCCAGGCGGCCGCCGATCACCTGCACCGAGGTGCCTTCAAGCAGGCTGGCGGCCGTGGCGATCTGTGGCGCATTGGTGATCACCGTCAAGCCGAGGGCGGGCGGCAACTGCTGGGCGATCGCCAGGTTGGTTGAACCGGCATCGAGCAGTACAACCTGATTGGGTTGCAGCAATGCGCAGACGCGGGCGGCCAGCTCGGCCTTGTCGCCGCGGTCGCGGGTCAGGCGCTCGCGCAGCGGCCGTTCCTTGGGCGGCGGCAGCACGGCGCCGCCGTAGACACGCTGGCACAGGCCCTGTGCGGCCAGTTCGCGCAGGTCTCGGCGGATCGAATCTTCGGAAACCGCATAGCGGCGCGCCAGTTCGGCGGCGACCACGCGGCCCTGCTGGCGCAGTTCCTCCAGGATCTGCCGGGTGCGCTGGGCGGGGAGGGGGCTGGGATCGGAGCTCATGCTGCAAGTCTGCACGTTCGTGCATTAACGTGCAACAACGTGCATGCGGCGTTGGGGGACGCAGGGCGGCTGGACTGCCGGTGAATCCGCCCGCGCCCACGTCTATGGATCACCCTCGCGGTCCGGCATGATGGCGGGGCACCTGGCATGGAATCCCTGATGTCCCCCACCGTTCACCGCAAGCTGCGCATCGGCGCGGACCAGTACACCGGCCAGAAAGTGGTCGACCAGCAGTTCCATGAGTGCGATTTTTCCGGTGCCGACCTGACCGCCACCGAGTTCATCAACTGCAGCTTCTACGATGCCGACAGCCGCAGTGGCTGCCGCTTCAATGGCGCCACATTGAAGGA
Source organism: Stenotrophomonas sp. YJH_SMC_20 (assembly GCF_059367845.1). Classification (NCBI taxonomy): domain Bacteria; kingdom Pseudomonadati; phylum Pseudomonadota; class Gammaproteobacteria; order Lysobacterales; family Lysobacteraceae; genus Stenotrophomonas; species Stenotrophomonas sp. YJH_SMC_20. The sequence continues at coordinate 490,058 of NZ_JCAFRG010000001.1, read as the reverse complement.
AGCCAGTTTCCGCAGCTGCGACATCAGCATGTGCCACTTCAACTTCATCAAGGCGCTGGGCCTGGAGATCAGCGAGTGCCGCGCGCAGGGTGCGGATTTCAGCAACGCCAGCTTCATGAACCAGATCACCACGCGCAGCTGGTTCTGCAGCGCCTTCATCAAGAAGTCGAACCTGCGCTATGCCAATTTCTCGCGGGTCACGCTGGAGAAATGCGAACTGTGGGAGAACCGCTGGGACGGTGCGAACGTGAGTGGCGCAAGCTTCGCGGGCTCGGACCTGTCCGGTGGCCAGTTCGAGGGAATCGACTGGAACAGCGCCAACTTCACCGACTGCGACCTGACCAATTCCGATCTGGGCGAGCTGGACCTGCGCAGCACCAACCTGCGTGGCGCCACGCTGGACGTGCAGCAGGTGGCGCTGTTGATGCAGCGGATCGGCATCACCGTGGTGCCGTAGACATCACCCGGCGTACGCCACCCAGCCCTTGAAGCTGAAGCCCGCATAGAACAGCTCCACGCCATCGAAGCCGGCCTCCTGCATCAGCGCGACCTCCTGTTCGGGGGCCAGCAGCGGCAACCGCTCGGCAATGGCGTCGATCGCGCGCTGTGCATCGGCGTGGGCAACCCCCGAGGCTTCGGCGAACGCGGCGTAGCGCTGCAACCAGCGCAGCTTGCCGGCCGGATCCTGCGGCACGCTGTGGTGCGCCACCACCAGCGGTGCGCCGGGCTGCAGGCGCCTGTGCAGCTCGCGCAGCGTGTGCAGGCGCTGCGCGGCGTCGAGGAAGTGCAGGGTCAGCAGGCAGCTGGCACCATCGAAGCGCAGATCGGGCGCATCGTCGATGTAACCTTCCAGCAGCTGCACGCGCGGCATCAGCGGACCCAGTGTCTGCTCGGCCAGGGCCAGCATCGGCGCGGCCGGATCCACACCCAGCAGCTGCCAGCCCGGCTGCGCTTCGGCAAAGGCCTTCAGCTCAAGCCCGCCCCCGGCGCCGAGTACCAGCACGCGGCCCTGTGCGGGAACGTGTTCGGCCAGCAGCAGGCGGGTCATCTGCTGCAACGCGAGGAAACCGGGCACCTGGCGCAGCGGCGCTTCGGCATAGTGGGCCACTGCCTGCGGGTCGGAAAACGTGGACATGCGCGGGTTCCTGCGGCGGGGGACAGGCCACTGTAGCAAGGCGCGCAAGAGGCATTGCGCGTCGCTGCCGCACAGTCAGGACCGGGCTCAGGCCGTGGCGGCCTCAAGCACGTCGTGCAGTTGCACCTCGCCGAGGAAGCCGCCGCTGCTGGCTGCCGGTCGCTGCGCTTCGATGGCGTGGGCGAACTGCACGCCGGCGTCGTCCTGCAGGCGCTCGAACAGCTGCTGCACCCTGGGGAACCCGCGGCGGTCGACCACCTGGTGGTAGTCGTTCCAGCGCGCGATGCCGGCGAAGTAGGCATCGGCAAAGCTGCGCTGTTCGCCCAGCAGCCACGGGCCTGTGCCGATCATCTGCTCCAGCGCCTGGTGGGCGTGGCGCACCTTGGCCGTGCCATAGGCACGCAGCGCCTCGCCCTCGGTACCCTCGGCGTGTTCGAGCGCATGCCAGAGCGGCGCGTAGGCACCGAAGAAGCTGGTGTTGAGATAGGCCAGCCGGTGGTTGAGGCGGTCGAAGCCGGACGTGCCCTGTGCGAAGCCCAGCCCCTGCATGATGCCCTTCGCGGCCAGGTGGTTGAGGATGGCCAGGCTCTCGCTGAGCAGTTCGCCCTGCGCTGTGCGCAGGGTCGGGGTTTCGCCCAGTGGATTGAGGCGGCGGTAATCTTCGCCCTGCACCTGGCCGGGCATGTCGATGCGGCACAGGTGATACGGCTGGCGCAGCCATTCCAGGGCGACGATGGAGCCGAACGAGCAGCCCGAGGGCACGCCGTAGAAGAGGATCGGGGTCATGGCAGGTTTCCGGTTCAAGCCGCGATGCGGCGGGTGAGGAAAGCGTGCCTGCGTGGACATTGCGCCGGAAGCCGTCCGAATGGCATCCTGAAGTCCACATCTGTGGACGTTGCGCATGCTCAACCTCAACGATCTGGCCCTGTTCGTGACCGCAGTGGAGCAGGGCGGGTTCGCTGCAGGCGGTCGCCATCTGGGCCTGCCGCGCTCGACCCTGAGCAAGCGCGTGGCGCTGCTGGAAGAACAGCTCGAGGTGCGCCTGCTGCAGCGAAGTTCGCGCCGCTTTGCGCTGACCGAGGTCGGTCAGGCGTTCTTCGAACGCGCACGCGCGGCGTTATCCGAGGTGGAGGCTGCCGAGGCCATCGTCCGCGATCGCCAGGCCGAACCGAGCGGCACCGTGCGCATCAGTGCTTCCATTCCGGTGGTGCAGAGCGAGCTCGCCGCGTGCCTGCCTGCGCTGGCCCGCCGCTATCCACGGCTGCGCATCGAAGTTGAAGTGAGTGATCGTTTCATCGACCTGGCGCAGGAAGGCATCGACATCGCCCTGCGCAGCCACTTTGGTCCACTGCCGGATTCCGGGTTGGTGCAGCGCATGCTCGGTAGCGAACGCATCGTGCTGGTGGCGTCGCCTGGTTATCTGGTCACCGCGCCGGCAGTGGACACTCCCGAGCAGCTGCGCGCGCATGCCGGCCTGCTGACCGCGCGCCACGCAACGCGCTGGACGCTGCACAGCGCCGACGCCCGCACCGTGCAGGTGGAACCGCAGGTGGCGCTGGTCGGCAACGAGTCGCAGCTTCTCATCGCGGCGGCCGAAGCGGGCCTTGGCATCACGGTGTTGCCGCACAGCCTGTGTGCCGCAGCGATTGCTGCGGGCCGCCTGCAGCAGGTCCTGCCGGCGTGGCATGCCGGCGAAGTCACCACCAGCGTGCTGCTGCCGCATCGTCCTGGGCAGTTGCCGGGTGTGCGCGTGGTGGTGGATGCGCTGGTCGCGCATTACCAGCTCAACGCAGCGCGCGCGCCAGCACCTGCCAGATCCGCGGGTCCTGGCACTGCGAAACGTTGAAGCGCAGATAGTCGGCCGCACGCTGCGACTGGCTGAATGCATTGCCCGGCGCCAGCACGATGCCCTCGCGCAGGCAGTGCCGCGCCAGTGCGGTGGCGTCGCGGCCATCGGGCAGCTGGCACCACAGGAACAGGCCGGCTTCCGGCTGCAGCCACGGCGTGATGCCCAGCGTCTGCAGTTTCCGCAGTGTGTGCCGGCGTGCATCGGCCAGGCGCGAACGTATCGACTGCATGTGGCGGCGGTAACCGCTATCGGTCAGCGCGATGTGCATCAACTGCGCGGCCAGATGGCCGCCGCCAAAGCTGGTGGCCAGCTTCAGGTCGGTCAATGCCTCTATCCAGTCGTGGCGCGCAGCGATGTAGCCGCAGCGCGACGCTGCCGACAGCGTCTTGGAGAAACTGCCGACGTGGATCACCCGTGACAGTCCATCGAGCGCGGCCAGCCGCGGTGCCGGCTGCAGTTCGAAGTCGGCGAAGATGTCGTCCTCGACGATGATCAGCTCGCTGCGTTCGGCCAGGCCCAGCAGGCGGTGCGCGGTGTTGGCTGAAAGCACCGCGCCGGTCGGGTTGTGCAGTCCGGAATTGGTGATGTACAGCCGCGGCGAATGCGCCTGCAGGGCTTGCGCGAACGCCTCCAGGTCCGGGCCGCTGTGCGTGTACGGCACGCCGATGGCCTGCACCTGGTGCGCCTTGAGCAGTGCGTGGTAATTGAAGTAGCTCGGGTCATCGACCAGCACGCAGTCACCGGGCTTGAGCAGGAAACGGCAGAGCAGATCGACCGCGTGCGTACCGGATTCGGTCAGCAGGATCTGCTCCATCGGTGCATCGATGCCAAGCGAGGCGCTGCGCCTTTGCAGCAGCTGGCGCAACGCGGGCAGCCCGAGCGGGCCGGCGTAGTCCACCAGTTGCATGGCATCGGCACGCGCCAGCCCGCGCAGGCCGCGGCGCACGCCATCGTGATACAGCCAGTCACTGGGCATCCAGCCGCACCCTGGCTTGAGATCGCCCGCGGGCGTTTCCAGCGATTGTCGTGATACCCACAGCGGATCCACCGCGCGATCCAGCCGCGGCTCCATTTCGGCCAGCGCCAGCGGTGCGGCCGGGCCACTGACGTAGAAGCCCGAGCCTGCGCGTGCACTGATCAGGCCTTCGGCCGCCAGGCGCTCGTAGGCCTCGACCACGGTGGAGACTGAAACTCCCATGGTCGCTGCCTGCGCACGTACCGAAGGCAGGCGGGAGCCGGGGCCATCCACCCGTGCACTGATGCGGGTGCGGACGGTCTGGATGACCGATTCGATGCGGGTGAGCGGGCGCGGCATGGTGGAACCGTAGTGGAAGTGTGGGCAGTACAGTTACTTGCGGCTGTACTGGATTGTAGCTGGGGTCGTTCCGCGCTGGATGCTTCCATACAGGTGCAGCCGGGCATCGTCCGGCACCTTCAGGAGTACAGGCGTGGAACGGTCGGCGAGTGGTTGGATCAATGGCTTCATCGGTGTGGTGATCTTCGCCGGCTCATTACCGGCCACCCGCCTGGCGGTGCTGCAGCTGGATGCCGGGTTCGTCACCGCCGCACGCGCCACCATCGCCGCGGTGCTCGGCCTGGGCCTGTTGTTGATGCTGCGCCAACCGTGGCCGCGGCGCGGCGACCTGCCGGGGCTGGTGGTGGTCAGCCTCGGCGTTGTGGTCGGCTTCCCGCTGCTGACCGCGCTCGCGCTGCGCCATGCTTCGTCGGCACACACCATCGTGTTCCTCGGCCTGCTGCCGTTGAGTACAGCGGTGTTCGGCGTGCTGCGCGGTGGCGATCGGCCGCGCCCGGCGTTCTGGCTGTTCTCGTTGCTGGGCAGTGCCTGCGTGGTCGGCTATGCCGCGCGCAACGGCATCGAAGCCTCTTTGCAGGCCGACCTGCTGATGCTGGCGGCGATCGTGGTGTGCGGGCTGGGCTACGCGGAAGGTGGTCGGCTCGCCCGTCATCTGGGCGGCTGGCAGGTGATCAGCTGGGCATTGCTGCTGGCGTTGCCGGTGATGCTGCCGATGACGGTGCTGATGCGCCCGGCCTCGCTCTCGGCGGTCGGTGCCTCGGCGTGGTGGGCACTGGGCTACGTGGCAGTGTTCAGCATGCTGATCGGCTTCCTGTTCTGGTACCGCGGGCTGGCCCAGGGCGGCATCGCCGCTGTCGGCCAGCTGCAGCTGCTGCAGCCCTTCTTCGGCCTGGCCCTGGCCGCGCTGCTGCTGCACGAATCGGTCAGCCTCAGCATGGTGCTGGTGACTCTGGTCGCAGTGATCTGCGTCGCCGGCGCGCGCCGCTTCAGCCGCCAGGAAAAAGGGGACGGAGGGGATTAAGTCGTAACTGGCCCTGCTGTGCCTGAAACGACTTAATCCCCTCCGTCCCCTTTTTCGGTGATACCGCGGGCGTATCGTGCGGCGTGGTCAATGGTATTGGCCGCAACCTGGGTGCACGGCCGAAGCTGTGCCGATGCAGCCGATTTCCCGAATTTCCTTTGAAGGTCAGGTTGGCCTGGTGACGGGTGCCGCCGGTGGACTCGGCCTGGCCTACAGTCGCCTGCTGGCCGAGCGCGGTGCGCAGGTGCTGATGCATGACGTCGGTGCCGGTACCGATGGCCGAGGCGCTGACCCGCAGCGCATCCTGCGCAGCGTCGAAGTGCTGCAGGCGCAGGGTCTGCAGGTGCAGGCCGCAAGCGGCCCCATCGGCCATCGCGACGGTTGCCATGCGCTGGTGCAGGCGCTGCTGCAGGCGCACGGCCGCATCGACTTCCTGATCCACAACGCGGGCTGGGTCGAGTACCAGCCGCTGGAAGCGGTCGAGGACGATGCGCTGGAGCAGATGCTGTGCCTGGCGGCGAAGACGCCGTTGTGGCTGGCGCAGGCGGCATGGCCGGCGATGCGCGAGGCCGGTGGTGGACGCATCGTCATCACTACTTCGGATCGCGCGTTGTATCCGCAGTACGCACAGCGTGGACTGTCCGCCTATGCAATGGGCAAGCTGGCTGCGCTTGGCCTGGTCAATGTTCTGGCGCTGGAAGGCTCCGAGCATGGCATCGTGGTCAACGCTGTTTCGCCGGTGGCGAAGACACGCATGTGGGGCATCGAAGGCGAGCCCGACGAACTGCATCCGGAAGCTGTTGCGCAAGGGGTGGCCTATCTGGCATCCACGCGCTGCCAGGAAGGTGGGTGGGCACTGCGTGCCAGCAACGGGCAGTTCCATGCACTGCGCCTGCAGGAAGCCGAGCATGTGGCGTACCCGCGCGATCTGCGTGCGGTGACTGCTGACAGCATCGAATCGGTCGCACTGCAGTGGCCGGCCATCGCCCGCGCCAGTGTCGACGCGCGCAGCTGACGGCGTACCCTAGGCAGGTTTCCACTGCCGGCACCGAGATGATCGACCTGCGCCTGCTTCGCCAGTTCGTGGCCGTGGCCGAAGAGCTGCATTTCCACCGCGCTGCAGCGCGCCTGCACATGTCGCAGCCCCCGCTGACGGCGGCGATACGACGGCTGGAAGACGAACTGGGCAGCGAACTGATCGTGCGCGGCAATCGCACCCTGGGCCTGACCGTGGCCGGGCAGACGTTGCTGGTGGAGGCGCGGGCAACGTTGCAGCAGGCCGAGCAGGCGCTGCAGCGCACCCGCGCCGCCGCCGCCGGGCAGTCCGGCAGCCTGCGCGTGGGCTATGTGGGCAGTGCGCTGTATGGGCGCCTGCCTGGCCTGATCCGCCGCTTCCGCCAGCAGTACCCGCAGGTACAGCTGCACCTGCAGGAAGCCACGTCGCGTCAGCAGCAGTTGTGGCTGCGTGAGCAGCGCATCGACGTCGGCGTGCTGATTCCACCGATTCCCGCCGCCGAGCTGGTGCTGCACGACTTCGACCATGATTGCCTGGCAATTGCGCTGCCACGTGCCCATGCGCTCGCCGATGCGCCGGAACTCAACATCGCGATGCTGGCCGACGAGCCGTTCGTTTCATGGCCAGCGGGCGAGGGCATCGGCTTCCACGCGCAGGTGCTGGGCCTGTGCACCGTTGCGGGCTTCACCCCGCGCGTGGTGCAGGAAGCGCAGGGCATGCATGCGGTGTTGTCGTTGGTGGCGGTGGACGCTGGCGTGGCAATCGTTCCAGCCAGCATGGCCAGCTTCCGCCCGCAGGAGATCGTCTATCGCGCGCTGGAAAGCGATGCCGCGCGCTTCGATCTGCCGTTCTGCACGCGGCCAGAGCAACCGTCGCCGCTGCTGCGCAATTTCCTGGAGGCGGCGGCCGGGGCCTGACGCCGCCTGTGCGTTCGCCGGCGGCAATGCACGACCATGGAACCAGGCTCCGGTGATTCCCGTCGTGCACCGTCGAGCAAGGAAGCCCCACTCCGTGCCCTACCGTCATCCCGTTGTCGTGTCCCGCTCACGTCGCCTATGCCCACCCGGGCCTAGTCTTGATCGTCCCCGTCCCCCCACGGAGACCTGCCATGTGGCTGCTCGACCATCTCTGGCCCAGCCGTCGACCGCTTCCTCCCCCGGTCGCGGATGCGCCGCAGGCACCGCCGCGCCGGCCTTGGCTGAAACGCCCGGCGCGGGCGGGGCGCAGCGGCATGGCGCCCTGGCAGAAGATCGCCACGCCGCCGCGGCGCACGCGCCACTAGCCGGTGCGGTCTGACGGGTGGTTGACCCCGTCGCTGACCGGAATAACCCCCAGCGCGAACGGGTCGATGCCCTCCAGGCACGCCACGTTGTAACCGTACTGGTCCGGGTTGGAGCGGCGCCGGTGATGGGTGTAGATGCCGCACACGTCGCAGAAGTAGTGCTCGGCCACATGGGTGTTGAACTGGTACAGCTGCAGGTGGTTCTGCCCGCGCACGACCTGCAGGCCCGCGCGGGCAACGCTGGCTGCAATGGCACCCCGGCGCCGGCACATCGAGCAGTCGCAGCGGCGGGGATCGACGATGCCGTCCGGCAGGTCCAGCAGCAGCTCGACCGTGCCGCAGTGGCAGGTTGCGCGGTGCCGGGGTTGGACCGGAACGCCGGCCACGGAAGTGATGCCCATCATTGCTCCTGTGTGATCCATCTGGCCGTGCGGCCGCCGGAGACGGTGCGCCGGCGTGCCTGAACGGGCCGTAGATGCCACGGTGAACCCGCTTGTGGCTAACTATGCGGCTTCGGGACCGCGACAGGATGCCAGTGAGAGCCGCAGGACGTTGGATGACAGGAAGTGCCATGGCGCTGGCGGCGTTGTGGGTGACCGGGCTGCTGGCCTATCAGGTGCCGGGGCCGGGCTGGCTGGCCAATGGCATTGCGGCGCTGTGGCTGCTGGTTGCGCTGTGGGCGTCGTGGCAGGTCGCGCGTGGCCGTGGCCATCGTCGCCTGGGCATGGCGTTCGGCGCGTCGCTGGCGCTGGCCGGCCTGTGGTGGCTGCTGCTGACCCCGCGCCAGGACCGCGTATGGGCCGATGACGTGGCCCAGCGCCTGCATGTGGTGTCCTTCGACGGGCGCCACGTGGTGCTCGACAACGTGCGTGATTTCACTTGGCGCAGCGAAACCGACTACGACGCGCACTGGGTGCGCCGCGCGTACGACCTGGACCAGTTGCGCTCGGCCGACCTGGTGCTGTCGTACTGGATGGGCCCGGCCATCGCCCACACCCTCATCTCGTTTGGCTTCGAGGATGGGCGCCACGTGGTGTTCTCGCTGGAGATCCGCAAGGAACGCGGCGAATCGTTCTCGGCGCTGGGTGGCTTCTTCCGCAAGTTCGAGATGACCCTGGTGGCCGCGGAGGAGACCGACATCATCCGCACCCGCACCAATGCGCGCGGCGAGGATGTCTACCTGTACCGCCTGCACGGCATGGACCGTGCGCAGCTGAAGGAGCTGTTCGCCGCGTACATCGCGCAGGCGCGCGAACTGGATGCGAAGCCGGGCTTCTACAACACACTCACCAGCAACTGCACCACGATCGTCTTCGATCTGGCCCGCCAGATCGCGCCGCGCCTGCCGCTGGACTACCGCCTGCTGCTGTCCGGCTACCTGGCCGAGTACGCACAGGAGGTCGGTGCACTGACCCCGGGTGTGCCGTACGCCGAGCTGCACGACAAGGGCCGCATCACCCAGCGTGCGCTGGACCTGGGCAGCGGCGAACACTTCTCCACCGTGATCCGCCAGGGCGTACCTGGCACCGAGCAGGACCCGCAGTAATGACCCGACTCTTCCTGATCCGCTGGCAGCGTGCGCTGCCGGTGTTGTTCGCCGCCTTCCTGCTGCTGGGCAGCAGTGGCTGCGCGATGGTCACCGTCAAGCAGGTCAAGTCCAGCGATTCGCTGGTCAACAAGCGTGCCGACGTGCTCAATACCGGCAAGCTCAGCCCCGCCGCGCGAGAGACGCTCAGCGCGGCAGGCCTGGACGAATCGCAGTGCGAGAAGGACTTCCTGGTCTGCCGCAGCACGCTGCTGATGACCGACGATCTCAATGTCGAGCAGCGGCTGTCGGCGCTGTCCGAACTGTGGGTGAAGGCCGCGCTGGCGCTGACGCCGAAGAAGACCGCAGCCGGTGATCCGCCGATGAGCGACGCAGCGCTGGACGCCTGGCTGGAAGCTGCGCGCTACGCCTATGCCTACCTGTTCTACAGCGGCCGCTCACCATCGGATCGCGCCTTCGAAGACCGGCAGACGCAGGTGCGTGACTACTACAACTACGCGGCCGAGAAGGCGGCGGTGGTGCTGTTCGTCCGCGCGCGCGCCGCTGCGTTGGCGGGCGAGGACTACACGAAGCCGATCTCGGTCGGCAGCTGGTCGCTGGCTTCCAACTACCAGCAGCTGAACCTGAAGAGCATTCCCGCGCAGCTGGTGCCGGCTGGCACGGTCAGCTTCGTCGGGCTGCGCAGTACTTATCGCCGTGATGGCTTCGGTGCCGAACTGGTGATGGTGATGGACCCGCCGAAGCTGGTCGCACCGGTGATCGCACCCGAGGGCCCCAAGGCTGAGGCGCCGCAGGAGGATGAGGACGACGCACGCCGTGGCCGCCGTCATCGCCACGACGATTCGGTGCCCGAGTTCAGTGAGATGTCCTCGATCAACGTCACCGCACTGCTGCGCTTCGAAGGCAGCAACCTGGACGATGTGATGCGCACGCGCCGGGTCGAGCTGGACGCTTATTCGCCCGAAGCGACCGAGCGCATCTCCCTGCATGGCGAGCAGGTGCCGCTGGCCGGCAACTTCACCGCCGCCTATGGCTTGTGGTTGGCGCAGAGCGGTTTCGCCCGGCAATCACTGCGCACCCTGTTCGGCATGAGCGAGGGCATCGGCGAACCGCACATCTACCTGATGCAGCCGTGGGACCCGAACCGCCGCATCATCTTCATGCTGCACGGCCTGGCCAGCAGCCCGGAAGCCTGGGTGAACCTGGCCAACGAGATCATGGGCGACCCCGAGCTGCGCCAGCAGTTCCAGGTGTGGCAGGTCTACTACCCGACCAACGCGCCGATCGCGCTGAACCGCTACGAGATCGCCAACGCGTTCAATGACACCCTCAAGCACTTCGACCCCAACGGCAGCACGCGCGCATCGAAGGACATGGTCTATATCGGCCACAGCATGGGCGGCGTGCTGGCGCGGCTGCTGGTGAGCGACTCGGGTGATGTGCTGTGGGATGACCTGCTGGCCAACTATGACCTGAAGGGCGAGCGGCTGAAGCGGGTGCAGGCCAAGCTGGGGCCACTGCTGCATTTCAAGGCGCAGCCGAACGTGGAACGCGCGATCTTCATCGCCGCGCCGCACCAGGGCACGGATATCGCCGGCAACAGGGTCGGGCGGCTGATCGGTCGCCTGGTACGCCTGCCGCTGACCATTCTCGGCAAATTCGAGGACGTGTTCATGGCGCTGGCACAGGCCGAGCAGCAGGTCGACGGCACCGCCAAGCCGAAGATCCCCAACAGCATCGACAACCTCAAGGCCAGCGATCCATTCGTGAAGGCCGCAGCGCAGCTGCCGATCGAAGCGGGACTGAAGTACCACTCGATCATCGCCCAGCGCAAGCCGGAGCTGCCGGTGGACAAGTCCGATGACGGACTGGTGCCGTACTGGAGTGCGCACCTGCCGGGTGCACAGTCGGAGAAGGTCATCATTTCCGGCCACAGCGTGCAGGAGACCCCGCAGGCGGTGCTGGAAGTGCGGCGCATCCTGCACCGGGACATCGATGACGTAGGCACGGGGACCCGGTAGTCCCGGCCGCTGGCCGGCACTCTCCGCGCACGCGGGAATCCCGTGATGGTGCCGGCCAGTGGACGGCACTACCGAAACCCGGCGGCGCTACACCCGCCGCGCGATCACCACGGCCAGCACCGCCAGGCCGAAGGTGATCGCCAGGCACAGCAGGTAGCCGGTGTGCGGCGCGCTTTCCACGAACAGCGCGAACAACGCACCGGAGACCGCCAGCGCGGTGGCAACCGACAGGGCCTCGCTCAGCTGCAGGGCAGAGGTGTTGGCACCCTGCTCATGCGCTGCTGACAGTGACAGCGTCAGCACCGAGAGGCTGGCGTAGATAATGCCCATGCCGAAACCGGTGACCGTCCAGCCCACCAGGGCCACCGGCAATGGCACTGCATTGAACAACACCGCAAGCGTTGCGGCGATACCGAGCGTCATCATCGCCGTGCCGACGCGCAGCAGCTGCTGGCGTGACCAGCCGCGCTGCTGGTGACCCTGCAGCCAGGAGCCGGCGAACCAACCGAGTGCGCCGAGGCTGAGCACCGCGCCGGCCCAGCTGGGCGGGAGCCCGCGTTCGCGCTGCAGCAGCAGCGGCAGGTAGGCTTCGCAGGCGAAGAATGCGGCAGCGGCGATGCCGCGCAGTGCGATCACGCTGGGCAGGCCCCTGCGCAGGATCAGCGTTCCGGCCGGCAGCAGGCGATGCACGCATAGCAGCAGCGCCAGCATCGCCACGCCGATGCAGAGCAGGGCGGTCGGACCGTGCTGCTGGCCGCCGAAGTACAGCAGCAGCGCCGCCAGCGATGCACCACTTGCCCAGCGCACGATGTTGCCGCGGCCCTCGTCGTTGCTGCTGTCGGCGGAAGGCTGCATGCGCGCCAGCGCAGGCCGCAGCAACAGGGCAGCAGGGACTGCCAGCAGCGGTACCGCCAGGAACACCCAGCGCCAGCCGAGATGCTGGACGATCAGGCCGCTCAGCGCCGGGCCGACCATCGAGGGCACCACCCAGCCCGCCGAGAATGCCGCGAACACCTTCGGCCGCAAGTGCTCGGGGTAGCTGCGGCCGACCATCACGTACAGCGAGACCGAAATCGCGCCCGCGCCCAGGCCCTGCATCAGGCGCCCGGCCACCAGCATGCCCATGCGCGTCGCAAAGCCGGCCAGCAGCAGGCCCAGCACGAAGCAGCCCAGGCCGTACCAGAGTGGCCGCGCGGGGCCGTGGCGATCGGCCCAGCACCCGGCCAGGGTCATGCCGATCACACTGGTGGCCAGGGTGCCGCCAAAGGCCAGCGCGTACAGGCGCAGTCCATCGAGTGCTTCGGCCACGGTGGGCATCGCGGCCGCGACGGCCAGTGCTTCGAAGGCGTGCAGCGCGACCAGTGCGACCATGCCGATGGTCGTGGCGCGGTAGCGCGCGGACAGGATCGAGCTGTCAGCCGGCAGGTGGGTGTCGGCGGGAGAGAGGGTCGGGGTCATACGGGTCAGGTGCAGGCCGCGCTTGTCAACGGGCGGCGAAGATAGCAGCATGCCACCTCAACTGTAGTTGAGGTCAAGCAATGGCATCCCAGGAACTCAGCGTTGGCGAGGTCTCCCAGCGCAGTGGCGTGGCCGTTTCCGCACTGCATTTCTACGAGCGCAAGGGGCTGATCAGCAGCCTGCGCACCTCGGGCAACCAACGGCGTTACAGCCGGGACGTGCTGCGCCGGTTGGCGGTGATCCGCGTGGCGCAGCGGGTGGGCATGCCGCTGGAAGCAGTCGGCCGTGCCTTCGAAAGCCTGCCTGACGGCCGCGCACCAACCAAGGCGGATTGGGCCAGGTTGTCCGCGCGCTGGCGCACCGAGCTGGAAGAGCGCATCCACATGCTGCAGCTGCTGCGCGATGAACTGACCGGCTGCATCGGCTGTGGCTGCCTGTCACTGCAGCATTGCCGCCTGGCCAATCCCGGCGACGTCCTCGGCGAACGCGGCGACGGCCCGATGCGCTGGGAGTGAGCGACAAAAAGGGAACGCGCTCCCGGTAGCGCCGGGCCATGCCCGGCGGACGAAAACGACTTAATCCCCTCCGTCCCCTTTTTTCTTACCAGACCGTGATCGTCTCGCCGCTCTGGATGCCTTCCACCGCGCGCTGGAAGGCCAGTGCCGCGCGCTGTGCGCTTACCGCCTCGAAGCCCGGGAAGTAGGGGCCGTAGGCGGCCATCGATTCGATCAGTACGTTCGGGCTGACCACGTTGATGCGCAGGCCGCGCGGCAGCAGCTCGAGTGCGGCGGCGCGCACGAAGCCTTCCAGTGCGGCATTCACCGAGGTGGCGTTGACGCCGTCGCGGATCGGTTGTGCGCTGACGATGCCGCTGGTCAGGGTGATCGAGCCGCCGCTGTTGAGATGGTGCTGCGCGGCCAGTGCCAGCCTCACCTGGCCCAGCAGTTTGTCCTGCAGGCCGAGGTTGAACTGCGCCGGCGTCATCTGCTGCAGCGGACCGAAGTGCAGCTTGCCGGCGGTGGAAATCACCGCATCGACCGGGCCGGTACGTGCGAACAGTTCGGCGACGCTGGCGTCATCGGTCAGGTCCACGCGCAGTTCGCCGCTGCTGCGGCCGGCGGCGAGAATCTGATGCTGTTGGCCGAGCTGGCGGGCGACTGCCTGGCCGAGGGTGCCGCTGGCACCGACGAGGAGGATCTTCATGGCGGTTCCTTGCGTGAGGGTGTGAGCGCAGTCTGCGCCGTCACATTGGGGTTAGGTAAGCGGCGTATGATTTGCAGATTCCTAACTTTGGATTAGCAATGGATACCCTTCGCTGCATGCAGGCCTTCGTCGCCGTGGCCGAGCGCGGCAGCTTTGCCGGGGCCGCCGAACAGCTGCAGGTGTCGGCGGTGATGGTGGGCAAGTACATCCAGCAGCTGGAGGCGCATCTGGGCACCGCGCTGCTGCAACGGAACACCCGCCGCCAGCGCCTGACCGAAGCCGGCAGCGCCTATCTGGCCGGATGCCGGCAGGTGCTGGAGCAGGTGCAGCAGGCCGAGGCCGATGTGGCCGGTCTGCAGGTACAGCCACGTGGCCTGCTGCGGGTCAGTGCGCCGACCACCTGGGGCAGCTGCGTGCTGGCGCCGCAGCTGGCCGGCCTGCTGCGCGCACAGCCGCAGTTGAATATCGAGCTGGACCTGAGCAACCGCCGCGTGGATCTGATCGAGGATGGTTTCGATGTGGCGATCCGGGTCGGGCCGCTGCCATCGCAGGAACTGGTGGCGCGGCCGCTGCCGCCGTATGCGATGAGCCTGTGTGCGTCACCGTCGTACCTGCGCCGGCGCGGCACGCCGCGTACGCCCGCCGATCTGGCAGGGCATGACTGCCTGAGCCATCTGGCCTGGCGCGGTGGCCACGGCTGGCAGCTGGCCAACGGTGAACAGGTGGACTGGGAAGCGCGCCTGACCTGCAACGATGGTTTCGCGTTGCGCGAAGCTGCCGTTGCAGGAGCGGGTCTGGTGCTGCAACCGACGGCGCTGCTGGCTGGCGAAATTGCTGCCGGGCGCCTGAAGCCGCTGCTGCGCGACTACCTGCCCGAGGCGCGGCCGATGCACCTGATCTACCTGCCCGACCGCAGGCCACGCCCGCGGTTGCAGTGCTTCGTGGATTTCGTCATGACCACGTTGGGGCAATGAGCATCCACGCCATGCGTGGATGATGGTAGGTGCCGACCGCTGGTCGGCACACATCGGGATCAATCATTCGCCGCAGACAATTCCTGCCCGCGCACCTGCGCGGCGCGCAGCGCCGTGTTCACCAGCGCCTCGAAGCCACCGGCCTGGAAGCTCTCGATCGCGGCCTGGGTGGTTCCGTTCGGCGAGGTCACGCGGCGGCGAAGCTCGGCCGGGCTTTCGCCGGCTTCAGCCAGCATCCGCGAGGCACCCAGCAGGGTCTGCACCACCAGCGTGCGCGCGGCGTCGGCCGGCAGGCCCTGGGCAATACCCGCCGCTTCCATCGCTTCGGCCAGCAGGAAGACATAGGCCGGTCCACTGCCGGAGACCGCAGTCACCGAATCCATCAGTACCTCGCTCTCGATCCACACCGTGCGCCCGGCGCTGGCCAGCACCTGTTCGGCCTGCGCGTGTTGCTGCGGATCCACCGAGGGCGTGGCATACAGGCCGGTCACGCCAGCGCCGAGCAGGGCAGGGGTGTTAGGCATCGCGCGCACCACTGCCAGGTCGCCCCCCAGCCAACGCTGCAGCTGCGCACTGGTGATGCCGGCAGCGATCGACACCACCAGCGGCCGGTGTGCCTGGGCCAGTGCCTGCAGCGACTGGCAGACCTCACGCAGCACCTGCGGCTTCACCGCCAGCAGCCAGGTGCTGCCCTGTGCGGCGGCATCGGTGGCGTTGTCGTGCACCTGCACGCCGAAGTCGGCAGCCAACGACTCGCGCAGCGCTGCAACCGGTTCGGCCACATGGATATGCGCGGCCGGCACGCCCTGGCGGATCAGGCCGGCGATCAGGCTGCGCGCCATGTTGCCGCCGCCGATGAAGGTGATGGAATCAGCTGCCATGGACGTCTCCTTTGAAAATCAGGCCGGGCGCGGGCGCGCGCCGAACAGGGCGGTGCCGATGCGCACCAGGGTGGCGCCCTCGGCGATGGCTTCGGCGTAGTCGCTGCTCATGCCCATCGACAGCGTGTCGACCTGCGCGTGCTGGGCGGCCAGCGACTGGAAAAGTGTGCGCATGCGCACGAATGCATCCCGACGACGCTCGGCTTCGGGCCATGGCGCGGGAATCGCCATCAGCCCGCGCAGGCGCAGGGCAGGCTCGGCGGCAATTGCCGCAGCCAATGCATCCACGTCTTCCGGTGCACAGCCGTGCTTGCTGGATTCATCGTCGATGTTGACCTGGATCAGCACATTCAGCGGGCCGCGTGTGGCCGGGCGATGGCGCGCCAGCGCCGTTACCAGCTTGGGCCGGTCCACGCTCTGCACCCAGTCGAAGTGGGTGGCCACGGCATCGGCCTTGTTCGACTGCAGGTGGCCGATCAGGTGCCACTCCAGCGCCAGGTGCTGCAGCGCCTGCATCTTTGCCAGCGCTTCCTGCACATAGTTTTCGCCGAAGGCCTGCTGGCCCTGTGCGGCCAGCGCAGCCACGGCCTCGGCCGGTTGGGTCTTGGACACGGCCAGCAGGCGCGGATCGGGCCGGCCGGCCGCCTCGGCGGCGGCATGCAGGTTGCTCAGGATCTGGGGCAGGGGAGTGGCCACGTAACGCGTTCCATTGAATCAGGAGGCTATACTGCCGCCCGGGGAAAGATCCTTCCAGTCGAAGCCGTTATTGGGGAGTAGCCGCTCATGGATATCGCCGAACTGCTGGCGTTTTCCGTAAAGAACAAAGCGTCCGACCTGCACCTGTCTGCAGGCCTGCCGCCGATGATCCGCGTGGACGGCGATGTTCGCCGGATCAACATCCCGGCCCTGGACCACAAGCAGGTCCACGCGCTGGTGTACGACATCATGTCCGACAAGCAGCGCCGCGATTATGAGGAATTCCTCGAAGTGGACTTCTCCTTCGAGATCCCGTCGCTGGCGCGCTTCCGTGTGAACGCGTTCAACCAGAACCGCGGCGCCGGTGCGGTGTTCCGTACCATTCCGTCCGAGGTGCTCACCCTTGAGGACCTGGCCTGCCCGCCGCTGTTCCGTGAAGTGATCCAGCAGCCGCAGGGCCTGATCCTGGTGACCGGCCCGACCGGCTCGGGCAAGTCGACCACGCTGGCGGCGATGATCGACTACATCAACAAGAACGAATACGGCCACATCCTCACCGTCGAGGATCCGATCGAATTCGTGCACACCTCGCAGAAGTGCCTGATCAACCAGCGCGAAGTGCACCGCGACACGCATGGCTTCAATGAAGCGTTGCGCTCGGCACTGCGCGAGGACCCGGACATCATCCTGGTCGGCGAACTCCGCGACCTGGAAACCATCCGCCTGGCACTGACCGCTGCGGAGACCGGCCACCTGGTGTTCGGCACTCTGCACACCAGCTCGGCGGCCAAGACCATCGACCGCATCATCGACGTGTTCCCGGCCGGCGAAAAGCCGATGGTGCGCTCGATGCTGTCCGAGTCGCTGCGTGCGGTGATCTCGCAGGCGCTGCTGAAGAAGGTCGGCGGTGGCCGCACCGCAGCGTGGGAAATCATGGTCGGCACGCCGGCCATCCGCAATCTGATCCGCGAGGACAAGGTGGCGCAGATGTACTCGGCCATCCAGACCGGCCAGCAGTACGGCATGATGACCCTGGACCAGCACCTGCAGGACCTGGTCAAGCGCAGCCTGATCACCCGCAACCAGGCCCGCGACTACGCCAAGGACAAGCGCCTGTTCGAGTAAGGCAGGGCAGCCACGGGCGGCGCGTGCAATGGCGCGGCCGCTCCGTGTTGTTTCCTCCACCGACCGTTACCTGGTAAACCGCTTTTCCGGGAGCCTGCCGTGAACACCACCGCGACCACCATCGATTTCACTTCGTTCCTCAAGCTGATGGCGCACCAGCGCGCCTCGGACCTGTTCATCACTGCGGGCATGCCGCCGGCGATGAAGGTCAACGGCAAGATCTCGCCGATCACGCAGACTCCGCTCACGCCGCAGCAGAGCCGCGACCTGGTGCTCAACGTGATGACCCCTGCGCAGCGCGAGGAGTTCGAGAAGACGCATGAATGCAACTTCGCCATCGGCCTGTCCGGTGTCGGCCGCTTCCGCGTCAGCTGCTTCTACCAGCGCAACCAGGTCGGCATGGTGCTGCGTCGCATCGAGACGCGCATTCCGACCGTGGAAGAGCTGAGCCTGCCGCCGATCATCAAGACGCTGGCGATGACCAAGCGCGGCATCATCCTGTTCGTTGGTGCCACCGGTACCGGCAAATCGACATCGCTGGCGGCGATGATCGGCTACCGCAACCAGAACTCGACCGGCCACATCATCACCATCGAAGATCCGATCGAGTTCGTGCACAAGCACGAGGGCTGCATCATCACCCAGCGCGAGGTCGGCATCGATACCGACAGCTGGGAAGCGGCCCTGAAGAACACCCTGCGCCAGGCGCCGGACGTGATCATGATCGGCGAGGTGCGTACCCGCGAAGGCATGGATCACGCCATCGCGTTCGCCGAAACCGGCCACCTGGTGCTAGCCACGCTGCATGCCAACAATGCCAACCAGGCGATGGATCGCATCATCAACTTCTTCCCGGAAGACCGCCGCAACCAGCTGCTGATGGACCTGTCGCTGAACCTCAAGGGCGTGGTCGCGCAGCAGCTGGTGCCGTCGCCCGACGGCCGCTCGCGCAAGGTGGCGATGGAGATCCTGCTGGGCACGCCGCTGGTGCAGGACTACATCCGCGACGGCGAGATCCACAAGCTGAAGGAAGTGATGAAGGACTCGGTCCAGCTGGGCATGAAGACCTTCGACCAGAGCCTGTTCGAGCTGTACCAGGCCGGTGAGATCAGCTACGAGGACGCACTGCGCTACGCCGATTCGCAGAACGAGGTACGCCTGCGCATCAAGCTCAGCCAGGGCGGCGACGCGCGCACCCTGTCGCAGGGGCTGGATGGCGTGGAGATCTCCGAGATCCGGTGACCTGGCGATGTGTAGAGTCGACTGACAGTCGACTCTACCGGGCGCGCGGGCGATTGATGAATTCCGGTCATGACCGACTGCCGTCCAGCCGGTTCAATCCATCGCCAATGCAGGCGTATCGTCAGCGCTCCCCTCTCTGGAGCACGACGATGCAGACACGTGAACTCGGCCGCAGCGGCCTGAAGGTTTCCGCCCTGGGCCTGGGTTGCATGGGCCTGACCCATGCCTACGGCCAGCCGGTCGAACCGAGCCAGGGCATTGCCCTGCTGCACGCTGCCGTCGAGCGCGGCGTGACCTTCTTCGACACCGCCGAGGTGTACGGCCCGTACACCAACGAAGACCTGCTCGGCCAGGCCTTGGCGCCCTACCGCGACAGGCTGGTGATCGCCACGAAGTTTGGTTTCAGGGACGCGCGCACCGATGCCGGCCTGGACAGCCGCCCGGAGAACATCCGTGCCGTGGCCGAAGCCAGCCTCAAGCGCCTGCGTACCGACCATATCGATCTGTTCTACCAGCACCGCGTCGACCCGAACGTGCCGATCGAGGATGTGGCCGGCACCGTGCGCGACCTGATCGCCGAGGGCAAGGTCGGCCACTTCGGCCTGTCCGAGGCCAGTGCTGCCACCGTGCGTCGCGCGCATGCGGTGCAGCCGGTCACCGCCGTGCAGAGCGAGTACTCGCTGTGGTGGCGCGAACCGGAGCGTGAACTGCTGCCGACGCTGCAGGAGCTGGGCATCGGCTTCGTGCCGTTCAGCCCGCTGGGCCGCGGCTTCCTGACCGGTGCGATCAACGCCGACACCACCTTCGACGCCAACGATTTCCGCAACAGCGTGCCGCGTTTCGAAGTGGAAGCGCGTCGCGCCAACCAGGCGCTGGTGGATCGCATCAGCACGATCGCGGCGGCGCGGGGTGCGACCCCGGCGCAGGTGGCGCTGGCCTGGCTGCTGGCACAGGCGCCGTGGATCGTGCCGATCCCAGGCACCACCAAAATCCATCGTCTGGAGGAAAACCTGGGCGCGGCCGACCTGCAGCTGGCGCCGGAAGAACTGCAACGCATCGCGCAGGCGCTGGACGAAGTGTCGATCGTTGGCGAGCGCTACAACCCGCAGCGTGCGGCACAGGCCAAGGGTTGATCACCAAGTGGGTGCGGACCGTTGGTGGTGGGTGCGGAACGTTGGTGGTGGGTGCGGACCGTTGGTCCGCACTCCTTGATCCTCACTCCATCGGCCCACGCAGCGCATCAAGCACCGTCCGCATCGCCACGGTCACGTGGCGGCGCGAGGGGTAGTACGCGTAATAGCCATCGAAGTGCGGGCACCAGTCGTCCAGCACCGAAAGCAGGCGGCCGTCGTCCAGCATCGGCTGTACCTGGTCCTCCGGCAGCCAGGCCAACCCGCTGCCTGCCAGCGCGGCGGCGCGGGTCATGCCCATGCTGTTGAAGATCCACTGGCCGCTCACACGCACGCTCAGTTCATTGCCGTCCTGGCCGAAATCCCACGGCATCAGCCCGCCATGCGTGGGCAGGCGCAGGGTGACGCAGTTGTGCCCGGCCAGGTCGTCCGGGTGCCGCGGCACCAGGCGCTGGCGGAAGTAGCTGGGCGCCCCGACCACGCGCATGCGCAGCGGCGGGCTGATCGGTACGGCGATCATGTCGCGCGCCAGCCGCTCGCCCAGGCGGATGCCGATGTCGTAGCGCTCGGCCACGATGTCGGCCAACCCGTAGTCGGCCGCCAGTTCCACCTTCAAGTCCGGATACTGCTGCAGCAGCGGCGCCAGCCTGGGCCAGGCGATGTACTCGGCGGCGTGGCCGGTGGCATTGATGCGGATGGTGCCGGCCGGGCGTTCACGGTACTCGGCCAGCGCGGCCAGCCCATCCTCGATCTCGGCCAGGCGCGGGGCCAGCGTTTCCAGCAGGCGGGCGCCGGCTTCGGTGGTGGACACGCTGCGGGTGGTGCGGGTCAGCAGGCGCACGCCCAGGCGCTGCTCCAGTCCGCGCATGGCATGGCTGAGCGCGGACTGGGACACGCCCAGCTGGGCGGCAGCCTTGGTGAAGCTGCCCTCGCGGGCAACGTGGACGAAGGCCTGCAGGTCGTTGAGATTTTCGCGGGGCATGCGGGGATGATACGGCCGGGCTGCGCCCGGCACCTGCCGAATCAACGTCAACGGCAACGTCAAAAGCTGGCTTCCCGTGGGAGGCGGGGTGGCTCAGGTTGCGGGGGACGGCGCAAGTCCCCCTCCGGGGCCCGGCCCAGCCGCTGGCGGCTGTGCGTTCGGGCGCTTGCGAAGCAGTGCTTCGCAAGCAAAGCGCCCTCACCCATGTAGCCTCGGTCGCGCTTGCTCGTGTGCGCTGTCCTGCGCACACGGCAAGAGCGGGGTTGGGCGTCCTGCCCAACCCGTCCGAGGCATGCCTCGGGCCCATGGCGCTCACGCCCCCGCAACCTGAGCCACCCCGCCTTCGACAATTTCCCGCGAGCTGTTGGAACGGCATTCTGCTTTGGTGGGTGCCGACCGTTGGTCGGCACTGGGTCGGACGTGTGGGTATGTCGATTTCTGCGTCTGTGGTTCGTCGAATGAATGACTTCAACGGGAGCTGCACATGAGCACTGACACCAAGCCCAAGGGCCCGGCCTCGTACTTCCCCTCCATCGAGAAGACCTATGGGCAACCGGTCGCCCACTGGCTCGGGCTGCTGGCAGGGAAGAAGGGCCTGAAACACATGGAACTGGTCAGCTTCCTGAAAAGTGAGCATGGGCTGGGCCATGGCCATGCCAACGCGCTGGTGGCGCACCATCTGGCCGGCAAGGGCTGAGCAGCGGCGGGCCCGGGGCAGGGCGGGGCGCATTCAGCTGAACGATTTCATCTGCAACTGTCATGCGGATCGTGTCTAATACCGCTCCCCACCTGCTGTTCCCCCACCCGCATGTCCCTTCCTTCCCATGGCCCCGCGCCGTGCGACGACGCTGACGGCCACCTGGTCACCGCCGGTCCGCTGACCCCGCCGCCCGACAGCGCCGGCACCACCGCCGACGAAAAAGCGCTGCGCCACTCGATCGCCGAGGACGTGCAAGGCATGGTGCTGGCCACGATGGTGGCCTCGCTGGGCCTGGCCATCTTCGCCAAGGGCGGGCTGATGATCGGCGGCATGGCGGGCATGGCGTTCCTGCTGCACTACGCGATGGGCTGGAACTTCGGCCTGGTGTTCGTGCTGGTCAACCTGCCGTTCTACTGGGTGGCGCTGCGGCGCATGGGTTGGGAATTCACCCTGAAGACCTTCGCTGCGGTCACCGCCTGTGGCGTGTTGACCGACCTGCTGCCGCGCTGGATCGACTTCTCGCACATCAACCCGCTGTATTCGGCGATCGTCGGTGGCGCGTTGTCTGGCCTGGGCATCCTGTTCTTCATCCGCCATCGTGCCAGCCTCGGCGGCATCGGCATCCTGGCGGTGTACCTGCAGCGCACCCGTGGCTGGAGCGCGGGCAAGGTGCAGATGTCCTACGACGCCTGCCTGATGGTGGCCGCGTTCTTCGTGCTGTCGCCGTCGAAGGTGCTGTATTCGGCCATCGGCGCGGTGGTGCTCAGCCTTGTGCTGATGTTCAACCACCGCCCTGGCCGCTACATGGGTGTGTGATCGCGCTCTCCGCGTTCGCCGGGCATGGCCCGGCGCTACTACGTGGCGGTTCCGGTAGCGCCGGGCCATGCCCGGCGGCCGTCCTTCAACGTACGGCGGCCTGCAGCCACGGCGGTGACAGCATCAGCAGCCGCGCATGCACCGGGCAATCCTCGGCGTGCGCACCGGGCAGGTAGCCCAGGCTCATCAGGAATTCGCCGGTGATCTCGCCGCCGGTGAAGCGGAACGTCTTCTTGAACAGCTTCACCCAGTCGGCCTTGTTGCGTGGGTGGTGCGCATCCAGCCACGCCGCGAAGCTGCCATGGCTGGCCCGCAGCTGCTGGATCACCTGCGCGTTGTGGATCGCCGCCAGCACCTTCAGGCGGTTGCGGATGATGCCCGGGTCCGACAGCAGGCGCGCGATGTCCTGCTCGCCGTAGGCCGCCACGCGGTCCACATCGAAGCCGTCATAGGCTGCGCGGAAGCCCTCGCGCTTCTTCAGGATCGTTTCCCAGCTCAAACCGGCCTGGTTGATTTCCAGTACCAATCGCTCGAACAGTTCACGCTCGTCCCGCTGCGGGAAGCCGTACTCGTTGGCGTGGTAGTAGTCGTGCACCGGATGGCCGGGGGCAATCAGGCAGTAACCGCTCATGGGGAAGGCTCGTTGGATTCGGATTCGGATTCGGATTCGGATTCGGGTTCGGGATCGATGGCCACTGCAGGGTGCCCGCCGATGGACAGCATCGGCCAGCGCGGTGGCACGAGCGTGAGTTTGCCGTTACGCAGGGCCTGGTTGATCGCCTCGGCCGGCCCGCTGACGGTGCCGAACAGCGCACCGGCCCGGCGCCACTGGGAATCGGTGCCACGTGCGTACAGCACGCAGTCCGGTCCACGGTGGGTGTACAGCTCGCACAGCAGCACTTCGCCGGTACCATCACCGTCCAGGTCGCGATGCACGATCAGGCAGTCGCGCTCGCTCTGTGCGCAGGATTCGCCATTGATCGATCGGGTGGCCAGAGCTTTCCACCAGTCGTCCGGTGGCGAGCTGGATCCGGCGGCCAGCTTCAGCGCGCGCCGCAGGGCGGCGACGTCCTGCGGCCCCTTGTCGAGGCGGTGGCCGTCGTCCCAGCGGGAGGTACGCGCCAGTGCTGCCGCGACCACCTGTGGCGCGTTGGCATCGGCGATGATGGCCGGATCACGCTGCAACTCGCGCAGCGCCTGCACGCCACGGCGGCCAAGATCGAAGCGCAGCACGTTGACGTCACTGCTGGTGATCGCCGGCGGGTCCGCGCGCAGGCGCTCCAGCTGGCTGGACAGGGTCAGCCGCACCGGGTCCAGCAGGGGCGAGTTGCCCAGCAGGGCCAGTGCGAGCACCACCCAGCACATCCAGCGGTTGACCGGTTCCAGCGCCTGCAGCCAGCGGCCCTGGCGACGCAGTACCGCCAGCGCATAGCCCAGGGCATAGCCGGCCACGGCCAGCGCGATCAGCAGTGCCCAGAACCGGTCCACTGTCCACCCGTACTGCACCACGCGCAGGCCCAGCGCATACAGCGCCAGCGCGGCGTAGACCGGCAGCGCCAGCAGGCTGGCCTCGACCAGACGGCGCAGCACGAGAGGGTACGGCGCGGAGTCTTCCCCCTGCTGGTAGACCGCATTGGTGAACGTCACCAGCAGCAGTGACACCACCACCAGCAGGCTGGCGGCCGAACGGGTCTTCCACAGCGGCTCCAGCCCGGCAAGCGGCAGGCTCAGCACGAACAACACGGCGATGAACGAGAGCAGTGGCAGCAGCCCGCGGCAGATCGCGAACAGCACCTGGCGGGTGATCTGGATCGCCCGATGCTGGGTGCGCCCGATCAGCACGCCAAACCCGGCCAGGCTGCCGGTGGCCAGTGCGATGAAAGCATCCTGGCGGAACAGATCGCGGAAGAAGGTGACCTCCAGCAGCTGGAACAGCGCCGCCCACAGCCACAGCAGCAGCCAGGTCAGCCCGGTGAACAGCGCCGCCAGGGCCAGGGTCAAGCCGTTCTGCCAGGCGCGCTCGAACAGCCCGGGGTAGCTGGCGCGCCACTGACCGTGCTGCAGCTGGAACTGCCACCATGGCAGGGCCACGAACACCGCCACGGCCATGCCCAGGGTCAACGGAAGCTGCAACGCGCCCGATTCCAGTGCGGCCTCGCCATTGAGGTTCCAGCCGATCCAGGCGGCCAGTGCCAGCACCACCACCGAGCCGAGCGCCGCCTGCAGCCACAGGCGGCGTTGGCCCAGCTCGACCAGGCTCAGCGCCACCGCGCTGGGAATGGCCAGCACCCAGGCGTACCAGCAGTAGCGCCAGCCGATATCGCGGAACGGCCACGCATCGGACAATTCCTGCGCGGCATACAGCATCAGACCCTGCAGCAGGGCGATCAGGACGATGGCGCTGCGTGCCGGCAGGGTCAGGGGCGATGAAGACTGCATCGATGACCTTCCATGGCAAAGCACCATCCTAGCCCATCGCGGTTCGGCGCCATCGCGCGACCATCCCGCCCCCAGCAGGTAGAATGGACCCATGCCTGTAATGCCGACCTCCCTTGCCGATCACCTGCTCGTCGCGCTGCCGTCGCTGCTCGACGCGACCTTTGCCCGCAGCGTCGCGCTGATCTGCCAGCACGACGAGAACGGGGCGATGGGCGTACTGGTCAACCAGCCTTCCGAATACACGCTGGGTGAAGTGCTTGCGCAGATGGACATCACCACCGGTGATGGCGAGCTGCAGGCGCGCATGGTGCTCAATGGCGGTCCGGTGCATCCCGAACGCGGCTTCGTCATCCACGACGACGCGCG
This sequence comes from Stenotrophomonas sp. YJH_SMC_20, assembly GCF_059367845.1. Taxonomy (NCBI): domain Bacteria; kingdom Pseudomonadati; phylum Pseudomonadota; class Gammaproteobacteria; order Lysobacterales; family Lysobacteraceae; genus Stenotrophomonas; species Stenotrophomonas sp. YJH_SMC_20. Next base: position 464,862 of record NZ_JCAFRG010000001.1, on the reverse strand, counting down.
CGCGTGGGATTCCAGCCTGACCGTGGGCGACGGCCTGTACCTGACCACCTCGCGCGACATCCTCGAAGCGATGGCGCGTGGCGAAGGCCCGGCCAATGCGGTGGTCACCCTCGGCTGTGCCGGTTGGGGCGCAGGGCAGCTGGAAAGCGAGCTGTCCGAGAACAGCTGGCTGACCGTGCCGGCCGATGCCGAGCTGGTGTTCCAGCTGCCGCTGGAGCAGCGCTGGCAGGGCGCGGCTGCGCGCATCGGCGTGGATCTGTTCCGGCTGACCGACTACAGCGGCCATGTCTGAGCCGGCCGCGCCCGCACCGGTTCCTGCTGCCCCGGCGATCCGCCGTGACGGCACCGTTCTGGGTTTCGATGTTGGCTCGCGACGCATCGGCGTGGCCATCGGCAGTGCTTTCGCCGCCCATGCGCGCGCGGTGGCCGTGGTCGATGTGCACGGCAACGGCCCGGACTGGACCGCGATCGAGCGCCTACTCAAGGAATGGAAGCCCGACGGCCTGGTGGTCGGCGATCCGCTTACGCTGGACGGCCAGGACCAGCCCAACCGCAAGCGCGCGCAGGGCTTCGCCCGCCAGCTGCGGGAACGTTTCAAGCTGCCCGTGGTGATGATCGACGAGCGTTCCAGCTCGGTCGAGGCCGCACGCCGCTTCGCCGTCGAGCGCGCCGAAGGACGCAAGCGCCGCCGCGATGCGGCCGCCCTCGATGCTGTGGCCGCGGCGGTGATCATCGACCGCTGGCTGTCGTCCCCCGACGACGCCACCCCCATTCCCTGACTGCACGACTCCCGCCATGACTGCCCAGCAAATCGATGCCTCCGGACGCCTGCGCCACCTGCTGACCCTGGAGGGCCTGCCGCGCGGAACACTGCTGCAGTTGCTGGACCGGGCAGGGCAGATCCGTGACGCCGCAGTCGGCCGTGTCGGCAACAAGCGCCACGTGCTGGCCGGTTCTGCGGTATGCACGCTGTTCTTCGAACCGTCCACGCGCACCCGCAGCTCGTTCCAGCTGGCCGCGCAGCGCCTGGGCGCCGATGTGCTGAACTTCGACGCGTCGACCTCGTCCACGCGCAAGGGCGAAACGGCCTGCGACACGTTGCGCAACCTGGAAGCAATGGGCGTGCGCGGCTTCGTGGTGCGTCACCCCGATGACGGCGCCGTGGCCGCGCTGGCCGAGGCGGCGGGCGAGGGCACCGCACTGATCAACGCCGGCGACGGCCGCAGCGCGCACCCGACCCAGGGCCTGCTGGACATGCTGACCCTGCGCCAGGCCAAGGGCCCGGATTTCTCGAAGCTGAAGGTGGTGATCGTCGGCGACGTGAAGCACTCGCGCGTGGCGCGCACCGACCTGCATGCGCTGCGCACGCTGGGGGTGGGCGAGATCCGCGTGTGCGGCCCGCAGTCACTGCTGCCGGACGACGAGACCCTGAAGGGCTGCGTGGTCGGCGATGATTTCGATGCGATGCTGGAAGGCGCCGACGCGCTGATGATGCTGCGCCTGCAGCGCGAGCGCATGGAAGAAGGCCTGGTGCCGTCGCTGGAGCAGTACCACGCCCAGTACGGCCTGACCAACGAACGCTTGGCCCGTGCCGGCAAGGACGCTGCGGTGCTGCATCCGGGCCCGATCAACCGTGGCGTGGAAGTCACCGATGACGTGGCCGACGGCCCGCAGTCGTGGGTGCTGCGCCAGGTCGCCAACGGCGTCGCGGTGCGCATGGCCGTGCTGGAAACCTTGCTGGGCTGACCACTTTGGTGGGTGCCGACCGTTGGTCGGCACGGCTGATCTGTCCTCATCCGACCCGGTGGGTGCCGATCGTTGGTCGGCACGGTTGATCTGTCCTTATCCGACCCGGTGGGTGCCGACCGTTGGTCGGCACTGAACCATCAGTGCGGTGAAGTGCGGGCCTGGCCATTGAATGGTTCCGGGCCCACCTGTACTGACGTGGTTGCCCGATAGAAGAGGGATACCGGCAGGCGCACGCTTGGGCCCATGAACCGCGCACGCCTACGCCTTGGCCGTCATTCCCGGATCGGGCAATCCTACATCCTGACCACCGTCACCCAGGAACGTCGACGCTACTTTGATGATGCCACTGCGGCACAGGAGGTGATGGATGTGTTCCGTCGCATTGATGATGATGGCCTGACGCACTCACTTGCCTATGTGGTCATGCCGGACCACATCCATTGGCTTGTGGAGATCCGTGCGTTCTCGCTGGACTACATCATGCAACGCTTCAAATCGAGCAGTGCATTGCGGATCAACCGCATGCTGGGTAAGACAGGACCATTTTGGCAATCGAGCTATCACGATCACGCCATGCGTTCTGAAGAATCACTGTTTCGCCATGCGATGTACATCGTCGCCAACCCGGTCAGGGCGAACTTGGCGAGCTGCGTGGGAGAGTATCCGTATGCCTGGTGCCGATGGGAGATCGATGGGAGGTACCAAGCAATGGATTACCCCGAAGCGGAGAGATAGTGCCGACCAACGGTCGGCACCCACCAATACCCAAGCCGGCCAACGGTTGGCATCCACCAATACCAAGCCGACCAACGGTTGGCATCCACCCACAGATGTTTCCCAGCAGAAACTATGGCTCAGCGCTTCTGCGCGAACATCCATTCCCACATCGCCGGGTCGGCGTAGGTGGCGTCCCAGGCATTGTGGTTGCCTTCCGGGTATTCGGTGTAGCGCACGTCACGCGCGTTGGCGTTCTGGAATGCGGCGTGCAGCCGGCGGTCGTCATCCGGCGGCACCACGTCATCCAGCGCGCCATGGAAGATCCAGATCGGCGTCTGCCGCAGGCGCTGGGCAATGGCCGCATACGGGTCGGTTTCACCGGCCACCTGTTCGACGAACAGGGTCGGACGTACCGCGCGCGGGGCCAGCACCGCGCCGCACACCGGCACGATCGCAGCAAATCGGTGCGGGTTGTCCAAGGCGATATTCCAGCTGCCGTAGCCACCCATCGACATGCCGGTCAGGTATTGCCGCGCCGGATCGGCACCGAACTCGGCGATCGCTGCATCCAGCGCGGCCAGGGCCACACGGTTGTTGCGCCCGCTCCATTCCCCGCGTCCCGGCGCCTGCGGAAATACGGCCAACGCAGGGAAATCGGCGGCCTGCTCGCGCAGGTACGGTCCCAGCCCCGCGTGGGTCTGCTTCACGCCATCGGCGCCGCGCTCGCCCGAACCGTGCAGGAACAGCACGACCGGCAGTGAGCCCGGTGTACGCGCCGATGCGGCCGGAATGAATACCTGGTAGTAGGCCGTCTCGCCATCCACCTTCACGGCGCGGGCTTCGAAGCGACCCCGCGCGCCATCCGGCAGCGACGTGCAGCCGCTCATCAACAGAAGGGCCAGCAGTGGCAGCCAGCGCGACAGCAAACGGACCATGGGGTTTCCCGAAGTGGCGAGATCGCCTGCATCGTAGTCCGCTGTCGCCAGCGCGGCATCGTGCGCCGCGTCACTGCGGGCGCGGGAAGCTGGCAATGATGTCCAGTTGTTCCTGCGCTTCGGCATTGCCTGCCGCCGCCGCAGCCTGCACCTGCGCCATATCCGGGTGCAGGACCACCAGCAGCGGGTTCTCGCAGACCGGGCAGTCATACTCGGTGGCGTCCTCGTCCAGTTCCATCTCCATGGCGCGCGAGCTGCCCTTCCACTCGCAGGCCGGGCAGGTGTGCTGCTGGTCGCGCCAGCCGGGCTGGAAATAGTTTTCGATCGTTGTTGCCATGGGTGTTCCGGTTGGGTGGAGTCAACGACCCGCGTGGCGGGGGCCGATCCTCGATGCGGTCAGTGCAGCAGCACCAGCGTGGCCAGGCCGAGGAAAGTGAAGAAGCCCATCGAGTCGGTCACTGCGGTCAGGAAGATACCGCTGGCCAGCGCTGGATCGAAGCCGAAGCGTTTCAGTGTGAGCGGCACCAGCACGCCGGCCAGCGCTGCGAACAGCAGGTTGCAGGTCAGTGCGATGGCGATCACCGCAGACAGCCCGGGTGAATGGAACCAGGCCAATACGATCAGGCCCAGCACCGAGCCGAGCATCACGCCGTTCAGCAGCGCAACACGCACTTCCTTCCACAGCAGGGTGCGCGCGTTGGAGGCGCCCACCTGGCCCAGCGCCAGGCCGCGCACCATCAGCGCCAGCACCTGGGTGCCGGCGTTGCCACCGAGGCCGGCCACGATCGGCATCAGCACCGCCAGCGCCACCAGCTTGTCGATGGTGCCCTCGAAGTGACCGACCACGCTGGAGGCCAGGAAGGCCGTGCACAGGTTGATCGACAGCCACATCAGGCGGCGGCGCATGGCGCGCCAGACCGGGCTGAACAGATCCTCGTCCTCGTCCAGGCCGGCGGCGCCCAGCGCCTGGTGCTCGGCCTGGCCACGGATGATGTCGACCACGTCATCGATGGTGATGCGACCAACGAGGATGTTGTTCTCGTCCACCACCGGTGCGGAGATCCAGTCATGGTCGGAGAACTGCCGCGCGACTTCCTGGTCGCTCTCGCCGACGTCGATGGCCGGCTGCTCGTCGTCGATCAGGCGGTTGATCGGGGTGGTGTCCTCGTGGGTCACCAGTGCCGCCAGCGACACCCGGCCAAGGTACTGGTGGCGCCGGCTGACCACGAACAGGTGGTCGGTGTGGTCCGGCAGTTCGCCGCGCAGGCGCAGGTAGCGCAGCACCACGTCCACGTTGACGTCGGCGCGCACGGTCACCACGTCCGGGTTCATCAGGCGGCCGGCACTGTCCTCGGGATAGGACAGCACCTGTTCCAGGCGCTCGCGGTTCTCGCGGTCCATCGACTTGAGGACTTCGTCGATGACCGTATCGGGCAGGTCTTCGACCAGGTCGGCCAGGTCGTCGATGTCCAGGTCTTCGACCGCGGCGATGATTTCGTCCGGGTCCATGTCCGCGAGCAGGCTCTCGCGCACGTCGTCGCCGACGTGGACCAGCACCTCGCCGTCATCTTCCGGATCGACCAGGCCCCACACCACCTCGCGCTTGCCCGGCGGCAGCGATTCAAGCAGGTTGCCGATCTCGGCCGGGGCCAGGGTGTTGACCAGGCGACGCACCGGGCCCAGCCGACCGCTGTCCAGTGCGTCGGACAGCATCCGCAGTTGGCGCGCAGTCTTGTCGTGGCGTACGGCTTCAGCCATCGCAGCTCCCGCGGGATAAGAAAAGCCGCGATCCCGGCGAGGATGCGGCAACAGGGGTGTTCAGCGCGTCATTATCGCAAGGGGATGTTTCAACGCATAGCCGAGGGGCGGTGGTTGCGCCGGCCGCTGGCCCGCAATCGTCCCCATCGAAGTCCACGAGATTGCCGGCCAGCGACCAGACTACCCTCGGCAGTCAGGCCGTTTCGGCCACCAGCGCCAGCCAGCGCTCGATCGCGCGGCGGTCGCGTGCGGCCAGCAGCTTCGGCGCGCGCGCGCGCAATGCGGCCAGATCGGCATCGCGGATCGCACGGCGCACTTCCAGCAGCGTGCCGGGGTGCAGGCTGAACTCGGTCAGGCCCAGCGCCAGCAGCAGCGGGGTCATCCGTGCGTCGCCGGCCATCTCGCCGCAGACCGCCACCGGGATGCGGTGACGCGCGCCGGTCTCGATGACCATCTGCAGCAGTCGCAGCACGGCCGGATGCAGTGGCGAATACAGTTCGCCCAGTGCCTCGTTGTTGCGGTCGGCGGCCAGCAGGTACTGCACCAGGTCATTGGTGCCGATCGACAGGAAATCGACCAGGTCGATGAAGCTCTCCAGCGCCAGTGCTGCCGCAGGAACTTCGATCATCGCGCCCAGCGGCACGTGGTCGGACACCATGTGGCCCTCGCCGCGCAGCTGTTCGGTCAGCTTGAGCATGCGCCGGCGCACCGCCAGCAGCTCCTCGCGGGTGCTGACCATCGGCACCAGCACGCGCAGCTTGCCGTAGGCGGAGGCGCGCAGGATCGCGCGCAGCTGGGTATCGGCCACCTTCGGCCGTGCCAGCGACAGGCGTACGCCGCGCAGACCCAGGGCGGGGTTCTCTTCATTGCTGAGGGTCAGGCCGGTGCGGTCGGCCTTGTCCGCGCCCAGATCGAGCGTGCGGATGGTGACCGGTCGCCCGCTCATGCCCAACGCGGCATCCCGGTAGGTCTGGAACTGTTCTTCTTCATCCGGCAGCTCGTTGCGCTGCAGGAACAGGAACTCGGTGCGGTACAGGCCCAGTCCCTGCGCGCCCAGCGCGTGCGCCTGGGTGACGTCTTCCAGCGATTCGGCATTGGCCAGCAGGGCGATGTCGACCTGGTCGCGGGTGCGGCTGGGCTTGCTGCGCAGGCGGCCGAGCTCGCGCTGCTCGCGCGCATGCTCCTTCAGGCGCGCGCGATAGTCACGCAGGTTGTCGGCCTGCGGGTTGGCGGTGATGCTGCCGTCGGCGCCATCGATGATCAGCACGTCGCCATCGGCGATGCGGCTGAGCAGCTGCGGAACGTTCACGATCAACGGCAGATGCAGGCTGCGCGCCAGGATCGCGCTGTGCGACAGCGCGCTGCCGGCGGCGGTGACGATGCCAACCACGCCCTGGGCCTGCAGCTGGGCCAGTTCGGACGGGGCGATGTTGTCGCAGACCAGGATCTCGCCGGCCAGGCCCTTCATCACCGGCGCGCGTTCAGGCTGCAGGAACGCGTGGATGCGGCCGATGACATGGTCCAGGTCGTCCATGCGGCTCTTCAGGTAGGCATCGTCCATGCCATCGAAGACCTTGGCCAGGCGGTCACGCTGCAGGCGCAATGCGTAGCCGGCACTGTAGGGACCGCTGCGGATCAGCTCGTCCAGCCCGAACAACAGCTCGGGATCGTCCAGCAGCAGCGCGTGCAGGTCCAGGAACTCGCCCACTTCCTGGTTCAATGCGCCATGCAGGCGCTGGCGCAGTTCGTGCATTTCCGTGCGCGCGGCATCCACCGCACGATGCAGGCGGGCCAGCTCGGCCTCGACCTGGTGGGCGCCGATGCGTTGCTCGGCCACCTCCAGCGCATGCGGCAGGCGTACCCGTGCGCGGCCCATCGCCGCGCCACGGGCAGCACCGTGCCCAGCCAGCAGCTGGACCGGCCGCTGGCCGGAAGGAACCTGGCCGGCGCGCGCGCGCGGCACGCTCAGCTGTCCTCGTCGAAGCGGCGCTCGAACAGACCGACCACCGCTTCCATCGCGGCGGCTTCGTCCTCGCCGTTGATGCGCACCGTGACCGGAGTGCCCTGGCCGGCGGCCAGCAGCATCACGCCCATGATGCTCTTGGCGTTGATCTCACGGCCCTTGGCGGCCATGGTCACGTTGCAGCGGAACGGCGCCAGGGTCTGCACCAGCTTGGCGGTGGCCCGGGCGTGCAGGCCCAGGCGGTTGCTCACGGTGAGTTCTCGTTCAAGCATCGTCGACTATCGCTCCATTACGGGTGCCCGCCGCGGCTGTGGCGGGCAGTAGATCCAGTCCCTGTTCCGGATAATTCATCACCCGCAGCAACATCGGCAGGCTCAGCGCCGATACCCGGCGAACCGGGGTCCCCAACCGGGCCAGCTGCCCGGCTAGGTTGGCGGGGCTGGCGCCGTACAGGTCGGTCAGGATCAGCACGCCATCCCCTGCATCGACCCGCCGCAGGGCGGCCGAGGCGAGCGGGAGCAGGGCGTCCAGGTCTGCGTCGAACGGTACTTCGAAAGCTTCGGTTTTCAGCGGCAATTGCCGCAGGAGCCGGGTCGCCACCTCAAGCAGGGCGGGCCCGACCCCCGGATGTGTTACGAGGAGAATGCCACAGGTCATTACTGCACGTTAACAGGTCAAGGTGAATTGGCGATAGCAGCAGATGAGGGGCACTGTGTCCCGTATTCAGCGTTGCTCGAGAGGGGAGCCTTTCCGTTGAGAAAGAGATCCGACCCCATCCGTTTTTCGATGCCTGACAGCGATTCATCCACGCACGCGTGGATCCATCGTGTCGACCAGGGTCGACACCCACCAGCAGCAGAAATCTGTCAGAGGCGGGGCGGTGTGGGCAGGCAGGACCGTTGGCGCCATGGATGGCGCCATCGAGCCCCCAGGGGTGAGGGCGCTTTGCTTGCGAAGCACTGCTTCGCAAGCGCCCGAACGCCCAGCCGCCAGCGGCTGGGCCGGACCGCGGAGCGGGGTCTACGGCGTGTCCTGCAGATCCACACCGCCCCGCCATCCCACGGAATGCCGCTTCTGCTGTTGCTGTTGCTGTTGCCGGCCAGCGGCCGGCACTACCGGCGGGTGCCGGGCGCAGCCCGGCCGCCCCCCTCAATCCTGTTCGCGGTGATACGTGGCCACATCTTCCCAGCCCATCTCGCGGGCATGCCGGGCCAGGCGCTCGGCCAGGAACACCGAGCGGTGCTTGCCGCCGGTGCAGCCGAACGCCACCGTCACGTAGCTGCGGGTGCCATCCCCCAGTTTCGGCAGCCACGTATCGAGGAAATCCATCAGCTGGGCCAGGTAACGCTGCACGTCCGGCTGTGCTTCCAGATAGTCGCGCACGCCCGGTTCGCGGCCGCTCAGCGCACGCAGATCGGGGTCCCAGTGTGGATTGGGCAGCACCCGCGCATCGAATACGAAGTCCGCCTCGGCCGGCACGCCGCGCTTGTACGCGAACGATTCGAACAGCAGGGACAGTCCGGTGGCATGGTCCAGCGTGAACTCGGTGATGATCCGCCGCCGCAGCTGATGCACGTTGAGGTTGCTGGTATCGATCACCGCATCGGCCTCGCGGCGCAGCGGTGCCGTCAATTCACGTTCGCGTGCGATCGCTTCGGGCAGCGACAGGCCCAGCTGGCTCAGCGGATGACGGCGCCGGGTGTCGGCGTAGCGCTTGAGCACAGCCTCATCGCTGGCCTCGAAGAACAGTACCTTCACTTCCACGCCGGCGTCAGTGGCCAGCTGCCGCCAGTTGCCCAGCTGGCTCAGATCGGCCTGCCCGCGAACGTCGATGCCCACGGCCAGGCGGCGCGGCGCGCTGCCGTCATGGTTGGCCAGCAGGCTGCGCACGAAGTCGGGCAGCAGATTGATCGGCAGGTTGTCCGAGCAGTAGTAGTCCTGGTCCTCGAAGGTCTTCAGGGCGACGGATTTACCCGAGCCGGACAGGCCGCTGACGATGATCAGGGTCGGGGCGGAGGGGGTGACGGTGCTCATGGACAGGCTCTTCGAGGGGCAGGGAAATCAGGGTGTTCGCCGTTCCAGCAGGTTGCTGTGGCGGGCGATGAACATAGCCGCCGGGTCGATGCCCTTGGTGCGCAGGATGTGCAGGCGGGTCGCGGCTTCGGTCAGTACGGCCAGGTTGCGGCCGGGCATCACCGGCAGGGTGATCAGCGGAACGTCCAGGTCCAGCACATGGCGGGTGCCCGAATCGCCGGTCAGGCGTTCGTAGCCATGTGGGGTGGGTTCGGTCATCGGCTTGGTCAGGTGGACGATCAGCCGAAGGTACTTGTTCTTCTTTACAGCCGTGTCGCCGAACATCTCGCGCACGTTGAGCACGCCCAGGCCGCGCACTTCCAGCAGGTCCTGCAGCAGTTCGGGGCAGGTGCCGTCGAGTACGTCCGGGGCGATCTGGGTGAACTCGGGGGCATCGTCGGCGACCAGGCGATGGCCGCGGGTGAGCAGCTCCAGCGCCAGCTCGCTCTTGCCCGATCCGGCCTCGCCGGTGATCAGCACGCCGATGGAATAGATCTCCATGAACACGCCGTGCAGGATCACCCGCGGCGCCAGCGTACGCGCCAGATGGTAGGACAGGTGGTTGAGCAGTTCGTGGCCGCGCTTGGGCGAGAGCCACAGCGGCGTGCCGGATTCGTCAGCAGCGGCGCGGAGGTCTTCCGGGCAGGGCTGGTTGCGGGTCAGCACCAGCGCCAGCGGGTGCGACTGCATGATCTTTTCGATGGTCTCCCAGCGCTGGCGTGGTTCCAGTGCATCCAGCCAGGACAGTTCCTCGGTGCCCAGGATCTGCACCTTGTTGGGATAGATCGCGTTGAGGTAGCCGGCCAGCGAGGGACGCCGCGAGACGGTATTGCCGGCCTCCAGCTCGCGCTTCTCACCGGACTTGCCGGCGGCCCAGCGCAACCCCAGCCGCTCGCGCTGCTGTTCGAACAGTTCACGGGCGGTGATGCTGGTATTCATGCGGCACTCGCAGGAGGGGTCATGTCCAGCGCCTCGCGCAGCGCCCGGGCATCGCCCGCTTCGCGCAGGGCCTGGCGGATGTCCGGCGCGGAAAACAGTTCGGCCAGCTCGGACAACAGCATCAGGTGCTGGTGGGTGTAGTGGGCGGGGACGGCCATGGCGAACACCAGGTCCACCGGTTCGTCGCCGCCGAAATCGACCGGGGCGGCCAATCGCAGCAGGGCGCCACGGGGGCGATCAAGGGTAGGCGCGCGGCCGTGGGGGATGGCGATGCCGTGGCCGATCGCGGTGCTGCCCAGGGCTTCGCGCTGGCACAGGTTCAGATAGATCTGTTCGGCATTGGCCTGGCGGCAGGCCAGCAACCCGGCGGCGGCCTGCAGGACGCTGTCACGGTCGGTGGCCGTGCAGAGCTGGGTCTGCACGGCCGCCAGGAGGTCAGTCAGGGGCATGTCTGCGGGGAACGGTGGCGATCAGCCACCATTGTCGCCCACCGGCAGCGGCGCGTGCTGCTGTTTTTTCTCCTTGTGCTTGATCACCAGGCGGTCAAGCTTGTCCGCAAGCAGGTCGATCGCGGCATACATGGTCTGGGCATTGGCCTCCGCGTGCAGGGTCTGGCCCGGGATGTTGAGGCTGGCGTCGACATGGTGTTCGGTCTTCTGCAGCTTGAGGGTCACCCGCGCTTCGCAGTGCTGGTCGAAGTGCTTTCCGATCCGGGCCAGCTTTTCCTCCACATAGGACTGCAGGGCCGGGGTGACTTCGACATCTTTGCCAAACGTTTCGATGCGCATCGGGTTTCTCCTGTGTTCGGATGTGCCAATGAACCTCTCCGCCGGGCGCGGCGGCGCGTCAAGCGATTCTGACCCTTTCGTGCGAGGCGGAAATGTTCATGGCTTCACGATACTTCGCCACGGTGCGCCGCGCTACTGGGATTCCCGACGATTTGAGCAGGTCAGCCAGCTTGGCGTCAGAAAGCGGCTTGCGCGGATTCTCATCGTCGATCAGGCGCCGGATCATCGCCTGGATGGCGGTGCTGGACGCCTCGCCGCCGCCTTCGGTATCGATGCCGGAGGCGAAGAAGGCCCGCAGTGGCAGGGTGCCGCGCGGGGTGCGCACGTGCTTGCGGGCGATCGCACGCGACACCGTGGATTCGTGCAGGCCCAGTTCGGTGGCAATCTCGCGCAGAGTCAGTGGGCGCAGCGCCTGCTCGCCGAATTCAAGGAAGCCGGCCTGCTGCAGGATCAGGCTGCGCACGACGCGCAACAGGGTTTCGCCGCGCTGCTGCAGGCCTTTCAGCAGCCAGCGTGCTTCCTGCAGCTGGGCACGCAGGTAGCCGGCATCGGCATCGCCGCAACGCCGGATAAGCTGTTCGTAGCCGCGGTGGATCACCACCTTCGGCCCGGCATGGGCGGCCAGTGCAGCGCGCCACACGCCGTTCTGCCGCCATACCACCACGTCCGGCACCACGTAAGTGTCCTGCGACAGCGGTGCGATCTGCGTGCCCGGGCGCGGGTCCAGCGAGCGCAGCAGCGCGACGGCAGTCTCGACCTCGTCGATCGGTTGCTTCAACTCATGAGCAAGCCCGGCGACGCCACTGCGTGGCAGCCGTTCCAGTGGGCCTGCGGCAATCTGTCGCGCCAGCGCCAGCCCGGGCGTTTCGCCGGGCAGCACATCCAGCTGCAGCAGCAGGCATTCGCCCAGCGTGCGTGCAGCCACACCCACCGGATCGAAGCGCTGGATGCGATGCAGCACGGCGAGGATCTCGTCCTCGCCGGCGTGGATCGCCGGCAACAGGGTGTCGGCGATGGTGCCCAGCGGTTCGCGCAGATAACCGTCATCGTCCAGTGCATCGATGAGCGCGGCACCGATGCTGCGATCACGTGGGGACAGATGCGACAGATGCAGCTGCCACAGCAGATGGTCGGCCAGCGTTTCGGTTTCGGCTACGCGCTCGGCGGCGCTGCCATTGTCGTCGTCATCGTCGAAGCTGCCGCCGCTGCCGGACGCGTTCCAGTCCAGTTCCGCCGGCGCCCAGTCGTCGCCGGCATCGGCGCGTTCTGCGGGCGCATCGTTGCCGTTGTCGTCGCCTTCGCCGGCAGGACTGCTGCTGTCACTGCTGTCGGCCCAGTCCAGCAGCGGATTGCTTTCCACCGCCTGCGCGATTTCCAGCTCCAGCTCGGTGGTGGACATCTGCAGCAGCTTGATCGCCTGCTGCAACTGGGGCGTAAGCACCAGTTGCTGTCCCAACGATGTCTGCAGCCGAGTCTTCATGCCTGTGCCGAAAGGAAGGAAAGGGACCCGGCGACTGCTTCACAGCTTGAAGGAATCCCCGAGGTAGACGCGGCGTACATCGGCGTTGTCCAGGATCGCTTCCGGCGAACCCTGGGCCAGCACGCTGCCCTCGGCGAGGATATACGCGCGGTCGCAGATACCCAAGGTCTCGCGCACGTTGTGGTCGGTGATCAGCACGCCGATGCCACGCTGCTTGAGATGGGTGACGATGCGCTGGATCTCGCCGACCGAAATCGGATCGACACCGGCGAACGGCTCGTCAAGCAGGATCAGGCGCGGCTGCGCTGCCAGGGCGCGGGCGATCTCGCAGCGGCGGCGTTCGCCACCGGACAGGCTGGCGCCAAGCTGGTCGGCAACATGGCCCAGCTGCAGTTCGTCAAGCAGGCTGTTCAATTCGCGCTCGCGGCCGGCCGCATCCAGGTCTTCGCGCAGCTCCAGCACCAGGCGGATGTTGTCGGCCACGGTCAGCTTGCGGAATACCGACGGTTCCTGCGGCAGATAGCCCACGCCCTGCTTGGCGCGGGTATACATCGGGTCGCCGGTGATGTCCTTGCCGTCGAGCACGATGCTGCCAGCGTCAGCCGCAACCAGGCCGACGATCATGTAGAAGCAGGTGGTCTTGCCGGCACCGTTGGGGCCCAGCAGGCCGACCACTTCGCCGGCGTCGAGGGTCAGCCCGAAATCCTTGACGACTTCGCGCTGCTTGTACTTCTTGCGCAGGCCCTTGGCGACGAGCATTACTTCCTGCTCCCGGCCGGCTGCGCCGGCGTGGTGGCCTTGGGCTGTGCCGCAGGCGCGGCCGGGGTCTTGTTCTTCGGCGGGATGACGGTGCGCACACGGCTGCCGTCACCACCGGAGTTCATTTCGCCGGTGCGGGTGTTGTAGACCATGCGCTGGCCGGCATTGGTGCCGCGCGCGCTGGTGACCTTGTAGTTGCCGGTCAGGGTGATGATCTCGGTCTTGATGTCGTAGTCGATGCGGTCGGCAACGGCATCCATCCAGGTGCCGTCATCGAGCTGCTGCTTCATCTTGGCCTGCTTGCCAGTGAACACCGCGCGCACGGCTTCGCCATCCTTGAGGTAGATCTCGGCCTCGGACGAGCGCAGGTCCAGCGTGCCCTGGGTGATGATCACGCCCTGCGACAGCACGGTCTTGCCGTCGCCGGTGAGCGTGCCGGACTGGGCGCCGGAATCGATGTGCATGTCTTCGTTGCGGTCGGTGGACTTGGCGAAGGCGGCGCTGGGGACAAGAAGACCGAGCGCGAGTACGGCGGCAAAGGAAATCTTCATCGGGGTCCGTTCTACCGGTGGGGGCCTCCCGGGCGGGCCGGGGGCGGAGGGTGGGGCTGCCGGCCCTGCGCCTGTCCGGAGACGTCGCGGGATGGCGGTGGAATCAGCGTTTGGGCGTGTAACGGCCCTTGGACTGGCTGAGGAAATGATACGTGTTGTTCTTCGAATCCACTTCGAAGCCGACGCCGGACTGTTCCATGCCCGGGCGGGTCATGGTCACCAGGGCGTCGGTGCGGGCGCGGTTCTCCTTCGGGAACACGTCCAGATGGTCGGTGCGGAAGGTGGTCGGCACCACGCCCGGATCGGCCGGGCTGTCGCCGGCCACATTGCCGCGCAGCTTCATCTGGTCGCCCTTGGCGCTGAGCCAGCCGGTCTCGGCACGCAGGGTCCAGTGCTTGCCATCCTTGTCCGGCATCTCGAACAGCGGCGTGGCGATGTTGATGGTCTGGTCGCCACGCTGGCGCTCCAGCCGCGGCGCACGCAGGGTGGTCGACTCCTTGCCGTGCTCATCCAGGGCCACGATCTGGAAGTCGTGCAGAACGTAGTCCACACCCGGCTCCTGGCCGTCGTTGGCCGGGCCCTTGTCGCGGTTGCGCAGGGCGGCCCAGCTGCTGAGCAACGCCGCCAGCAGCAGGCCGACGCCCAGCAGGGTGCGCCAGTTCAGTGTCGGCAGGCTCATGCGCCGAACCTCGCCAGCACCGCATCCACGTGGCCCTGTGCGGCCAGCAGGATGTCGCACAGTTCGCGGGCGGCGCCACGTCCGCCGTCGGCGCGGGTCTGCCAGTGCACGCGCTCGGCGATCCACGGGTGGGCGTTGGCCGGGGCCACTGCCAGGCCGACCGCGCCCAGCGGCGCCAGGTCCGGCAGGTCGTCGCCCATGAAGGCCACCTGCTCCAGGCCGACGCCGTGCTGCGCGCACAGCGCCTGCACGCTGGCCAGCTTGTCGCCCACGGCGATCTGGGTGTCGATGCCGAGGTCGGCGCCGCGCTTGAGCGCGGACTGGCTGTTGCGCGCGGTGATCAGCACGGGGTGGATACCGTGCTGCTGCAGCAGTTTCAGGCCCAGGCCATCCTGCACGAAGTACGCCTTGCTCTCGTTCCCTTCCTTGTCGTAGTACAGCCGACCGTCAGTGAGGGTGCCGTCCACGTCGAAGCAGGCCAGGCGGACGCGGGCCGCAGCGGCATGCAGGTGGGCAGGGAAGGCGGGCAGCGGGGACCAGGGCATCAGGGCAGCAGGCTCGGTGGGGTCGGGTGGGGCATTACAGACTGAATGGGGTCTACGGACTGTCGGTTAAACCACCCGGGCCCGCAACAGGTCATGAATGTTCAGGGCGCCTACCGCACGGCCCTGGTCATCGACCACGATCAGGCCGTTGATTTTCTGGGTTTCCATCTGCCGCGCGGCCTCTACGGCCAGCTGGTCGGCCCCGATGGTGCGCGGGTTGCGGGTCATCACGTCGGCGATCTTCGCGGTACGCACGTCAAGCGCGCTGTCCAGCGCGCGGCGCAGGTCGCCGTCGGTGAACAGGCCGATCAGCACGCCATCGGCGTCGACCACGGCGGTCATCCCGAGTCGCTTGCGGCTCATTTCCACCAGCGCCTCGCTGAGGCTGGCGTCGGCACCCACGCTGGGCAGGTCCTCGCCGCTATGCATGACGTCGGTGATGTGCAGCAGCAGGCGGCGGCCGAGGCTGCCGGCCGGGTGCGAGCGGGCGAAATCGTCGGCGGTGAAGCCGCGTGCGTCGAGCAGGGCCACGGCCAGCGCATCGCCCATCGCCAGCGAGGCGGTGGTGCTGGAGGTCGGCGCCAGCGCCAGCGGGCAGGCCTCGGCCGGCACGCTGACGTCCAGGTGGATATCGGCGGCGGTGGCCAGGCTGGACTGCGGGCGGCCGGTCATGGAGATCAGCAGGTTGCCCTGGCGCTTGAGCACCGGCAACAGCATGAGCAGCTCGTCCGACTCCCCCGAATAGGACAGCGCCAGCACCACATCGTCCTCGGTGATCATGCCCAGGTCACCGTGTCCGGCCTCGCCAGGGTGCACGTAGAACGCCGGGGTGCCGGTGGAGGCCAGGGTGGCGGCGATCTTGCGGGCGATGTGCCCGGATTTGCCCATGCCGGTGGCGACCACACGCCCGCGGCTGGCCAGGATCGCCTGGCAGGCCTGCTGGAAGGCCTCGCCGAGGCGGTCAGCCACGGCCTCCAGTGCCTGCCGCTCGATCTCGAACACGCGGCGGCCACTGGCGATCAGGCCGGCAGGGTCGGCAGAACGGGGGGGCAACAGGGATTCGGCCATGCGGACGCCACGCAGCGGAAGTAGAATGGATGCACATTTTATTAGGAAAGCCCGTTGGACGCCGACACCATCCGCAATCTGATCGAAACCGGCCTGCCTGGCGCCCGCGCCGATGTGCGTGGCGACGATGGCGTGCATTTCGAAGCGACCGTGGTCTGCGAGGCCTTTGCCGGCAAGATGCCGCTGGCCCGCCACCGGATGGTCTATGCCACCCTCGGCGACCTGATGGGCGGCGCGATCCACGCGCTGGCGCTGAAAACCGTGACCCCGGCCGAAGCCGGCTGAACCGCAGAAGATTCCCAATACATGGCCAAGATCGTTGTGACCGGCGGCGCTGCGCTGCACGGTGAAGTGAGCATCTCCGGCGCCAAGAACGCCGTCCTTCCCATCCTCTGCGCGACCCTGCTGGCCGATGCGCCGGTGGAGATCACCAACGTGCCGCACCTGCACGACGTGGTCACCACGGTGAAGCTGCTGGGCGAACTGGGTGCCAAGGTCACCATCGACCAGGGCACGCTGTCGCGCGGCAGCGCGATCGTGGTCGACCCGCGTTCGGTCAACCAGCACGTGGCACCTTACGAGCTGGTCAAGACCATGCGCGCCTCGATCCTGGTGCTGGGCCCGCTGCTGGCCCGCTTCGGCGCGGCCGAAGTGTCGCTGCCGGGCGGCTGCGCGATCGGTTCGCGTCCGGTCGACCAGCACATCAAGGGCCTGCAGGCACTGGGTGCCGAGATCGTGGTCGAGAACGGCTTCATCAAGGCCAGCGCCAAGCGCCTGAAGGGCGGCCACTTCACCTTCGACATGGTCAGTGTCACCGGCACCGAGAACGTGCTGATGGGCGCGGTGCTGGCCGAAGGCACCACCATCCTCGACAACTGTGCGATGGAGCCGGAAGTGACCGATCTGGCGCATTGCCTGATCGCGCTGGGCGCGAAGATCGAAGGACTGGGCACCGCCCGCCTGGTGATCGAAGGCGTCGAGCGCCTGTCCGGTGGCCGCCACGAAGTGCTGCCCGACCGCATCGAGACCGGCACCTTCCTGGTGGCCGCAGCGATGACTGGCGGCAAGGTCACGGTCAACCGTGCGCGCCCGAACACCATGGACGCGGTGCTGTCCAAGCTGGTCGAGGCCGGTGCGAAGATCGAGACCACCGACGACACCATCACCCTGGACATGCAGGGCAAGCGGCCGAAGGCGGTCAACCTGACCACCGCGCCGTACCCGGCATTCCCGACCGACATGCAGGCCCAGTTCATGGCGCTCAACTGCGTGGCTGACGGCGTGGGCGTGATCAACGAAACGATCTTCGAGAACCGTTTCATGCACGTCAACGAACTGCTGCGTCTGGGCGCGGACATCCAGGTTGAAGGCCACACCGCCATCGTGCGTGGCAGCGAGCACCTGAGCGGTGCGCCGGTGATGGCCACCGACCTGCGTGCGTCGGCCTCGCTGATCCTGGCCGGCCTGATGGCCAGCGGCGAGACCACCATCGACCGCATCTACCACCTTGATCGTGGCTACGAGAACATCGAAGAGAAGCTGTCTTCGCTCGGCGCCACCATCCGGCGCGTGCCATGATCCTGCGTGGCAAGTTCAGCCCGCGTCGCAAGGCACTGCTGGCCCTGGTGCTGATCGTGCTGGCGTGGCTGGGCTATGCCTGGTACGCCAACATCGCCATTACCCAGGGCATCGAGCAGAGGGACATGGACTGGAACGGCGATGGCACGGTCTCGCGCGACGAGATCATCGAGTCGTTCTACGCGGTCGCGGTGAACGACAGCCAGGACGGCAACCGTCATTGCCGCACCTTCGTCTGGCGCAGCACCGGCGAGCAGATCCGCGTGGACTGCCGCACCGAGTTCAAGCCCGCTGCGGCCGAGGAAAAGAAGTAAGAAAAACGCCCGCGAAAGCGGGCGTTTTTCCCGGGGCGTCCATCCACGCATGGCGTGGATCTACTCCAGGTTTCCAGTAGATCCACGCCATGCGTGGATGACGTCGATCTCCGGTCAGTTCAGCGCCTTGATGGTCAGGTCCAGCGCATCGCGTCCGCCCTCACGCTGCAGCATGCGCGCCGGCACCGGGAACTCCGGCACGATCCAGGCGATCAGCTCCTTGTTGCCGTCGGCGCGCGAGACCTTGGTGGCCTCGTAGCTCTTGCCGCCCACGGTGATCGATTCCTTGCCGACCACGCGGTAGGTCATGTTCTTGATGCGGCCTTCGTCGACCATGCGATAGGTCAGCGGCTTGCCGGCGGCCAGGTCACGGGTGATCGCCAGGTTGATCAGCAGCGCATCCATGTCACCGGCCTTCAGCGCGATGGGGCCGGCACGGTCCGGCTTGATGTCGCCGGTCCAGGTGGCCTGGTTGCTGGTCCAGTTGTAATTGGCCTGCACGTTGCGCTTCTTCACCAGCAGCGCCGAGCGGTCCTGGCTGCTCAGCGGGCGCAGCTGCCCACGCACTTCCTCGAACACGGTGCTCTGGCTCAGGTCGGCCAGCTGGTTCTTCACCTGCAGGCTGTAGCGCCACTTGTTGCTGCCTTCGTTGGACAGGGTCATCGTGCCGTTGGCCTGCATGCCCATGTAGCTGGCCAGGTAATCCGCCTTGAAAGGTTGCAGGGCCATGGCCGGCAGGCTGGCCACGGACAGGGCAGCGGCCGCGATCCAGGCGAGGGGGCGGGTCGGGATGCTCATGCTCAGACTCCTTGGTATTCGATCAGGCGCAGATCGACGCGGTCTTCGCCGTCTTCGCGTTGCAGGATGCGCACCGGGGTGGGGACCCCGTTGGCGATCCAGAGGATGGTTTCATTTTTGCCGCCGTTGGTCCGGTAGACCCGCAGCGCGTTGTAGGACAGGTCGCCGACCTCGACGTTCTCGGTCTGCGGCGCGGCCTGGTAGTCATGCTGGCGGACCTTGCCCATGTCCACGTAGCGGTAGTGCATCGCGGCGCCTGGGCGGGCGTCGCGCATGATTGCCAGATTGATCAGCAGCGCACTCTGGTCGCCCGGCTGCAGCGGAATCGGCTGTGCGCGCTTCTTCTCGACATCGCCGCTCCACTGCGCGGTACCGGCCTGCCAGTTGTACGTGCCGACCGCCTTCTTGCCGAGAAACAGGCCCTTGCGCACCGTGCTCTGGCTCAGCGGTGCATAGGTGCCAGCGCGCTCCTCGAAGACCGTGCTCTGCTCGATGTTCAGTCCCAGCACGCTGGCGAACCCGCGGCGGCCGACCACCTGCATGTCCACCCGCCACTGGTTGCCGCCGGTGTGGGTGACCTGCATGCTGGCGTCGCCGGCCTCCTTGCCCTTGTAGAAGGCCTGGTAGGTGGCGCTGAACGGCTGCAGCGGCGGCGGTTCCCACGCCAATGCCGGCAGGGCCGGGGCCGTCGTTTCGGCCGGCGGCTGCACCGCTGACGCCGGAACCGGCGAGGCAGGCGCCTGTGCCTGGCCCCAACCCACGCCGGGAAGCACGACAAGCGACAGCAGCAATGAAGTGGACAGCAGGGTCGTGGTCTTCATGGAGGACAGGAGCTGCAGGAGGGGGGCAGGATGCCAGCCCCGCAGTCAGCGGGGCGTGTGCGTGGGCGTTACCGGTTCAGGTTCCCGGCGGAATCTAGGACCAGTGGGCTAAACAGGGGGTGACCATCCAGCAGTGGCTGGCCCTCCCGTTCAGCCAGGCGGCCGGCGCACAGCAGCTGCAGGGTGGCGATCAGCAGCGGATGCTCCACCGCCAGCACACGCGCCGCCAGGCTGTCGGCGTCATCGCCGGGCATCACGGGCACCCGCGCCTGGGCCAGCACGGCGCCG
The DNA here is from genome assembly GCF_059367845.1 of Stenotrophomonas sp. YJH_SMC_20. Lineage (NCBI taxonomy): Bacteria > Pseudomonadati > Pseudomonadota > Gammaproteobacteria > Lysobacterales > Lysobacteraceae > Stenotrophomonas > Stenotrophomonas sp. YJH_SMC_20. The sequence continues at coordinate 445,059 of NZ_JCAFRG010000001.1, read as the reverse complement.
GCATCCAGCTCGGGCACCACCAGGTGCACGCTGGCCCCATGCTCCGCATCGCCGGCGTGCAGCGCCCGCGCATGCGTGTCCAGCCCCTTGTGCAGCGGTAGCAGGGAGGGGTGGATGTTGACCAGCCGGCCATTGAAGCGCTGCACGAAGTCGGCGCCGAGAATGCGCATGTAGCCGGCGCAGACGATCAGATCCGGCGCGACCGCGGCCAGTGCATCGCCCAAGGCCTGCTCGTAGGCGGCGCGGTCACCGAATTCTTTCGGTGCATGCGCCCAGCGCAGGCTGTCGCCGACCCGTTGCAGCGCGGCTGCGGCTGGGCGGTCGGAGAACACGCCGACAACCTCGGCGGGCAGGCGGCCGTCAGCAATTGCGTCAAGGATGGCCTGCAGGTTGCTGCCGCGGCCGGAGGCGAGCACGGCAATGCGGGTGGGCGTGCTCATTGCCGGGCACTCCGGCGGATCAACGGCCAGGTCAGCAGACTGCCCAGGGTCGCCAGCAGCATGTCGGCATGAGCGTCCCACATGTCGCCCTGCTGCCCGTTGTAGGCCTCGGCGGCGTCGGGCGACAGGGCAAGCGCGATGGCCCACTCGAACCACTCGTAGACCAGGCTGGCGCACATCACCGTCATCACCGCCAGGCTGAAGGCCTGGCCCAGGCGCAGCGCCGGCCAGGCATGCCGGGCCAGCTGCAGCAGCGCGGGGGTGAAGCAGACGCCGAACAACAAGTGGATGAGACGGTCGAAGTGGTTGCGCTGCCAGCCGAAGGCGGCATTCGGCGACCAGCCGGCCAGCGCCTGTGCCCAAGCGTCGTAGGGCACGTTGGAGTACAGCCAGCGCGCGCCCACGCAATGCAGTGCGATGAAGCCACAGATCGCGATGAAGGCGCCATTTCCCAGCCAGCCACGCCGGTCCACCCAGAGCAGGGCAGCCAGGCCGACGACGGTCAGCGAGCTGTGCAGGGCCTGTTCGACGGGCCACAGCGGATCGATCCAGCTGACCAGGAACACGGCCAGTACGGCGGCGAAGGCCAGCTTCTTGGGCAGTGAAACACGATAGCCGCGGGCAGTGGCGTTTGCGGCGGTGGCGGGCGCGGACATGTCGGATCGGTCAGGAGGAAGCGATGGGTTGCCTGCGGGCTCAGGCACTGAGGTGGTCGCCGCGGTCGAACAATGCGGCCATGTCAGGCTTGGACAGGAACACCCGGGCATAGGCCGTCAGCGCCATGCCCAACGGGCCGGCAAGCACTGCCAGCCATGCCGCGCGCTGGCACCAGGCCAGCCCGGTGCGGCGCGACAGCAGGCGCGCAGTGTGCAGCTGTACGAAGCCAAGCGCCGCCGCCAACAACGAAATGACCCCGTAGACCGTGGCCAGCGCCGCGCCCTCGTCCAACCCCCGGGAACTGGCGACCAGGCCGATGAAACCGAGGAAGGCCAACGCGGCCAGCCAGTGGAAACCTGCCAGCGCGTAGAACAGCACCTTCAGCGTCTGCAGGTGGCTGGCCAACTGCAGCTGCGCCAGGGTCTGCTGTGGCAATGGCGGAGGCGCGCCCGGCATCGTCATGCAGCCGTGCCAGCTGCATCGAAGGCGGCCTTCACCTGCGGGCGCAGCAGTGTGACCAGGGTGAACACCCCTAGAACGGTGCCCAGCGGCGCGAACAGGCAGAGCAGGCCGGCCACGATCAGGCACAGCAGGTAACGACGCCGCCGGGCCACGCAGCGGCCGGCATGGATGACGAATGCGGCCATGCCCAGGCCGCCGGCGACGAACACGGTCCCCAGGACCGTGAACACCCAGCCGAACAGGCGCTGTTCGGCCGGCGACGAGGGCTGGCCCCCGGAGTTCATCGGCAGATGGCCGCTCAGCGCACTGATGCCGAGCACGATGTACAGAATGAAAAACAGCGAGAGCAGCGCAATCAGGCCACCGAACACATAGTGGGCGATGGACAGCGCGCGCAGGTGGTCAGCGTCCTGCCTGCTGAAGACCGGCACCGCCGCCAACGGCGGTGGTACCGGGGTGGGTGCCAGGGGGGGCGTTGCGTCCATGCGGGCTCCTGGTTGCCGGGCTCAGCCGATGTGGACGCGCTCGGCGCCTTCGGCGGTGACCACCTGGCCGATGGTCCAGTGCTCCAAGCCCTGCGCCCTGACCGCCTCGGACACGGCAGCCTCCTGGTCCGGCGCGACGATCAGCACGAAGCCGATGCCGCAGTTGAAGGTGCGCCACATCTCGCTGTCGGCCACGGCGCCTTCCTTCTGCAGCCACTGGAATACCGGCGGCAGGGTCCAGGACGAGGCCTGGATGTCCAGGCCGAGGCCGTCGGGCACCACGCGGATGATGTTCTCGGTCAGCCCGCCACCGGTGATGTGGGCCATGCCGTGAATGGCCTCGCCGTGTGACTTCAGCAGCGCCAGGATCGGCTTGACGTACAGGCGGGTCGGCGCCATCAGCGCATCGACCAGCTTCACGCCGCCTTCCAGCTCCAGCTCGGCCGGGCGGCCGGCACGGTCGTAGATGCGGCGCACCAGCGAGTAGCCGTTGGAGTGCGGGCCGGACGAGGCGATGCCGATCAGCACGTCGCCGGCAGCCACGCTGGCGCCGTCCTTCAGCTCGCTCTTCTCGACCGCGGCCACCGTGAAGCCGGCCAGGTCGTATTCGCCCGGGGCATACATGTCGGGCATTTCAGCGGTTTCACCACCGATCAGCGCGCAGCCGGCCTCGGTGCAGCCGTTGGCGATGCCGCCCACGACCGCCGCGGCGGTGTCGATGTCCAGCTTGCCGGTCGCGAAGTAGTCCAGGAAGAACAGCGGCTCGGCACCCTGTACCAGCACGTCGTTCACGCACATGGCGACCAGGTCGATGCCGATCGTATCGTGGCGGTTCAGCTGGTGCGCCAGCTTCAGCTTGGTGCCCACGCCGTCGGTACCCGACACCAGCACCGGCTCGCGGTACTTGTTGGACAGGTCGAACAGGGCGCCGAAGCCGCCCAGGCCGCCCATCACTTCCGGCCGGAAGCTGCGCTTGACCAGGGGCTTGATCCGCTCGACCAGCTCGTTGCCGGCGTCGATGTCGACACCCGCGTCACGATAGGTAAGGGGGGAGGGGGCGGAAGACGGGGTGTTGGTCACGGGCGTCGGCGCTGGCAGGGGTTGAACGGGCGATTTTAACAGGCCGCATTGGCGCAAAGGCCGTATTCGGGCAACAATTCCCCCGGATACGTCGAGCCAATGGATGTCCTGATGCGCCGCAGCCTGATTCTGACCCTGCTCCTTGCGCTGAGCCTGCCGGTGGCCACGATGGCCCAGAGCGGCCTTCGCACCGAGGGTGATGTCGCCACCGCCAGTGGCGCGTACGAGGCCGAAGTGCCCGTCAACAGCCAAGCCGAAGCCGATCGCAACGGCGCCCTGGCCCGCGCCCTGAGCGTGGTACTGGGCAAGCTGTCCGGTGATCGCAACGTGATGTCGCGCCCCGGTGTGGTGCAGGCACTGCGCAATGCCAAGGACTACGTGGCCAGCTACGACTACAAGCAGGACCAGAGCGTAGGCGCCAGCGGCGCGCCGAGCTTCCGGACCCTGCTGGTGGCCCGTTTCCGCGAGGACGACGTCGATTCGCTGGTCTCGGCGCTGGGCCTGCCGCTGTGGCCGCAGCCGCGACCAAAGCCGGTGGTGTGGCTGGCCGTGGATGACGGCAGCGGACCGCGCCTGGTCAGCGTGCAGCAGGCCAATGCCGCCCGCCCACTGCTGAACCGCGCCATCGAGCGCGGCTACAAGCTCGGCCTGCCCAGCGGCGGTGCCGCCGAGCAGGCGCTGGCCGGTGCCATCTGGCGCCAGGACAGTGCCGCCGTGGCCCGCGCCTCCTCGCGCTACTCACCGCCGATGCAGCTGATCGGCAAGCTCTACCGCGCCAACGGCGGCTGGCAGGCGGACTGGGTGTTCGTCGACAACGGCCGTGAGCTGAACAAGTGGACCAGCAAGGACGCCAACGCCATGCGGGCGATGGCGGCCGGCGCCGATGGCGCCGCCGATGCGCTGGTCAGGCGCTATGCGAAGGCCGGCGCCGCCGTCGGCCAGGCCGGAACCTACCGCGTGGTGGTCACCGGCATCAACAGTGCCGACGACTACCTGCGCCTGGCCGCCGGCCTGCGCGAGGTGCCGGTGGTGCGCAACGTCACCCCGCTGCATGCTTCGGCCGGCCAGCTGGAGCTGAGCCTGGAGATGACCACCGGCCTGGCCGGCTTCAACCGCATGCTGGGCGACAACGGTGTACTGGTGCCGAGCGCGCCGCTGCCGGCCCTGCCGACGCCGATCGACGACACCACCGGTGCCCCGGTCGCAGCACCGGTCAGCAATGAGTACCGCCTGCGATGACCCTGACCCCGGAAGCGGAAATCGCGCAGTTCCTGCGCCGGCTGAAGTACATCCTGTTCGCCGGCCTGGTCGGCTGGGTGGTGTGGCTGCTGGCCCCGATCCTGACCCCGTTCGTGCTGGCGCTGGCACTGGCCTGGCTGGGCGACCCGCTGGTGGACCGCATCGAGGCCACCGGCCGCTCGCGCATGACCGGCGTGGTGCTGGTGTTCGCGGCGATGGTGCTGGTGATCGTGGCGCTGCTGCTGGTGCTGGTGCCGATGATCGAGCGCCAGATCACCACCCTGATCGCGGTCGCGCCGCAGGCGCAGGCGTGGCTGATGGAAAAGGGGATTCCCTGGTTCGAGCAGAAGACCGGCCTGGAAGTGATGCAGTGGCTGGATCCGGACCGCCTGATCGAGTGGGTGCGCAGCCACTGGCAGCAGGCCGGCGGCGTCGCCACCACGTTCATGGGCTACGTCTCGCGTTCGGGTTTTGCGATGGTGACCTGGGTGGTCAACATCCTGCTGCTGCCGATCCTGGCGTTCTACTTCCTGCGCGACTGGGACAAGCTGGTCGAGCGGGTGGCCTCGGTGATTCCGCGCAACCACATCGGCACCATCACTGCGCTGGCGCGTGAGTCCAACGAGGTGTTGGGGGCGTTCATCCGCGGCCAGTTCCTGGTGATGCTGGCATTGGGCGTGATCTACGCCGGCGGCCTGTCGCTGGTAGGCCTCAAGCTGGGCCTGCTGATTGGCCTGATTGCCGGCCTGATCAGCTTCATCCCCTACCTGGGCGCGACCACCGGCGTGCTGATGGCGGTGATTGCCGCGCTGGTGCAGGCACAGGGTTTCGACCTGAAGCTGCTGATCCTGGTCGGCGTGGTGTTCACCGTGGGCCAGCTGCTGGAGAGCTACGTACTGACCCCGCGCATTGTCGGCGACAAGATCGGCCTGCATCCGGTGGCGGTGATCTTCGCGGTGATGGCCGGCGGCCAGCTGTTCGGCTTCCTCGGCATGCTGCTGGCGCTGCCGGTGGCGGCGGTGACCAACGTGCTGCTGCGCTATGCCCACCAGCGTTACCGCCAGAGCGAGCTGTACGTGGGCGAGAAGCCGGCGATCGTGCTTGATGGCGTGGTCGACGCCCCCCATATCATCGTTCCGACCGACAAGGGCCCCGACCTGAAGTGATGGGCGTGCCGCAACTGCCGCTGGCCCTGCATTACCCGCGGGACCAGCGCCTGGAGACCTTCATCGGCGCGCCGGATGGCGCGCTGGCGCAGCTGCGCGCGATCGCGGTCGGTGCCAGCCACGATTGGGTCTACCTGGAAGGCGCTGCGGGAACCGGCAAGACCCACCAGGCGCTGGCGACGTGCTCCAGCGCCGAGCAGGCCGGGCGCCTGCCGACGTACGTGCCACTGGCCAGCGCCGCCGGCCGCGTTCGTGCAGCGCTCGACGGGCTGGACGCACGCGAACTGGTGGCGCTGGACGGGCTGGACGAGGTTGCCGGCAACCGCGAGGACGAGATCGCGCTGTTTGATTTCCACAACCGCGCGCGTGCAGCAGGCGTGACCGTGCTGTACACGGCGCAGAAGGCGCCGGAAGAACTGGGCCTGGTACTGCCGGACCTGCGTTCGCGGCTGGGCCAGTGCGTGCGCGTGCTGCTGCAGCCGCTGGATGAGGAAGGTCGTGCTGCGGTGCTGCGCGAGCGCGCGCTGCGACGCGGCCTGGCCATCGACGAAGCGGCCATCGAGTGGCTGCTGTCGCACACCGGGCGCGAGCTGGGTGGGTTGATCACGCTGCTGGACTGGCTGGACCGCGAATCGCTGGCGGCGAAGCGGCGGATCACCGTGCCGTTCCTGCGCCAGGTGCTGGAAGAAGGCCGGCCCCGCTACTGAGGGTGGGGTTTGTTTGCAGGGCTGCGCCCTGCACCCGCAGAAGCAACGTCAACGTCAAAAGCTGGCTATCCGTGGGGATGGCGGGGTGGATCCGGTTGCGGGGGGCGCTGCAAGTACGTCCATGTAAGCTCGGTCGCCGCATCCATGCGGCTCACGCCCCCGCAACCGGATCCACCCCGCCTTCGACAGTTGGCCGCGATCTGCCGGGACTGCGTACTGCACTGCTGACTGCTGACTGCTGTTGGTGGGTGTCGACCTTGGTCGTCACCAGAGCAAGCGCAGCGAAGCGACCCGCTTTTGCTTTTCTTTTTTCTTTTCCGTGGCTGGACGCCCACGGAAACTGTCAGAGGCCGGGCGGGGTGGGTTCGCGGGGGTGTCCGCGGCATGGATGCCGCGGCCAAGCCCCCAGGGACGGGTCCACGGCGTCCCCCGCGAACCCACACCGCCCGGCCAAGCACGGCTGTTGATTTGAGCGACCAGCCACGAGGGGCTCAGCCGTTCGCCGCCAACTCAGCATCCAGCGCGCGCAGGCGATCAACGGTCCCGACGTCGGTCCAGCGCCCCCGATGGTGCTGCCCGGTCATCAACCCCTGCGCCATGAAATGCTTCTGCAGCGGCACCACCGAGAATCTCGGCGGCAGCCGCTCGCTGCCCGGCGCATCGCCGATCACCGCGCGCCAGTCGGCCACGATCGAAGGACGGTACACGCCGATGCCGGCATAGGTCAGGCAGGGACCTTCGCGGTCATGGTGCAGCACCCCCTGCGTATCGAGGCGGTAGTCACCGTCGGGGTGTTGCGCCGGATTGTCGACCAGCACCAGGTGTGCCTGGCCCTGCGGCTCGCGCGGCAGCGTGGCGAAATCGAAATCGGTCCAGATATCGCCGTTCACCACCAGGAACGGGGCATCGCCCAGCACCGGCAATGCGTTGAGGATGCCGCCGCCGGTTTCCAGCGGGGTCGGCCCTTCGTGCAGGAAATGCAGGCGCACGCCCCATTGGCTGCCATCGCCCAGCGTTGCAGGGAACTGCTCGGCCAGCCACGCGGTGTTGACCACCACCTCGCGCACGCCGAGTGCGGCCAGGCGTTCCAGGTGCCAGACGATCAGCGGCTTGCCAGCCACTTCCAGCAGCGGCTTGGGCGTGTGCAGGGTCAGCGGGCGCATGCGCTCGCCGAGGCCGGCGGCAAAGACCAGCGCCTTCATCGGGCCACGCGCATCGGTGCACCCAGCTCGGCCAGCGCCGGCTTGATGCGCTCGTCCAGCAGCTGCTGCAGCGGTGCCAGCTCGCGGTAGCGCGGCAGTACTTCATCCAGGTAGCCGATGAAGCGCGGCGCGTCGTCCAGGTAATGGCCCTTGTTGTCGCGGTAGCGCAGGCGGCAGAACAGGCCAAGGATCTTCACGTGGCGCTGGATACCCATCCAGTCGGCATCGCGCAGGAAGGTGGCGCGGTCGGGTACCGGCAGGCCGGCGTCGCGTGCGCGCTCGTGGTACTGCGCCAGCCACTCGTCCACGCGCTGCAGCGGCCAGCTCAGGAAGGCGTCCTTGAACAGGCTCACCGCATCGTAGGCGATCGGGCCACGCACCAGGTCCTGGAAATCCAGCACCGCGGGGCCGTCGTCGACCGGCATCAGGTTGCGCGGCATGTAGTCGCGGTGGGTCATCAGCTGGGCCTGGCCCAATGCGTTGTCCATCAATCGGCGGTGTACCAGCTGCAGCCCTTCGATCTCGCCGCAGTCCAGTTCCAGCTGCAGGTGGCGTTGCAGGAACCATTCGTCGAACAGGCCGGCATCGCGCTGCAGCAGCGCTTCGCCGAACTGGCCGAAGTCGGCCGGTACCGGGATCGCCTGCAGGCGCAGCAGCTGTTCGATCGAACGGCCGAACCATTCATCGGCGTTGCGCTCGTCGAGGATCCTGGCCAGGGTCGGGCCGCCGAGATCTTCCAGCAGCAGGAAGCCGGCTTCCAGGTCCTGCGCCAGCAATGCAGGCACGCGCAGGCCGTTGTCGTGCAGCAGGCCGCGCATGCGCAGCCACGGCCGCGGATCTTCCAGCCCCGGCGGAGCGTCCATCACGATGTGGCTGCCGCGCGTGCTGGTGGTACGCCAGTAGCTGCGCATGCCGGCATCCACCGAAGCGCGTTCGACTACCGCGTTGGCGTCATCGAGCTGGGTACGGGCCCACTGCAGGCGCTGCGCGCTGCGCTGGGGATCGGAGGCGGGTTCGGTCATGCGGGCATATCCGGGCGCGCCGGGCGCGCCAACGTCGGGAGCAGGGGGAAGGAGGGACGGGGTCAGCGGCGGCCGCTGAACAGGCGCAGGACGGCCAGCACGGCCACCGCGCCCACTACCGCACCGAGGAAACCGGCCGGTTCGCCGGGAGCGTACCAGCCCATGTACTGGCCGAACCAACCGGCCACCAGCGCGCCAATGATGCCCAGCACGATGGTCAGCAGGCAGCCCATGCGGTTGTTGCCGGGCATGAAGAAGCGCCCGAGCAGGCCGACGACGAAGCCGACCAGCAGGATGTACAGCCAGCTGCTGCTGCCGAACAGACCATTCATGTGCATGTGTTCCGCTTTGGGTGGACGCAGCCTAGCAAGGCCAGGCTGCGTCCGTCACGGTGTGCCGTAATCAGCAGCAGCCGTGGTCGCCGTGGCGGGTGCCGCTGTCGGCAGCCACCGGCGAACCGCTGGTCTCGCCGCGCAGGCTGGCGGCATAGTGCTCGCTGATCACCTTGGACACGCAGGCGGTGACCTTCTTGCCCATCGGGATGTGCAGGAACTCGTTGGGGCCATGTGCATTGGAATGCGGGCCGAGCACGCCGGTGATCATGAACTGCGCGCCCGGGAACTTCTCGCCCAGCATGCCCATGAACGGGATCGAGCCGCCTTCGCCCATGTACATCGCCGGCTTGCCGAAGAAAGCCTGGCTGGCGTCGTCAATGGCCTGGGTCAGCCACGGCGCCATGGCCGGTGCGTTCCAGCCGGTGGAGGCCTTTTCCAGGTCCAGGGTGATCTGCGCGCCGTTCGGCGGGTCGCGCAGCAGTGCTTCCTTCAACAGTTCGCCGCAGGTCTTGCCATCGGCAGTCGGCGGCAGGCGCAGCGAGAGCTTCACCGAGGTCTGCGGACGCAGCACGTTGCCGGCCGATTCCAGCGGCGGCATGCCACCGACGCCGGTGACCGACAGCGCCGGGCGCCAGGTGCGGTTGAGCACCAGCTCGGTCAGGTCCTCGTTCATGGGGCGCAGGCCGTCGACCATCGGGAACTTCTCGAAGATCTCGGTATCCACCACTTCGGCCGCGCGCTTGGCCTGTTCCAGGCGTTCGGCCGGGATTTCCACGTTCATGCCGTCGATCAGGATGCGGCCGGTGTCCTGGTCCTCGATGCGCGACAGCAGCTGGCGCAGCAGGCGGAAGCTGGACGGCACCACGCCGGAGGCATCGCCGGAATGCACGCCTTCGTTGAGCACCTTCACGGTGAAGTTGCCGCCGGTCAGGCCGCGCAGCGAGGTGGTGCACCACAGCTGGTCGTAGTTGGCGCAGCCCGAATCCAGGCAGACCACCAGCGACGGCTTGCCGATGCGGTCGGCCAGGTGGTCGACGTAGGCCGGCAGGTCGTAGCTGCCCGATTCTTCACAGGCTTCGATCAGCACCACGCAGCGGGCGTGCGGCAGGCCCTGGGCCTGCAGCGCCAGCACTGCGGCCAGCGAGCCGAAGATGGCGTAGCCGTCATCCGCACCGCCGCGGCCATACAGTTTGTCGCCGCGCAGGACCGGGGTCCACGGGCCGAGATCGTCGTCCCAGCCGGTCATTTCCGGCTGCTTGTCCAGATGGCCGTAGAGCAGGATGGTGTCGTCGCCGGTTTCCGGGCCGGAGGCCGGAATTTCCAGGAAGATCAGCGGGGTGCGGCCTTCCAGGCGCACCACTTCAACCTTCAGGCCGGGCAGCTGCTGGGCCCTGGCCCAGTTCTCCATCAGCGTGACCGCCTGTTCCATGTAGCCGTTCTGCACCCAATTGGCGTCGAACATCGGCGACTTGTTGGGAATGCGGATGTAGTCGACCAACTGCGGGACGATTTCACTGTCCCACTTGTCATTGACGAATTGGCCGAGCTTGGCGCTGTCCATCTGAAACTCCGGTTGCATGGGCTGATCCCGCCATTCTACGCCTGTGCCACGGGTAGGGTTTTTCCTACATCACGTCGGGTATTTGGCTGGCTTTTAGAAATCCAGGAAACCGATAGGCTGTGTGCATGTGGTGACGGACACTGTTCCTACCGACGGGATTGCCGGTCGGGACGTCCAGAATCACAAGGAGATACACGTCGTGCCTTGGAGTGTCGTGTTGAGGGCACTGGTGCTGGTCGTGTGGATCGCCGGGGCGCATGCCGCCGAACCGATCGACATCAACCGCGCCGATGCCCAGGCGCTGCAGCAGGGATTGACGATGGTCGGAGCCGCCAAGGCCGAGGCGATCGTCGAGCACCGGCGCAGACACGGCCCGTTTCATCGCGTCGAGGACTTGGCGCAGGTGAAGGGGATAGGGAAAGCCATCGTCGAACGGAATCGACAGCGGATCACCGTAGGCAACAGGTTGTTGCCGGCGGATCCGGTACCCGGATCGGTACCGGTGCGAACCGTACCGAGGCGCTGACAGCAGGAATCGTCGGAACCGGCAGGACGCTGGTTCACCGGTCACGGACAGGACGCCCGTGACCACCGACCGCCGCAGGACGCGGCACCACTCACCAGGATGGTGGCATCACAGACCTGTGGAAGGGGCTGAGATACAAACAGGACAGACGCGGCCGCGTGCAGGATGCAACGCTACCCCCACAGCGCAGGATGCGAGGGGGCGGCAGCAGGCCGACAAGGACGTAACGATTGCCCGGTACGACACATGGCTGTGTCGCCGGGCAATTTCATTTCCGGCGCCTGGTTTTGCCGCGGCCACCACGGGCCGATGGTGTACGGTGGCCGCTCCGCATGGAAAGGACCCCGCTGGATGCTTGTGCACCGCCCCACCACCCTGATGCTCGCCTTGGCACTGACCCTGCCACTGCAGGCCCACGCCGCTGCGCCGACGCCGACAGCCACGCCCGCGGCCGCAGCCAGCACCGCTGAAGTGCGCGGACCGACCGACCTGAAACCGGGCGAATACCTGTGGCATCCGGAAATCTCGCCGACCGGCCCGATCGTGCTGGTGGTCAGCCTCGATGAGCAGCGCGCCTATGTCTACCGCAACGGTATCGCCATCGGCCTGACCACGATCAGCTCGGGCAAGGCTGGGCACGAGACGCCAACCGGCGTGTTCACCATCCTGCAGAAGGACAAGGACCACAGGTCCAACCTCTACAACAGCGCGCCGATGCCGTACATGCAGCGGCTGACCTGGGACGGTATCGCTCTGCATGGCGGCAGCCTGCCCGGGCATCCCGCCTCGCACGGCTGCGTGCGCCTGCCGCAGGCCTTCGCGCAGAAGCTGTTCAGCGAAACCCAGCGTGGCGATACCGTGGTCGTGGCCGATGCCAAGAGCTCGCCGATGACCCTGGCCTATCCGTCGGTACTGGCACCCGTGAATGCGCGTGGGCAGGCCCTGCCGGAGGCAGAGGGCGGAGCGCCGGCGCAGGCGTGGTGGAACGACAGCGCGGCCCCGGCCGGGCAGGTCGGCATCCTGGTCAGCCTGCACGACCAGCGCCTGTACGTGCTGCGCGATGGCGTGATGATCGGCGAGTCGCCGTTGAAGGCGGACGCGCTGCCGGCCTTCCAGGGGACCACGCTGTTCGTGATGGGGCAGGGTTACAGCGACACCCCCAGCCCGCTGGACGTGAACCAGCGCCTGCACCAGTGGACGGCCTACCCGTTGCTGGGCCAGGATCGCGCCCAGGCCACGCCGGACCTGCTGGCCACGCCCTCGCTGCCGATGGCGCTGCCGGCCGATTTCGCCCGCCAGCTGTACCAGGTGCTGGTGCCGGGCACGACCCTGCTGGTGACCTCGCTGCCGGCGGTCCGCCCAAGCCCGGCTGAATCCGGAATGCAGCCGGTCTTGGAATCCGAGCCGCCAGGGTCCACCCTCAAGGGCAACTGAGTCCCCTCGTTGTGCCCATGACTGCATCCCGCCTGTGCCGGCTGGCCGCGTTCGGCCTGCTGGCGACCTCGGCCAGCGCCCCGGCGCTGGCACAGACGCCCGCCCTCGCCACCTCTGCCGATGATCTGGCTGCCCTGCTGTCGCGCAGTGCGCCCAAGGCCGACCGCCACGTGTTGCAGCTGGCGGCGCGCGCCATGCGCTGCGCGCTGCAGCGGCCGGAGCTGGGCATCAACGGTGATCGGCTCAGCGTGATCGATTACTCGCGCCCGTCCACCGAGCCGCGCCTGTGGGTGTTCGACCTGGCCCACCAGCGCCTGCTGTTCGAGGAATGGGTGGCGCATGGCCGCAACAGCGGCGAGAACCGCACCGAGCACTTCTCCAACCGCGATGGCAGTTTCATGTCCAGCCTCGGCGCGTTCACCGCGCAGGAAACCTACATGGGCGGCAACGGCTATTCGCTGCGCCTGGCCGGGCTGGAACCGGGCTTCAATGACCGCGCGCGCGATCGCGCGATCGTCATCCACGGCGCACCGTATGTGAACCCGGCCACCGCTCAGCTGCAGGGGCGCTTGGGTCGCAGCCTGGGTTGCCCGGCGGTGCGCCTGTCGGTGGCCAAGCCTCTCATCGACGCATTGCGCGGCGGCACGATGGTGTTTGCTTACTACCCCGACCAGGATTGGCTGAAGCACTCGCAGCTGCTGGCCGGCGGGTGCGGTGGCCAGGGCACGCTCGCCACGCGGTGATGCACGACGGCGCGCGGCATGATGCAATGCGCCGATGAACATCGACTCCCTGCTGCACACTCCGAGCCAGTTGATCTCCCGCCTGGACTACCGCCGCGAACGTTGGCGCAACGGCCTGGGCTGGACCCGCGAGATCCTGCGCCTGCCCGCGCAGGGGGATGACTGGGCGCTGCGCCTGTCGGTGGCCGAAATCGAACAGGACGCCGCGTTCTCCGCCTTCCCCGGCGTGGAGCGAGAACTGGTGCTGCTGCAGGGCAATGGCGTGCGCCTGCGTTTCGACGATGGCCGCGTGGCCCAGGTGCTGCCGCCGCACGGGCGCGTGCGCTTTGCGGGAGAGGAAAGGCTGCACGGCGAACTGGTGGATGGCACCACCCACGATTTCAACCTGATGTGGAAACGCGATCTGCTGCAGGCCGAACTGCTGCATCGGCCGCTGGTGGGCGCGATGTTCTTCTTCTGCGAACCGGGCGTGGCCTGGGCGCTGCATCTGTTGGCCGGTCAGGCGGCGTTCGGTGCCGACAGTGGCCTGCCGCCGCTGCAGGCCGGCGATACCGCGTGGTTGGCGGCCGGCGAACGTCAGCGGCACGCGTTGCAGGGCGGGGGCGAGTTGTTGGTGATACGGGTCAGTGCGGCGGCGGGATGATGCCTGGGCGCCGGTGGCTCAATCCACGCATGGCGTGGATCTACTGGGGTGTAGTTGCCATGCCTGGACACGCCGCGCAGTAGATCCACGCCATGCGTGGATACGGCCGCCAATGCTGCGTCATGGTGCGAACCAAGGTTCGCACCCACCAGAAGGCGGTTCGCAGGCGTCGGTGCGTTCAGTAGATCCACGCCATGCGTGGATGCGGCAACCTCAATACACATCGCGCCGGTAACGACCGGCCAGCAGCAGCGCTTCCTTGTCCGCAGTCCCCAGCACCTGCTCGATCACCGCATCCACCGCCGGGGCCATGCCCTGCAGGCTGCCGCAGACCAGGATCGTCGCGCCCTCATCCACCCACCGCCGCAGTGTTGCCGCTTCGGCCAGCAGGCGGTCCTGCACATAGCGATGCGCACCGCCATCGCGGCTGAACACTGCATCCAGCCGCGCCAGCGTGCCGTCGGCCAGCATTGCCTGCAGTTCTTCACCGAAGTGGAAGTCATGCGCGGCGGTGCGCTCACCGAACAGCAGCCAGGTACGGCGTGCGCCACTGCGCACGCGTTCGTGCAGGTGTGCGCGCAGGCCGGCGATGCCGGTGCCGTTGCCGATCAGCAGCAGCGGTACCTCGGCGGCGACGCTGTGGAAATTGTCGTTGCGGCGCAGGCGCAGCTGCACCGGCTCGCCAATGGCCGCGTGGTCGCACAGCCAGCCACTGCCGATGCCGGGTGTTCCGTCGGCGCGCAGCTGGCGGCGCAGCAGCAGCTCGACCGCACCGTCGGCCATCACCGAGGCGATCGAGTACTCGCGATGCGGGAGCGGTTGCAGGGTCGCCAGCAATGCGGGAAGATCACCCGGGGGAACCAATGAGGGCAGGTGCGAGCGCGCGACACGCGCCAGCAACGTCTGCCCGTCATCCAGTACGGTATCCGCATCGAAGCGTTGTGCGTCCAGCCAGGCACGCACGGTGTGCGGTGCGTGCTGCGGGCCGATCTCGGCGATGTCACCGGCCTGCCACTGCGCATCTGCATCGGCCGGGGGCTGCAGGCGCAGCCAATACACCGCGCCGCCGGGGCTGCCCGGGTTCAGATGCTCACGTTGCAGCAGCGTCCACGGCTGGTATTCGGCCGGGCTCCAGTCGGGCAGTTCGCTGGCGCCGCCGCCGAGCTGGCCCAGCAATTGCTGCCAATGGCGCAGCGCGGCCGGATCGGCGTTGTCGACCTCGATCGCATCGAACAGCGGATGCGCACCGTGCTGGCGCAGCCATTGGTCGAGCTGGTGGCCGAATCCGCAGAAGTGGCCGTAACTGCGGTCGCCCAGTGCGAGCACGCCGTACTGCAGGTGCTGCAGCGCAGGCGGTGAGGTCATCACGCCGCGCAGGAACGGCAGCGCATGATCGGGTGGGTCGCCTTCGCCAGTGGTGCTGGCGATGAACAATGCACGCTGGCTGTCGACCAGCAGCGTGGCGTCGACCTCATGCAGGCCGCGCACACGCACCGGCACGCCGGCACCGCGCAATGCCTCGGCACTGCGTTCGGCCAGTTCGCGGGCAAAACCGGTCTGGCTGGACCAGACCATCAGGATCGGTGCGACGTCGCCAGAGGCAGCATCGTCGCGCGGTCGCCCACGCCACCGCAGTGCGGCGCAGGCCAGCGCATACAGTGCGGTGGCGATGATCGCGATCTGCGTTTGCCGTGCCGGCGGCGCGCCCTGCCACCAGGCTTCGCCGAGATGCAGTCGCAGCAGCGCCCAGGCGATCAGCGCCAGCAGGAGCAGGACCAGTGCGTTGCCAAGCCACGCGCGCGATGGACG
Source organism: Stenotrophomonas sp. YJH_SMC_20 (assembly GCF_059367845.1). NCBI lineage: Bacteria > Pseudomonadati > Pseudomonadota > Gammaproteobacteria > Lysobacterales > Lysobacteraceae > Stenotrophomonas > Stenotrophomonas sp. YJH_SMC_20. The sequence goes on along the minus strand of NZ_JCAFRG010000001.1, from coordinate 429,548 downwards.
TGCGCTCATGCGTCCTGCTCGTCGAGCAGGCGCTGGAAGGCGCTGCTGAGAAATTCCCGCGGGCCGTCTGCTGCACGCTGCAGGTAGCGTGCAGCCAGGCCTTCGCGTTCGGCCAGCGCCATGCCCTGTTCGTGGCCGAGCACGGTCAGTGCGGTGGCCCAGGCATCGGCGTGCATGGCGTCGGCGGCGACCACGGTGACCGCTGCGGCGACCTGGCGTACCGGCATGCCGGTGCGCGGGTCGAGACTATGGCTGAAGGCCTGGCCATCGGCCTGGTACTGGTGCCAGCGATCACCGGAGGTGGCCACCGCCTTGTCCTCCAGCGCCAGCACCCGCGGTGGTGTTTCGGTGTGCGCGTCTTCTTCCGGTGCGGATTCCACCAGTACGCGCCAGGGGTGGCCGTCCGGTTTTCGGCCGTAGCCGGCCAGTTCGCCACCGACCTCGATCAGTGCAGCAGCGATACCCTGATCGCGCAGCCAGGCGGCCACGTGATCGACGCCGAACCCCTTGGCGATCGCAGAGAGATCCAGTTCCAGTCCGCCCGGTTGCAGCAGCGCATCGCTGCGCCATTGCAGGCGCTGCCAACCGCAGCGCTCGCGCGTGGCCTGCACGGTGGTGGCATCGGGTTGGCGGCGTTCGCCGGCATGTGCACCGAAACCCCACAGTGCCACCAACGGGCCGACGGTGGGATCGAATGCACCATCGCTGGCGGCGGCGATGGCCTGTGCGCAGGCCAGCACCTGGCGGGTTTCAGCCGGCAGCACGCACCATTGGCCCGCGTTGGCGCGGTTGTAGCGACTCAGGTCCGAGCCGGGCTCCCAGGTGCTCATCTGCGCGACCACCGCATCCAGCCGCGCCTGGATGCCGGCATGCAGCAGGTGCAGGTCGCGCTGGCGCGGCGCAACCAGCGACACGCTCCAGGTGGTGCCCATGGTGGTGCCGCCGAGGCGGGCGATGTCGAGCTGGGGATCGGTCATGGTGGTGTGCTGCAGATGCGATGCCGGGGCTGCCCGGCATCGCGGTCCACATTACTGTGGCAGCACTTCCAGCGTGGCGACGTAGCTGAGGCGGCGCTTGGCGGCCTGCTTCACCGAGGTCTTGTTGTCCTCGGTGCCGGTCTCCAGCCAGTACATGCCGGCTTCCGGCCAGGTCACCTTGATCTCGCCCTTGGCATCGCTGGTGACCTTCAGTTCGTCCTGTGCGTTGCGGTAGCGGGTGGCACCACGCACGATCTCGAATTCCAGGCCGGCGGCCGGCTTGCCGTCGACCAGCACGCGGAAGGTGGCTTCCTCGCCGGCGAACAGATCGTTCGGGTGGCCGACCGCGACCAGCTCGATGCCGCGGTTGGTCGGCTTCAGCGCGGTGTCGTTCGGCGCACCGTTGGTGACGAAGGTCTCCACGCGGCCGACCGACTGGCTCACTTCCAGCTTCTTCGCATCCTTCGGCAGTTCACCGAAAGTGGCAACGCTGCCACGCCAGCGCTTGCGCTCGCCGTTCTGCTCGTAGGTGGCGAACAGGCCGTCATTGACCGACGCGATGCGGTAGGTGCCGGGCTGCTTCAGTTCGATGTCGAACACGCTGCGGTACTTGCCGGTGGAGGCGTTCTGCGGCTGCACGGTGCTGCCGTCCGGCGCGGTGATCACCAGCGATTCCAGGCGCAGCGGCACGTGGTTGAAATAGAACAGGTCGTTGGAGACCGCACCGTCGACAGTGATCCACGGCGCGTTGCCGGCGATCACGGTCTGCGAGGGCAGCAGCCAGGCCTTGTGGGCCAGGGCGGAGAAGGGAAGGGCAGCGGCCAGGGCGGCGGCGAGGACGAGCGTGCGCTTCATGCGGAGGACTCCAGTGGATGCGGGTGATGCGGCAAGGAAGAGGGGGCTACGACTTGATCCCCTCCGTCCCCTCTCAGGGTTTGACGGACAGGGTGACCTGGCCCAGTTCGGTGGCGCCCTGCGCCTTGCCGTTCTGCGCGGCGGTGGCCGGCCAGGTAAAGGGGATCTTCAGCAGTTCACGGCCGCCGACTTCGCGCACCGCCTCGACCACCAGGGTGTAGTTGCCGGGGGCCAGCTGCTTCAGTGCCGGCTGCTTGTCGTTGAACGACAGCGCGTGCTTGCCGGCCGGGCGGGTCGGGCCGGTCACGCCGTCCACCGGCACCTGCAGGGTGCGGCCGCTCTTGCGCCACCACTGGCGCAGGTCGGGCAGCCACTTGGTGCCGTGGCCTTCGCTGTTGCTGGTCTGCTGGTACCAGACCGACAGATTGGCCGCGACCTTCTGGTCGGCGCCTTCCAGCCACACTGCCACGTACGGGCGGTGGTACTCGGCCACGTTGAGCTTGGGCACTTCGACGTTGATGTCGAGGGTGGTGGCATAGGCCGGCGAGGTGGCCAGCAGGCCGCTGAGGGCGATGGTCAGGGTGACGCGCATGGGGCGGCTCCGGAAACGAAGGAAAGTCAGTGGATCAGCAGCAGGGCGATCAGCAGCGGGATCATCAGACCGAGGCCGACCAGCGGCCAGGTCATGCGCCGCTGCCGCGCATGCAGGTGCAGCAGGAACAGGCCGGTGATGCAGAACACCAGGCAGGCCACGGCGAACAGGTCCAGGAACCAGCCCCACGCCGGGCCCGCGTTGCGGCCCTTGTGCAGGTCGTTGAGGTAGGACACCGCGCCGCGCGAGGTTGATTCGTATTCCACCGCGCCGGTCTGGCGATCGATGCTCAGCCAGGCATCGCCACCGGGGCGCGGCAGCGACAGGTAGATCTCTTCGGCCGACCATTCGGCCGGGCGGCCGCCAATGGCGATGCCCAGCTGCGTATCCAGCCATTGCCGCGCCGGGCGCGGGATCGGCGCGTTGCCGTCTTCGCGGGTGCCCAGTTGGCCCAGCAGTTCGGCCGGCAGCTCCAGATGCTGGTTCTGCACCTCGGGCTTGGCCTCGATCTTCGCGGCATGGTTGAGGGTCAGGCCGGTCACCGCGAACAGCAGCATGCCGATCAGGCACACCGCCGAGCTGATCCAGTGCCACTGGTGCAGCGTCCGCAGCCAGAAGCCACGGTTCTGTTGCTGCTGCACGGTGGAAGAGGCAGGACGGCTCACGGCACGGTTCGGGGCGGACGGGGACTGCCCATTACATCATTGATGAGAATAGCTCGCAATTGCGTGTCGTTCTGTATCCCTGGAGGGCGATTGCCGGCCAGCGGCCGGCACTACCGGGGTTCCGGGAAACAACGTCGGATTGCCGGCCAGCGGCCGGCACTACCGGTGCGTGGCGGTCAGAACTTCGCGTTCAGCGAAATCCAGTAGCTGCGGCGCTGGTCCTTGGTCGCGTAGTCGTCCACGCAGTTGAACTCGCTCTGGCTGATCAACAGGCACGACTGCGAGACGAAATCCTTGTCGAGCAGGTTGTTGACCCGTGCGTTCACCGTCAGCCAGGGCGTGGCCTTCCAGCTGCCACCGAGATGGAAGATGGTGTAGTCCTCGTAGTAGCGGGTGTGGCTGGCGCCGTTGGCGTCCAGCAGCGTGTCGCGGTAGCGGTCGTAGCGGCCCTCGCCGATCAGCGACAGGCTGACTGCTTCGTTGACCTGCCAGTTGAGGCTGGCGTTGGCCATGTGTTTTGCCGGCATGGTGCCTGAGATCGGGCGCCCCTTGTCGGGGCCACTGGTCTGCTCGCTCCTGGTCCAGGTGTAGTTGCCGCGCAGCTGCAGGGTGTCGAGCAGGTCGACGTGGGCGGCCAGTTCGGCACCCCGCGTTTCAGCCTTGTCGATGTTCACGCTCTGGGTGAAGGTGCTGTAGCCCAGCGCGGCCCAACCCGGACCGATGTCCACGCAGTAACCGCTGCCGGCCGGCGCCACTTCGCAGTTGGGGAAGGTGCCGCCGCTGGCGATCTTGTCCTCGAATTTGTTGAAGAAGCCGGTCACGTTGAAGCCCCAGCGCTGGCCCTCGTAGTAGGCGGCCAACTCGTAGTTGGTGCTGGTTTCAGGCTTCAGGTTCGGCGAACCCACCAGCGGCAGCACGCCCTGGCCACCGAAGCCGGTGATGCCCGGGAACAGCTGGTCCGGACGCGGGGTCTTGTAGCCGGTGCTGACGCCGCCCTTGAAGGTCCACGCGTCGCTGGCGTTCCACACAAGGTAGCCGCGCGGGCTGACATGGCTGCCGAACACGTTGTGGTCGTCGTAGCGCAGGCCGAAGGTAGCGGTGAGGGTATCGGTCAGCGCCCAGTTGTCCTCGGCGAACAGCGCCCACATGCGGTGCTTCTGCTTGGTGTTGCTGCGGTAGCCGGCGCCATCCATGCCGAACACGCCATCGATCATGTCGGTGTCGTTGTACTGGCCGCCAACGGTCAGCGTGTGCGCGCCGAAGTCCAGGTCGAGCATCGTGTCAAGCACGTAGCCTTCCAGCTCCATGGTGCGCAGCGGACGCGGCAGGAACGCCTGCAGGCGCGCCATCTCGCTGGGATTGAGCGCAGTCAGCGCATTGCCACGGCCGGCCGCGCAGTTGTTGGCGGCACCGGTACGACGGCAGACGTCATTCCACAGCGTCTGCAGGTTGGCGCGCTCGTCCAGGGTCAGCGGCAGCGAACGACCCAGGTTGCTGCTCTTGCTGTGGGTCAGTGAGGTCTGCCAGGTGCCGAAGCTGTAGCGGCCCTGGTGGGTCAGCGATACCTGGTCACGCTCATAGCGCTGGTAGGCGGTGTAGCCCACGCGCGGCTGCACCACGCGGCGGGTGACGGTGCCGCTGCCGTTCGGGTTGGGGATGACCGCATTGCCGACGCGCCACAGGCTGGCCAGGCTGTCCAGCGTGCCGGTCTGGCCTTCGCTGTTGTCGTACTTCTGCCGCGACACGTCGTAGTCCAGCCACAGTTCGTGGTCATCGTTGACCCGGAAGTCCAGGCGCACGCCGGTATTCCAGTTGGTGTTGGCCACCGACTTGCCACCGCCGCCGAAGCCGATGCTGCGCTCCCACAGGCTGCCGTCGGGCAGGGTCAGTGCATCCCACTCCGGGTTGGAGGCCTTGGCGTCGTAGTAGCTGCCGCGCACCGCCAGGCTGAGGCGGTCCTTCAGCAGCGGGCCGCTGAGGTACAGGTCGGTGGTGCGCGCATCACCGAACTGGTCATCCTGCTGCACGGTGAAGCCCTGGGTCACGGCGCCGTGCCAGCGGTCCTGGTTGCGTCGGGTGATGATGTTGATCACGCCGCCCATCGCGTCCGAGCCGTACAGCGTGGACATCGGGCCGCGCACGACTTCGATGCGTTCGATCGCGTCCAGCGGCGGCAGGTAGGCGAACTGGCCGCCACCGAAGTTGTTCGGGTACAGCTGGCCGACATTGCTCTGGCGGCGGCCGTCGATCAGCACCAGGGTGTATTCGGACGGCAGGCCGCGCATGGAGATGGTGGCGCGGCCGTTCTTGTCGGTGGCCTCCAGGCCGACGTCGATGCCTTCGACGTCGCGCAGCGCGTCGACCAGGTTGGTGTAGGGGCGCTTGCTGAGTTCCTCGCGGCTGACCACGCTGATGCTGGCCGGTGCATCGACCACCTTCTGCTTGAAGCCGGAGGCGGTGACCACCACCTTGTCCAGCGTCTGTGGCGTGCCGGAAGCGTCACCGTGGGCGAAGGCAGGGGCGGTCATGGCCACCAGCACGGCGCTGGTCAGCAGGGTACGGGACAGGGACGAACGGACACGATGGCGCTGGGCCATGGCAGTAACCTCGAAGGATGCAGGGTGGTGCGATGCCAGGCGCGAACGGTCGGCATGCACGGGGAGGCCCGGTCAGGGGCGGCAGGGATGAAGCAGGCAGCGGCGCGCTGACGCGACCGTGCAGGTGGTCACGCGGGGCCGTGAATCAGGCGAGCGGCGGCGCCTGGCCGCGTTGCTGGCGGCGTCCGGGCGCGTCGGCCCAGGGCGTGTCCGGAGCGGCCAGCGGCCAGTCCGGTCGCACGCCGGGCATGGCCGGCGTAGCGGGTACGAGTTCAAGCTCGGTGCGCAGCCATTGGCTGGCCAGCAGCAACGGCGGGCGTGCCTTCTCGGCTGATTTCACCGGGGCGGCAGCACAGCGGCGCAGCTTGGCCGGTGCCTCTTCCAGCAGGGGGGCTTCGCCACCGCGCTCTTCCAGCGGCATCTGCACGGCCATTCCGGCTTGCCCGTGTGGCAGCAGGGGCAGGGTGCCCAGCAGCAAGGCCAGCATCGCCACCCACGCCAGCAGGCTGGCCAGCGCAGGACGCTGGCCGCGCATGGCGGTGCCCATCTTCCGATGGATGAGTGGGCGAGGGCGAAGCGGGCGCAGCAAGCAGGGGTCCCCAGGGGTCTGCCGGCAGCGGCCGGCATCAACGGGGCGTGATTGTAATGAGAGCCGTTAGCTGTTGCAAATGAGAATGATTGCCAAAATGTCGCAGGCTGGCCAGATGGGGCTCAGACCTCGCTCCAGCGCCGCAGCAGGTTGTGGTACACGCCGGTCAGCTGCAGGATCGCCTCGGCGTCGCCGCCGGTCTGCCGCAGGCGCTCGATCGAGCCGTCCATTTCCCACAGCAGGCGGCGCTGCACATCGTCGCGGACCATGCTCTGCACCCAGAAGAACGAGGCCACGCGCGCGCCGCGGGTGACCGGCCGCACCTGGTGCAGGCTGCTGGACGGATACACGATCAGGTCGCCAGCGGGCAGCTTCACTTCATATTCGCCGTAGGTGTCGCTGATGATCAGTTCGCCGCCCTCGTACTCGTCCGGCGCCGACAGGAACAGGGTGCAGGAGATGTCCGAACGCAGCTGTTCGCCGTTGGCCAGGTTCATCACCGCGCCGTCGACGTGGAAACCATAGGTGCCGCCGCCGCTGTAGCGGTTGAAGCGCGGTGGCAGGTATTTCAGCGGCAGCGCCGCGCTGAAGAACAGTGGGTGACGGGCCAGCGCGACGAGGATGATCTCGCCCAGCTCGCGGCGCAGCGGCGAGGCCTCGGGCAGCTGCTGGTTGTGCTTGGCCTGCGCGCCCAGATGGCCGACGGTCTCGCGGCCATCGGTCCAGTCGGCGGCATCCAGCCGGCGGCGGAAGTCGGCCACCTGGTCGGCGCTGAGAATGTCGGGGATGTGCAGCAGCATGCGGGACTCCTCAGAGGGACGGCGGTGCGACCAGGGCGCGCACCTGCGGATGCGGCGATGCGGCCAGTTCCGGCACGAGATGCGCCATGAACGCCGGGCTGCCGTGGGCCAGTGCAAGCCGCAGCCAGTGCACGGCCTGCTCGACGTGGCCGGCCTGTAGCAGGATCGAGGCGTAGTTGGCCTGGCCGCGGAAATCACCGGCCTCGGCCGCGCGCTGGTACCAGTCCAGCGCCGCCTGCGGATCGCGCTCGATCTCCAGTCCGTCTTCGAGGTGGCGGGCCAGCAGGTTCATCGATTTGGCGTGGCCCAGATGCGCGGCACGGGTATACAGCGCCAGCGCCTGCGCGCGGTCCAGCGGCACGCCGCGGCCGGTGGCCAGCAGGTTGGCCAGGTTGTACAGGCCCCAGTCCAGCCCGGTCTCGGCCGCGCGGCGGTACCACACTGCGGCCAGTGCCGGATTGGCCGTGGTGCCTTGGCCCAGCTCATGGCAGCGGCCAAGCATGTTCATCGCCATCGGCGCGCCGTTGTTGGCGGCGGTTTCGTACCAGAGCAGCGCCGCCGAGGCGTCCTGTACGGTGCCCTTGCCTTCCATGTGCATCTGCGCGAGCAGCAGTTGTGCGTCGACCTGGCCGGCCTGCGCGGCATCGCGGATGTGCGCGAACGCAGCTGCCGGGTCGTGCTGCAGCAGCTCGGCCAGGGCGTCGCTGTCGATGGGAGTGCGGGTAACCATGAGGTGAGTATCGCCGGAAACAAAAACGGCGGCAGGAGAGCCTGCCGCCGTGGTGGAGCGGAGTTACATCAGAACTTCACGTTCAGTGCCAGGGTGGCCGAGCGACCCGGGGCGATGCTCGCGTAGTGCGAGGCATAGGCCTTGGTGAAGTAGGTCTTGTCGGTCAGGTTCTGCACGTTGAGCTGCAGGCTGATGTTGTCCTGGATCGCGTAGCTGGCCATCGCGTCGAAGCGGGTGTAGCTGGCAATCCACTTGGTGTTGGCCACATCACCGTACTGCTTGTCCGAGTAGAACGCACCAGCGCCGATGGTCAGGCCGATCGGGAAGCGGTAGGTGGTCCACAGGTTGGCGCTGTGCTTGGCGGTGTTCGGGAATTCGTTGCCGTTGTTCGGCGATGGCACGTAGACGTTGGACGGGCAGGTGCGGCCCACCGGTGCGCCACAGACAAAGCCATTGTCCTTCAGCTCGGAATCGAGGTAGGTGTAGCCGCCGTACAGGCTCCAGGCCTCGGTCAACTGGCCGTTGAAGCCCAGCTCGAAACCGTTGATCTCTTTCTTGCCGGCGTTCTGGCTGGTGCCGTTGTCGACGGTCACGCGCGCGTTGTTCATCACGGTGTGGAAGATCGCAGCAGTCAGGTTCAGGCGGTTGTCCAGCAGGTCCCACTTGGTGCCCAGTTCGAGGTTCTTCGTGTCCTGCGGCTTGAGGTCGGCAACGGCCGCGCTCAGGCCGTCCGAACCGTCACCACCGTCCATGCCCGGCGGGGTCGAGGAGGTGCCCCAGGACAGGTAGATGCTGCCGTTGGCGGCTGGCTTGAACACCACGCCGGCCTGGTAGTTCAGGAAGTCGTTGCTGTTGCGCACGCGGGTCGGTGCCTTGCCGGCCACCGGCGTGGTCAGGGTGGTACGGAAGTCGTCGTAGCGCAGGCCGAGGTTGATCATCCACTGCTCATTGAGCTCGATGGTGTCGAACACGTAGGCCGAGGCGGTCCTGGTGCGCTGCTCGACGTCCAGCGCTTTGTCGCTGCGATAGACGATCTGACCGGCCGCCCACGGATCGTTCGGGTTCGGCTTGTTGAAGTCGGTGCAGTTGTAGCCGGTGGCCGCGCCGGACACCTGGCAGCGAGTGCTGTTGGCGCTGTTTTCAAGGGGATTGGCGGTGCCCGGCGACATCAGGTAGCTGCCACGGGTCATCTTCTCGTCGCTGTACTCCAGGCCCGCGCTGTAGCTGTGCTTGAGCGCGCCGGTCTGGAACGCACCGGTCAGGCCCAGCTGGTCGGCGAAGCTCTTGACGTCGACCGCACGGGTGTTGGTGCGACGCCACAAGGTGCCGTACAGGTTGGGGTTGCCCTTGCTGTCGTCCGGCTGGGTCCACAGGTAGTCGTTGCTGGTGTTGCCCAGGCGCGCGATGTTGCGCAGCTTGTGGCCACCGAAGTCGTAGCTGGCGTCCAGAGTGCTGATGTCGGCGCGGGTGCGCTGGAAGTCACGGTCGACCAGGCCGTAGTAGTTGTTGCGGTCCGGCACCACTGGGCGGCCATCACCGTTCCTGGCCACGTTCGGGCCGCTGGAGAACGGATTGTTGTAGGGGAAGCCACCCGCATCGGGCAGGTCATCGCTCTGCATGTGGTAGTGGCTGGCGATCAGCTGCGCCGGGCCGTTCAGGCCGAACGCGATCGACGGCGCGATGCCCCAGCGGCTGACGTTGGCGGCGTCGCGGCCGGCGATGTCCGACTCGTGCTTCATCAGGTTCAGGCGGGCGGCGATGCCGTCGCCCAGCACGTAGTTGGCGTCCACGGTGCCGCGTGCGTAGCTGTCGGTACCGATGCCCATGCTGGCGCTGGTCTCGTTCTTCAGCTTCGGCGTCTTGCTCACCAGGTTCAGGCTGCCACCACCGGAGTCACGGCCGCCGTAGGCCGAGCTCGGGCCCTTGACCACTTCCACCTGCTCCAGGTCGAAGATCTCGCGGGTCTGCGAGCCGACGTCGCGCAGGCCGTCGACGAACACGTTGCTCTGCGAATCGAAGCCACGGATGAACGGGCGGTCACCGGTCGGATTGCCGCCTTCGCCGGCACCGAAGGTGATGCCCGGCACCATGCGCAGCGCATCCTGCAGGTTGGTCGCACCGGTTTCGGCGATCAGCTTCTCCGACACGATCGACACTGACTTCGGGGTGTCCAGCAGCTCGGCGGTGAACTTCGGCGAGGACGGGTTGAACCAGCTGCCGCGCACCTGCACCTTGTCCAGCTCAGTGGCGTTGCGGGAGCCGGCGTCGGCGCTGTCGGCGGCCTGCGCAGCCAGCGGCGCGAAGCCCGCGGCCAGGGTGGCGGTGGCGAGCAGGGAAACGCGCGGGGCGTGCTTGCGGGACGTGATGTAGGTCATGGCGATGGGTCGTGGCGTGGATCGGGAAAGGGGGAGAGCCGCAGCGCAGGCAGCGCGTGGGCACGTGGAGAGCTTCGTCTGTAGAGCCGAGCCGATGCTCGGCTATGGGCGAATGACGTCAGACGCACGGCAACAGCCGCAGGGCGTCTCAGCTGGCGTGCGGTGCGGGCGGTGCGTGGCCGGGGTTCAACCGCAGTGCGGGATCGTGCAGCTGCCAGCGCAGGGCGTTGGAGCGCCACAGCGGAACATGTACGACCAGGGCGGCGCGCGGGGGAGCCAGTCCGGTACAGGGCATGGTGCCCTCGCCATCCAGCGGCGGCTCCGGTGCTGGCGCGGCAGGGTGCGGGCACTCGTCCGCCGGCGGGGCCGGCATCGGCATGACCTGCTGCAGATCTTCAGCCTGTGCCTGCCAGCCGTTGGCAGCAGGGCCGTTGTCGCGTCCTTCGTGCAGTGCCGACCAGCCCAGCAGCAGCGTCAGCAGCACGGCCACAAGCAGCGGCCACCCTTGACGGGCAAGCTGGCACAGCGTGGCGGTGGGCGCGGGCGAAGCCATGGCGCGAGGGGCGGAGTCGTTACGAAGATGTTACGTAGAATAACATCAACGATAATGATTCGCATGTACGGGGCGTGGCGGCCCCCGAGGCGGCCACGGGGCGCCCTGGAAGGGTCCTCATGGCCTGCCGGTAGATCCACCCCATGGGTTGATGCTCTCTGGCGGGGCGCCCCGTGAATGGTCTCTCCGGGCGGAGCGCCGCCTCAATCCCGGTCGTCGCGGGTCCAGATGGCGTCGTGCTCGCGCTTCACCGGAAACTTGGGCACAGGGCTGTAGGCCGGCGCGCACAAAGCGCGCCCGTCACGCACGTCGAAGCGCGCCCCGTGCAGCACGCACTCCACACTGCCTTCGGTGGTGTTGAACTCGCCCGAGGACAGCTCGAACTCTTCATGCGTGCACTGGTCTTCCAGGGCGTACAGCTCGCCGTCGAGGTTGAATACCACGATCGGCGTGCCGGTCACCTCGTCGAACACACTCTTCATTTCGCCCGGCAACAGCTCGGCGCCGGCACAGACAAAGGTCCAGGCCTCGCTCACGCGACGGCTCCGGTCAACGGCTTTTCCAGGATCTCGAAGCGCAGGTCGTCGCGCTTGGGGATGCCGAAACGCTCGTCGCCATACGGGAACGGCTTCTTGATGCCGGTGCGGCTGTAGCCGCGACGCTCGTAGAAGGCGATCAGTTCGTCGCGCACGTCGATCACCGTCATCTGCATCACCGGCACGTTCCATTCGCGTGCGGCGTGCGCTTCGGCGGCGTCCATCAGCTGCTTGCCAACGCCGCCACCCTGCTGGGCCGGGTCGACCGAGAACATGCCGAAATAGCCCTTGCCGTCGACATCGGCGACATGGGCGCAGGCCACCAGCTGGTCCCCGCGCTCGGCCAGCAGGATGGTGGAGCGCGGGCGGTCCAGGTCGGCCTGGATGCCTTCGGCGTCGATGCGGGCGCCGTCCAGCAGGTCGGCTTCGGTGGTCCAGCCGACGCGGCTGGCATTGCCGCGGTAGGCCGAGGTGACGAGGGCGATCAGGGCGGGGATGTCGGCCGGCGTGGCGGCGCGGAAGGTCAGGGTGCTCATGGGGACATTCTAGGTGGAGCAGGGAAGGGCACGGGAGGCTGCTGGCTGACGTGACTTTGCCGAGTGTGGCCAATGCGTGGACTTGACGCCATCTTCATTATTCGTTCATATCTGTGACCAGCACCCGCCCACCGTTAAGCAACGCGTGGCTGTCTGCCGGCGTGGGTGCCGCCTGGTCGAAGGCCAACTGCCGTTCGGCGCGGGTGGGGCACACAGGGACGTCGATCCAGGGAGGATCTGCATGCAGTCTGGCCTCATTTCTCATCCGCGCGCGGCAATGGCTGCCAAGGGTCTGCTTCTCGGTGTCGTTGCCCTGTGCGTGCTGGCACCGGTCGGCGTTTCCGCCCAGATCGTTCCCACCTGGCGGCAGGAGTACGACAAGCGACTGAAGTACGGGGACCTTGTCGAGCCGCTGAAGGGCGAGATCTTCGGCGAGCAGGTCAATCTCTACGACGGCTCGATCAGCTTCAAGGCCACGGATGTTTCGATTCCGGGCAATGGCAGCCTGACGATGACCTTGGGCCGCAGCTATCCGCCGATCCAATAGCTTTATCAGTGGCTGCTTTTGGGCGCTACGCGTATGCGCTGGGGAACCCGTATCGGTCCCTTGATCCGGATGGAAGGCAGCCCAAGGATGCTCGGCAGGCTATTACTGGGAGCAAAATAAAAAACAATGGCATTGCGGCCGGGGTAAGAGTGGCGGCAATCGGAGGGGCTCTCCCGTCTGGCTTTACAAAGGAAAATGCACAGGCTCGATATGATGCCATGAAGGGTGTTGTTGATGCTACGAAGGTAAAGATGGAGTCAATTCCGAACGCGAATTCAGACAACGCTGCCAAGATTTTTTCAAAGGTTTATCAGAAGTACTCTGTTAGATTCGGATGGGAAGTGAGTGCGGAAATCGTGATGAAGAATAGCGGTGCCTTTCACCTTTCCGATATTGGGATATCCAGTCAGGTTCGTGACGTGGACTGGCTGGGTGGGACTGCCGGTAGGCCTCTCGTAGGGGGGTCAATATCCACACGCATCCAGCATTGGACGGATACAATCGTGCCTACTCGCCATTCTCATATTGGGATGTTGAAACGTACAAGAAAACAAATTCGATTAATTACGTTTCGGATCCGTCGGGGGTCTATAGGCTGAACAAGGATGGTGTGTCGGAGGTTGTGAAATGAGAATAAATTATCAGCTTTTCGTGACCTTCTTCTTGGCGATTTCCGTGGTCGGTTGCGGTGATCAGGAAGGACGGCAGACGCCGCCCGCAAAGGATTGTGGGATCGGTCAGAATCCAGCTTGCCGAGTCGGCTTCCGGGCGCTGGCTGCGACCCCCCGTCTATTCGATGGGAAATCGATACGCGTGGAAGGCTATCTCGGAGTTAGTCGAGGGCTCTTTGTATTGAACTCCAGCAAGGAGCTGTTCGAAGCTGGAGTGACTGATGAGACCCAAGTTCGCATCAGGGGCCCAATAGATCTCCAGCGTGACGTTTTTAATCGGTATGCCTATTCGTGGGTATCAGTGACTGGGGAGTTCAGGCTTAGGAGGACGGACGGGTCGACGGATGATCTTCTTCTCGGCGAAATGCATGCCCCACTTGACGTTCAGTCGTTGAGAGTCCCAGGTCCGATTCCAAGAGCGACTTTCGGAGACGTGTCCGTTGATCTCGAAGATCTGAAGTGAGTTTCAAGTATCAATCGCGGCTCCCATGAAGCGGTTCGTGATAACAGGGATTTTCTGATGGTATCCGAGGCGGGTGCCGACAGGTCACTGCATACTGGACGGCGCCTGTACACCGGCCCCAATACCTACGTGCAGTCGAGCGGCGGGACCTACTGCGCCAGTCTCTACATTGTCAGGGCCTGCAACGCCGGTGGCTGTTCGGCATGGTCCGCAGACTTCCCCGTCACCCGCGGCTTATTGAATTGGGACTAAGCCATGAATGGACTCTGTTCGCTGTTGATTCGGGCGGTGCTCACGCTGGTGGTGCTGGCGGCCTGTGTGGCTCCGGCGGTCGCACAAGAAGTCGTCGAGTACATCCACACTGATGCATTGGGTTCACCGGTGGCGATCACCGATGCCAGCGGAAACGTCATCGAGCGTATGGTTTATGAGCCGTATGGGGCGGTGGTGAATCGGCCGTTGAAGGATGGGCCGGGATATACGGGGCATGTGACGGAATCGGGGGCCGGGCTGAGTTACATGCAGCAGCGATATTATGACTTCCAAACGGTCGCATTTCTGGGGGCTGATCCAGTTGCAGCTAGTTCGGAAGGGGCTTCATTCAATCGCTATCGCTATGCTTCTGCCAATCTGTATAAGTTCAAGGATCCGGACGGCAGGGCAGACATGAACGTGCTCGGTGAAGCTGATCCGAACGGGCTGAGAGCAGGAGGAGATGCGCTCAACATTCCGGGCAAGTTCACGGTCGCAGGGCACGCCAATAACATGGTCATTAATAACATGGTCATTCAGGACCAGCGAGGGGGCGCATGGAAAACTACTCCACAGTCAGCTCCTGAGATATGGCTCGGACCCAGTTTGGGCTAAAACAGGTCCAGGAAATATTCATGGCAGGTTGCCACTTGGGGGCGGAAATCGGTCAGGCAAAGGCTTTTGCTCAGGGATGGGCGAACCTGAATAAGTCGTCCGTCTATGCTCCCAACGGATTCGTTCGCTATCCAAAAAACTACAAGCCTGGAGATGATATGACGCTCCGTGTCAGTATGGGTAAGAACGGAACCGGAGGTGCAGGTGTATGGCAAAGGTTCTCGCCTGGAGGGACGGGGCCGACGGGTCCAGCTATTCGTTCGATTACGATCAAAGCTGATGGTTCAATATCCTATCAGTTTGCTGAGCCTGAATTGGGGTCCAGAATTCGTAGAATGGAAACGGTGAAGGTGAAGCAATGAAAATTCTTTCGAATTCCGTTGTTTTGTCTTTGCTGCTTGTTGGCTGCGGTAACGGGGAGCCCCAGGAAGAGCGGCTTTCCCGAAATGAGAAGCATGATGAAGCGCCAAGTTTGGCCCTTTCCGAGGAAGAGTTGGAACGTCAGATTTCGATGGCTGAAAACGGGAATGCAGAGGCCCGTCTAAAGCTTGAATGGCACTACTCGACGCGTGGCGACATGGAGCGGTATCGCTACTGGCTTGAGGAGGGGGTCGCACGAATGGACGTTAGTTCAATGCAGCGATTGGCACTGTTTCTCTCCCTTGAGCAAGGCGGGGGAGATTGTAAGCGCGCGATGCAAATCCTCGAGGAAGGTTTGCGTCTTGATCCGCCGGAGACTACGCGCGAACTGATGGAGATGGATCTTCAGAGATTGCGGCATGAACGGGTCGGGGTTCCACCTTGCGGGGTGGGGCTCTCCAATTAGAGGCAGCAGTTGCGCGAATGTCGATAATAATTCGTTCGGATTCGATGATAGGAACGGGTGGTGCGGAGCGCATTCTGGTTTGAACTCGAGGTTATTGGTTGGGCAGGTCTCGATGAAGATCATAATTTCTCTATCTGCTGCCTTACCGATGCTGCTTCTTGCCTCCTGTGTGCAGGACCGCGGTTGTCTTCTTCGGGTGGCCAGCCAGGACCACGACAGCTCCTCATCTCAGAAGATCCATGCTGATATGGATGAACTCATACATTCGCGCCCTGTGGATGGGGAGCGGGAAGTGAATGCAGAGTTAGTGGTATCGCAGCTCGAACTCTCTCGGGAGGGGCGGAGAAATAGAAGGATTTTCTATGTATTGACTGATGGTAGCGGGAAACTCTTGACTGCGGGGACTTGTGGTATTGACGAAAGCCAGTGTGCCTCGATCATTGTGAAGCGAATGCTCGGGTTCTGTGAAAGGATGTAGATTGCGGGTGCGCCAGGTTTTGGGAGGTATTTCAGTGAGAAATTCCCAAGTGCTTGATCGCTTTGGGTGGCTGGCCGGTATTATTGTGGCGGCGCTTTGTTTTTTAGGAATTGCCGCCTGTGGCGGAAGAGATGAACGTTTGGATGTGGTCATGAATCATGATCCGGGAAACGCAGCGGCTAATCAATACGAACTGGCGCTCGAGTCAGTTTTCAATTCTTTCGAAAATGTGCCAGAAGCACAAATATGCAGGGTGCATTTAATTGATGTCAGGAGCTCATTTGATCAGGATGGAAGCGAAAGGTTAAGGGTATATTTCGTCTTGGTCGATCGTTATGGTGTCGTCAAGTCGGCTGACACCTGTGGGCTTCCTTTGAATGAGTGTGTGACGATTATTGCCGAGAGGTCGAGGGTGGGCTGTCGGAAGGAAAAAGGGCTGGCTTTCCACTAATTCGGGCGGCACTCGCGGTGTTGGTGCGCATGGCCTGTATATAGTGCTGGGCGCTGCCGATGAAGTGGTCATGTACACTTGCACCGATGCGTTGGCTTCACCGGCGGTGATTACCGCTGTCAATGGAAATGTCATCGAGCGTACGGTGTATGAGCTTTCTGGTGAGGTGGTTCGGATGGTCATGGCTGAAGGGGTGATGGGCGAATGGCTATCCCAAGTAGAATGGGAGCACGTTGTCGTCAAACAGTGGCTGACGCGCTATTGATAGAATCACCACCGCAAACGCGGGTGGACACGCGGCCCACGGTGTTCCTTCCTGGGTTTCTCGACAAGTGGCGGGAGTGCTGTGAAATCCACAAGTTCATCTCGATGCCGACGACCAGCGATGGTTCTTCAAGGGTTTGCGCGCACTTCAGTGCTATGTCTTGTATCTGTCGCTGGTTGTTCGCTACATGAAATAGGAAGCGGTCGGCTGGATGACAACTGTCTTTTGGTGGTGGCCGACTATGTAAAGTCGTCGCGGGGGTGGGGTGGGGATGTCTACGACATTGCTCCTGAGGGGACGGTGGCAGGGCTGCGAGGATATGCAGTAATGCATCGCTCGGACGACGGAAAACTGCCGTCCGGGGAGTTGAAATCATTTCATGTCGATTTGGATCCCGAGTGCAAGGCTATTGTTGATGAACTTGGCTATCAATGATTCCGCGCACTTTTCGGCTGGCAGGAGGAGGGCTTGGGTTTATGGGTGTGGATCGAAGAAGGTGAGCGGTATCCCATGGCGCTGGATGGCGACGCAGAGGTGTGGGCGTGAATGTTGATTTCCGGTTTTTCATCGTTATTTTTTTTATTTTCTACGGGGCTGGTTGCAGGCATCAAGAAGGCGGGGGCGAACCGTCTGGAAAGAGCTGTGGGGTCGAGGGCAGCTCCGCTTGCCGAGTCAGCTTCCGGGAACTAGCTGCTACGCCCCGGCTATTCGATGGAAAGTTGGTGCGGATGGAGGGCTATCTCGGGGTGAGCCGGGAGCTCTTTGTACTGAATTCAAGCAAAGAGTTGTTTGAGGCCGGAGTGACTGAGGAGACCCAAGTTCGAATTAGAGGGCCAATAGATCTGCAGCAAAGCGTATTTGATGAATACGCGTATTCATGGGTCTCGATAATCGGGGTGTTCAGGACAAGGGAGAGTGACAATTCGACAGGTGATCTGCTGCTTGGCGAAATTCACGCCCCCCTTGAAGTTCGCTCCCTACGAATCCCTGGTCCCGTTCCACGTGCGGAATTTGGAGATGTGCTCGTCAATCTTGAAGATCTGAAGTGAGTGATAGGTTGTGGAAATGGCGTTATGTGCTTTCATTTCTGCCTTCTGTGGCAGGAAAGCGGGATGATCCACAGGCGCGCCTAACATGTGATCGCATGGTCTCCATGTTAGGATTGACACTTGCCAGACAGAGACTTCGGAACATTCTCGATGGCTGGCAGAGTCACAGATATCACAGTACGCCATTTCACTCCTGGGCTGTTCAATTCTACACGTTGCGCGATTGCGTCTGTGTCATTGCGAGCTGATCGATCACGTCGATAGGCTTTGGGGAAATTTCCGCTTGGTTGAAGAATACGAGGTTTCGCATTGAGCGCTATCGATGTAAAGAATCTCGTTCTAGCCTGTCTGCGGAGGCTTTTGGAATCCGAGCCTGCTTCCGTGGAGCAGGTGTCTAGCTGGTACCAGAGGGCGGAATTTATCAAGAACGTGCTTCGGTCAAGTTCGTATGAAATCGGTGTTCCTCACGTGATATGGCACTATCTTGATGATGCCGTTATCCGTATTCGCGATCCCCGCTATGCCGAAGCACAGGTGTTGGCCGTTAGGCGGAGTATTGATGAGTGGGCTTGAGTGCATTCAGAGAAGCTATGAAAAATACATGTTGCTGGCCAGATTTCATTGCGGCATCTCTCTCAAACTCTAACCCTCCGGATCTCCCTCTCCTCCGGGAAGACTGGGCTGGGATGGCGTTTGATCGCAACCTGTATGAGGATTTTGCTCCGAATGATGTTTGGGTGGCGTGGTTGAGCGCACTTTCGGAGCACTTTGCAGATATCGCGATGTGCGCGGTTCGATGTTCAGAGAGCTCCGACGGCGGAAACCCCGTGGAAATTGAGCGAGGTCTGGACGGCCTGCGCTCCTACTGGTTGGAAGATGGGAACTTCATGCGTGATCATTTCTTGTTTTCGCGTGATGGTCGCTGGGTTGTAAAGCTGGATCAGGACGTGACGTTATTTGCGGGAGATGTCACTTTCCTTGCGGATGTTGTCGCGCGACTTGGTGGTGTAGAGCATGTCGAGAAGATGATGCGACGGGACCTGATTGGTACAGCTGAGGACGTAGTTGGTCTCGGTGGGTACGTCAAGGGGCTTCTTGCGCCATTGAACGCATCGAATCCATAGCTGATTGCTACGTAGAAGATTGGGTGTGCGGGCGCTATGTGATGGAGTAGCTTCAAAGGGCCTGCAACGCCGGTGATTGTTCGGCATGCTCCGCAGGCTTTTCCGTCACCCGCGGCATATGGAATTGGGACTAAGCCATGAATGGCTCTGTTTGCTGTTGATTCGGGTGGTACTCGCGGTGGGGCCGTGGCTTGTGTGGCTCCGGCAGTCGCACAGGAAGTCGTTTCAACGTTCGGAGGCTGCAAGAAATGGCGAACTGCAAGTTGGATGCTGAGCACTCAACCGCGTGGAGTGGTCGAATCCACTCATGCCTGGCTGCTGTGGTTCTTTCGCTGGGGTTGCAAGGTTGTGATTGGTTGTCGGATCCGGTGATTGTTGTAAAGAATGTTGGAAGGGAGGTGATTTATGACGTCAGCTTGGAGGTTGGCGGTGGTGTGGTAGGCGTAGGATCAATTCCTGTCGGTGAAAGCAGGGTTGTGAAGCCTGAGGTCGCTACTGATTCCTCACTTCTTTTAACTTACTACGAGAGCAGTGTCCGAGTGGTTTGCCATGGGGATGTGTATTTTACGAATAATCTCCACGTCAAGGTTGAGGCGGATGTGGGTGGAGGGGTTTGCCGTATTGCAGAAATTGCGGAATGATTTGATCTGCGGAGCGTGTTTGACGATTTTTATAGCGCGTAGCCAGGGTGAAGAACGATGAAAAGCCTTGTTGAGAGCTTCCCCATTTGGGCTTCCATCATTCTAGGTGCCATGTGGATAAACGCATTTGCGGCTCACAGGATGTTGCTGAAAATCGAGCGTGAACGGCCGGAAGTACTCGCTGCAGTCGGAATCACCAAGGTTGATTGGTGGCTTAGGTGCTTGCGCGGTATTGCAGTGCTTGCCCTTACTTCCAAAGGGCAGACGCTCCATCAGGGGGAACGGTGGGTGTTGAGGGGCGTCGTGATGATGTACGTTTTCTTGATTGCCTCCGGGGTATCCATGCTTGTTGGCATGTAGAAGACGGTGTCTCAAGGCCGTTGATGATGGATGGATCGGCATTAGGGTGAGATTGCCCGTTCCTGGCATCACTCAGCATTTCCCCGTTACGCCTCTGCTTGCTTGCGTCCAGCGCGCAATAAAAAACGCCGCAGTTCCCTGCGGCGTTCTCGTAGTTCCCTGATTCTGGCGAATCCTCAGCCCAGCAGCTTCCGCACCTTGGTTAGTGCGGTCATGAACCGCTCGATCTCGGCATGCGTGTTGTAGAACGCCAGCGAGGCGCGGCAGGTAGCCGCGACGCCGAAGTACTGCAGCAGCGGGTGTGCGCAGTGCTGGCCCGAGCGCACGGCCACGCCTTCCAGGTCGAGCAGGGTCGCCAAATCATGGGCATGCGCACCGTCGATCAGGAACGAGACCACCGCAGCCTTCTCCGGTGCTTCGCCGATGATGCGCAGGCCGTCGACGCGGCGCAGCTCTTCGGTGAAGTGCGCCAGCAGTTCGGCTTCGCGTGCTTCCACGTTCTCCTGCCCAAGCTGGTGCAGGTAGTCGGCAGCCACACCCAGGCCGATGAAACCGGCGATGTTCGGGGTGCCGGCTTCGAACTTGTGCGGGGCATCGTTGAACACGGTGCCGTCGAAGCTGACTTCCTTGATCATCTCGCCACCGCCGAGGAACGGCGGCATCGCGTCCAGGTGCTCGCGGCGGGCCCACAATGCACCGGTGCCGGTCGGGCCGCACATCTTGTGGCCGGTGATGGCGTAGAAGTCGCAGCCGATCGCGGCGACATCGACCTTGCGGTGCGGCACGGCCTGCGAGCCATCGACCACGGTGATGATGCCGCGCTTGCGCGCTTCGCGGCAGATCTCGCGCACCGGGTTGACCGTGCCCAGCACGTTGGAGACGTGGGTGACGGCCAGCAGCTTGACCTCCGGGGTCATCGCCGCGCGCAGCGCATCCAGATCGAGTGCGCCGTCAGGCGTGATCTCGGCCACGCGGATGGTGGCGCCGGTACGCTGCGCGACCAGCTGCCACGGCACGATGTTGGCGTGGTGCTCCATGCGCGTGATCAGGATCACGTCGCCGGCCTTCAGTCGAGGCAGCGCCCACGAGTAGGCCACCAGGTTGATGGCGAAGGTGGTACCACTGCACAGCACCAGGTCGCTGGGCCGCACGTTGAGGAAGCGCGCCAGCGTGTTGCGCGCACCCTCGTAGGCGTCGGTGGCTTCGCTGCCCAGTGCATGCACCGCGCGGCTGACGTTGGCGTTGTAGCGGCGGTAGAACTCGTCCACCGCGCCGATCACCTGCACCGGCTTCTGGCCGGTGTTGGCATTGTCGAAATAGACCAGCGGCTTGCCGTGCACTTCACGCATCAGCAGCGGGAAGTCGAGGCGGACGCGGTCCCAGTCGGGGGCGCCGGTGCGTTCTTCGATCGGGCGCGGCGTGGACAGGTTCATGCCACACCCGCCTCGGCCAGTGCCTTGTCCAGGCGACGTGCCAGCTGCGCACGCAGCGCGTCGGGCAGGATCTTCAGCGGCTCGTGGCAGAACGCGGCGCTCAGCAGTGCCTGCGCCTGTGCCTGCGGCAGGCCGCGCGAGCGCAGGTAGAACAACGCGTTGGCGTCGAGCTGGCCGACGGTCGCGCCGTGCGCGGCCTTCACTTCATCGGCGTCGATCACCAGCGTCGGCTGGGTGTCGATCTCGGCATCGGCCGACAGCAGCAGGTTCTTGTTGGACAGGTTCGCGTCGGTGCCATCGGCGCCTTCGCGGATCTGGATGCCACCATGGAACACCACGCGGCTGCGGTTGGCGGCGACGCCGCGCCACAGCAGTTCGCAGACGGTATCGCGTGCGATGTGGTCGATACCCAGGCGGGTTTCGACGTGGCGGCGGCCATTGCCAAGCAGCACGCCGTTGGCGGTCAGCTGGGCATTGTCGCCTTCCAGGCGCACGTTCAGTTCATGGCGGCTGAGCGCGGCGCCCAGTTCCAGGTCCACGCGGTGGTACTGCGCGTCGCGGGCCAGCACCGCGTCGGTGCGCAGGAAGCTGGTCTGGCGCGCGCCGCCGGCCTGCACGCGGGCGTGCTTGAGCACGGCATCGCGGGCGACATGGGCATGCAGCACGGTATTGTCCAGGTGGGCGGAGTCGCCCACGCTGAAGCGATGCTCGACTACGCCCAAGCTGGCGCCGGCACGCAGTTCGATCAGGTGGCGGTGATGCCAGGCCAGGTCGGTGTCACCGGCGACGCTGGCGAACACCAGCTGCAGCGGCACGTCGACCTGCACGCCTTCATCCACGCGCAGCACCACGCCTTCATCGGCCAGGGCAGCATTCAGGCGGGCGAAGATCTCCTCGCTGCGCTCGTAGCGGCGGCCAAGGAAACGCACGGCGTCTTCGCCAGCGGCCAGTGCGGCCGACAGCGGCTGCAGCTGCACGCCGGCCGGCAGGGCCTGCACGTCGCTCAGTGCGGCATCCAGGCGGCCATTGACGAACACCAGGCGCGGTGCCGGAATGTCCTCCAGCAGGGCGGCGTCCAGCGCCGGGCCCTGCAGCGGTGCCGCAGCGAACGCACGGCGTTCCAGCTGCCGCAGCGAGGTGTACTTCCAAGCCTCGTTGCGGGCGGCCGGCAGGCCGTCACGCAGGGCCGCATCCAGCACTTCGCGGCGCGCATCGCTGCCGCAGAAGGCCTGGGCCATCGAATCAAGCAAGGCGCTCATCAGACCGCCGCCTCGGGCACGACCCGGTCCTTCAGGAAATCATAGCCGTGCGCTTCCAGTTCCAGGGCCAGTTCCGGGCCACCGGTCTTGACGATGCGGCCATCGGCCAGCACGTGCACCACGTCCGGCTTGATGTAGTCCAGCAGGCGCTGGTAGTGGGTGATGACCAAGAACGAGCGATCAGCAGCGCGCAGTGCGTTGACACCATCGGCCACGCTCTTCAGTGCATCGATGTCCAGGCCCGAGTCGGTTTCGTCCAGGATCGCCAGCTTCGGTTCCAGCACGGCCAGCTGGAAGATCTCGTTGCGCTTCTTCTCGCCACCGGAGAAGCCTTCGTTGACGCCACGGTGCAGCAGTTCGTCCTTCAGGTGCAGCACGGCCAGCTTCTGGCGCACCAGCTTGAGGAACTGCATGGAATCGAGTTCCTCCTCACCGCGTGCCTTGCGCTGGGCGTTC
Organism: Stenotrophomonas sp. YJH_SMC_20; assembly: GCF_059367845.1. Lineage (NCBI taxonomy): Bacteria > Pseudomonadati > Pseudomonadota > Gammaproteobacteria > Lysobacterales > Lysobacteraceae > Stenotrophomonas > Stenotrophomonas sp. YJH_SMC_20. The sequence continues at coordinate 406,853 of NZ_JCAFRG010000001.1, read as the reverse complement.
AGTGCCGCGCGCAGGAAGTAGGTGTTGTTCACGCCCGGGATCTCCACCGGGTACTGGAACGCCAGGAACAGGCCGGCAGCGGCGCGCGCTTCCGGGTCCTGCTCCAGCAGGTCGACGCCGTCGAACTGCACGCTGCCTTCGGTCACTTCGTAGCCTTCGCGGCCGGCCAGGACATTGCCCAGGGTGGACTTGCCGGCGCCGTTCGGGCCCATGATGGCGTGCACCTGGCCCGGCTGGACGTCCAGCGACAGGCCCTTGAGGATTTCCTTGTCGCCGATGCGGGCGTGGAGGTTTTCGATCTTCAGCATGGTGGGGATTTCCGTGGGGCGGGCCGCGGCCCGCCGGTAAAGAGAATGCGTTTGCGAGGGGCAGGGGCGGGCGGTCAGCCCACCGAACCTTCCAGCGAGACTTCCAGCAGCTTCTTGGCTTCCACCGCGAACTCCATCGGCAGTTCGCGGAACACTTGCTTGCAGAAGCCGTCGACGATCATCGACACCGCGTCTTCCTGGCTGATGCCACGGGCGCGGCAGTAGAACAGCTGGTCGTCGGAGATCTTGGAGGTGGTGGCCTCGTGCTCGACGGTGGCGCCCGGGTTCTTCACCTCGATGTAGGGGAAGGTGTGGGCGCCGCACTGCTTGCCGATCAGCAGCGAATCGCACTGGGTGTAGTTGCGCGCGCCATCGGCGTTGCGGTCCACCCGCACCAGGCCGCGGTAGGTGTTCTGGCCTCGGCCGGCGCTGATGCCCTTGCTGACGATCTTGCTCTTGGTGCGCTTGCCAACGTGGATCATCTTGGTGCCGGTGTCGGCCTGCTGGCGGTGATGGGTCAGCGCTACGGAGTGGAACTCACCGACCGAGTCGTCGCCCAGCAGCACGCAGGACGGGTACTTCCAGGTGATCGCCGAGCCGGTTTCGACCTGGGTCCAGGTGACCTTGCTGCGCGCGCCACGGCATTCGGCACGCTTGGTGACGAAGTTGTAGATGCCGCCGACGCCGTTCTCGTCGCCCGGGTACCAGTTCTGCACGGTGGAGTACTTGATCTCCGCATCTTCCAGCGCGACCAGCTCGACCACTGCGGCGTGCAGCTGGTTCTCGTCGCGCATCGGCGCGGTGCAGCCTTCCAGGTAGGACACGTAGGCCTTGTCCTCACACACGATCAGGGTGCGCTCGAACTGGCCGGTGTGGCCGGCGTTGATGCGGAAGTAGGTGCTCAGCTCCATCGGGCAGCGCACGCCCCTGGGAATGAACACGAAGCTGCCATCGGAAAACACCGCCGAATTGAGCGCGGCGAAGTAGTTGTCGCCCACCGGCACCACGGTGCCCAGGTACTGGCGGACCAGCTCCGGGTGCTCCTTGATGGCCTCGGACATCGAGCAGAAGATGATGCCCTTCTCGGCCAGTTCCTTGCGGAAGGTGGTACCGACCGACACCGAGTCGAACACCGCATCCACCGCCACGCCGGCCAGCTTGGCGCGCTCGTGCAGCGGCACGCCCAGCTTGTCGTAGGTGTCCAGAAGCTCCTTGGGCACGTCATCCAGCGAGGCGTACTTCGGGCCCTTCGGCGCGGAGTAGTAGCTGAGCGCCTGCAGGTCGATCGGGGCGATCTCCAGCTTGGCCCAGTCCGGCATCGGCATGGTCAGGAAGTGGCGGTAGGCGTCCAGGCGCCACTGCGTCATCCACTCCGGCTCGTCCTTCTTGGCCGACAGGGCACGGATGGTGTCCTCGTCCAGGCCCGGCGGCAGGGAGTCCGACTCGATCTCGGTGATGAAGCCGGCCGAATACTTGCGGCCGAGCTGCTCGTGGATCTCGCGGTTGGGGGTGTCGTCGTGGGCGACGTTTTCGATGGTTTCGGTGGCCATGGGGGGCTGCCTGCGGATCAGGAGACGACGTCGACAGCGATGGTGCGGCGCTGTTCGTCATCGGCAAGGGGGAGAGGGGGCAGGATCTGGGCGAGGGTGACATCGCGCAGGGCCTCGGAGACCACGTCGTTGATCAGCCGCCAGCTGCTGCGCGCGCCGCACTTGGGCGCCATGCCGCACTGGTGGTGGTCGTGGCTGCATTCGGTCAGGGCCAGCGGCCCTTCCATCGCTTCGACCACTTCGAACAGCGAGATCTCGATGGCCGGGCGGGTCAGGCGGTAGCCGCCACGGACACCGCGCAGGCCTTCGACCAGGCCGGCCTGGGCCAGTGGCTTGAGCACCTTGCTGACGGTGGGCGGCTCCAGGCCGGTGAATTCGGCCAGCTCGGTGGCACTGAGCACCTCGCCCGGACGGGCGGCAAGCACGGTCAGTACCACGGTGGCGTAATCGGTGAGCTTGGTGACACGCAACATGGGGATGCGAGTGGTTCTTAAAGCGGACTGAAATTGTACGCTTTTATTCGCTGCCATCCAACCCGGGCATTCAGCCGGCGCTGGGCCGGGCGGGAGGACGCGCCGGGCCGTTGCCGGGGCGCCATGCTGCGCTACCCGGGTGATTTTCGCAATCACCCGGAATGGGCGAGAATCCAGGTTCCATCCGCTGCAAACAGCCCGTGCCGATGCCGAAGAAGATCCAAGCCCGCAAGTCCGCCATCCATGGCAACGGCGTGTTCGCCGTGGCCCCGATCAAGCAGGGCGAGCGCGTGATCCAGTACAAGGGCCTGCTGCGCAGCCACGGCGATGTTGATGCCGATGACAGCGGCGACGTCGAAAGCGGCCACACCTTCCTGTTCACCCTCAACGACGACTGGGTGATCGATGCCAACTACAAAGGCAATGACGCGCGCTGGATCAACCACAGCTGCGAGCCGAATTGCGAGGCCGTGATCGAGGAAGACGAGGACGGCGACAGCCGCGGTGACAAGGTGTTCATCGAGGCGCTGCGTGACATCACGCCCGGCGAGGAACTGACCTACAACTACGGCATCACTCTGGCCGAGCGTCACACTGCCAAGCTGAAGAAGATCTGGGAGTGCCGCTGCGGCTCGCCCAAGTGCACCGGCACCATGCTGCAGCCCAAGCGCTGACCGGTACCGGGTAGGGCCGGCCGCTGGCCGGCATGGCGCGATGCAGGTGCCGGCCAGCGGCCGGCACCACCTGGAGCTCTCCACCTGCCGTGCACGGCAGGGTCACTGCCCTGCAAGGGCCGTTCTTCCATTCTGTCGGCACCCCCAACCGGAGTGCACCCATGGCAGAACGATTGAAGGGCAAGCAGATTGCCATCCTTGCCACCCACGGCTTTGAACAGTCCGAACTGACCGAACCCAAGCGGCTGCTGGAAGCCGAAGGCGCGCGCGTCAGCGTCGTGTCGCCTGCAAAGGAGGCGACGATCAAGGGCTGGAAAGAGAAGAACTGGGGCGACGCCGTTGCAGTGGATATTCCGCTGGATGAGGCCGATCCGGCCAGCTTCGATGCCCTGGTGCTGCCGGGAGGGGTCATCAATCCGGACACGCTGCGTACCGACGAGGCTGTACTCGGCTTTGTCCGCGCAGTAGACGAAGCAGGCAAGCCTGTGGCGGCGATCTGCCATGGCCCGTGGCTGCTGATCAACAGTGGCCTCGCCGATGGCCGCGCGCTGACGTCCTGGCCGTCCCTGCAGCAGGATCTGACCAATGCGGGGGCGAACTGGCGCGATGCCGAGGTGGTGGTCGACGGCAACGTGATCACCAGCCGCAAGCCGGATGACATTCCGGCCTTCAGCGAGGCGGTGGTAAAAGCACTTGCCGCGTGATGCCTTGCCGGTAGTGCCGGCCCCTGGCCGGCACGCAAGTGAGACGCGTGCCGGCCAGCGGCCGGCACTACCTTATTTGCCCAGCAGGCCCGCTGGCACCAGGTTGCCCAGGTTCTGGTTGAAGGTGACCACCAGCTTGCCGTTCTTCACCTGTGCCGACTGCACCTGCAGGGCGCCGAGCATGCCGGCCACGGCCGGGTCCAGCTTGTAGATCGGCTCCCGCTGGGCGTAGTCGCTCAGCCAGGCGTTGAGCAGGCCGCGGGTACGGGAGTCGAGACGACCGCCCTGGTTGGCCGGGGTGAAGTCATCCACGCTCGGCTGCTGCAGGTGGAACCCCTGGGTCTGCGCGTCGTAGCGCAGGCCGCTGCTGAGCTTCACCGTACCCAGTTTGGCCGGATTGCCACCGGCAGTGGCCAGTGCCACGTCCATGCCAAGGTTCAAGCGCTCGCCGGCCGGGAGGCTCAGCTGCGGGTGGCTCATCGTCAGGGCGATCAGGCCGCCGAGCGCGTCCTGCGTGCGCGGGAAGCTGCCATCAAGGTACTGCTGTACGTCGCTGGCACCGACCGACAGTTCCCGGCCGGAAATGGAAGGCGCAGCCTGGGCGCCGATTGCAGCGGCGATCAGCACGGTGGAGGCCGCGAGGCGGGTCATCAGGGAACGCAGGCGCATGGCAGAGACCGATGGATGCGGAATGGATGGTTCAAAGAGTAGCCTTGCCGGCTGAATCGCGCGTGCATGCCGCCGCAACGGTTCAGTCCAGCGATGGCCGCAGTTGTGCCGACTGGATCTGCCAGGCGCTGCCGTCGGCGCTGGGTTGCACCCGGTACCAGCCGCCGAAGCGGAAGGTGCCCTCAGGAGTCACCGCGCGGATCCGCACCGGAACCTCCAGCAGCTGAGGCGGCTGGTGGCCGTCGCGCGCGATCGGCAGCTCGCTGGTCAGGCGCAGGCTGCGTACGTCCGTCAGCTGGCGCAATGCGGCATCGTCAGCGCGCCGGGCATCGCTGGGCGGGAAAGTCCACGCGGCGTCGGCGGCCTTGCGATCGCGATTGAGCAGGGCCATGACATACGCGTTGAGCATGGCCGCGGGCAGCTCGGCGTCGGCCGCGACGGCGGCAAACAGGGGATCAACATCGATGGCCCGCGCAGCCGCTGCATCGCTTGCTGCGGCGGTCTGTGGCTTCGTGCTGGCAGTCGTCCTGGCCGCTACCGGCGGTGCGGCATCCGCTGCGTCGGATTGCGATGGCGGCCTGGAGCAGGCCAGCAGCACCAGTGGTGCGATCAGTATCAGGAACCTGCGCATGCCAGCCTCCTCCCCGAGGCGAACGGAAGGAGGCAGTGTATCGGCTGTGCGGCGATCAGCGGGAGGAGGGCAGCTGTTCCAGTGCATCCAGCGCCGGCAGCACCTGCGCGGCGATGGCGGCCAGGGCATGGCCTTCTGTTTCGGCGTGGCGCTGCACGATGTCGCGCAGCAGCTGGGTGGCGATCACCAGGGTCGCGCGCTCGTCGCCGCTGACGCCAGCGGTGCGCGGCGCCGCTTCCAGCAGGCGCATGAGGTCTCGGCTGGCGCGATGTTCCAGTTCGATGGTGCAGCGCCCGGCGCACTGCAACCCGTCCTTTTCGATGGGGGTCACCGAGATCCGGTAGCGGGTGGAGGGGCTGGCCATGAGGATGTGCTCGCCGTAGCTGTGGAGGATGTGCCCACCATAGGCAAGGCCACGGCCGGCGGCGACGGCCACCGCTGCACGCAGTGTTCCACCCGGTACGTTCCGGGGCCTGCACAGGGCGCGCCTGCCAGTGACGGCGGGCCTGAGCGGTCGTTTCCCGATATGCGGCAACGCTGTGTTGCGGATGGCCCCGGGGCGGCGCATCCACGCATGGCGCGGGAAGCGCGCAAAAAAAAAACGGGACGGCCAGAGCCGTCCCGTTGCAATCCGCGTTGGGGCGCGCGCTTACAGCGCGGCGTCCTTCAGCTTCTTCAGCGGACGCACCTTCAGCTTGGTGGTGGCCGGCTTGGCAGCGAACCACTGCTCTTCCTTGGTGAACGGGTTGATGCCCTTGCGCTTCGGCTTGGCCGGCACATTGACGGTGGTGATCTTCAGCAGGCCCGGCAGGGTGAACGAGCCAGCGCCCTTCTTGTGCACCGAGGAGGCGACGGCGCTTTCCAGCGAGGCCAGCACAGCGCGGACGTCCTTGGCGACGACGCCGGAGGCTTCAGCGATGTGTGCAACCAGGCCGGACTTGGTCAGCACTTCCTTGATCGGCTTCGGAGCGGCCGGCTTGGCGGCTGCCTTCGTCGCGACTTTCTTCACTGCCTTCTTCGGGGCAGCCTTCTTAGCGGTCTTTGCCATGGTTTCCTGTTCCGTGAACGGTTGGTTGTTTGGTCGGCGCCGAACCCCGTCGGCAAGCGCAATGTAGGGCAACTCTTGGGCGCCGCCAATAGCCCGAAGCGCGGAAAGTGCATGTTTTTTCATATCCAGGCCGATTCAGTACATGGCCGGCGGTGGGGGCTGGGGGCGTGTCAGCGTGCTCGAAGCCCGCCGCCTGCCCATTGGTGCACTGCGCGAAACCACTGAAAACAAGAGGAAAATGCGTTGCGCGCTGGCGAGGAAGTGTCCATCTTCCGGGGTCGGGGGCGACGTGGGGCGTGCGGCGGAGCGACGCAGGGCTAACGCGTGGCATGCGAGGGTGGCCGTTCATCACCGCCACGCAGGAGCAGCACAATGGGAATCTCGCGACACGCCACCGCGCACTGGGAAGGCGATCTGAAGTCGGGCAAGGGGCAGCTGAGCACGCCGCAGAGTGGACTGCTGGACAACACCCGCTACGGCTTCAACAGCCGCTTCGGCGACGAAAAGGGCACCAATCCAGAAGAGCTGATTGCCGCCGCACATGCCGGCTGTTTCACCATGGCGCTGTCGGCCAAGCTCGGCGAGGCTGGCTTTACCCCGGCCTCGCTGGACACCGAAGCCAAGGTCGACCTGTCGATGGAAGGCGGCCCGCAGCTGTCGCAGATCCGGCTGAAGGTAAAGGCGGTGGTGCCTGGCATCGACGCGACGCAGTTCCGCGCCATTGCCGATGACGCCAAGCAGAACTGCCCGGTGTCCAAGGCGCTCAGTGCGGTGCCGATCAGCCTGGAAGCCGAACTGGGCTGAGCCGACGCATCTGTAGAGCCGAGCCCATGCTCGGCTTCTGCAGCTCCCGTGATCTGGCCGGAGAGCAACCGAGCGCGGGCTCGGCTCTACAGTGTCCCTTTACCAATCGATGGTGCCGGTGATGACGGTCTGCACCTGGCCGCCTGACCATACCTCGCCATCCTCATCGACCAGCAGGGTCAGGCGCGCGTCATGGCCGACTTCGCGGCCCTGGCTGACTTCGAACGGCGTCCGCCCACGCGGCAGCGCGTCGCGCAGGTCCAGCCATGCGGCAAGCACCGCATTGGCCGCACCCGAGGCGGCGTCCTCGAAGCGGCGACCGTTGCCGACGAAGGCACGCACGGCCAGATCGAATCCCTCACCGCCATCGCTGAAGGCATAGGCGAACACGCCCATGCTGTCGGTGGACTCGGCCAGTGCGGCCACCGCATCCCAGTCGGGTTGCAGGGCGCGCAACGCGGCTTCATCGGCCACCTGCACCACCCACCAGCTACGCCCGCCCTGCATGCGCGCCGGCGGCAACGAACCCAGCGGCCAGCCCCTCAGTGCAGCCTGCAGGCGTGGATCGCAGGCCTCGGCAGTTTCGGCCAGCTGCGCGCGCGGGGTGCGGATGGCGATGCGCTGTTGCGTACCCTCACCGCTGACGCGCAGCGGCAGCGCGCCGGCAATGCCGTCCTGCACCAGCACACCGTCAACCGCTCCGGCCAGGCCCACCTGCAGCACCGCATGCGCGGTGCCGACGCTGGGGTGGCCGGCGAACGGCACTTCCTTCTGCGGGCTGAACATGCGCAGCCGGTAGCTGGCACCGGCTGCCTGGGGCGGGAACACGAAGGTGGTCTCGGGCAGACGCGTCCAGCGCGCGATCGCCTGCATGCTGGCGTCGTCCAGGCCGTCGGCATCGAGTACCACGGCCAGCGGGTTGCCAGCGCCGGCGCGCGGGGAGAACACATCCAGCTGCAGGAAACGGCGGGTGGTCATCGGGGCGAAACTCCAGGATCGGTTGGCGCGCAGCTTAACGCGCGGTTGTAGAGCCGAGCCCATGCTCGGCTGTGTCGGGGTGTGAGAAGAAGCAGCCGAGCGTGGGCTCGGCTCTACAGCCAACGGATCTGGCCGTCGATGACCGGCTGCACCTGGCCGCCGATCCACACCGCGCCCTGCGCGTCGACCTGCACCTGCACGCGGCCATCGCGGCCCACTTCGCGGCCCTGGCTGGCCACGTAGCGGCCCTCGCGGCCGGGCAGGGCATTCCGCTGCCGCAGCCAGGCGCCTATCAGCGCATTGGCACTGCCGGTCACTGGATCCTCGGGCACGGCGGGCGCATCAGCGGGGCAGAAGGCACGCACCACGCGGGTGTGGTCGGAGCTGGCCTCGTCGGCGAAGACGGCCAGGCCTGTAGCGTCGGTGGCGAGACTCCAGGCGGCCAGCGCGGCCATGTCCGGTGCCAGCCCGCGTACGGCGGCGGCGTCGCGTAGCGGCAACAGCCACCAGCGCGCGCCGTTGTCCCAGAGTTCGGGCACGTGCCCGTTGGCGGCGAGGGCCAGCAGTGTTTCGGGTGCTCCGTCCGCGGCCGTGTCCAGTTGCCGTGCCGGCGGGCTGGCCAGCTGGATCTCCAGTGCCTCGGCCGGGCCGCTCACCCGTACTGGCAGCAACCCTGCCACGCACTGCTGCAGCAGGGCGCCGTCGCGAGGCTGGGCCAGGCCGCAGGTCACCGCCGCCCAGGCGGCGCCGACGCTGGGGTGGCCGGCAAACGCCAGCTCGCGGGTCGGGGTGAAGATGCGGATGTGGTAATCGGCGCCGGGCGCGGTGGGGCGCAGGAAGAACACCGTCTCTGAGAGGTTCAGCCAGGTAGCCAGGGCCTGCATCTGGCGGCTGGAGAGCCCGTCGGTGTCCAGGATGGCGCCCAGCGGGTTGCCGGTGCCGGGGCGGGCGGCGAAGACATCGAGCTGCAGGTAACGGAGGACGGCCATCTACGGGGATATTGCGCTTAGAATCAAAGGTTCCGCCCCCGAGGGCGGCTTCCCCACATTCTACATAGCCAATCCATGTCAGCTTCCCCCCTTGTCGATCGTTGGATCGTACTGAAGTTCGGCGGCACTTCGGTGTCGCGTCGTCACCGCTGGGACACGATCGGGAAGCTGGCGAAAAAACGCGCGGAAGAGACCGGCTCGCGCGTGCTGGTGGTGGTATCGGCGCTGTCCGGGGTCACCAACGAACTGACCGCGATTGCCGACGGCGCGCCCGATAGCCGGGACCGCGTGGCAGCGCTGGTCGAACGCCATGAAGGCTTCCTGGCCGAACTCGGCCTGGGTCGCGAGGTGCTGGCCGAACGGCTGGCCGCGCTGCAGGGCCTGCTCGACGATGCGCGTGCAGCCACCCGTCCGCTCGACTGGCAGGCCGAAGTGCTGGGCCAGGGCGAGCTGCTGTCCTCCACCCTGGGCGCGGCCTACCTGCGCGCCTCGGGCCTGGACATGGGCTGGATGGATGCCCGCCAGTGGCTGGACGCGATGCCGCCGCAGCCGAACCAGAGCGACTGGTCGCAGCGCCTGTCGGTGAACTGCCAGTGGCGCGCAGATGCGGAGTGGGTGCAGCGCTTCCGCGCGCAGCCGACCCGCCTGCTGATCACCCAGGGCTTCATTTCGCGGCATGCCGATGGCGGTACCGCCATCCTCGGCCGTGGTGGCTCGGATACCTCGGCGGCGTACTTCGGTGCGCTGCTCGGCGCCAGCCGGGTGGAGATCTGGACCGATGTGCCGGGCATGTTCAGCGCCAATCCCAGGGACGTGCCGGACGCGCGCCTGCTGACCCGCCTGGACTATTACGAAGCACAGGAAATCGCCACCACCGGCGCCAAGGTGCTTCACCCGCGCTCGATCAAGCCGTGCCGCGATGCCGGCGTGCCGATGGCCATCCTCGATACCGAGCGCCCGGAACTGCCGGGCACCAGCATCGATGGCAGCGCCGCACCGGTGCCGGGGGTGAAGGCGATCAGCCGCCGCAACGGCATCGTGCTGGTGTCGATGGAAGGCATCGGCATGTGGCAGCAGGTCGGCTTCCTGGCCGATGTGTTCAACCTGTTCAAGAAGCACGGCCTGTCGGTGGACCTGATCGGTTCGGCCGAGACCAACGTCACCGTGTCGCTGGACCCGTCCGAGAACCTGGTCAACACCGATGTGCTGGCCGCGCTGTCGGCCGACCTGTCGCAGATCTGCAAGGTGAAGGTGATCGTGCCGTGCGCGGCGATCACCCTGGTGGGCCGCGGCATGCGCTCGCTGCTGCACAAGCTGTCGGACGTGTGGGCCACCTTCGGCCGCGAGCGCGTGCACATGATCTCGCAGTCGTCCAACGACCTGAACCTGACCTTCGTCATCGACGAGGCCGATGCCGATGGCCTGCTGCCGATCCTGCACGCAGAGCTGATCGACAGCGGCGCGATGCCGGTGGAGGAGACCGAAGTGTTCGGCCCGCGCTGGCGCGAGATTGCCGGCACCGTGCGCCCGCGCGGCACGCCGTGGTGGCGCGGCCAGCGTGCGCACCTGCTGCAGCTGGCCGATGCCGGTACGCCACGCTACGTCTACCACCTGCCGACGGTGCGCGCCCGCGCCCGTGCACTGGCCGCAATCAAGCCGATCGACCAGCGCTACTATGCGATCAAGGCCAACAGCCACCCGGCCATCCTGCAGCTGCTGGAAGCCGAAGGCTTCGGCCTGGAGTGCGTGTCGCACGGCGAGCTGAAGCATGTGTTCCAGCACCTGCCGGAACTGTCGCCCAAGCGCGTGCTGTTCACCCCCAGCTTCTGCCCGCGCAGCGAGTACGAGGCGGCGTTCGCGCTGGGCGTGACCGTGACCGTCGACAACGTGGAAGCGCTGCAGCGCTGGCCGGACCTGTTCCGCAACCGCGAGCTGTGGCTGCGCGTCGATCTGGGCCGGGGCGAGGGCCACCACGCCAAGGTCCGTACCGGTGGCAAGGAGTCCAAGTTCGGCCTGCCGATCGCCCGCGTCGACGAGTTCGTGCGCGCGGCCACCGAACTGGGCAGCCGCGTGGTGGGCCTGCATGCGCACCTGGGCAGCGGCGTGGAAACCGCGCAGCACTGGCGCCTGATGTGCGATGAGCTGGCCGGTTTCGCCCGCCGCATCGGCAGCGTACAGACCATCGATATCGGGGGCGGCCTGCCGATTCCGTACAGCGACGAAGACGAACCCTTCGACCTGGACGCCTGGGCCGAGGGCCTGGCCGAGGTCAAGGCGCTGCACCCGGCATTCCGCCTGGCGATCGAGCCGGGCCGCTACCTGGTGGCCGAATCGGGCGTGCTGCTGACCCATGCCACCCAGGTGGTGGAAAAGGACGGCGTGCGCCGTGTCGGCCTGGACGCCGGCATGAACGCACTGATGCGCCCGGCGCTGTACGACGCCTGGCATGACATCGAGAACCTCAGCCGCCAGGGCGGTTATGCCGAAGCGGCGTTCGATGTGGTCGGCCCGATCTGCGAATCCAGCGATGTGTTCGGCAAGCGCCGCAAGCTGCCGGTGTCCACCGCGCCGGACGACGTGATGCTGATCGCAGATGCCGGTGCCTACGGCTATGTGATGGCCAACACCTACAACCAGCGGATGTTGCCGCGCGAAGACGTGATCGAATGATCACCATGCGCGCCCTGCACCCGCCCACCGACACGCCCCGCGCCCTCGCGCGGGCCCGTGCCTGACCGGATACACCATGACTGCTTTCGACAAACACCAGGTTTCCCGCTTCCGCTTCGTCCGTTGCGACTTCGCAGCGGATACCGGCGTGGCCCGGCTGGTCTACGCCTTCGACGACGGCCCGGAGATGGTGGAAACCATCACCGTGCCCGGTGCCCCGTTCGCGCTGGACGAGGCGCGCGCCGCCGCCGTGCAGCGTGCGCTGCAGCTGCTGCACCTGATTGCCGGCGTCAGCTACTACAAGGCCGGCGTACCGGATACGGTCAGCATCGACAGTTACAGCATCGATGCCGATACCGCCGCACTGGTGGAGACCATTTACCTCAATGGCCTGGGCGAATTCGCCTACCGCAACGGCCTGAACCTGCGCGGCCGCTTCCGGTTGCCGGTGCAGGGCGAGGCCGTGCAGGCGCCGGCGCTGGGTCTGCGGCCGCACGCGCTGGTGGCCATCGGCGGCGGCAAGGATTCGCTGGTGAGCATCGAAGCGCTGCGCCGTGCCGGCGTGGACGAGACCGTGACCTGGATCGGTGGCTCGCAGCTGATCCGTGCGTGCGCTGAGCGCACCGGCCTGCCGACATTGAACCTGGGCCGCACGCTGGCGCCGGAACTGTTCGAGTTGAACCGCCAGGGCGCCTGGAACGGCCATATCCCGGTGACGGTGGTGAACTCGGCAATCATGGTGCTGGCCGCGTTGCTGCACGGCGTGGACCAGGTCGTGTTCTCCAACGAGCGTTCGGCCAGCTACGGCAGCCAGATTCCGGGCACCGGCGAAGTGAATCACCAGTGGTCCAAGGGCTGGGCCTGCGAGCAGGCGTTCGGCAGCCATGTGCGGAAGTACGTGGCGGCGGACCTGCAGTACTACTCGCTGCTGCGCCCGATGTCCGAGCTGGCGGTGGCCCGCCAGTTCGCCAAGACCGATTTCTACGATGCGCACTTCTCCAGCTGCAACCGCAATTTCCACATCCTCGGCGAGCGCCCGGTGAACCGCTGGTGCGGCGTCTGCCCGAAGTGCCATTTCGTCTTCCTGGCGCTGGCCCCGTTCATGCCCAAGACGCGCCTGGTGCGCATCTTTGGCCGCAACCTGCTGGACGATGCCGAACAGGCCGGTGGCTTCGACGCGCTGCTGGAATTCCAGGACCACAAGCCGTTCGAGTGCGTGGGCGAAGGCCGCGAATCGCGTTCGGCGATGGCGACCTTGGCGCAGCGCCCGGAATGGAAGGAAGACCTGTTGGTGAAGCGCTTCTGCAATGAAATCCAGCCGCAGCTGGATGCCGCCGAACTGGAACTGGCGCCGCTGCTGCAGCTGCAGGGCGAGCACCGCGTTCCGGCTGCGCTGTGGGACCGGGTGCGTGAAGATTTCGAAGCTTGAAGGAAAGCGCGTCGCGCTGTGGGGCTGGGGCCGCGAGGGCCGCGCCGCGTTTGCGGTACTTCGTGAGCGCCTGCCCACGCTGCCGCTGAGCCTGTTCTGCCCGGCGGCCGAAGTCGGGGCCGCACGCGTGGAAACACAGGGCGCCCTGAACGTGCGTGGCGAGCCTTCCGCTGAAGCGCTGGCCGCGTTCGACGTGGTGATCAAATCGCCCGGCATCAGTCCCTATCAGCCGATCGCGCTGGCGGCGGCAGCGCAGGGCACCACCTTCATCGGCGGCACTGCGCTGTGGTTCGCCGAGCATGCGGCTGACGATGGCATCGTGCACGACACCGTGTGCGTGACCGGCACCAAGGGCAAGAGCACCACCACCGCGCTGGTCGCGCACCTGTTGCGCGCGGCCGGCCACCGTACCGGACTGGTCGGCAACATCGGCCTGCCGCTGCTGGAGGTGCTGGACCCGCAGCCGGCGCCCGAGTACTGGGCCGTCGAGCTGTCCAGCTACCAGACCGGTGAAGTGGCGCGCAGTGGCGCCCACCCGCAGGTGGCAGTGGTGCTGAACCTGTTCCCGGAACACCTGGACTGGCACGGCAGCGAACAACGTTACATCGAGGACAAGCTGCGGCTGGTGACTGAAGCCGCACCGCGCATCGCCGTGCTCAATGCCGCAGATCCGCACCTGGCGGCACTGTCGCTGCCCGAGAGTGAGGTGGTCTGGTTCAACCAGCCGCAGGGCTGGCACATGCGGGGCGACATCGTGCATCGCGGTGAGCAGGCCGTGTTCGATACCCGTAACACGCCGCTGCCGGGCCGTCACAATCGCGGCAACCTGTGCGCGGTGCTGGCCGCGCTGGAAGCGCTGGGCCTGGATGCGGTGGCGCTGGCACCGGCGGTGCAGGATTTCCGTCCGCTGCCGAACCGCCTGCAGCGCATTGGCGTGGCCCATGGCCTGACCTACGTCAACGATTCGATCAGCACCACGCCGCATGCCAGCCTGGCCGCGCTGGAATGCTTCGCCGGGCAGCGCATCGCGCTGCTGGTGGGCGGGCACGACCGTGGCCTGGACTGGACCGATTTCATGCAGCACATGGCCCACGACGTGCCGCCGGTGGAGATCGTGACCATGGGCAGCAACGGCCCGCGCATCCATGCCATGCTGCAGCCGCTGGCCGATGCCGGCCGCTTCGGTCTGCACGCGGCGTCGGATCTGCCCGAGGCGATGGCGCTTGCACGCGCGGCGCTGGGTGCGCAGGGCGGGGTGGTGCTGCTGTCGCCGGGCGCGCCCAGTTTTGGTGCCTACCGCGATTACGTGGCGCGTGGCCGTCATTTCGCCGAGCTGGCCGGGTTTGACCCGGACAGCATCAGCGCGATTCCGGGGTTGGGCATCGCCTGATCCGCCGGATCGGGGTCGGATCCCTTTCCTCAGGAATGGGCTCTGACCCCGGCGAGTTACCATGGGCGTATCCCCGGACGGACTCGGATAGCCGCATGTGCACCTTCATTACCCTGTTCCTGCCCGCATCCTTATCGCACGTTGAAGCCGCCGCGATCATGCGGCGCAGTGGCCGGCGCCTGTTTGCGCAGGATTCGCCCAGCCTGCAGGCCGCGGTCGGGCCTGGCTGGCAGCCGTGGCTGAGCGCCGCGCACTGCGATTGCGGTACTGCGCTGGCCTCGTCGCGGGCCGAGCGGGAGTGGAAGGGCGATGCTGAACGCTGGCGCAGGAAGGGCTGGAGCGAAGCCAAGATCGCCCGCGCGCTGGCCGAGCAGCGAGCGCGCCATGAACAGGATCAGCAGGTACGTCGCGATGAAGCAGTGGGCGACGCCGGCCAGTGGCTGCAGCGCATCGATGCCCTGCTGGCCGCAAGCGCGGCGCGCGTCGGACTGCTGGTACGCGACTACGACGGTTCGGTCGGTGCCCGGCAGCCGAAGCCGCCGGAACGGCGCTGGTCGCGGGATCAGCTGGCCGCAGCGGACCTGCTGGCGCTCATGCCGGGCACGTTGCACTGGATCGAACGCGGGTAGTGCCGGCCGCTGGCCGGCAACCTGCGGGGAAATTCATCCACGCATGGCGTGGCTCTACTGTAGCGCCGAGCCCACGCTCGGCGGCCTTCATTCGTCTTCGTCGATGAACGCGTAACCGCCGTCAATGAGCTGCTGCAGGTACGCATCGAAGCTTGGCGCGATGACTGCGTAGCTGTCCGGATCATGCAGATAGCGCACCACCTGGCCGACGGTGCCGCCCGGTGCCGGATCGAAATCCAGGTACAGCATCGAGGTGCCGCCGTTGTTCATGCAGTGCGAGAAGCACAGGCGCTTGCTCATCGGCAGATCACCGTCGATGCCTTCACCCAGGATCTCCGGCTCCTCATCCAGCCACTCTTCGTAGATGGAACGGATGCTGTCGTCCCACCGCTGCTGGTCCTCGAAGATCTGCGCGACCGATCGCAGGTAGTACGGATAGCCGCCGCCCTCGACATCCGAGCCGAGCATCAGCACGCAGACCTTGCCCGCGGGGTACTCCCGGTAGTGGGTGCCATCCACGCGCGACAGCAGTTCCACCAGGCTGCCCGGCACCTGCGGCCACTGCACATGCAGGCGCTGCAGGTCTTCGGCGCTGGCGCCCTGGACATGTACCCACTGCGGGGCATCCTCGGCAGGCAAACGCGGGATCAGGCCAGACAGAAAGCGATCAACAAGATTCATGCGAAAAAAGGGGACGGAGGGGATTAAGTCGTATCCAACCACACCTGCGTCACGCCGCCAATGCAGAATGCGACGCGGGAGGGGCGTTTACGGCTTAATCCCCTCCGTCCCCTTTTTCTTGCGGAGCAGGCGCATGAATCGTTGGCGATGCGGTGTGGCGGTGATCCTGGGGCTGGCGGCGATGCCGGCGTGGGCGGCGATGAAGACGCAGCCGGTGGAGTGGAAGCATCAGGGCACGACCTTCAGTGGCGTGCTGGTCTATGACGACGGCGAGCATGACAAGCGCCCGGGCCTGGTGATGGTGCCGAACTGGAAGGGTGTGAACGAATCGGCCATCGAGAAGGCCAAGCAGCTGGCCGGTGACGACTACGTGGTGCTGGTGGCCGATGTCTACGGAAAGGGCGTGCGGCCGAAGACCGATGCCGAGGCCGGGCCGGTGGCCAGCAAGCTGCGCAACGACAGGCCGCTGCTGCGCGCGCGTGCGCTGGAAGCGGTGAACGTGCTCAAGGCGCAGGCTGGCAAGGTACCGCTGGATGCCAGCCGGATCGGTGCGGTCGGTTTCTGTTTCGGTGGCACCACGGTGCTGGAGCTGGCTCGCGCCGGTGCGCCGCTGGCCGCTGTGGTCAGCCTGCACGGCGGGCTGGGTTCACCGCTGCCGGCGCAGGCCGGTGGCAGCCATCCGTCGGTGCTGGTGCTCAACGGCGCCGACGACAGGAGCGTGACCGCCGAGGACATCGCTGGCTTCCAGAAGGAAATGGACGCGGCCAAGGTCGATTGGGAGTTCACCAACTACAGCGGTGCGGTGCACTGCTTCGCCGAGCGCGACGCCAACAGCCCGCCGGGGTGCCAGTACAACGAGCGGGCGGCCAAGCGCGCGTGGAAGGCGCTGGATGAGTTCTTCGAGGAGCGCTTCGAGAAACATTGATTCGTGCAGCGGTAGTGCCGGCCGCTGGCCGGCAACCTCATGATGCTGCGGATGTCATCGGGAATGCCGGCCAGCGGCCGGCACCTACCGATGCTTCAATGCCGGCCAGCGGCCGGCACTACCAGATGCGGTCAATGCGACCGTTTCAGTGCCGGCCAACGGTCGGCACCCACCGGAATGCCGGTTTGGTAGGTGCCGACCGTTGGTCGGCACTACCGGTCAATGCGAGCGCTGCACCGCGTAGCGGGCCAGGCCACGCAGGGCGGCCACGGCATCGTTGTCGCCCAGGCCATCGAGCGCGCGCTCGGCGGCTTCGGCATATTCCTCGGCACGCGCGCGGCTGTACTCCAGGCCGCCGGTGGCACGGATCGCGGCCAGCACTTCCGGCATCGCCGAGGCGTCGCCGTCCTGCACGATGGTGCGCAGGCGTTCGCGGGTAGCGTCGTCGGAGTGGGCCATCGCGTGGATCAGCGGCAGCGTGGCCTTGCCCTCGGCGAGGTCGTCGCCCAGGTTCTTGCCCAGCTCCTCGGCGTTGGCCGAGTAGTCCAGCACGTCGTCGGCAATCTGGAACGCGTAGCCCAGATGCATGCCGTAGTCGAACAGGGCCTGTTGCTTGGCTTCGTCTACGCCACTGGCCAGCGCGCCCAGGCGGGTGCCGGCGGCGAACAGCACCGCGGTCTTGCGCTCGATCACGCGGAGGTACGCGGCTTCGTCGGTATCGGGGTTGTGCACGTGCAGCAGCTGCAACACCTCACCCTCGGCGATGCGGTTGGTGGCATCGGCCAGGATCTGCATCACCGGCATGCGCTCCAGCTCGACCATCAGCTGGAAGCTGCGCGAGTACAGGAAGTCGCCCACCAGCACGCTGGGCGCGTTGCCCCACAGCGCGTTGGCGGTGCTGCGGCCACGCCGCAGGCTGGACTCGTCCACCACGTCGTCGTGCAGCAGGGTGGAGGTGTGGATGAACTCGATGATCGCCGCCAGCTGGTGGTGTTCTGGGCCGGCCTGGCCCACCGCGTGGCCGGCCAGCATCACCAGCATCGGGCGCAGGCGTTTGCCGCCGGCGGAAATGATGTGGTCGGCGATCTGGTTGATCAGCACGACGTCCGAAGACAGCCGGCGCCGGATCAGGGCGTCGACGGCGGCCATGTCGGCCGCGGCAAGCGACTGGATCTGGGGCAGGCCCAGGGCGGGACGGGTGTCTTCGGTGATGGTCATGCGATCAGGCTTTCAGGCTCACCACTGATTATAGGCGCTGGCCGTGAATTCGGGCGCAAACCGGTCCGCGCGGCAATTCCAGCCCGGCCTGCGCGGCCCTCCGCGTGAATACGTATGCAGGTTGCGCCATGCCCGGGAGGCCACCGCTAAGCTTGCCGGATCAGGATTTCGGCCCGCTGCTGGCGGGTCCCGCATGCCCGGAGGGGGGCTGTCGATGTCGCACTATCCATGGTGGCGCGGAGCCGTCATCTACCAGATCTACCCGCGCAGTTACCTTGATGCCAACGGCGATGGCGTGGGCGATCTGCCCGGCATCATCCAGCGCCTGGACCACATTGCCGCGCTGGGCGTGGATGCGATCTGGATCTCGCCGTTCTTCAGGTCGCCGATGGCCGACTTCGGCTACGACATCGCCGACTACCGCGACGTCGATCCGCTGTTCGGCAGCCTGGACGACTTCGACCGCCTGCTGGCCAAGGCCCACGGCCTGGGCCTGAAGGTGATGATCGACCAGGTGCTGAGCCACACTTCGATCGAGCACGCCTGGTTCCGCGAGAGCCGCCAGGACCGCAGCAATCCGAAGGCCGACTGGTACGTCTGGGCCGACCCGCGCGAGGATGGCACGCCGCCGAACAACTGGCTGTCGCTGTTCGGCGGCTGTGCCTGGCAGTGGGAGCCACGGCGCGAGCAGTACTACCTGCACAACTTCCTGGTCGACCAGCCGGACCTGAACTTCCACAACCCGGACGTGCAGCAGGCCACCCTGGACAACGTGCGCTTCTGGCTGGACCGCGGCGTGGATGGCTTCCGCCTGGATGCGATCAACTTCTGCTTCCACGACGCACAGCTGCGTGACAACCCGGCCAAGCCCGCCGACAAGCGGGTGGGGCGCGGCTTCAGCCCGGACAATCCGTACGCCTACCAGTACCACTACTACAACAACACGCAGCCGGAGAACCTGCCGTTCCTGGAGCGCCTGCGCGCGCTGCTGGACGAATACCCGGGGGCGGTCAGCCTGGGCGAGATCTCTTCGGAAGACTCGCTGGCCACCACGGCCGAGTACACCCGCGATGGCCGCCTGCACATGGGCTACAGCTTCGAGCTGCTGGTGGACGACTACAGTGCGGCCTACATCCGCGATACGGTCTCGCGGCTGGAAGCGGCGATGACCGAAGGCTGGCCGTGCTGGGCGGTGTCCAATCACGACGTGGAGCGTGCGGTCAGCCGATGGGGCGGTCACCCGGCCGATCCGCGCCTGGCGCGGATGCTGGTGGCGATGCTGTGCTCGCTGCGCGGCTCGGTCTGCCTGTACCAGGGCGAGGAGCTGGGCCTGGCCGAGGCCGAGGTACCGTTCGAGGCCCTGCAGGACCCGTATGGCATCACCTTCTGGCCGAATTTCAAGGGCCGTGATGGCTGCCGCACGCCGATGCCGTGGACAGATGCGCCATTAGCCGGTTTCACCACCGGGCAGCCCTGGCTGCCGATCCCGGCCGAGCACCGCGCGGCGGCGGTGGCCGTGCAGGAGCGCGACCCGCATTCGGTGCTGGCGGCGTTCCGCGCGTTCCTGGCCTGGCGGCATACCCAGCCGGCCCTCCTGCACGGCAGCATCAGATTCCTTGAAAGCGCCGAGCCTGTGCTGCTGTTCGAGCGTATGCTTGCAGATGAAACCCTCCTGCTGGCCTTCAACCTGTCGGCCGAGGCGGTGACCCATCCGCTGCCGCCGGGGAACTGGCAGCAGGTGGCGGTACCGGGCCCGGATGCGGGCACGGTGCAGGGCAACGAACTCCAGCTGCCGCCGCGCGCGGTGTATTGCGCCCGACGCAGCTGACCGTTTTCTCCGGTGGCGGTACTTGCGGGGACGGGGCCGAAGCGCCCCGTCCCTTTTTTATGAGCGGCATGGCCGGGCGCCGGTCGGTGGCATGCCGGTGACCGGGCGAAAGAAAACCCGCTGCCTGCGCAGCGGGTTTCCGGTCCTGCTCCTGGCTTCCGTCGCCGGGCATGGCCCGGCGCTACCGATGGGGTGGTTGCCGGCCAGCGGCCGGCACTACCCGGCTGTGGTCAGAACTTGTAGTTCACGCCCAGCATGTAGGTGCGGCCCCATTCGATGTACTCCAGCGGGCGGTCCTTGCTGCCGGCGTAGGTGCGGTACGGCTCGTTGGTCAGGTTGCTGCCCTGCAGCAGCAGGGTCAGGCCACGCAGGGCGCTGCTGTCGCTGAAGGTGTAGCTGACCTGCGCATCGGTCACGTTTTCGCCGACGACATAGCGCAGGCTGCGGTTGCCGTTGAAGTTGCCGATCTCACCGATGAAGTCCGATCGGCGGCGCTGGCTGACGCGTGCTTCAAAACCGCTGCGCTCGTAATAGGCAGTGAAGTTGTACACGCGCTTGGACAGGCCCGGCAGGCTGATCGGGTCACTGCCCACGCTGGAGGCGCTCTCCGGATCCAGGATGGTGATGTCGCTCTTGTTGAAGGTCGCGCTGGCCTGCACGCCGAAGCCACGCAGGCTGTCGGTCAGCATCTCCAGCGGGAACGATGCGGTCAGCTCCAGGCCCTTCAGCGTGCCGCCCTTGCCGTTCTGCGGCGCGGAGAAGGTGCCGGTGGTCAGCACCGGTGCGGTCATGCCCGGTGGCGGCACGTAGCTGCCCAGCAGCGCGGTGAAGTCGTAGTTGTCTACCGACTGGGTGTAGACGTAGCTCTTCAGGTCCTTGTAGAAGATCGCCGCGGCGACGTAGGCCTTCTCGCCGAAGTACTTCTCATAGGACAGATCCAGCGCGGTGGCACGCCACGGGTCCAGCAGCGGGTTGCCGCCACTGCCGCCGGGGCGGCCGGTGCCGGTGTCCACGCCGAACTCCAGGCCGGCGCGCATCTGGTCCACACGTGGGCGTGCGACCTGCTTGGCGACGGCGAAGCGCAGCGTCTGCTGGTGCGGGAACAGGAAGGCCAGGTTCAGGCTCGGCAGCCAATCGTTGTAGGTGCGGCCGTTCGAGTATGGCTGCACGTTGTTGCCGGCCGACTGCGAGCTGTCCCAGTAGCGCGAATCCGAGCTCTGGTCGGTGTGCTGCATCTGCACGCCGATGTTGCCGCGCACGCCGACGTCGCCGATGTCGGCGTTGATGTTCAGGCGCGCCCAGGCGGTGGTGATCTTCTCCTGCACCGTCCACGACTTGGGAATCAGGTAGTCCAGGTTGTCGACCGGGTTGAAGGTCATGTAGCGGCCGACCGCGGCCGGGACGTTCCAGGCCGGGATGGTGCCGAGGCCGGCGAAGCCGAGGTTGACCGGGCGATACTGCAGGTCCGAGGCGATGTTGGCATCGCCCTGCGCACCCAGCAGGATGTTGCCTTCGGACTGGGTCTTCACCTTGCGGCGGTCGGCGTAGTTCACGCCGATGTCGATGTCCGGCGCCCACGACGCGATGGCATCGGGCAGCGCGATGGTGGCGGCCAGCTTGCCACCCTTCAGGCGGTCTTCCACCTGCGGCACCTTGCCGTAGCCGGAGCCGTAGATGGTGTTGGTCAGGAACAGCGCATCGGGATTGGAGTAGTTCAGGCCCGGGCTGATCTGCGAGAAGCCGTTCTGGCGGATCGACACGCCGACCGTATCCAGCTGTGGCATCGGGGTCAGCTGCAGGTTGTTTTCCAGGTTCAGCTCATCGCGCGTGGCCTTGGAGTAGTTCAGGTCGGCGACCAGCTTGACGCCGCTGAAGTTGAACTCGTTGTTCCAGCCGAACGCATCGATCTTGTCCTTGCGCTTGTTGTACATGCCGCGCACCAGCGGGTACACGCCGCTGGCGGTGCCGCCGGTGAACGAACCATTGGCGTTGACCTGCGGGTTGCTGACCAGCAGGCCCGGGGTGTAGTTGCCGTTGTAGTTGCTGAGGTTCAGCTCGAACTGGTTGGCGGTGTCGATCTGCTCGGCTTCGGTGTGGAATGCATCGAAGGTGCTGGTCCAGCTGTTGTTCGGCCGGAACTGGATCGTCGCCATCACGCCGTCGCGCTTGTTGTTGCCGGTGCGGCGCAGCGCCTTGATGCCATCGGAGAAGTAGGTGCCGACGCCCACGCCCGGACGGTCGCCCTTGTCGGTGTGCTCGGTGGTCCACGGCTCGTACAGGCCGACCTGGTTCTCCTGGATCGGCATGTCGCTGTGCGCGTAGCCGATGGCGATGCCCAGGGTCTTGTCCAGGAACTGGTCGATGTAGCTGGCGCTGAAGCGGTTGCCGTATGGATCGACGTTGGCGGCGCGGCCCAGCGAACTCTTCTGGTAGCGGCCACTGACCGCGATCACGCGCTCGCCGAAGCTGAGCGGGCGCGCGGTCTGCATGTCGATGGTGCCCGACAGGCCCTGGCCGACCAGCGCCGCGTCCGGGGTCTTGTACACCGTCACGCCGTTGACCAGCTCGGACGGGTACTGGTCGAACTCGACGCCGCGGTTGTCGCCGGTGCTGACCACTTCGCGGCCGTTGAGCAGGGTGGTGGCGAAGTCCGGCGACAGGCCGCGCACGCTGATCACCTGCGCACGGCCCGCCACGCGCTGCGCGGCCAGGCCGGGCAGGCGCGAGATGGACTCGGCGATGCTGACGTCGGGCAGCTTGCCGATGTCTTCGGCGGAGATCGCTTCGACCACCGAGGTGGCGTCCTGCTTGACCGCGATCGCGCTCTCGATGCCGCGGCGGATGCCGGTGACCTGCACCGTATCGAGGTTGGTGGCGGCGGTGCCGGCCGGCGTGGTGACGCTCTGCGTGGACTGTGCCGACGCCAGCGTCGGCGCCAGGACAACGGCCAGCGCGATGCTCAGCGCGCTGCGCTTGTGGTTCAACATTTTCCCCTCCCAGGCAATGTTGCAGATCGATTTGTGAGCGTTCCGGCGGGGCCGTGAACGTGCGACGCGGTGGCCGCTGTCGTCGCCGCTATGGTAGGCAGCGCGTTCTTCGCGGGAATCACCCTGCATACGTATTCAATGGCGTCTGCAGGGATGTAATCGCTTTCAAGTATCTCGCTCTGTAGAGCCGAGCCCATGCTCGGCTGCATTTCGGTGCTACGCACCGCCGCCCGAGCGTGGGCTCGGGCGCTACGGGGGCGCAGGCAGGAAAACGTTCAGCGGACCGGCGTGAAGCGAATGGCCTGGCCACCGCCCGGTGCCAGTACCAGCGTCAGTGCATCGGCGCTGGTCACCTCGCGGGTTTCGCGTGCGAACGCGAATGGATTGCTGCGGAAATCCGCGTCCCCGCCATCGCGGTAGATCTCGGCGCGATAACGCACGCCCGGCTCCAGGAAGCCCAGCGATACCGGCAGCATGCGGCCGTGCTCATCGGTGATGCTGCCGAGGAACCAGTCGCGGCTGTTGCGGTCGCGGCGCACGATCGTCACGTAGTCGCCCACTTCACCATCGAGCACGCGGCTCTGCTCCCAGTCCACCGCCACGTCCTCGATGAAACGGAACGCCTCGCGATGCTGCAGGTAGTGTTCGGGCAGGTCGGCGGCCATCTGGATCGGGCTGTACAGCACCACGTACAGCGCCAGTTGGCGCGCCAACGTACTGGGGATGGCCTGGCCGTGGCGGCCCTTCAGGCTGAGGATGCCGGGGGTGTAATCCATCGGCCCGGCCAGCATGCGGGTGAACACCAGGTTGACCTCGTGCTCCGGCGGGTTCGGCGGCTGGCCCCAGGCGTTGTACTCCATGCCGCGCGCGCCTTCGCGCGAGATCCAGTTGGGATAGGTGCGGCGCAGGCCGGTGTCCTTGATCGGCTCATGCGGGTTCACCGACAGGTGCCGGCGCGCGGCCTCCTGCACCACCTTCAGATGGTGGCGGGCCATGAACTGCCCGTCGTGCCACTCGCGCCACAGCGGTCCCCCTGCCGGATTGCGACGATCGACCTGGCCGTCGTCGCACACATAGCCGGTCTTGAACTGGTCCACGCCCAGCCTTGCATACAGGTCCAGCGCGGCACCCAACTGGTCCTCGTAGTGCTCGATGGCGCAGCCGGTTTCATGGTGGCCGATCAGGTGTACGCCCTTCTTCAGGCCATATGCCGACAGCGCTTCAAAGTCGAAATCGGGCGTGGCCCGGGTGAAATCGAAGTCATAACCATTGCCCACCCACATGCCGTCCCAGCCCGGGTTCCAGCCTTCCACCAGCACGCCACGGAAGCCGTGCGCGGCGGCGAAGTCGATGACTTTTTTCGTCTTGGCGGTGGTAGCCGCATGCTTCGGCCCGGTCGCCCAGCTCTCGTTGTCCAGGTGCATCGACCACCACACGCCCAGGTACTTGGCTGGCTTCACCCAGCTCACATCGCCCAGCGCGTTGGGTTCGTTGAGGTTGAGGATCAGGTCTGATTCGACCAGACCACCGGCACGGTCGGCGATCTGCAGCGTGCGCCACGGCGTGGCGAAGGGCAGGGCGCGGCGTACCTTCCAGCCTTCGGCCGAGGGCGAGAGCTGCGCGCGCAGGCGCTGCCCCTCGGTGCGCCGCAGCCACATGCCGGCATAGTCCACCAGCGCCGCCTCGTGGATCGCCAGATGCAGGCCATCGCGGCTGCGCAGGGTCATCGGCGTATGCACCAGCGGTACTTCGCGTAGCGGCGTGCGCTGGTAGAGGTATTCGTAGTGGATCGGTTCGCCGGCGGGGATCCACCAAGCGGTGGATTCAGGCGCGATGGCAAACTCGGTCAGTTCGTCATCGATGATCGCCTCGCGCAGGTTCGGTTGCTCAGGGAACACATAGCGGAAGCCGAGACCATCGTCGTAGACGCGGAACACCACATCCAGCCGTCGCTTGCTGCCGGTGGTTTCGGCCAGCTGCACGGTCAGCTCGTTGAAGTGGTTGCGGGTGAGCCGGCGCTCGCCCCACGGCTGCTCCCAGCTGTCGTCGACGCTGCGCTGCTGCTGGCCAAGCAGGGCGAAATCGCGGTCCAGGCGACCGTCGCGCAGGGCAAAGCCAAGCTTCGAATCCTCCACCACGGGTTCGCCGAAACGCTCGACGCGGTAGCGCGCGGTGCCGCCGTCCAGCACGAGGCTGACCTTCAGCACCTTGCCGGGTGATTCGACGCTGGCGACCTGTGGCGCGGCCTGTGCCAGCGTGGCCCAGGCCAACAGGACCAGGCCGAGCAGGTGCGCGATTGCCGCGCGTACAGCAGTGGGTGACATCGGCAGTTCCCCTCCCAAGGCGCCGTTGGCAGACCCGGACCATAAGCCAGCACAGCAGGCGCGCTACCGCGTGGCGCCATGAATACGTATGCAGTTGGACGCAGCCGACAGCCCCGCGTCTACCATGGGGCCAAGGCACCTTGAGGGAGGGGCCGTGCCCGCCCGCCGGCAGCGACGGTGCGGACCTACAACGCGTGCAGAGAGGGAGGGAGGCCGACGGGCGCAAGCCGGTCCGCCGCTTCGATGCTGAAGATCATTTGCCTGACCGCTGCCCTGGGGGCAGCGCTGGGGACGACCGCGCAGGCGGCCGACCTGCAATTCGACGGCCGCCATGCGCGCGCCGAAGCCGCTGCCAATGGCAGCTTCGTGCTGCATGCGCCGAAGGGCGCAGTGCAGATCGCAGCCGCACCGATGCGCAGCCAGACCGGCAGCGTGATGTTCGATGCACTGTTCGCGCTGGCCCAGCAGGAGATGGACCAGGACCGCGTGGATGCGATCCGCGATCCGGCCTTCGACGAGGGCCGGCCGGTGCCGTGCGAGTGCTTCCAGACCGGCGCGCGCTGGCCCTATGTGTGGACCCGCGATATCAGCTTCGCCGCCGATCTGGCACTGGCACGTCTGGACCCGCAGCGCACCCGGCAGTCGCTGCAGTTCAAGCTGTCGGCAGCCCGTGACGGGCGTACGCCCGGCCTGTTCGTGGCGCAGGACACCGGTTCCGGCGGCAGCTGGCCGATCAGCAGCGACCGCGTGGTGTGGTTCCTGGCGGCACGCCACCTGCTGGAGGACCGAGCGTTTGCCGATCAGGTCTGGCAGGCGCTGCAGGGCACGCTGGCGCAGGACCGCGCGATGGTGTTCGACGCGCAGATGGGCCTGTACCGCGGCGAGACCTCGTTCCTGGACTGGCGCGAGCAGACCTATCCGGACTGGACCCGCGAGGACGTGCGCTTCATCGGTGATTCCTACGCGCTGTCCACCAACGTGCTGCACTACCAGGCACTGCGCCTGGCCGAACGCCTGGCCGGGCAGCACGGCGATGCCCGCGCGGCTGAGTACAAGGCGTGGGCCGATGCGTTGGCGCAGCAGATCGATACGCGCTTCTGGCGCGAAGACATCGGCCAGTACATGAGTTACATCGGTGAAGCCGCGCACCCGGTGCCGTACGCCAAGGTGGATCTGCTCGGCCTTTCGCTGGGCATCCTGGCCGGGGTGCTGCCGCCGGAGCGCGCGCGGCGTGCGCTGGCGGCGTATCCGATGGGCCCGGCCGGCAGCCCGGTGGTGTGGCCGCAGGAGGCGCAGCAGCCGATCTACCACAATCGCGCGATCTGGCCGTTCGTCAGTGCGTACTCGCTGCGCGCGGCGCGGCAGCTGGATGATGCGCCGCGCATCGCCGCCGAAATCCGCTCGTTGATGCAGGGCGCCGCGCTGGCCGGCTCCAACATGGAAAACTACGAGCTGGTCAGCCAGGCCGTGCATGTCGAGGAAGGCGCACTGAGCGGCCCGGTGGTCAATTCCGAACGCCAGCTGTGGTCGGTGGCCGGCTATCTGTCGATGGTGGTCGAAGGCGTATTCGGCGTGCAGGACGATGGCCGCGTGCAGCCCAAGCTGCCGGCCGTGCTGGTGCCCGAACTGTTCGGCACGCAACGCCGCATCTCCCTGGAGGCCAACGGCAAGCGTTATGTGCTGGATCGGCCGAAGCAGCTGGCCGATGGATTGCTGGTAGCGGGCAAGGTGAAGATGCGTGGTGCCACCACCACCGTGCAGCTGGTCCCCGCAGCAGCGGCGCCGCGCAGCGTAGCAATGACGGCCGACGCCAATGCGCGCGCACCGGCCACGCCGGCCGCACCGCAGGCGCGGCGCAAGGGCAGGGGCTGGAACGTCGAGGTCGCTGCCGGCCAGGTGCTGTGGCAGGACGGTCGCGCGCTCACCGCCAGCAACGGCCAGGCGCACATCAGTGACGATGGCCTGCAGCATTGCCTCAGCCTGACCCGGCGCGACAACGCATTGGAATCGCTGCACAGCCCGACGGTCTGCGTCGGTCCGCAGCAGGTGCTGAAGGGCGAGGATCGCTGGCAGTTCACCTCGGCCAAGGCCGGGCAGGTGCGTCTTCGCCTGCAGTACCGCAACCCGAACGGGCCGATCAACACCGGTGTCACCGCTGCGGTGAAGCAGCTGGTGCTGCAGTGCCCGGGCCAGCCGTTGCAGCGGCACACGGTTACGCTGCCGCACAGCGTGGCGGTGCAGGACTCGACTTCGGCAACGTTCGTTGTGGCCAAGGGGCAGTGCAACGTCGCGCTCGAAGAAGGCTTCAACATGAGCGCGCTTGAACATTTCGCGCACTACACCGGGGGCAAGGGGGGCCGCGAAGGCGTGCTCAACCAGGCCCAGGTGCAGGCGCTGACGGTGGCGCCGGTGGCGATGGAAGAGGGTGCACGATGAATCGCACGGCAAAACCGCAGCTGTCGTTCTGGCAGATCTGGAACATGTGTTTCGGCTTCCTCGGCATCCAGTTCGGATTCGCCCTGCAGAACGCCAATGCCAGCCGCATCTTCGAGACGCTGGGCGCGGATATCGACGCGGTACCAGGGCTGTGGATTGCCGCGCCGCTGACCGGCCTGCTGGTGCAGCCGGTAATCGGCTACCTGTCCGACCGCACCTGGACGCGCTGGGGGCGCCGTCGTCCGTACTTCATGATCGGTGCGGTGTTGACCACGCTGGCGCTGCTGGTGATGCCGAACTCGCCGACGCTGTGGATCGCGGCCGGCACGCTGTGGGTACTGGATGCCTCGATCAACGTATCGATGGAGCCGTTCCGTGCCTTCGTCGGTGACCAGCTGGCGCCACGCCAGCGTCCGGCCGGCTATGCCATGCAGAGCTTCTTCATCGGCGTGGGTGCCATCGTCGCCAGCTTTCTGCCGTTCATCCTGGCCCACTTCGGCGTTGCCAACACCGCGTCCGCCGGGGAAGTGCCCGACACTGTGCGCTATGCGTTCTACTTCGGCGCGGTGGTGCTGCTGGCGGCGATCACCAGGACGGTGGTCAGCACCCGCGAATATTCACCGGCGGAGCTGGCCGGGTTCGATGATGCCGAGCCACCGGAACATCACGCGGCGGCCGCGATCAACGGCCCGGCTTCATGGACGCGGGTCACCCTGTGGCTTGGGCTGGGTGTGCTGTTGGCGCTGCTGATCGCCTGGCGGCAAGGCGACCGGATGCTGTACGTGCTGGCCGGCCTGTGCGCCGGCTACGGCCTGCTGCTGGCGGCCGCGCGCGCGCTGCCGGCCACGCATATGCTGGCCGCCATCGTCGGCGACCTGCGCGCGATGCCGGTCACCATGCGCCGCCTGGCGTGGGTGCAGTTCTTCTCGTGGTTCGCGCTGTTCGCCATGTGGATCTACACCACCGCTGCGGTGGCCGGTACCCACTTCGGTTCGACCGATCCACAGTCGGCCGCCTACAACGAAGGTGCCAACTGGGTGGGCGTGCTGTTTGGCGCCTACAACGGCTTCGCTGCGCTGGCGGCGGTGCTGATTCCGCCGATGGTGCGTGCGATCGGCCTGCGCTGGAGCCACCTGGTCAACCTGTGGCTGGGCGGCGCCGGCTTGGTCTCGCTGATGTTCATCCGCGACCCGCACTGGCTGCTGCTGTCGATGGTCGGCGTCGGCTTTGCCTGGGCCTCGATCCTGTCGTTGCCGTATGCACTGCTGTCCGACAGCGTGCCGGCGTCGAAGATGGGCGTGTACATGGGCATCTTCAATTTCTTCATCGTGATCCCGCAACTGGTGGCGGCCAGTGCGCTCGGCTTTGCCCTGCGCGCATGGCTGGGTGGCCAGCCGATGCATGTGCTGGTGCTGGGCGGCTGCAGCCTGTTCCTGGCCGGCCTGTGCGTGCTGCGGGTTCCGTCCCGTCCGGAGGTGGTGTGATGCGTGGTGTCCTGGCTGTTGCTGTTTCCCTTGCCCTGTTCGCCGGCCAGGCCGTGGCCACGCCGCGCCCGGACTACGTCGGCACCACCGAGCCGTTCGCCAGCGATGCGGTGTACTTCGTGGTCACCGACCGCTTCGTCAACGGTGACCCGGCCAATGACCATCGTGACCAGGGTGGCGCGCACCGCACCTTCGACATCCCAGTGCCGTGCCCGGACAAGGTGGACGGCAACATCGGCTACCTCGGTGGTGATTTCCGCGGTGTGCTCGACAACGCGCAGTACATCCGCAACCTCGGTTTCGGCGCGGTATGGATCACGCCCATCGTCGACAACCCGGACGAGGCGTTCACCGGCAGCAAGCCGATCAGCTGCACCAGCACGCTGACTGATCGCGGCAAGACCGGCTACCACGGGTACTGGGGCATCAACTTCTACAAGCTCGATGAGCACCTGCCCAGCAAGAACCTGGATTTCGCCGGGCTGACCAAGGGCCTGCACGGTGCTGGCTTGAAGGTGGTGCTGGATATCGTGGGCAATCACGGCTCGCCGGCCTGGACCATGCCGACGCGACAGCCGCAGTTCGGCCAGATCTTCGACAAGGACGGAAAACTGATCGCCGACCACCAGAACCTGCCGCCGCAGAAACTGGATCCGAAGCACAACCCGCTGCACGCGTTCTACAACAACATTGGACCGGTCGACAGCAAGGATGGCTCGATCTTCGATGGCAACCTGGCTGAGCTGTCCGACTTCAACCAGGACAATCCGGCGGTGATGGACTACCTGGTCGGTGCCTACCTGCAATGGACCGCGCAGGGCGTGGACGCATTGCGCATCGACACCATCGGCTGGCTGCCGCACCCGTGGTGGCATGCCTTCGTCAAGCGCATCCGTGCCGAGCACCCGGGCATGTTCATGTTTGGCGAAGCCTTCGACTACAACGCGGCGACCATTGCCGAGCACACCTGGCCATCCAATGCCAACGTGAGCGTGCTCGATTTCCCGTTGCGCGGGGCACTGGAGCAGACCTTCGGCACCGCCAACAAGGGCTTCGAGACCCTGGCTGAGCCACTGCACCTGAGCGGTGGCCCGTATGCCAATCCGTACGAGCTGATGAGCTTCTACGACAACCACGACATGCCGCGCCTTCAGGCCAGCGACACCGGCTTCATCGACGCGCACAACTGGCTGTTCACCGCGCGCGGCATTCCGGTGGTCTATTACGGTTCGGAGACCGGCTTCATGCGCGGCCGCGCCGAGCACGCCGGCAACCGTGCCTACTTCGGCCAGCCGCGCGTGGACGCTGCACCGCAGAGCCCGATCTTCGCGCCGCTGCAGCGCATTGCCAAGCTGCGCGAGGCCACCCCGGCCCTGCAGCGCGGCCTGCAGGTGAACGAACGCCTGCAGGGCGATGAGGCGGTGTTCTTCCGCGTGCTGCAGCAGGGCGAGGTGGCGCAGACCGCGCTGGTGCTGCTGAACAAGGGCGACAGGGCAAAGAGCTTCACTGTGGCGCGTTACGTGCAGGCGGGCCGCTGGCGTGATGCGCTGGACGGCGGTTCGTTGCAGGTGGATGCCTCCCTGAAGGCCGAAGTGCCCGCACACGGCGTGAAGGTGTATGTGCTGGATGCCGCCGTGCAGCAGCCAGCGCTGCAGGCCGAGCTGGACAAGGCGATGACCGACCAGAAGGCTCGGGACCAGCGTCTGGGACGGTGAGGGCGCCGCCGGGCATGGCCCGGCGCTACCGCTCTGGTGGGTGCCAACCTCGGTTGGCACGCTCTTCGAGCAGTCGAGCAGGCTCGACCCTACAATAGGCCCCCCTCACGCCCCGCCGTACCGCCATGACCGACCTCGCCCCGCAGACCCCGATCGAAACCCTGTTGAAGGCGGCGATGGACGGGGCGGTGCCGATCCGCGCCTTCATGGAGGCCTTCGTCGCTTCCGAGGTAGTGCTGCTGACCGGCAGCCTGGTCACGCCCGACGGCAGCGGCTTCGACCCGCTGCTGTTCGACAAGCAGGGCATCCTGCACGTGGCCGTGTTCACCGATCCGTCGCGGGTGGGCATCTACAGCCAGCAGGCCGAACACCAGATCCGCTGGCGGATGCTGGACGTGCTGCGCCGCGTGCCGGGTGGCTATGGCGTGGTGATCAACCCGGGCACCCAGCTGGGTTTCGAGATCTCGCCCAGCGGCGTCGGCGAGATCCTGAAGGACTTCGCCCAGGGTTGATTGTCATGTAGAGCCGAGCCCATGCTCGGCTGCCGTTCGCGCCATGCCGGATCAGTCGAGCACGGCCCGACCCTACAGAACGCTTCCCTTCGGGTGCAGTACGTGGTTCCTTTTGGATAACATCAGGATCGAGGCTCTGCTGTGGAATTGAAGGAATTACCTGTCGGCTCACCGGCACGATCACGCCATTCCCGCTCCGCACTGATCTTCCTGATCGCGGCGATCGTTGCCGCGCTGGTGTCCGTGCCCCTGCTGCGCGCGGTGGGCATCGTGCAGTGGCCGGCATTCGCCATTGCCTGGCTGATCAACCTGGGTTCGGCCTGGTATCTGGCCCAGTGGGCACGCCAGCAGGGCCGTTCGGCGTGGGCCTACGGATTGCCGGCGGTGCTCGGTACCGTCGCTTCGATCGTGGTCTATGTGCTGTTGGCGTTGCTGGGGCCGAAGGCCGGGGCACGCTGAACCTGCGCGCCTGTCGCGGGTAGTTTGCCGAGCACGGCTCGGCACTGGCACTAGGGTAAGACCAAGCCAAACAACAAGGGCGAGGCCAAGAGCGATCCCGCCCTGCGGCGCCTACCCGCGCAGCGACGATTCCCGCACCACCAGCTTCACCGGGATGCTCTGGCCCTCCACCGGTTGCCGGCCGATCAGCGTCAGCAGGCGCTCCACCAGCAGCTGGCCGGCCTGCTTGGTGTCCTGCTGGACCGTGGTCAGCGCCGGGGACACCGAGGCCGCCAGCGGGATGTCGTCGAAGCCGGTCACCGCCACGTCCTGCGGCACCCGTAGCCCGGCCTCGCGCAGGGCGCGCATCGCACCGATTGCGATCAGGTCGCTGGCGGCGCAGATCGCATCGATCGGCTCGCCACGCGCCAGCAGCGCCTGGCAGGCCTCCTGGCCGGAAGCCTCGGTGGTGATCGCATCGTGCTGCAGCGCCGGTTCGGCGGCCAGGCCGTGGTCCTGCAGGGCCGCGACGTGGCCGCGGTAGCGTTCCTGGAATTCGGGGTAATGGCTGGAGGCATGGCCGAGGAAGGCGATGCGGCGGCAGCCCTGCTGCAGCAGGTGGGTGGTGATGTCATGCCCGCCCTGGAAGTTGTCGCTGCCGATCGACACGCCCGGCTGGCCGGGCAGGGCGGCGCCCCAGCGCACGAAGTGCGTGCCCTGTTCGACCAGCCGCTGCAGGCGGTCGCGCGATTCGTGGTAGTCGCCGTAGCCGAGCAGGATGATGCCGTCGGCCTTGTTGCTGTCCTCGTAATCGGCCTGCCAGTCGGTGGACAGCTGCTGGAACGAGACCAGCAGGTCCTGCCCGTGCAGCGCGCAGGCGCGGGTGATCGAGCCCAGCATCGAATGGAAGAACGGATTGATCAGCGAATCGTCGTTGGTCGGGTCTTCGAAGAACAGCAGGGCCAGCGTGCCGGCGTTGCGCAGGCGCAGGCTGGAGGCGTTCTTGTCGACCTTGTAGTTCAGCTCGCGGGCGATGCGCAGGATGCGCTCGCGGGTCTCGGCGTTGACCATCGGGCTGCCGCGCAGGGCCCGCGACACGGTTGGCTGGGAGACCCCGGCCAGATGGGCGATGTCCAGGGAGGTGGCTTTGCCTTTGATCGTCATGGGAACGCGGGAGGGGACAGGGGGAAGGGTGCCCGGGCATGATGCCATGGGGTGGCTGCCGGCCGTCCTGGCCGTCACTGCTTGTGGCCACGGTCGCGGTCGTGCGACGGTCAACACCATAGCCTGATGGAGCCAAGCGGTGACCTTTCGCCTGTACCCGGGTGTCCCCGACGATTTCGAGGCGCGGATCCGCATCCTTGCGCCAGAGGAGGGTGGGCGTCGCAGCCCGGCCCGGAACGGTATCCGCTGGGACTTTGCCTACGCCGATGACGCCGGGGCGCCAGAGCTGTTCATGATCTGGCCCGACTTCCGTCACGCCGAGGGCGACAGCTGGGCGACCGAGCTGCCGCTGCCGGTGGGCGAGCCCCTGTTGGCCGGCCTGACCGTGGTCAATGAGGTGCTCAGGGCGGGGCTGCACCGGGAGCGTATCCGGCCCGGCGTGCGCTTCCACTGCCATGAAGGGCCCAGGGTGGTGGCGGTGGGGAAGGTTACACGGGTCACCGGCTTGCTGCTGGATCGCCCCCTGCTTCGTTGAGGTCGGTTCCGACCCGGATCGGCCGGATTCCCGACGGGCCGGGGGCGAAGGGAATGGTAAGATGCATCGTTCCGATATCCCCCATTCGCTACCGTGGGAGGTCCAGCGTATCGGCACCCCGTCGGGTGTGCTATCACTGGTCCAGCCCCGGACAACGGAAGAATCCATCTATGGCGCGCGGCATCAACAAAGTCATCCTGGTCGGCAACCTCGGCAACGACCCGGACGTGAAGTACACCCAGAGCGGCATGGCGATCACCCGCATCAGCCTGGCCACCACCAGCGTCCGCAAGGACAAGGATGGCAACCAGCAGGAACGTACCGAATGGCACCGCGTGGTGTTCTTTGGCAAGCTCGGCGAGATCGCCGGCGAGTACCTGCGCAAGGGCAGCTCGGTCTACGTCGAAGGCAGCCTGCGCTACGACAAGTACACCGGCCAGGACGGCGTTGAGAAGTACTCCACCGACATCGTTGCAGATGAAATGCAGATGCTGGGCGGCCGCGGTGAAGGTGGCGGCGGTGGCGGTGGTGGCAACTACGGCGGCGATCGCCCGCAGCGTCAGCAGGCGCCGCGCCAGGAGTACGGTGGCGGTGGCCAGCGTGGCGGCCAGGGCGGTGGCTATGGCAACCAGGGCGGCAACCAGGGCGGCGGTTACGGCAACCAGGGTGGCAACCAGCGCCCGCAGCCGCAGCAGGCGCCGCCGATGGACGACTTCGCTGACGACGATATTCCGTTCTGATCGGACGCTCGCCTGCAGCAGAAAAGAAAGCCCCGCTCATGCGGGGCTTTTCTTTGTCCGCGATTGCTACGGAGTTGTGCCCCGCAGCATTGAATTTTCGTGCACCGCAACTTGCAAGCATCCAATTTCCTCCCCTATGGTGCAATCGATTGCATTGCTGTGGATCGTTGCGTTTGATACCGGTTGGGAGGCCGGAAGGTGGATGTCCATCCATTCGATCAGACCGGCTCCTTCGAGGGGGCTCACGCGGCGCGATGCGCTGCGCATGGCGGTTGCTGGAGGCGTAGCTCTGGGTACTGCGGGAGCGTTGCCTGCATTCGCCACCACTGCACCGCTGAAGGGCAACCTGAAGCAGGCCGTGGCCCGCTGGACCTTCCCGCAGCTGTCAGTTGCCCAGCTCTGCGCGACGGTGAAGGACATCGGCTTTGCCGCGATCGACCTGGTCGGCCCCGAAGACTGGCCCACGCTGAAGGCCCATGGCGTCTACAGCTCGATGTGCAACGGCGCGGAGCTGGGTCTTACCAAGGGCTTTGCCGGCCGTGAGTTCCACGACCAGCTGGTAGAGCGCTACACGCGGCACATCGATCTGGTGGCCGATGCCGGTTACCGGAATCTCATCTGCTTCTCCGGCAACCGCAACGGTATGGACCCGCATGACGGCATGGCCAATGCCGAGGCTGGCCTCAAGCGCATCCTCGGGCATGCCGAGAAGCGAGGTGTGGTGCTGGTGATGGAGCTGCTCAACTCCAAGGTCGATCACCGCGATTACCTGTGCGACCACTCGGCCTGGGGCGTGGAGCTGTGCCAGCGGCTCGGCTCGGACAACTTCGGCCTGCTGTACGACATCTACCACATGCAGATCATGGAGGGCGACATCATCGCCACCATCGGCAAGCATCACGCCTGCTTCAAGCACTACCACACCGCAGGCGTGCCTGGCCGGCATGAGATCGGAGACCAGCAGGAGCTGAACTATGCAGCGATCTGCCGCGCGATCCGCGACACCGGTTTTGAGGGGTATCTGGCGCAGGAGTTCACGCCTGCCGCGCCCGATCCCGTTGCCTCATTGCGCGAGGCGATCCGCCTCTGCGACGTCTGAAACGATATCCACCCAGGTGAGAGACCCATGGCAGATAATCACTACGACGCCATTGTTGTTGGCTCGGGAATCAGTGGCGGCTGGGCAGCGAAGGAGCTGACCGAGAAGGGCCTGAAGGTCCTGATGCTGGAACGCGGGCGCAACATCGAGCACGTCAAGGACTACGTCAACGCGATGAAGGAGGCGTGGGATTTCCCGCACCGCAACCGGCCAACGCAGGCAATGAAGGCCGCGTTCCCGGTGCTGATGCGCGACTACGGGCTGGCTGAGAACCTGGAAGGGATGTGGGCCAACGAGCAGGACTCGCCCTACATCGAGACCAAGCGTTTCGACTGGTTCCGCGGCTATCACGTGGGTGGCCGTTCCTTGATGTGGGGGCGGCAGAGCTACCGCTTCTCCGATCTGGATTTCGAGGCCAACCTCAAGGACGGCATCGCCACCGATTGGCCAATCCGCTATGCCGACATCGCGCCGTGGTACGACCATGTAGAGAGGTTCGCCGGCATTGCCGGCACGCGCGAAGGACTGGACGTGTTGCCGGACGGCGAATTCCTGCCGCCGATTCCCTTGAACATCGTCGAGAAGGATGTGGCCGCGCGGATCAAGAAGGCCTTCGGCGGAACACGGCACATGATCCACTCGCGCACTGCCAACATCACCCAGCCGATGCCCGAGCAGGGCCGCGTGAACTGCCAGTACCGCAACAAGTGCATCCTGGGCTGTCCCTTCGGTGCCTATTTCTCGACCCAGTCGGCGACGCTGCCGGCGGCGATGAAGACCGGCAACCTGACGCTGCGGCCGTTCTCGATCGTCAAGGAAGTGCTCTACGACAAGGACCGCAAGCGTGCGCGTGGCGTGGAGGTGATCGACGCCGAAACCGGGCAGACCTACCAGTACACCGCCAAGGTCATCTTCCTCAACGCGTCGTCGTTCAACTCCACCTGGCTGCTGATGAATTCGGCGACCGACGTCTGGGACGGGGGACTGGGTTCTTCGTCGGGTGAGCTGGGGCACAACGTGATGGACCATCATTTCGGTGCGGGCGCCTCGGGCCGGGTCGAGGGCTACGAAGACAAGTACTACTTCGGCCGCCGGCCCTGCGGCTTCTACATTCCGCGTTTCCGCAATGTCGCGTCCGACAAGCGCGGCTACCTGCGCGGGTTCGGTTACCAGGGCGGTGCCAGCCGCACCGGCTGGTCGCGCGAGATCGCCGAGCTGAACATCGGTGCCGACCTGAAGGAGGCGCTGACCGTGCCGGGCGACTGGCGCATCGGCATGACCGGGTTCGGTGAAATGCTGCCGCACCACGACAATGCGATCCGCCTGGACCGCAACCGCAAGGACAAGTGGGGGCTGCCGGTGCTGGCGATGGATGTGTCCATGCGTGCCAACGAACTGGCGATGCGCAAGGACATGGCCGCCGATGCCGCCGAGATGCTGGAGGCGGCCGGGGTCAAGGACGTGAAGATGCACGACAACGACTATGCCCCGGGCAAGGGCATCCATGAGATGGGGACCGCGCGCATGGGACGTGATCGGAAGAGCTCGGTGTTGAATGCACACAACCAGGTCTGGGATGCGCCCAATGTCTATGTGACCGACGGTGCCTGCATGACTTCCAGCGCCTGCGTGAATCCCTCGCTGACGTACATGGCGTTGACGGCCCGTGCCGCCGACCATGCGGTGCGCGAACTGAAAGCGGGGAACTTCTGATGGATCGCCGCGAACTGCTGAAGATGATCGTCGCCGCCACCGGTGCGGCCATGGTTGGCCTGCCGGCGCTGGTGCAAGGGCAGGCGCCGGCCGCGGGGGCAATGCCCGCGTTCACCGATGCCGATATCGGCACGCTGGACGAGATCGCCGAGACCATCCTGCCGCGGACCCGGACACCCGGGGCGAAGGACGCGGGCGCCGGTGCGTTCATGGCGACGTTCGTCAGCGACTGCTACACCGCTCGCCAGCAGGCGGTGTTCCGTGCCGGCCTGGCCGACATCGACAAGCGTGCCGGTGGCCGCTTCCTGTCGCTCACGCCGGAGGCACGCACCGGGTTGCTGCGTACCCTGGATGCCGAAGCCAAGGCGCGCAATGCCGATGTGACCGAGACCGGTACGCCAGAAGAAGGCGAGGCGATGCCGCATTACTTCACGATGATCAAGCAACTGGCCATCTTTGGCTTCTTCACTTCCAAGGTCGGTGCGACCGGGGTGCTGCAATACGTCGCCGTGCCGGGACGTTACGACGGCGACCTTGCCTACGTTCCCGGTACGCCTGCATGGGGGACCAGCTGATGGGCGACACCCGGATGATCCGCGCTCTGCTGGGCACCGCCGGCCTGCTTGCCGCTGCGACGGCATTCGCACAGGACGGTGCCGATGCTGCGCGTGACCCGAAGAAGACCGAGGTGTGGACGCCGGTGCCTGCGGTGGTGGCCACGCCACCGGGCAAGGCACCGTCGGACGCCATCGTGCTGTTTGATGGCAAGGATGTCTCGGCCTGGGAGGCGGAGCAGGGAGGGCGTGTACCCTGGAAGGTTGCCGATGGCGCCATGACCGTCGTTCCGGGCAGCAAGGGCATCCGCACCAGGCAACGCTTCTGCGATATCCAGCTGCATGTCGAATGGCGTACCCCCACCGAGACGAAAGGCTTCGACGGCCAGAACCGGGGCAACAGCGGCATCTTCCTGCAGGAACTGTATGAGTTGCAGGTGCTCGACAGCTACCACAACCCGACGTATGCCAACGGCCAGGCGGGGTCGATCTACAAGCAGGCGATGCCGTTGGTGAACGCCTCGCGCGCACCGGGGCAGTGGCAGGCCTACGACATCATCTGGAAGGGACCGCGCTTCTCTCCGGGCGGTGGGCTGCTCTCGCCGGCGCGCATCACGGTGCTGCACAACGGTGTTCTGGTGCAGGACGATACCGCTGTGGCGGGCAGGACCGAGTACATCGGTCCTCCCTCCTACTCACCGCACGGATGTGCGCCGCTCTATCTGCAGGAGCATGACTCCAGGGTCAGCTACCGCAACATCTGGGTGCGCGAACTGTAGCGGCACGCGGCCGGCGTGGTCGCCGGCCGCCTACTTCGCCAGATAGCTGGCGAGGTCGTCGATCTCCTGCTGCGACAGCTGGGCAAAGGGCGGCATCAATCCTCCGCCCTTCCTGATCTTGTCCTTGACCTGGGCGGGCTGAAGCCGCTTGCCGACGTCGGTAAGCGCCGGGAAGGTCGGCGGTACGCCGGCGCGTTCAGCACCGTGGCAGGCAGTGCAGTGCTGGGCGTAGAGCTTCGCGCCGGCGGCCGGGTCGTCCTTGGCCCACGTTGCCGTCGCAACGCTCATGCCGCCCAGGGCGACGGCCACTGCCAGGATCATTTTCATGTGGGGCTCCTTCACGCGTCAGTGCTGTGCACGGGCGGGCACGTTGGCCGGCAGGTGTTCACGCAGGTAGTCCGCGCCGGTCTGGATCACCTTGGCCGGATCGCGTGGCTGGTCGTGTTCGACGATGTACCACTGCACGCCAGCGGTGGCGGCGGCCGGTAGGATCGCGTTCCAGTCCAGCACGCCCTGGCCGACCGCAGCGAAACCACCTTCGTCTTCGGCCTGGCCCTTGGGTGCATTGTCCTTGGCGTGTACCGCAAAAACGTGACCGCGGAACTTGCCAAGCATCACCGCCGGGTCCAGTCCCGCTCGCGCGACCCAGGCCAGGTCCAGTTCGGTCTTCAGATCGGGTCCGGCCGCTGCGAACAGCAGCTCCAGCCCGATCTGACCGTCGAAGTCGGCCAGCTCGAAATCGTGGTTGTGATAGGCCAGCTGCATGCCCTTGCCGCGCACCTGTCTGGCGATCCGGCCCAGCTCCTGGCCCAATGCGGTCCAGCCGGCGGCATCGCGCGGACGGTCCTTCTGGTCCAGGTAGGGCACCACCAGTGTGGTGTTGCCTATCGAGCGGTTGAAGGCCACCACGCCATCGAGGTTGTCGCGCAGCTCGGCCAGCTGCACGTGCGACGAAACCGCCCTGATCGAGTACCGGTCCAGCAGTCGCTTCAGTTCCGCAGCGCGGACGTTCTGCGTTCCGACGGTCTCCACCGCGCGCACGCCCGCGTCGTGGACGATCTTCAGCTGCTGGTCGAGCGAGCCTGCATTGCGCAGGGTGTACATCTGCACCGCGATCGGCTTCTGCGTGGTGGCCGCTTCGTCTGCGAAGGCGGGCAGGGCAGCGAGCAGCAGGATGAGACCTGCACTTCTACGGAAAAGAGCTTTCATCAACAGATCCTCCCGGGATTCAACCGATGGCGGTCCAGGCGCGTGACCTGGCCGATGCAATGACGCGATCGACGATCCGCGCCGAGCGCAGGCCGTCTTCGAAGGTGGGCAGGCCTTCGAAGCGCTCGCCGTCAACGGCACGATAGGTGTCGGCGACGAACGCTTCGAAGCAGTGGCCGTAGCCCTGGGCATGCCCCGCTGGCAGCGGCGACAACCGGCGTTGTTCGGCACTGCCGGCACCCGGGCCGCGCACGAAGATTTCCTCGCGCTGCTCGGGCCGGCCGATCCAC
This sequence comes from Stenotrophomonas sp. YJH_SMC_20, assembly GCF_059367845.1. Taxonomy (NCBI): domain Bacteria; kingdom Pseudomonadati; phylum Pseudomonadota; class Gammaproteobacteria; order Lysobacterales; family Lysobacteraceae; genus Stenotrophomonas; species Stenotrophomonas sp. YJH_SMC_20. The sequence continues at coordinate 367,276 of NZ_JCAFRG010000001.1, read as the reverse complement.
AACCGCTCGGCATCCTCCTGGTTGAACGCCACGCTCGCATTGGCGCCATCGATCTCGAACCAGAGCCGGTTGTGGCGTCCGGCCGAGACCTGGCTGACCGTCAATGACGCCAGCGTGCCGGCGCCGGTCCTGAACATCGCTGCGGCCACGTCCTCGCTCTCGACCGCCTGCCTTGCGCCGCCTGTCGCCGGCGTGCTGAAGCTCTGGCCAGTGGTGGCGCTGCGCTCGGCGATGACCGTGGCGAACGCCGCGCTCGCTTCGGTGAAGCGTTCGCCACTGACCCATTCCACCAGGTCACACCAGTGCGAGCCGATGTCGGCGAACACGCGCGACGCGCCGCCCAGCGCCGGGTCAACCCGCCAGTTGTTGCTGGCCGGGTCCAGCAGCCAGTCCTGCAGGTAGCTGCCATGGATCAGGTGCAACGGCCCAAGTTCACCCTGCGCGATGCGTGCACGCGCCTCGCGGACCACCGGGTGGTAGCGGTAGACGAAGGGGACGGTGGCAACCAATCCGGTCGAGGCAGCCAGCGCCGCGAGCGCCCGTGCATCGTCCAGCGTCGTCGCCAGAGGTTTCTCGCAGATCACGTGCTTGCCGGCTTCCAGCGCGGCCTGCGCCATCGCGCGGTGCAGGTGGTTGGGCGTGCAGATGTGCACGACCTGTACCTGGGGGTCAGCGACGACGTCATTGATATCGCGATAGGCGTGCGGGACATTCCACGCGTGTGCCACCTCGCTCGCGCGCTGCGGCGACGAGGCCAGTACGCCGCGTACCGCGGCGCCCGCCAGCAGTGCCGCGCGGCGATGCACCGCGCCGATCATGCCGGTACCAACGATGGCGATTCCAAGGTGGGGCATCGGCCGGTCTCCTCAGGGTATGTACGGCGCTGCAGCAGCTGCCGGGCGGTCGCGGAACAGCAGCAGGAAGGCGATCAGCACCACCAGTGCAACACCGGCCGGGAACAACCAGATCTGTTGCCAGTCCGGGCCTGCTGCGGTGGTGAAGTGCTCCACAACGGCACCGGACAGGAAGGTGCCGATCAGCATGCCCACGCCGTAGGTGGCCAGGGTGATGAAGCCCTGTGCGCTGCTGCGCGCGGCGGGGCCGGCATGGGCGTCGGTGTAGATCTGGCCGGTGACGAAGAAGAAGTCATAGCAGATGCCGTGCAGCACGATGCCGATCACCAGCAGCGGGAAACCGCCACCGGCATCGCCGAAGGCGAACAGGGCGTAGCGCACCACCCAGGCGGCCATGCCGACCGCCAGCATGGTCTTCACCCCCAGCCGCACGAACAGGAAGGGCATGGCCAGCATCAGCAGCACTTCGGACACCTGGCCCAGCGACTGCAGGCCGGCGGCGCCCTGCACGCCCAGATCGTTGAGATACGGATTGGTGAAGTTGTAGTAGAACGACAGCGGAATGCAGATGGCGATGGAAGCCAGGAAGAACACCAGGTAGGCACGCGATTTCAGCAGCCGCAACGAATCCAGCCCCAGGATCTGTCCCAGCCCGGCCTCGCGCTGCTGCGCCAGTGGTGGCGTGTGCGGCAGGGTGAACGCATACAGGCCCAGCACCAGCGATGCTGCAGCCGCCATCCGGAACGTCAGTTCAAGCCGATGCGCCTGTTCCCAGCCCAGCCAGCCGATCAGCACGCCTGCGACGATCCAGCCGACGCTGCCGGCCACGCGTACCAGCGGGAACTGCTTCTCCGGCGATTGCATGTGCCGCATCGCCACGCTGTTGGCCAGGGCCAGCGTCGGCATGAACAGCAGCATGTAGCCCATGACGCACGCGGAAAACACGCTGAAACTGGTGGCGGTGGAAGCCAGCCACATCAGCACCGCGCCAGCCAGGTGCAGTACTGCCAGGATGCGCTGCGCCGCGAAATAGCGGTCCGCGATCAGGCCGACCAGGAAGGGTGCCACGATGGCGCCGATGGACTGGCTGAGGAACGCGGTTGCCACTTGGCTCGCGCTGGCCTGCAAGGGGCCCTGCACAAGGTACGTCCCCAGGGTGACGAACCACGCCCCCCAGATGAAGAACTGCAGAAACATCATCGCGCCCAGGCGCGACATCGCGTGCGTCATGGCTTGCCCTCCCGGGGCGGAAATGGTTCAGATTCCCAGCATGCGGTGAAGTGATTCCAGATCCGTGCCGCTCCCGGCAAAATCGTCGAAGGCGCGTTCGGTTACATGGATGATGTGATCGCGGATGAAGGCGGCGCCCTCGCGTGCACCGTCTTCCGGGTGCTTCAGGCAGCACTCCCATTCCAGTACCGCCCAGCCCGGGAAGTCGTACTGCGCGAATCTGGAGAAGATCGCCTTGAAGTCGATCTGGCCATCACCGAGTGAACGGAACCGGCCCGGGCGATCGATCCAGTCCTGGTAGCCGCCATACACGCCGCTGCGCGCGCTGGGCCGGTACTCCGCGTCCTTCACGTGGAAGACGCCGATGCGCGCGTGGTAGCGATCGATGAAACCGAGGTAGTCCATCTGCTGCAGCAGCAGGTGGCTGGGGTCGTACAGGATCTTCGCGCGCGGGTGGTGATCGACCACGTCAAGGAAGCGCTCGAAGGTTGCGCCATCGTGCAGGTCCTCGCCCGGGTGGAGCTCGAAGCACAGGTCCACACCACAGGTGTCGAAGACATCCAGGATCGGTCGCCAGCGGCGGCCGAGTTCGGCGAAGGCTTCTTCCACCAGGCCCGGCGGGCGCTGCGGCCACGGATAGAAATAGGGCCAGGCCAGTGCGCCGGAGAAGGTGGCATGCGCGGCCAGCCCCAGGCGCTGGCTGGCCTGAGCCGCCAGCCGCAGCTGCTCCACCGCCCACGCCTGGCGCGCCGGCGGGTTGCCGCGCACGTTCGCCGGGGCGAATCCGTCGAACAGGCTGTCGTAGGCAGGATGGACCGCGACCAGCTGCCCCTGTAGATGGGTAGACAATTCGGTGATCTGAAGGCCGTAACCGGCCAGCATGCCGGCAATATCGTCGCAGTACGCCTGGCTGCGTGCCGCCTCGGCCAGATCGAACAGGCGGGGCGCGGAGGTGGGAACTTGTACGCCAGAATAGCCCAGACCCGCGGCCCATCCGGCCAGCGTGTCCAGCCGATCAAAAGGAGCTGTGTCGCCGATGAACTGCGCCAGGAACAGCGCTGGACCCTTGAGCGTCTTCAACGTGATTCGCCCTCGATGCAATCGATTGCATTATCCTAGCAGGGGCGCACGCAGGACCTGTTGTGCACTGCACAGCGGACGGGAGAACTAACGCCATGGCCACCATCTACGACATCGCAAAGCACGTCGGCGTCTCCGCCGGCACGGTGTCGCGGGCACTGTCCCGGCCGGACAAGGTCCTGCCGGCCACCCGTGCGCGCATCGAGCAGGCGGCCGCCGCGCTGGGCTATGTGCCCAACACGGTGGCGCGCACGCTCAAGACCCACCGCAGCGGCAAGATCCTGGTCACCGTCCCGGACATTGCCAATCCGTTCTTCGCCCAGATCCTGCAGGGCGCGGAGGACGCAGCGCAGGCGGTCGGCTACGCGGTCCTGCTGGGGGATACCCAGCATCAACCGGACCGCGAGGAGCGCTACGCGCAGATGCTCCGGCGAAACGAGGCCGACGGCATGATCGTGCTGGGGCATCGCCTGCCACCTACGGCGCGTGACATCGTTGAGCAACGCGGTTCCGCCGCACCGGTGGTCAACGGCTGTGAATTCGATCCCGCACTGGGGATTCCCAGCGTCCACATCGACAATGCCGCCGCCGCGCGCACGGTGATGGAACACCTGTATGGACTGGGACACGAACGGATCGCGGTGGTGGGAGGCCCCCCCGACAATCCGCTGCACCAGCAACGGATGGAAGGGGTCCGGGCGGCGGGCAAGGCGCGTGGGCGCCTGCGCCAGCTGAACATCATGCCGGGTGACTTTTCGGTGGAGTCCGGCCATGCAGCTGCGATGTCGATGTTGGCCGTCGCGCCGGTGCCGACTGCGGTCTTCTGTTTCAGCGACCAGATGGCGTTGGGCACTCTCGCTGCCTGCCGGGAGCTGGGCATCCGCGTGCCGGAGGACCTGTCCATCGTCGGCTTTGACGACCTGGCCTCCTCGCGCTACCTCACGCCGCCGCTGACGACGATCAGGCAGCCGATGCGGCAGATTGGCGAGCGCGCGGTCAACCTGCTGCTCGCCATCATCGAACAGGTCGATGTGCCGCTGCAGCAGACGCTGGAGTTCAGCTTCATGCTGCGCGGTTCCACGGCGGCCCCCAGGGGCGGGTGAACACGGCGCCACGGGGCGCCGCCTTGATCCCGAATTGACGCGAACGTGTCAGACTCACCGGCAGCCAGCCCGGCAAGGGCCGTAGCAGCAGGTGCGATCGCGCAGGAGGGGGCAATGCCATTCTTCACCGATTCGGCGGAAGGCGCGGTCGAAGGCATTGGCGCGGCACGTCGCATCGGCTGGATGCGTTTTGTCGGCAATGGACTGGGGGCGATCCCCATCGCGTCGATCATCCTCGAACGGCAGAATGGCGGATGGGCGTGGGTCCTGCTGCTGCTCAACGCGCTGGCGTGGCCCGCGCTGGCGCTGCTGCTGACCCGGCGCTCCCGCCAGCCGGCGCGCGTCCAGTTCCGCTGCATGGTGGCCGATTCCCTGTTCGGCGGCGGCTGGATCGCATTCATGGCGCTCAGTGCCGTGCCCAGCGCGCTGTTTGCCGCGCTGCTGGTGGCCGACAAGATCGCAGCCGGTGGCGTGCGCCTGGCGACGCGCGCCACGTTGGCGCTGCTGCTGGGCTTCGCACTCACCTGGTGGGCGCTCGGCTTCCCATTCCAGCCGGTGACCTCGCAACGCACGATCATGCTGAGCATCCCGTTCCTGTTCGTGTATGGCATCGGGCTGAGCATTCTCAGCTGGCAGCTGGCCCGTCGGGTGAAATCGCAGAACCGCCAGTTGAAGCGGCTGAGCCGGATGGACCCGCTGGTGGAGCTGGCCAACCGCGGCTTCCTGATCGTCCGCGCTCAGCAGGCACTGGACAAGGCGCAGGGTCAGGGTGGTTTCGCCTGCCTGCTGATGCTTGATGTGGATGACTTCAAGCGCATCAATGACTCGCATGGTCATCGTGCCGGGGACGAAGTGCTGCGCCATATCGCGTCCACCTTGCGCGCCTTCGCCCGGCCCGGTGATACCCCTGCGCGGCTGGGAGGCGACCAGTTCGTGGTGCTGCTGCACGACTGTGCGCCCATCGATGCGATGCAGGTGGCCGAGCGGGTCCGCCTGCACCTGCTGGAAGCAGCACGGCAGGCAACACCGGGCATCGAGTTCAGCGTCAGCATCGGCATCGCGGCAACGCCGCGCGGTGGCAGCGTCGAGGACTGGCTGGCACTGGCCGACCGTGCGCTCTACCACGCCAAGCGCCAGGGCAAGAACAACGCCAGCTATGGCGAATAGTGGGCCGGGGGCGGTGGGCATACCGCAGAACGAGGGCGTAGCGCTCGTCCATGCTGTACCCGGAATCATCGCCACCAATCCTCTACCATGGGCCACCCCGCCCGGACGCACCGCCCATGCAAGACGCCCTCGTTGCCCAGCCCAAGCCCCCCATTCCAAGGATCGCGGCGTGGTTGATGATGTTGCTGGGCATGTGGCTGGCGTTGAAGCTGGGCCTGGTGGTGACCCTGCTGTCGGGGCTGCTGGTGTTCCAGCTGACCCACGTGCTGGCCTCCACCGTGGAAGGCAAGCTGCCGCCGGGACGAGCGCGGGCGATCGCGGTGATCGTATTGTCGGCCATCATCATCAGCGCGCTGGTATTGGCCGGCATCGGCGTGGCCTCGTTCTTCCGCAATGAGACCGGCGGCCCGGACGCGCTGCTGGCGCGCCTGATGGAGATCCTCAATACCTCGCGGCACCAGGTGCCGGCGCTGCTGCAACCCTACATTCCCGAAGACATGCCGGCGCTGCGCGCGGCGCTGAACGACTGGGCCGCCGAGCACCAGCGCCAGCTGGGCGTGGCCGGTACCTCGGTGGTGCAGGTGGGCGTGCGCGTGCTGATCGGCATGGTGCTGGGTGCGATGATCGCGCTGTACGACGAACTTCCCGTGCCCAAGATGGGGCCGTTGGCGCAGGAGCTGATCGGGCGCACCAGCCGCCTGGCCACCGCATTCCGCCAGGTGGTGTTCGCACAGGTGAAGATCTCGCTGCTCAACACCGTGTTCACCGCGATCTTCCTGCTGGGCGTGCTGCCGCTGTTCGGTGTGCACCTGCCGCTGTCCAAGACCCTGGTGTTGATCACCTTCGTCGCCGGCCTGCTGCCGGTGGTGGGCAACATCATTTCCAATACGGTCATCACCATCGTTGCGCTGTCTGTCTCGTTCTACGTGGCAGTGGCGGCGCTGCTGTACCTGATCGTGATCCACAAGCTGGAGTACTTCCTCAATGCGCGCATCGTCGGCGGTGAAATCCAGGCCCGCGCCTGGGAGCTGCTGCTGGCCATGCTGGTGATGGAGGCGGCGTTCGGCCTGCCCGGCCTGGTGGCGGCGCCGGTGTTCTATGCCTACGTGAAGCGCGAACTGGTCGACCAGCGCTGGATCTGACCCGGCGAAACCTGTCGCATCTGATCGGCTGGCGTCGGGGCGCCGGCATTGTCGGCGCGTTCGCGCGCGCTGCGCTATATCGCCCCTCGCGGATCGGGCGGCACTGGCTTGGCGCCGCCGGAGCCGGTCGCTACAGTGAGCCGCACTTCAGGGGAATTCTGCATGGCCGGCAAGGTATCGTCCATCAGGTTGCGGACCTGGGTCTGGATCCTGGCTGGGCTGTTTGTCGTGTGCACGTTGCCGTTGATGGCCATCGCCTTGGTCCAGGGAACACTGCGCTCCACCGACGCCGAAGGCAACCTGGCCAGCCTGCGGCAGCTGCGGCAGACCTTCGATCTTGCCAACCTGGCTTCGGCCGAGCGAGGCCCGGCCAACAGCCTGCTGGGGGCTGACCCGGCCGATGCCGCCGAACAGGCACGGCTGGCTGCGCAGCTGGCGGCCGCACGCCAGCGGGTCGACACTGCCCTGCTGCAGCTGGAGACCGTGTTCAAGGATGACCCGGGCGTGTACGACGAGCATCGCCTGCTGGCCAGCGCGCAGCGTCGCCTGAAGTCGGCGCGGGCTGCGGTCGATCATGTCGCGGCGCAACCGCATGACGCACGCCGTGTGGAGGAGGTGGAGCGTGCGATCAGCGGCATGTTCGCGGTGGTTGATCGCCTGCATCTGCTGACCTCGGCGCAGATCAACGCGCTGGTCAGTGCCGACCGTGAGGCGGCGATTCCGGCAATGCAGGGCCAGCTGTTGTTCGATCTTCGCGAGCATGGTGGTCGCCTGGCCTCGAACGTGATGGCGCCGGTGGCGGTACCGGGGGCGTGGCGCGAGGAACAGGTGCGCGCTGCGCTGCAGACCGAGGGCCGCTTGCTGGAGCTATGGCGGTTGGCGAGCAGCCACGAGTCGGTGTTCCGCAGCGACCCGGAATTGTCCTGGCACTGGGACATGGCGCGGCGGCAGCTCTTCGGTGAGTCACTGCCGATGATCGAGCAGCTGATCGAGGATGGCCGCCGTGGCGTGCCGCCGTCGTGGACCGCCGCCGCGTTCACCAATCGCTACGTGCCGACCCTGCAGTCGCTGGAGGCGCTGCGCGATGGCTACCTGAGCGTGTCCATCGCCCGCTTCGAACGCAGTCGCAACCGTGAGGCCATGCGTCTGGCCGTGCTGGTGGCGACCGCGCTGGGCACGCTGGTGGTGCTGGGCATGGCCCTGCGCATTGCCCACCTGCAGATCCTGCAGCCACTGCTGCAGGCGCAGCAGCAGGTGATCCAGCTTGCCTCGGATACGCCCGGTCCGGAGGAGAATGTCACCCACCCGCTGGCCGAGATGCAGCGCCTGTTCGATGCCATCGAAGTGCTGCGCGAGAAATCGCGCGAGCGTTCGGCGTTGACCAGCGAGCTGCGCCAGCTGGCCGGTACCGACCAACTGACCGGGCTGTTGAATCGGCGCGCGCTGGATGAGGTGGTGCAGCGGAGACATGCGGGGGGCGAGGCAAGCGCCGTGGTGATCCTGCTGGACGTGGATCGCTTCAAGGCCATCAACGATGGCCATGGCCATGAAGCCGGCGACGAAGTGCTGGTGCAGGTGGCGCAGTTGCTGCGGCACCACCTGCCGCGCAGCGACAACATCGCCCGCTATGGTGGCGAGGAGTTCCTGGTGCTGCTGGCCGACGGTGATCTGGCCGGCGGGCGCCAGCTGGCTGAATCATTGCGATTGGCGCTTCAGCAGATGGACATCGCGCTGGCCGGGGGCATCGTGCTGCGCGTGACCGCCAGTTTCGGGGTGGCCAAGGGCGGCACCGATGCGCTGGGCTGGCGCAGCCTGCTGCGTGCCGCCGATGCGGCCATGTACCAGGCCAAGGCACAGGGGCGTGACCGGGTACGGGTGGCGGGGGACGGTCGCATCACGCGCTGATGGCACGCGTCAGCCAATGCGTGCATGCACCCGTCGCAGCGTCTGCAGGATCGCCCGACGCGCGGGCGTGCAGCTGCTGCAAACGCAGGTGGTGTGGTGAGCAGCGCGTCACGCACGCGCCACGCGCCCTATCTCGTTTTCTGTGAAGAAGTCGCCATGGACCTTCCACGCTTCGGTCACCGCTCTGCGCAGACGCTGGGATTCCACTTGATGAAGGACGACACCATGACCCAGCTCACCCTGCCCGAACTGGCCAGGAAGATGGCCGACATCGATTTCACCATGCTGCAGACCCGCGCCGGCGGAGAAATTGCCGGTCGTCCGATGAGCAACAACGGTGACGTGGACTACGACGGTGACAGCTGGTTCTTCACCACGGAAGACACCGACATGGTGCACGAGATTGAGGCTGACCCCGCCGTTGCGCTGGGTTTTTCCGGCAGCAAGTCGCTGCTGGGCAAGCCGCCGTTGTTCGTGCACGTGCAGGGAAGGGCGGCGCTGGTGCGCGATCGCGCTGTGATGCGCGAGCACTGGGTGAAGGATCTTGAGCGCTGGTTCGAGCAGGGCGTGGATACACCGGGGCTGGTGCTGATTCACGTGCGCGCCAGCCGCATCCACTATTGGGATGGCGAGGACCAGGGCGAAATGGCCGTCTGACCCGGCAGCGGGAGGCTGGCGGCCATCGCGGCCATTGCGCGGCGCGCCAGGCCTTTGCCATCCTCCCCGCTGTTTTCCGTAGCGTGGAATCCCGATGCGTCCTGCGTTCTTCTGGCTGGCTTTGGCCCTGCTGCCCACACTGGTGGTGGCGCAACCCGCGCGTGCGCCCAAGGCCAAGGCCCCGGCGCAGGATCCCTTCAGCGAGCTGTTCGATACCGCCTGCATGCAGCACATCGGGGCCCCGGCGCGGTTGCAGTCGCTGATGGAATCCAATGGGCTGTCGCCGCTGCAGCCGGCCGAAGCCGCCACGCTGTTGCAGGGGCAATCGGGCGTGGCGTGGATGGTGCCGCTGGCCAGTGGCCGCTATGCGGTGAGCTGGGCTGACGATGGAACGTGTACGGTCTACGCCGAGAAGGCCGACGCGGCGGTGGTGCAGAAGGGGTTTGCCCGGTTGGTGCAGGCCGCACCGAAGCCGTTGCAGGTACGGTCGCTGCCAGGGCGTGGGCCACTGTCGGCCGATCAGGTGGCCATCCAGTACGGCTGGGCTACGCCGGGGCAGGGCAAACTGCAGGTGCGCTTCCGCCTGGTCACGCGGCAGGCGGCCGAAGCCGGGGTGCAGGCCATGGCCTCGGCCGCCCCTGGCGAAGCGATGCAGGCACAGGGCGCACCTGGGCCCTGACAGGGGCGACGCTCGCGATTCAGCCTTTCACGCGGCATGTGATATATCGTTTATCGATAAATCCACCCCGGGGCGGCGAGGCCACCCCAATGCCGGAGGCCGCTTGACCGCTCGTCCCGCCCGCGCCAGACCCGCGCGAGGCTTGTTCACCCTGGCCCTGGCGGCCGTACAGGCCGTCAGGGCGATGTGCTGGCTGGGCATCCTGGCCGCGCTGCTGGCCGTGCCGCTGGTCGCCCACGACCGCCGCTGGCTGCTCGACAGCGTGCATGACGCTGCGGCTGTCGCCGCGCATGGCAATGACCTGTTCCTGCATTTCTGCCTGGGCCTGGGCGCGATCGTCGCGCTGCTGGTGCTGTGCCTGATGTTCCTGCGCCACCTGCTGCGGCTGCTGAAGTCGGCGGCGCGCGAGCGGCCGTTCACCCACGCCAACGCACAGCGCCTGCAGCGCATGGCCTGGCTGATGCTGGCGATGGAGCTGCTGTCGATCCTGATCGGCGCCTACGCGGCCTGGATGGGCCCGGATTTCACCTGGATGGAGGTCGGCGGTGGCATGTCGATCACTGGCTTGGTGGCCGTGCTGATGCTGTTCGTGCTGGCGCGCGTCTTCGCCGTGGGCGCCGCGATGCGCGATGACCTCGACGGTGTCATCTGATGGCAATCGTCATTACCCTGGACCGCATGCTGCAGGAAAGGGGCATGACCCTGTCCGAGCTGGCCGGGCGTATCGACATCACGCTGGCCAACCTGTCGATCCTGAAGACCGGCAAGGCGCGCGCCATCCGCTTTTCCACCCTTGATGCGATCTGCCGCGAGCTGCAGTGCACGCCCGGTGACCTGCTCGGGCACGACCCGGCGCAGGCACAGGACGCTGACTGAGCGGTCGCTCTTTTCCCTTGCCTACTGACGAAACGGACCTGAAATGGAATGGTTGGCTGACCCCTCGATCTGGATGGGCCTTGCAACCCTGGTCGTGCTGGAGATCGTTCTCGGCATCGACAACCTGGTGTTCATCGCGATCCTTGCCGACAAGCTGCCGCCGCACCAGCGTGACCGCGCGCGGGTGATCGGCCTGGCGCTGGCCTTGCTGATGCGGCTGGTGCTGTTGGCCGCACTGGCCTGGATCATGAAACTGACCGCGCCGCTGCTGACGCTGTTCGACCACAGCTTTTCCGGGCGTGACCTGATCCTGCTTGGCGGTGGCCTGTTCCTGCTGTTCAAGGGCACCATGGAACTGCACGAACGGCTGGAAGGCCGCGAACACCACGAGGACGGCAAGAAGGTCTACGCCAGCTTCGCAATGGTGGTGGCGCAGATCGTGGTGCTCGACGCGGTGTTCTCGCTGGACTCGGTGATCACCGCGGTCGGCATGGTCGACAACCTCGGCGTGATGTATGCGGCCGTGACGATCGCCATGGCGCTGATGCTGCTGGCCAGCAAGCCGCTGACCCGCTTCGTCAACAAGCATCCCACCGTGGTGGTGCTGTGCCTGGGCTTCCTGCTGATGATCGGCTTCAGCCTGGTGGCCGAAGGACTGGGCTACAAGATCCCCAAGGGCTACCTGTACGCGGCGATCGCCTTCTCGATCCTGGTCGAGGCGTTCAACCAGTGGGTGCGTTTCAACCGCGAGCGCAACGAGCGCCGCCTGCCGTTCCGCCAGCGCACCGCCGATGCCGTGCTGCGCATGCTGGGCGCGCGCCCGGCCAATGGTCACGACGATGAAGGGGGGGACGGGCAGGTGGACACTGCAGAGCGCTTGCAGCCGGCCGAACACGAGATGATCCGCAGCGTGCTGGGCCTGGCCGATCGCCCGGTGTCGAGCGTGATGACGGTGCGTGCCGACGTGCAGTGGATCGACTTGGCGCGTGGGCAGGAGGATGTGGTGGCACGCCTGGTGGCGTCGCCGCACACCCGCCTGCTGGTGGGTGAGGGTGACCTGGACAGCCTGCGTGGCGTGGTGCAGAGCCGCGACCTGCTGGCCGACCTGCTGCAGGGCAGGCCGCTGCAGTTGGAGGGCAACCTGCGCGAGCCGCAGTACGTGCTGTCCAGTGCCAGCGCGCTGCAGGCGCTGGAACTGATCCGCCAGCACCCGGTGCCGCTGGCGGTGGCGGTGGACGAGTACGGCAGCGTGGAAGGCCTGGTGACCGCCAACGACCTGCTGGCGGCCATTGCCGGTGACCTGGTCGATACCCAGGACGAGCGCTATGGCGTGGTCGCGCAGGGCGAGGACCAATGGGAGGCCGACGGTGCGCTGACTCTGGACGACCTGCAGCGGCTGGCCGGCGTATCGTTGCCGCGCAGTGCCGACTACATGACCATCTCCGGGCTGGTGCTGGAGCAGCTGGGTCGGCTGCCGGACATCGGCGATGTGGTGGAGGTGGCGGGTGTGCGCATCACCGTGCTGGCGATGGAGAAGCGCCGCATCGCCCGCCTGCGGGTGGAGCGCCTCGACGGAATGGCCTGACCCACCTGTTGATGCAGAGCCGAGCCCATGCTCGGCTGCATGTTGAGCAGCCGAGCATGGGCTCGGCGCTACACAACGCCGCCCGCAGCCGTCACCATGGCGGCCCCCACTTTCCCTCCCGGATGGTTGCAGTGCTGAGTACGATCGGTTTGTTGATGGGCCTGTATGTGGCCTGGCGCCTGTTCTGGCCACTGCGCATGCCCCCCTGGCAGAAGGTCGTGCTGTCGCTGCTGCTGGTGGGCGTAGCCGTGCAGCTGCGTATCGTCGCCACGTTCTGGGGCACGATGGCCTCGCCCGAGATTCCGAAACTGGCCATCGCCACGCTGGCTACCGGCTCCACGGCGGTGTTGCTGTTGGCGTTGCTGATGCTGGCGATGGATGCGGGCCTGCTCGCGTCCCGCCTGCTGCGCTGGCCACGTGCGGTAGCCGCATTGCGCACGCGGCGCTTGCGGCCGGCGGCCGGCGTGCTGGCGCTGCTGGTCAGTGGTTATGGTGTCAGCCAGGGCATGGCGGTGCCTCATGCCCGGCAGATCGAGGTGAGCATTGCCGGGCTGCCAGCGGCGTTCGACGGCTATCGCGTGCTGCAGCTGACCGACATCCATGCCAGCCGTCTGCTGACCGGCGACTGGGTGCGTAGAGTGGTGGCCGAGAGCAACGCGCTGAAGCCGGACCTGATCGTGATCACCGGCGATCTGATCGATGGCAGCGTCGAGGCCCGTCGCGACGACGCGCGTCCGTTGGCCGATCTGCAGGCGCCGGACGGCGTCATTGCCATCACCGGCAACCACGAGTACTACGCGCAGTACCAGGCATGGATGCAGGCGTTCCGCGCGCTGCACATGCAGGTGCTGGAGAACAGCCACCTGCAGGTGCGACGCGGTGATGCGGCGCTGACCATCGCTGGTGTCACCGACCCGGTGGCGGCGCGTTATGGCCTGCCGCTGCCGGATCTGGACGCCGCCTTGGCCGGCGCCGATCCCACCGCGCCCGTGATCCTGCTCGATCACCGCCCGCGTAATGCACGCTCGGCAGCAGCGCGCGGCGTCAAACTGCAGCTGTCCGGGCATACCCACGGCGGGCAGATCATCGGCATGGACCAATTGGTGAAGCGGGCCAATGGTGGCTTCGTCTCCGGCCGCTACGACGTGGATGGGATGACCCTGTACGTGAGCAATGGCGCTGGCCTGTGGGCCGGATTCCCCGCGCGCATCGGGGTTTCCTCGGAAATCACCCTGATCACGCTGCGCCGCGCCCCGTGACCTGAAGTGGGGCATATCCCTTTCCGCAGAGAATTCGCTGCCTATCGTGCTGGGATCCCTCTGTAGAGCCGAGCCCATGCTCGGCTGAGCCAGGGGCAGCCGAGCATGGGCTCGGCTCTACAGGTAACCGCCTCCTCAAGAACTCCGCAGCGGTGGCCGCGCATGCGCATTGCGCCGCAGCGACTGCGCCCGCTTGGCGATCGCACGCACCACGACAGCGGTGAAGAGCAACGCGGAGGGTACCGCGTACCAGAAGTTGCCGGGCACGCGCTTGAAGTACGAATAGGTGAACACTGCGGCGATGATCCACATGCCGGTCACGTGCAGGCGACGCCACACGGTGGGGCCCATGCGGCGGGCGATGCCACGATGCGAGGTGATGGCCAGGGCGAGGATGGCTACATAGCCGATCGTGCCCGGCAGGTTGGCCAGGGCCGAGCGTGCCGGCCAGAACGCGGGGTTGAGGATGCCGAAGGCGGTGATCGCCACCGCATGCAGCAGGTGCGAGAACGCGAATGACAGGCCGATGATGCGCCGCTCGCGCAACATGTGCTGGGTGAACGGGCCGGGCAGCAGGCTGGCGAACGACGATGCGGTGAACGCGGCCAGGAACAGCAGGAACGACGTGCGTGCAGTGACCCGGATCGCCGCGCGGCTGCCCTCGACCACGTCGGGCTGCAGGGTGAACGCCGCCAGTGCGACGGCGATCAGGACCACAGCCATGGTCACGAAAAGGCGCCAGCCGTGCAGGAAGGAAGTGTTGGAAGCAGCCATGATCAAACCTCGAATCAGACAGGGGTAGTGCCGGCCGCTGGCCGGCAGTCGCAGAACCCGGCCAGCGTGACCAGCACGCCGGCCGCGCATAGTTCGCCCAGCAAGGGCATGGCCACCACGCGCAGTTCGTCGGCGGCCACGCCATGCGCATCGGCCAGTGCGTTCAGCGCGTCATCCACGTGGGTACCGTCATCAGCGAAGGCCGACAGCAGCGCATACGCCAGTGGTGCCAGTTCCTCGACCTGCAGCTGGTAGTCCGCCAGGCGGCGCAGCAGCAGAAGCGTCGGCTCGCTGGCGGCGGCATCGTCCAGCGCGGCGTCCTCATGCACCGGCCACCGGTAGCCCAATACCCGCACCAGCGGCGACAGCGCCAGCACATCGCTGCCCGCCGGCATGGACTGCAATGAATGCCCGGCATCACGTGCCTCGATGTGCAGCGTCTGCTGCGTGCTTTCGTAGTGCGCCAGTTCCGCCGCCCAGCCGGGCAGCGCGAACGCATACTGCACAGCCAGCCACGCAGCGAACTCGCTGGCGATCTGCGGGAACAACGGGGTATGGCAGACGTGATGTGCGTAGTAGTGCTCGACCAGACCGCGCCAGCGCGCTTCGCCCAGCTGTTCCAGCAGTCGCGGCAGGCTGCCTGCCAAAAGGGTGTCCAGGCTGTCGATGCACAGGCGGCGGTAGACCGCCATCCGCCGTGCCTCGACGCCATCGGGCGCAGGCATCGACGGGTCCCGTACATGATCGGCCCAGCGCCGTTGCACGATGGCCAGCGACTCAGCCATGGGCCACCTCCTGCCAACGTGCCTCAACCTGCGCTTGGCGGATGTGCGCAACCTCGGCCAGCAACTCCGCCAGCGGCGGAAAGTTGAAGTCGCGTTCGAGCAGCGTGGGGCGCACGCCCAACCGCGCATAGGCCTCGCGCAGGAGCGCCCAGACCACGCCTTTCACCGGCGCCCCATGGGTATCGATCTTGAAGCCGTCGTCTTCATCGAAGTGGCCCGCTACGTGCAGCGAGGCGACACGGTGGGACGGCACGCGAGCCAGGAATTCGAAGGCGTCGTAACCGTTGTTGCAGGCATTGACGAAGACGTTGTTGACGTCCAGCAGGAGGTCGCAGTCGGCTTCGGCGAGCACGGCGTTGATGAAGTCGATCTCGCTCATGTCCGCGCCGGCAACGGCGTAGTAGGAAATGTTCTCCACGGCGATGCGTCGGCCCAGCATGTCCTGCACCTGGGCGATACGGCCGGCGACATGGTGAACGGCCTCGGCGGTGAACGGCAGTGGCAGCAGGTCGTAGACATGGCCACCGGCGGCGCAGTAGCTCAGGTGTTCGCTGTACAGCTGCACCTGGTGCAGGTCGAGGAAGGCACGGGTCTGTGCCAGCAGGGTGCGGTCCAGCGGATCAGGACCGCCCAGCGACAGCGACAGGCCGTGGCAGGTCAAGGGGTGGCGCTCGCTGAGTTGGCGCAGCGCGTCGCCGTGTGCACCGCCGACGCCGATCCAGTTGTCGGGGGAGACTTCGAGAAAGTCGATGGCACCGGCCGGCATGGCCAGCAGTTCGTCGATCAGGCCACGGCGCAGGCCAAGACCGGCGGCATGGGTGGGCAGGGGCAGGGACATGGCGGATGCTCCACAGAGAGCGCCGCCTTGAAGGCGGCGCCGGTTGAACGTCGATCAATCGGCAACGCGGGAGAACAGGCCCTTCGGCATCGGCTTGCCGTTGGCGGTGTAGACGCTGCGCAGGTAGTCGTGCGCTTCCTGCTCGCTGATGTAACCGTCGTGGTCGGTGTCGATGCGGTCGAACTCGGCGGCACGCTTGGCGGCCACAGCGTTGAATTCGGCACGCGAGACCTTGCCGTCGTGGTCGCGATCAGTGCGGGCAAACGAGGCGTCGCCGCACTTGCCTTCGCCACACTGGCCCTCGGCCACCTTGGCCTTGCCGGCGGGCTTGCCGGTGGTGGCCTTGTTGGCCCCGCACTTGCCTTCACCGCACTTGCCTTCGGCGGCGGCGCTCATGGCCACCGCGCTGATCGCCAGCGGCTGGATCGCCGCGGCCTGGCCGGCCAGCAGCAGGCCACCGGCCAGGGCGATGCCGATGGCACCGATGCGCGGCAGGCGGGAGGAAGAGGTGTTCTTGGTCGAGATGGACATGGTGGTGACTCCTTGGGAAAGCACGCGGGGCGTGCGGGATGGACGCCGCCGAAGAGGCGACGGAAAGCGAAACGCGCGGGAACAGGGGAGTCGGCTCAGGCGGCGCGGCGACAGCGCAGCAGATGGCCCAGCAGCAGCACACCGCCGAGCAGGGCACCGCCGAAGCCGATGCCGGGCAACAGCGCGGCAACCGGCAGCAGCAGGGCGATCAGGCTGACGCCCCAACCCAGGCCGTCATTGCCTGCCGTGGCACGGCCGGGGCCGGCCAGCAGCCGGTCCACGCTGAGTGCGCCACCGCCGTTGAGGATCAGTGGTAGCAGCATGGCCAGGAACAGCAACGGCAGCTTGAAGTTGCCGTAGCCCTGGTCGGTGATCGCATAGCCCTGCCAGAGTTCACCCAGGCCGTTCCATTGGTCGGGCCAGTGCACGGCGGCGATGGCAACGATGGTGAGTACCCAGAACACGTAGGCCACCGAGCGCGTGGCCAGGCCGAGCAGCAGCATCACTGCACCCACCAGTTCCAGCCACGTGGCCAGCTGCCAGTTCAGCGACGCGGGCAGTGTGGAGAACGGGAACGGGAAGCAGCCTTCCAAGTCGGCGAACCAGTTCTGGCCGCCCAGCTTCTCGCGGCCGGATTCAAAGAACTCCCAGGCCAGCAGGGTGCGCAGCGCCAACGGCGAGAGCCAGCGGCCGACGGCGTCCAGGCGGGGCGTATACACGGAAGAAGCGGTGCTGATCATGGTGGTGTCCTGCGGGCCAGTGGTCGATGGAAGCCATTCCAGGCGGTGCAGGTATCGGAAACGTGTGCCGTTGCCCGGGGTTTTGTCAGCGACTGTGGCCGCGGCCGGGGTTTCGTACAGTCAGATACAAAGACGATGCGCTGATGCGCATCGGGGCGTTGCGCGCCCGCGTGCGGGCAGCGATATCCACCCGAAAGCGCCCGGCCAGGACCGGCGCGCGAATGTATCCCACTGTAGAAACCCGCCTGCGCCCTACAGTCCGGTACAACTCCGCGCTGCAGAGAAACAGCGCCGATACACCGGCAGGCGGAAATGGCCACTCCCAACTCCGGAGTGCCCCCCATGATCCGTACCTGCTTGCTGGCCGCCGCTCTCGCCCTCGCCGCCGCCCCTGCCTTCGCTGCCCAGGCCGATACCGTTGCACCGCCCACCGTCATCCTGGTGCACGGCGCGTTCGCTGATGGCTCCAGCTGGAGCAAGGTCATCAGCACCCTGCATGACTGGAAGCTGCAGGCGGTGGCCGTGCAGAATCCGCTCACCTCGTTGGCCGACGACGTCGCCGCCACCCGTCGTGCGATTGCCGCTGCGCCTGGCAAGGTGGTGCTGGTCGGCCACAGCTGGGGTGGCACGGTCATCACCGAAGCGGGCAATGACCCGAAGGTGCAGGCGCTGGTGTACGTGGCCGCGTTCGCACCGGATGCAGGACAGTCTTCGGCGCAACAGGGCGAGGGTTTCCCGGTTGGCCCGGGCCTGGCCCGACTGCAGGAAAGGGATGGCTACCTGACGTTGCCGGCTGATGCCGTCGCCCAGGACTTCGCGCCGGACGTGATGAAGAAGTCGGCCGCACTGCTGTACAGCACGCAGGTCCCGTTGAAGGCCAGCGCGCTGGGCGAAGTAGTGAACGTTGCGGCGTGGCGCAGCAAGCCGAGCTGGTACGTGCTCAGCCGCGATGACCGCATGCTGTCGCCGCAGCTGCAGGCCGCCACCGCCAAGCGCATCGGTGCACAGCTGCAATCGATCGGCAGCAGCCATGTGTCGCTGCTTTCGCATCCGGCGCAGGTGGCCGACAGCATCCTGGAAGCGGCGGGAGTGAAGCCGGCCGAATTGCCGCTGGCCGAGCAGGGGGGCTGAACGATGGCCGCCCTGCGTGTGTGTGCGCTGCCGTTGCTGCTGAGCCTGCTGGGTGGGGCTGCGCTACTGATGGCCTGGCGCAGCCCGGAGGCCGACGCGCAGCCGGCACAGGCCGTTCCCGCCGCCGGGTTCGACGGTGGCGGGCCCTGGCACAACAGCCCACCGCTCGCACTGAAGCAGTTGCGGGGACAGGTGGTGCTGGTCGAGTTCTGGACCTACACCTGCAGCAACTGCCTCAACGTGGCGCCGTATGTTCACCGGTGGCATGCACGCTACGCGCCGCAGGGTCTGAGGGTGGTCGGCGTGCATACGCCGGAGTTTGCCCATGAAGGGCTGCCCGGCAACGTGCGCAAGGCCATCGCACGGTTGGACATCACCTGGCCGGTGGTGCAGGACAACCAATACCGGATCTGGAACGCCTGGCGCAACCGCTTCTGGCCCGCACTGTACCTGCTCGACCGGCAGGGGCGGGTGGTCTACCGCCATTACGGCGAGGGCGACTACGCACGTACCGAAAGCGAGATCCAGCGCCTGCTGGCCAGCCCCTGAGCCGCGCTACCATGGCCGCGCAGCGCGGCCCTGACCTCCGTCTTCATCGAGAACGCAATGAACCATGTACCGCACATCCTGGTCGTCGACGATGACAGCGAGATCCGCCAGATGCTGGCCGACTACCTCCAGCGCAACGGCCTGCGCGTGAGCCAGGCCGACGGTGGCCGGGCCATGCGGGCGCTGATGGATACCCATGCCGTGGATCTGGTGGTGCTGGACGTGATGATGCCGGGCGAGGACGGGCTGAGCCTGTGCCGCAACCTGCGCGCCGGCAAGCATCGGGCGGTACCGGTGGTGCTGCTGACCGCGCGCGACGACGAGACCGACCGCATCATCGGCCTTGAAATGGGCGCCGACGACTACGTGACCAAGCCCTTTTCTTCGCGCGAGCTGCTGGCACGCATCAATGCGGTGATCCGTCGCACGCAGATGCTGCCGCCGAACCTGCAGGTAAGCGAAGCCGGCCGCCAGTTGGCCTTCGGCGAGTGGCGCCTGGATACCACCGCCCGCCACCTGCTGGATGCACAGGGCACCGCGTATCCGCTCAGCGGCGCCGAGTTCCGCCTGTTGCGCGTGTTCCTCGATCACGCCAATCGGGTGCTCAGCCGCGACCAGCTGCTCAGCCTCACCCAGGGCCGTGATGCCGAACTGTTTGATCGCTCGATCGACCTGCTGGTCAGCCGCGTGCGCCAGCGCCTGGGTGATGACGCGCGCGAGCCGACCTACATCAAGACCGTGCGCAGCGAAGGGTATGTGTTCAGCCTGCCGGTGCAATTGCTGGGGCCGGACGAATGAACACCGCCGCACGTCGTCCACGCTGGCCACGCACGCTGTCGGCGCGTCTGCTGCTGGTGCTGCTGGGCGGACTGTCCCTGGCCCACGCACTGTCCTTCGGCCTGCTGTTCTTCGAACGCTACCAGTCCACCCGCAGCATGATGCTGCGCAACCTCGACGAGGATGTGGCAGTGAGCGTCGCGCTGCTGGAACATTTGCCTGCGGAGCAGCGTGAGGCCTGGGTGCCGCGGCTGGAGCGGCGCACCTACCGCTATCTGCTGCGCCCGGCCGCGGCCGGACCAGGGCTGCAGACCGATCGTGCACGCCAGGTCACGGCGATCATCGACGACAGCCTGCAGCACCGCTATCCGTTGCAGGCGCGCCAGGTGGCTCGCCTGCCGGAGCGGTTCGAGGTGGAACTGCGCCTGCACGACGGCACACCCTTGACCATTGAAGTCACCCCGTCGGGCCTGCCGCTGGCACGTTGGCTGCCCGCCGTGCTGCTGCTGCAGCTGGCGCTGCTGCTGGTGTGCGCGTGGCTGGCGGTGCGTCTGGCCATGCGCCCGCTGCAGCAGTTGTCGCATGCGGTGGAGCATCTGCAGCCGGGCAAGGACGGGCCTGCACTGCCTGAAGATGGCCCTGCGGAAGTAGGCGGCGCAGCAGCCGCACTCAATGCCCTGCAGGCACGCATTCGTGGCCATGTCAGTGAACGCCTGCAGATCCTGGCCGCGATCTCGCATGACCTGCAGACCCCCATCACGCGCATGAAGCTTCGGGTGGAGACCCTGCCTGAAGACAGCACCCAGCAGCGCCTGCTGGCCGACCTCGATCACCTTGGGCAGCTGGTGCGTGAGGGCGTGGCCTATGCGCGCAGCAGCCACGTTGCCGCTGGCGCGCCGGTGTCGATGGACCTGGGCGCGTTCCTCGCCAGTGTGGTCGGCGACTACGAGGACATGGGCAAGCCGGTCACTGGCGGTGCGCCCGCTGGACTAGTCGTGCAGACCTGGCCGCAGCCGCTGCGCCGCGTGGTCGGCAATCTGGTCGACAACGCATTGCGCTACGCCGGCGCCGCCGAGATCGAGGCGGGCCGCGATACGGCCGGAAGGGTGTGGATCAGCATTTCCGACCGTGGCCCCGGCATTCCCGAGGACCAGCTGCAGGCAGTGCTGGCACCGTTCCACCGGCTGGAGAGCTCGCGCAACCGCGATACCGGAGGGACCGGTCTGGGACTGGCCATCGCGGTGCAGCTGGCGCAGTCGCTGGGTGGTTCGCTGAGGTTGCACAACCGCGAGGGTGGCGGGCTGCGGGCGGAACTGCAGCTGCCGGGCTGAGTTGCCCGGCCTTGTGTTCCAGCAAGGATGCTTCTGCTTCGGCCTTGGCGGTGAGCGCTTCACCGGTCATGAAACCCAGTGCATGCACGCAGTCGACAGCCGATGACCGGCATTTCACCCCGTCCATGCCACGCTGCGCGGAACCTGCCCAACCGGGACCGAGGCTGTTGAAGGCGAACACGCAATGACTGCGGCGCGGCAGCGCTCGATGTGGGTGGCGGGCCTGTCCACGGTGGTGGAGTGGTACGACTTCACCCTGTACCTGTACTTCGCCACGGTGCTGTCGCGGGTGTTCTTCGGCGGTGGCGAGCAGGCGTTGCTGGTGACCTTGGCTGGCTTCGCGGTGTCCTACCTGATGCGTCCGCTGGGCGCGCTGTGCTTCGGCCACCTGGGCGACCGCCTGGGCCGGCGCTGGATGCTGCTGGCTTCGATGGCGTTGATGGCAGCGGCGATGCTGGCCACTGCACTGCTGCCGACAGCGGCCACGGCCGGTACGACGGCTGGCGTGCTGCTGCTGATCCTGCGCTGCGTGATGGCGTTTTCGGTGGGCGGTGAGTACACCGGGGTGGTGGCGTACCTGCTGGAAAGCGCACCGGCGCGACGACGTGGCCTGGTGACCTCGCTGGCCTCGGCCGCCAGCGAAGTGGGCGCCCTGCTGGCGGTAGCGATCTCTGCACTTACCGTCGCGCTGCTGCCCACACCGCAGCTGGACAGCTGGGGCTGGCGGATTCCGTTCTTCGTTGGGGCTGCGCTCGCGCTGGTGATCCTGGTTGCGCGTTCGGGCATGCACGAGTCGCCGGAGTTCGAGCGCCAGCGGCGCGAGGGCAGCATCCCGGCCACGCCACTTCGGCACGTGCTGCGCCACCACCCGCTGGCGGTGGCGCGCACCTTTGCGATCTCCGCCTTGGGCTCGATCACCTACTACGTGGGCATCACCTATGTACCGGCGTTCCTGCACGCACGGGGGCATGATGAAGGCGATGCGCTGTGGTTGTCGACGATCGCGGCGGTGGCGGTCATTGCGATCACGCCGCTGTGCGGCGCGTTGTCCGACCGCTTCGGACGGCGGCCGATGCTGTTGGGTTTGACCGTGCTGGCAGCGCTGCTGCCGCTGTCCCTGTTCGCGTGGATGGCGCAGGCGACCGCACTGGGCATCGCGCTGGCGGCGGTAGTGCTGGCCTGCGTGGCCGGTGGCATCAGCGCGGTGGCGGCGCCGGCCACGGCCGAGCAGTTCCCCGGCGAAGGCAGGGTCAGCGGGCTGGCACTGGGGGTAACCATGGCCACTGCATTCTTCGGTGGCGCAACGCCGTGGCTGGCGCAATGGTGGGTGGAGCGCAGCGGCTGGGCGGCGGCGCCGGGCGCGATGATCGCGCTGGTGGCGGTGCTGGTGCTGCCGGTGCTGTGGACCCTGCCCGAGACGGTCCCGGGCAGGGCCAGACGCTAGCCGGTCAGACCTTCAGGGTCTGCTCGATGTCGGCCAGTACCGCGGCCGCATCCACACCGATGGCGATCGACTGCACCACGTGGCCGTCCCACACGCTGGGGCCGAAGGCCAGGCCTTCCGGCTTGGGAATGGTCATGCCGCGGGCGACGCCGTCGGTGGCCACGCGCACGCTGGCGCGCTCGAACTGGAACAGTTCCGGGCGGGTCAGCGCGATGCACGCGCAGCAGTCATGCACGACCATGCCCTTGTGGCCGGCCTGCAGGTAGAAGTCCACGTAATCCTGCGACAGCGCACGGACCAGCTCGGCGTCGGCACCGCCGATGGCGGCCAGCGTGTCCAGGCCGTCACGGTCCATTTCCACGCGGGTGGTGACGTCCAGGCCGATGGCGGTCACCGGCCAGCTGGCGGTGAACACCACGTCGGCCGCTTCGGCATCGCCCCAGATATTGGCCTCCGCAGCCGGGGTGATGTTGCCGTTGACGTGGAAGGCGCCACCCATGATCACCACGCCGCGTACCAGGCCGGCGATATCCGGCGCCTGCTGCAGGGCCAGCGCGAGGTTGGTCATGCGGCCGACCGCGACCAGGGTCACTTCGCCCGGATGGGCGCGGACCAGGTCGATGATCAGCTGGTGGGCGGGGCGGGTGTCGGCGGCCACGTCCAGTTCGGCCGGCACCGGGTAGTTGCCCAGTCCGTTGTGGCCATGGATGTGGACCGGCCAGGCTTCCGGGGTGGCTTCCGGCTGCAGCGGGCCACCGGCGCCGCGCGCGACCGGGGCGGCAAAGCCCCAGGCCTGCTTCAGGTACAGCGCGTTGTGCGTGGTTGAGTCCACCGAGGCATTGCCGAAGGTGGTGGTGACGCCGATCAGATCGATCTGGGCGTGCTTGTGCAGGTACAGCAGGGCCAAGGCGTCGTCGACGCCCGGGTCGGTATCGAAAATGACTTTCAGCATGTTCTTGTTCTTCTTCTTCCGTGTGGTGCGAGGGGCGCCGGCGGCCTGGAAGCAGGCCGGCGCGCCCCACATTGTCCCATCTTCATGACAGGCAGGGCCATTGCCGGGGCAGCAGGCCATAATGCCCCCAATCCGAGCACGGAGTCGCCGAATGCTGATCGCCGCCCTTCTGCTGGTCCTGCTGGTGCTGGGCCTGAACGCCGTGGCTACCGTGGTGATCGCCAAGCGTGATGGCCTGTCGACGGGCGGCCGGACGGTGCAGCTGCTGATGGTCTGGCTGCTTCCCCTGGTCGGGGCCATCGTGTGCCTGGCGGTGGCCACGGCCGACGGCTCCGGGATCCGGGGCGACAACAGTCCCGGCAGTGGCTACGATCATCCGGGCGGCCATTCCGGCGACAGCTACAGCCATCACAGCCACAGCAGCTTCGACTGCAGCAGCGACGGTGGCAGCGGTGACGGTGGCAGCTGCGGTGGTGGCGATTGACGAGATGTTCCGGGACGCCGGCCAAGGTCACGTCCTGGTAGTGCCGGCCGCTGGCCGGCAACTCATCCGCTCAACCGCCGCCTTCGGTCGGCAAGGGCGCCGGCACGTTCAACAGCCCGCCCGCTGCCACATAGGCGGCCAATGCCTGGCCCTGGCTGAGCAGATGGCGCTCCATGGTGCGTTCGGCAGCCTGCGCATCGCGGCGGCGGAAGCACTCCATCAGCTCGCGGTGTTCGGCCAGCGATTGCGCGGTGCGCCCCGGGGTCAGCAGCTGGCGGCCGCGATGCATCTTCAGGATGCGGTGCAGGTCGTGGGTGATGCGGATCAGCCACGGGTTGCCGGCGTAATGCTGCACGGTTTCGTGGATCAGGTAGTTGTTGCGGTAGTACTCGGCGATGTTGCCCTCGGCCGCCGCCGCTTCCATCGCTGCATGCAGGGCCTCCAGTTGTTGCACGCCGGCATCGTCGATGTGCCTGACCGCCTCGTGTGCGCAACGGCCTTCCAGCATGGCCATCACCGGGAACAGCTGGTTGAGGTCTTCCAGCGTCAGCCGGGTGACCCGGCTGCCACGACCGGCATCGATCTGCACCAGGCCTTCGGCGGCCAGCAGCTTCAGCGCCTCGCGCAGGGGCGTACGGCTGATGCCCAGTTCTTCGCACAGCGCGGGCTCGTCGATCCACCCGCCCGGCGGCAACCGGTAGTCATAGATGCGCTCGCGCACGTGTTCGGCCACCTCTTCGTACAGAGGCGCGCGCTTCTTCGGGGACCGTGGAGCAGGGGCGATGACCATGGTGGAAGTGTACCGCCAGGTAGTGCCGGCCGCTGGGTGGTTACATCCAGCCGGGCACCACGAACACCAACCACGCCAGCAGCGGCCCCAGCGCCACCACCAGACCGCTGTAGACCAGGAAGCGGCGGAACAGGGTCTCCCGTTCTTCCTTGGCGGCCGAGGCGACGACCAGCGCGCCATTGGTCGAGAACGGGCTGACATCGACGATGGTGGACGACACCGCCAGCGCGCAGATCACGCCGGCCGCGCCGAGATGGCCCTGCATCAGGAACGGCACCGCCAGCGGAATGGTCGCGCCCAGCACTGCGGCCGACGAGGCGAACGCGGAGACGATGCCACCCACGTAGCAGACCAGCAGCGCACCGAGCAGCGGGATGCCGATGTTGGACACGCCGTTGCCGATGAAATCCACCGCGCCGGCATGTTCCAGCACGCCGATGTAGGTCACCACGCCACAGATCAGCAGCACGGTGGACCAGCTGATGCCATCGACCGCGCCCTTCTGGCTCTGCGGCGACAGCAGCGCCAGCGCCACCGCCACGGTGATCGAGACCAGACCGACGTTGAGGTTGTAGATCAGCGCAGCAACACCCAGGCCCAGCAGGCCGATCAGAGTGAACAGCCGCTCGCGGGTCAGGTTCACCGCATCCAGAGCGGCGGGATCATTGGACAGGGTGCCCCCGCCAGCGGCTACCAGCGCGCCGTGGCCTTCGATGGCGAACTGGCGTGAGGATGCCTGCGGGCCACCGGCCATTGCCAGTTCAGCATTGCCGATCATTCCGGCCGCGGTGACCGAACCACGCCGCAGCAGGGCGATGCCGCCGAAGGCGAAGAAGCAGATCGTGGCCATCATGAAGTTGAAGCCGAGACTGGTCAGGAACACCGCCATTTCAGTCACGTCCAGCCCGGCTTTCTGCACCACGCCATTGGTGATGCTGCCGTACACGCTGATCGGCGAGAAGCCGCCCGCCTGTGCGCCATGGATGACCAGCAGGCCCATCATCAGTGGGTTGATGTTGTACTGCTTGGCAAAGCGCAGCGCGACCGGGCCGATGATCGCGACCGCCGCCGGGCCCAGCGCACCGAACGCGGTGAGCACCGCGGTGATCACGAACATCACCCACGGAATGGCCACGATATGGCCGCGCACGGCTTTCACAGCCCAGTGCACCAGCAGGTCGATGGTGCCGTTCTTCTGCGCGATGGCGAACAGGTAGGTGATGCCGACCAGGGTCAGGAACAGATCGCCGGGAAAGCCGGCCAGGACCTCCTTGCCGCCCATGTCGACCCACAGCCCACCGATGATGAAGGCCAACGCGAAGGCGACCGCGCCCATGTTGATCGGCATCGCCGTGGCGACGATGAACATGATCACCAGACCGATGATCGTTGCGATTTGTGGACTCATGCGCCCTCCCAGACACGTGACTCACGTACAGCGCGGATGGAGACCCGCCATCCCCGGGGTACGGCGACGTACTGCGTGATGCGTGATACGTACTGCTCGAACCCGTTACTGCAGCCGCTCCAGCGCACTGCGGACCCACGCCGCGGCGCCTTCCAGGCTCTGGAACTCTTCCACCGCGCGCACTTCGCAGCACGGATAGGCCGGTGCGACCATGCGCGCCAGCGCGTTGCCCGGGCCCAGCTGCAGGAAAACCCGCGCGCCGCGCTCGAAGGCCTGGCGCATCACCTGCGCCCACTCGATGGTCTGCGCCAGTTGCAACGACAGCGTGTGGACCGCCGTTGCGCGATCCCGCACCGGACGCGCATCGATGCCGGCCAGCAGCGGCAGGCGTGGGCCCTGCAGCGCCGAGGCATCGAGTGCGGCGGCGAACGGTGCGACAGCAGAGCGGAGCAGCGGCGTATGCGCGGGCACATGCACCGGCAGCGGGCGGATCTCCGCACCCTGCGCGCGAGCGTCATCGGCCAGCGCCTGCAGAGCGGTCTGCGTGCCGCCGACGATGAAGTGATCGCGGCCGTTGGCGATGGCCACATGTGCGCCGTGTGCATCACACAGCGGCTGCAGGGTATGGCGCTCCAGCCCCAGCACGGCCTGCATGCCTGCATCGGCAGGGCTGGCGGCATCCATCAGCCGCGCGCGCTGCGCGGCCAGGCTCAGGCAGGTGCTCGCATCAACGCTGCCGGCAACCACATGCGCCGCCAGTTCACCGATGCTGTAGCCGGCCACCAGCACCGGTGCTGGCACTGCTTCGCGAAGTCCCTGCCAGTGCGCGAGGCTGGCTGCACACAGCAGGGGCTGCGCGAGTGCATTGCCGAAGCGCGATTCGTCAGCGGCCGCCGCGAACACATCGCGTCCAAGCACTGCGCTGGCGGTCTCCAGTACGTGGCGCGCGGCCTGCAGATCGCGCACGCGGTCGAACATCGCCGCATGCTGCGCACCTTGCCCGGGGCAGAGCAGGGCAAGGCTCATGCGCCCTCCTGCAGCAGCAGGAACCAGCTGCAGGCCAGCAGGTCGGCGCTGCCACCGGGACTCAGGCGGCGCGCGATGAAGCCCTCACCCACGCGGTGCAGGCGTAACTGCCAGCCGGGTGCGAAGGCACCGCCCGCTTCGATGAAGCGGCGCGCCTCCTGCTGCGCCCAGGCCAGGCCGTCGGCGCCACCACGGTGCAGAAGGTTGAGATCGTCCACGTGCGCGACCAACTGCATCAAGGTCTGGCACATCGCCGCGTCACGCGGCAGGCCGGTGTGCAGGGCGTGGCGCAGGGTCGGTACGGCCAAGTCGCGCAACACGGGGTAACCGGCGGCGGCCTGTTCGCGCACGCCCGGTACGCCGTGGCGCACGCGCGCGCGCTGGCCGGGGCTGGAGGCATCCAGCGGTGCCGTGGCGAACGCATCAGCCCAGTGCTGCACGGCCAGACAGACCTGCGCGGCCGGCGCGGCGTGGCCCTGCTGGCGGCGGCAGCGTGCGGCAGCGGCGACCAGCAGGCCCAGGCTGAAGATGGCGCCGCGGTGGGTATTGATACCGCCAGTGGCGCGCAGCATCGCGTGCTCGGCGGCGATACCGTGCGCGCGCAGGATGGCGAACGGCGCGTCAGCGGCACCGGCGTCGGCAATCGCGGTGAAGAAGTGGCGCAGCGAGAACAGGCTGCGCAGGAACGTACCGGCGTCCATGTCGTCATGGCTGCCGGTATCGAAGGGGGTGACCAGCCCTGGCTTGGGCGCGCAGGCCAGTTCGGCATGCAGGCTGGTGATGGCCAAGCGGCCCAGACGCGCGCTGTCGATCGCGTTTGCATCCTGCAGCCGGGACTGGAAGACCGCGCTCACGCCGCCGCTCCGGCAGTCTCGAACAGGCGCTCGCGGACGTCCAGTGCAGCACCCGCCAGGCGCTTCACCAGCACCTGGCGGCTGTCACCGGCAAACTCGCGCCAGTTCACCGCGCCGCCATCAGGCAGGCACAGTTCACCATCGACCCGGCGGGCATGCGCGTGCTCCCAGGCGTTCAGGCGTGCGGCAAGCGCATCGGCCTGCGTAAGGCTCTCAACCTGCCACAGCAGGTCGATGTCCGAGCATGCGTGCACATAGGGCAGGCCGCTGAGGTGCTGCCAGGCGAAGGCGCCGAACACGCGTGCCGGTGCAACGCTCGCCAGTGCGTGCAGGGCCCGCTGCCAGTCGGTTGGCACGCCCCGGGTGAGTACCGCGTCCAGTGCGGGCGGCAATTGCAGGCGCTGCACATCCTGCTGCGGCACGCGCAGCGCAAGGCGCAGCTTGCCTTCGCCCGGTGGCAGCGGCACGCCCAAGCGCAGGCGCGGGTCGGGGTCATCCGCGGCGCGGCGCGCCACCATGGCCGGCAGACCCTGCGCGAACCACGCTGCCAGGCGCGGTTCCTGCGCAGCCACGTCGGCCCGCCAGTCGGCGTGGGCCGACAGCCAGACCAGCATGTGGCGTGCGGGCTGATCAGGCATCGCTGCGGGCCACCGCATCTGCAACATCCGCCGCCAGTGCACGACCGCCGCGCTGTGCAGCCAGCGCCGCGCGTGCATCGCCGTCGCTGGGTGTGCGCAGGGCCCGCAGCAGGTGCTGGGCAAGATCGCCATCCCACAGCGATTCCACCGCACCCATCGCCACGTAGTTGGCCACGCCCGGCGCGAACACCGGCGAGCTCTGGCTGAGTGCCTGCAGCTTCTCCAGCGGTTGCTTGGTTACCCGGGCCATCGCGCGCAGGTCCATCACCCGTACCTGTGCATCGGGCAGGGCATGGATGTGGTCGGCCATCAGGCCGAAGGACAGGAATCCGCCGCTCACCGATTCGCCGTAGACCAGGGTGACCAGACGCGCGCCACGGCGGCGGGCCAGATCGAGAGCCTGCGCGAGATGCGCGAAGTAGCCGTTGATGCCCAGCAGCTCATCGCGGCGCGCCAGGCGCTGGCCGGCAGTGTCCGCCAGCATCACGATCGACCGCTGCGGGTGTGCGGCGGTGCTGGCAAGCACGGTCCCGGCCAGCGCCAATGCATGGTCGACGCCAACCTCGATGCGATCGGTGGTGCCGATCACGGTCACCTCGCCATCGTCGGTGGTGGCCGTACCGGTCAGCACCGAATCCTGGATGTCGATACGATGGCCACGCGGGAACAGGGCATCGAGCAGAGACTGCAGCGGTGCGCTCATGGCAGCCTCCGGGCGGCGGTGGCGGCAAGGAAGGCGTCGGTGTCCAGCAACGGCAGTCGTTCGGGTTCGGCGATGCCTTGGCGGGCCCAGATTTCCAGCCCATCGCGGCAGTCGCCCCAGGCCTGCATTCGGGCTTTCAACGCCGCATGGCGTTCCTGCAGCGCGGCCAGCGCAGCATCGGTATCCGTGCTGGTGGCATCGGGTTGCAGCGCATTGCTTGCGGCCTGCGCGAAGGCTTCGATGGCGTCGGGTACCAGCACCTGTGCCTGGTCGATCAGATAGCGGTGCTTGCCGCCGGTCACGCGCCAGACCAGTGCACGGTCGCGCGAGTCGAACTCTTCGACGCCGCGTACCGTCTCGATCACTTCCGGTCCGGACAACGACAGCCGGCCTTCCTCGGACATGATCACCGTGGTGCAGCAGCGGGCGACGATGCCCATGCCGCCGAACGCACCGTTGCCGCTGCCGATCAGCGCGATGACCGGCACGCCCGCTGCACGCGCGTCCAGGGTGGCGCGCATGATTTCGGAGATCGCAATCAGGCCCGCATTGGCTTCGTGAAGCCGCACGCCGCCGGTATCGAGCAGCAGCAGCACGCCGTCAGGGCGGGTGTGCGCCGCACGGCGCAGCAGTCCGGTCAGCTTGGCGCCATGCACTTCGCCCACGCCACCGCCCATGAACTGCCCCTGCTGCGCGGCCAGCAGTACGTGCTTGCCGCGCAGCGTGGCCTCGCCGACGACGATGCCATCGTCGAACGCGGCCGGCTGGTCCAGCTGGGCCAGGTGCGGGCTCATCATCCGCCGCGCCGGGCCAAGGAACTCGCGGAACGAGCCGGCGTCAACCAGCCCGGCGATGCGTTCGCGCGCATCGGCTTCGTAGTAGCTGTGGCGCTGTACGTGGCTCATGGCGTGCCTCCGGCCAGCAGGGTTTCGACGGCCTGGTCGAGGCGCAGGCTGACCACGGCCGGGGTCGCACCGGCGTCGTTGATCGAGACGCGCACATCGCGCAGCGGATGACGCTTTGCGAAGTCATTGATCACCGCCTGCCAGATGCTGCCGAAGCCCTGCGCGGCGGTGATGACGCGCACCGTCATCGCGCCCTGCTGCGCCACCGGTTCCAGCAGGATTTCCAGGTTGCCCGACGCCAGCACGCCCACCAGCACCGCATCGCGCGGGAACTGCACGGCGGTGCGGCCGTCAAATCGATAGTCGAGGGTTTCCATGCTCTGTCCTTACCAGTTGCGGAAGCGCTTGGGCGGGTCGTAGAGGCCACCGGACCAGCGCACCAGGTCCTTCACCGAGCGTGCGGCCAGCAGATCGCGGCTGGCGTCGCGCGGCGAAATACCCAGGTCGTCCGGGCGACGGATCACGCCACGGTCGCGCAGGTTCTCCACCATCGCGCGGTCGCGGCCAAGACCGACGGCGGTGTAGCCGGATACGCCGCGGATCGCCTGTTCGCGTTCCTCCGGCGTGCGGCACAGCAGCAGGTTGGCGATGCCTTCCTCGGTCAGCACATGGCTGACGTCATCGCCGTAGATCATCACCGGCGGCAAAGGCATCTGTGCGCGCTCGGCCAGGTCCCAGGCATCGAGGCGCTCGACGAAGGCCGGGGCCATGTGCTCGCGGAAGGTTTCCACCATCTGCACCACCAGCTTGCGCCCGCGTGGCATCTCGCCCGGGCGTGCGGCCTGCTGGCCGGCCTTGATCCAGGCCTCGCTGGCGTGGCGGCGGCCACGTGCGTCCGAGCCCATGTTCGGTGCGCCACCGAAGCCGGCGATGCGGTCGCGGGTGGCAGTGGAACTGTTGCCCTGCAGGTCGATCTGCAGGGTGGAACCGATGAACATGTCGCAGGCATACAGGCCTGCGGTCTGCGAGAACGCGCGGTTGGAACGCATCGAGCCGTCGGCTCCGGTGAAAAACACATCGCCGCGCGCGGCAATGTATTTCTCCATGCCCAGTTCCGAACCGAACGAATGCACCGACTTTACGAAGCCCGATTCGATCGCCGGAATCAGTGCCGGGTGCGGGTTCAGTGCCCAGTGCTGGCAGATCTTTCCCTTCAGCCCGAGCGATTCGGCATAGGTGGGGAGCAGCAGTTCGATGGCGGCGGTATCGAAGCCGATGCCGTGATTCAAACGATTCACGCCGTACGCGGCGTAGATGCCCTTGATGGCCATCATTGCCATCAGCACCTGGATCTCGGAAATCTGCGCCGGGTCGCGGGTGAAGAGCGGCTCGATATGGTTCGGCTTCGGCGCCTGCACCACGAAGTTGACCCAGTCCGCAGGAATATCGACGCGGGGGAGGCTGTCGACGATCTCGTTGACCTGGGCGATGACGATCCCGCCCCGGAACGCAGTGGCTTCGACGATCACCGGCGTGTCTTCGGTGTTCGGGCCAGTGTAGAGGTTGCCGTGGCGGTCGGCGGCCTGCGCGGTGACCAGCGCCACCCGTGGGGTCAGGTCGATGAAGTAG
Source organism: Stenotrophomonas sp. YJH_SMC_20 (assembly GCF_059367845.1). Lineage (NCBI taxonomy): Bacteria > Pseudomonadati > Pseudomonadota > Gammaproteobacteria > Lysobacterales > Lysobacteraceae > Stenotrophomonas > Stenotrophomonas sp. YJH_SMC_20. The sequence continues at coordinate 335,510 of NZ_JCAFRG010000001.1, read as the reverse complement.
CGGCCGAACAGTTCCAGGTAGGTGTGGATGGCACCGATCTGGATGCGGCCCTCGGCGACCAGGTTGGCCAGCCGCACCGACTGGGGGCCGGAGAAGGAGAAGTCGAGCCGGGAGGCGATGCCGCGCTCGAACACATCCAGATGCGAGGGCAGTGACAGCACCGACTGCACCATGTGCAGGTCGTGCACCCGTGCCGGATCGAGGCCGGCCAGCACCTGTGCCAGGAAGTCGGCCTGCTTCTGGTTGTTGCCTTCCAGGCAGACCTTGTCGCCGGGCTCCAGCAGCGCGTGCAGCAGTTCACCCACGTCCCCGGCGGCGACCTGGTGGCCGCGCGCCCACGGCGCGGCCCGCTCCAGACGCGCCTGGCGGCTGCGCTCCAACGTATCCCAACTCGGGTTCATCGACGGGCTTCCGACTGGCGTTGGAATAATTACGACATAATTACGGAGCGGAGTGCAACCCGCAGTGCAGCAAAAAAGGCCCGCGCGGAGGCGGGCCCATTCAGGTAGGCCACGATGGTGGGTCGTGGCGGAGGGCGTGCCGACCAACGGTCGGCACCCACCAGGCACCCACCGGGTCGCGGGTTGCTCAGAACTTCCAGCGCAGGCTGGCCGACACGAAGCGCGGCTCGCCGTAGTTGTTGTAGTCCAGGTTGGCCCAGTAGGTCTTGTCCAGTGCGTTGCGCACGCTCAGCGTTGCGGTCCAGCTGTCGCTGATGCGGTAGTTGGCGTTGAACTGCACCAGCATGTAGGCCGGCTGGTTCACCGTGACCGTGCCGCCCAGCGGGTAGGCGATGTTGTAGCCCTGCACCTTGCTCTGCCACTGCAGGCCGCCGCCAACGCTCAGGCGTTCCAGCGCGCCGCGCAGCTGCAGTTGGGTGTTGAGCTGCAACAGATCCTTCGGCGGGTTGGCGTACAGCAGGTCAGTGGCCGCGCGGGTGACCTTGACGTGGGTGTAGCCGGCATTGACCGTCCAGCCCGGCAGGATCTCGCCGTTGACGTCCATCTCCCAGCCGCGCGCCTTGGTGCCGTTGACGCCGATGTAGGCCGAGGTGCCATCGCTGAGCGAACCCTCCGGCACGCCCATGTCGCGCACCGCGTAGTTGTCCTGCTTGGCCTCGAACACCGCCGCATTGGCGGTCAGGCTGCCATCGAACCACTGCGTCTTGATGCCCGCTTCCAGGTTGGAGCCCTGTACCGGCGCCAGCAGGTTCTCGTTGCGGTCCTTGTAGTTCTGTGGATTGAAGATCTCGGTGTAGCTGGCATAGGCCGACACGTTCGGGGTGATCTCGTAGACCAGGCCCACGTACGGAGTGACTTCATCGCTCACCTTGTACGCACCGCTGGTGCCGGTATAGGCGCCGGCAGCGTTGTACGAGCGGCTGAGCGTTTCCCACCGGCTCAGGCGTGCACCGGCGATCAGCGACAGCGGATCGGCCAGGTGCACGCGGGTAGCCAGATAGACGCCGCTCTGCGTGGTCTTCGCTACACGGCGTGCGCCGGTGCGGGTGTAGGTCACCTCGGAAATGTCGCCGTTCCAGGAGTACACATTGGGGATGTAGTAGCAGCGCTCACGCCCGCAGGTGGCCCAGTCGCCCGGGAAGTTCAGCGCGACGGTGTTCGTGGTCCCTTCCAGATCCGACCACTGGGCGCCGACCGTGAGGTCGTGGTCGCGGCCGAACAGCGGGAAGCTGCCGGTCAGGTAGGCATCGACATTGCGGCGGGTGTCTTTCGAATCACCGGCGGCGGCACGCAGGTAGATGCCCGATCCGGTCACCGGGTCCGGGTTACCGGTGCCGTACAGGCGCACGTTCTGCACGTTGCCGCGGGTGTAGGCCGTGTTGATCTTCAACAGCCAGTTGTCGCCGAAACGCTGTTCCAGGTTGGCGAAGGCGGTGTTGCTCTCGCGCTTCCAGTAGCTCCACTTCGGCGACAGGTTGGTCGAACGCGGCAGGTGGGCGAAGTTGCCCTGGTTGTCGAAGAACGGCACGGTGCCCCAGGTCGAACCGGTCGGGTTGTTGTCCTGGGTCTGGTAGCCGAGGGTGAGGGTGGTGCTGTCGCTGACATCGCCTTCAAGCACCGCCATGCCGGCCATCTTGTTCTCGTCGTAGCGGTCGTAGTACAGGCCACGATCGGTATAGGCGGCGACCACGCGGCTGCGGAAGCGGCCGTCATCGGTCAGCGGCGCGGTCACGTCCGCTTCCATGCGGCGATAGTCCCAGCTGCCCGTGCTGACCGCGAACGAGGCATCGAATTCCCTGCCCGGACGCTTGCGCAGCAGATTGACCGTGGCCGACGGCACACCCGCACCACTGAGCAGGCCGTTGGCACCGCGGATCACTTCGATGCGGTCGTAGAAGGCGGTGTCGTATTCCTGGTTGGTCGAACCGCTGTAGGTCGGGATGCCGTCGACCTGGAAGTCGGTGATGGCGAAGCCGCGCGCGTAGTACAGCGGGCGCTGCGTGTCATAGAAGGACACGCTGACGCCGGTCACGTTGCGCATCACGTCATTGATGCTGAACAGCGATTCGTCCTGCAGGCGCTGCAGGCTGATCGCAGTGGCCGACTGCGGGGTTTCCTGCAGGGTGATCGGCAGGCGCGTGGTGCTGGCCGGCGGAGCGGACTGCTCGGCTCGCACGCTGACCCGGTCCAGGGTCTTGGCATCGGCTGAGCCGTCGGCGGCAGCAAACGCGCTGGGCGCCGCCAGCAGGGTCAACGACGAAAGCAGGGCAGCCGGCAGCAGCGCGCGGCGGGGCAGGCGGTTACGCAGGGTCAAGGACATGGTGGGCTCGAGGCTTGGAAGCGGGGAAGGGTGGCGACAGTCGTCCAGTACCCGGGGCGGCGGCTTCGGGCACATCAGGTCCATCTGGGGAGGGCGCGGTCACTGCGCAGGGCGCAAATGTAAATAATTCTTAACAACATTACAATTCGTGTCATCGTGCATCGGCTTCCGGCACCAGGCATCGCATTCTGTAGGGCCGAGCCCATGCTCGGCTGCTTTTTGCTGGAGCCGAGCTTGGGCTCGGCTCCACAGCAGGGAGCCGCCCAAAAGCGAACGGCCACCCGAAGGTGGCCGTCCGTCTGCATCGAAAGGAACGTGCGGGCTTACAGCGCCTGCAGTTCCTCATTGGCGTTGCGCTTTTCCTTGGCCTGCGCAGGCCAAGGGGCCGCAGCGGGCGATGCCGCGTTCGCATCCACCGGCACCTCCAGATACGGCAGGTGCAGGGTCTGGCTGGTCAGCGTACGGATCTCGTTGACCAGCGCCGGGCTGTCGTTGAGCTTGCGCCCGTACGACGGCACGATCTCGCGCAGGCGGGTTTCCCAGCCGGCCTTCATCTGCTCCGGGAAGGCCTTGGCCATCAGGTCCAGCATGATCGGCGGCGAGGTCGACGCACCCGGCGAGGCGCCGAGCAGGGCGGCGAGGGTGTGGTCCTTGTCGGTCACGATCTCGGTGCCGAACTGCAGCACCGGGCCCTTCAGCGGGTCACGCTTGATGATCTGCACGCGCTGGCCGGCGGTCACCAGCTTCCAGTCGCCCGGCTTGGCATTGGGGAAGTACTTGACCAGCTCGGCCTGGCGGTCGGCATCGTTCAGGCGCGCCTGGCCCATCAGGTACTGCACCAGGTCCAGGTTGTCCTTGCCCACTTCCAGCATCGGGCCAACGTTGTTGTGGGTCACCGAGGAATACAGGTCCCACCACGAGCCGTGCTTGAGGAACTTGGTGCTGTACAGCGCAAACGGCCCGAACAGGACCACCGGCTTGCCGTCCAGCTTGCGCGCATCCAGGTGCGGCACCGACATCGGCGGCGAACCGGTCTCGGCCATGCCGTAGGCTTTCACGCCATGGCGCGAGGTCACGTCCTGGCCCTGGAAGGCGAGGAACTGGCCACCGACCGGGAAGCCGGCATAGTCCTTCGATTCCGGAATGCCCGACATCTGCAGCAGCTTCAGCGCGGCGCCACCGGCACCGATGAAGACGAAGCGGGTGTGGGTGGTGGTTTCGGTGCCGGCCTTGAGATCCTTCACCGTGACGTTCCAGCTCTTGTCGGCGTTCTGCCGCAGCGCGGTCACTTCATGGTTCAGGTGCAGGCTGAAGTTCGGGCTGCGCTGCAGGCCGGCGGTCAGCTGGCGGGTGATCACACCGAAGTTGACGTCGGTACCGAGCGGCATCCAGGTCGCGGCAACCTTCTGCTTCGGGTCGCGGCCTTCCATCAGCAGCGGGGCCCACTGCTTGATCTGCGCCGGATCTTCAGAGTACTGCATGCCGTAGAACAGCGGGTTCTTCACCAGCGCCTGCTGGCGCTTGTGCAGGTAGGCGATGTTGTCATCGCCCCAGACGAAGCTCATGTGCGGCGTCGGGTTGATGAAGTCGCTGGGCCGGCTGAGGCGGCCTTCCTTGACCTGGTGCGACCAGAACTGGCGCGAGACCTCGAACGATTCCGCGATGCCGACCGCGCGCTTGGTCTCGATGCTGCCATCGGGCAGTTCCGGGGTGTAGTTCAGTTCGGCGAAGGCCGAATGGCCGGTGCCGGCGTTGTTCCAGCCGTCGGAGCTTTCACCGGCGACGCCGTCGAGGCGTTCGTAGACCTGGATGTTCCAGTCCGGCTGCAGTTCCTGCAGGTAGGTGGCCAGGGTGATGCTCATGATGCCGGCGCCGACCAGCACAACATCGACGGGCTTGTCGTTGCTGGCGGCGGGCACCGAGCGCTGGGTCAGCGGCCAGTACAGGAACAGCGCGGCGGCCAGCAACAGCAGCACGAGCAGGGCGAGAAGAGCCTTGCCAAATTTCTTCATGGGGGCGGGATCGTTGGCGGAGGGGAAGGGGTCAGGATGCGCGTGGGGCAGGGAAAGGGCGTGAAGAAACAACGCCTTGCAGCATCCATCCGCGATTCTAACCGGATCCGGTCCTTTTTTGATGCAACGCAGCATCCGACGTTTCGCGGCGCTGTCACATGGACGGCAGGCGACGCCCGGCAACGGTGGGATCAGACCAGCTCAAGGATCTCGTCGCCGGCCTCATCGACCCTGCCGGTCGGGCGCCAGCCCAGGCGGCGGTAGAAGCCATGCGAGCGCGAACGCGGGTCGGCGGAGCAGGCCAGGAACAGCCGCTGGTGGCCGGCATCGCGGGTCAGGCTGACCACGTCCTGCAGCAGCTGGCGGCCAATGCCGCGGCCCTCGTAGTCCGGCAGCAGGGCCAGCACCAGCACGTCGCCGCTGTCACGGTCGGCGAAGCAGTAGCCGGCCATGCGCTCGCCGTCCCAGGCGATGCGGCCGATCGAATCGCCCTGGGCGATGCCGGCCGCCCAGCTGTCCACCGTGATGCCCCGTTCCGCAAGCTGGGCCGCGCTGAAGGCGTTCTCGCGGGTGCGCCCGCGCAGGTCGATGCAGGCGGCGGCATCTTCGGGGCGGGCGTCGCGGACGAATACAGGCATGCAGGGCATCCTTGCGGTGATCGGCCGCTCAGTATCTGCATGGCGCATGGAATCGATGTGTAGGGTTGATGGAGATTGGATGGAGGCCCCGCAGCAGCAGGGGATAGGGGGGATCGGTGCCGCTGATGCCGATGTCGCCCGGCGGCGTGGCAGTGAAAGGCTTTCAGCAGGCGCTTGCACCCCGGTCAGTCACTGCCGACGGTGAAGTACTCCACGGCGAAGTAGCCGATCTGGTAAGCCAGCGTTGCCAGCACCAGGCGCAGCTGTGTGCGTTGGCTGCGCAGTCGCCAGCCGAGCACCGCCACCGCCAGCATCAACACGGCATGCAACGGGTACGCGGCTCCCAGCAGCTTCCAGCGGCTGCTGCCCTTGATGGCGGTATCGACCAGGTCGAGCAGGGTCAGTGCAGCCACCACGCTGAAGATCCAGCGCCGGCGCTGCATGAGATAGTTCCCGTAGCTGCCGTATTCACGCAGGTCGTCGGGAAACAGCAGCGCGCACAGCAGGAACCAGGTCGCGCAGTACACAATCACGAACAGGTAGGTTTCAAACGTCCAGCGGTGCACCTCGATGAGGCGGAACTCCCACCACCAGAAGGTCACCAGCGATATCAGCGTCCACGCCACCCAGCCCAGGTGCAGGGCCGAGCAGCCGCGGCGCTGCGGATGCTCGATGATCTGCGCCAGGCCCTTGAGCACGGTGGTGATCGACAGGCCGAGGATGATGCCCATCACCACCCGGATGTGCAGGAACAGCGGATCGGTCTGCATCGCGGCGCTCCGTGTCGGGTGCTGCGATGCTGGCACAACCGGGCGCCCCGGAACGGACCCCGGTCACGCACAGAAGAGCGGAGAAAAAAGGGACGGAGGGGATTAAGTCGTCTTTGCCCGATATGTCGTTTGGGTCTTGAACGACTTAATCCCCTCCGTCCTCTTTTCAGCGCTTGCGCCGGATCAGCGCGGAGGAGGCATCCAGCACCGCGCGGGTCAGCAGGGCCATGGTCTGCACGTCGCCCTTCCAGTGCTGCCAGTACAGCGGCACGTCTTCCCACGCGCGCTGGCGCACGTAGACCAGGCGGCCGGCGTCCAGGTGCCGCTTGACCAGTGGCAGCGGGTTCATGGTCCAGCCCAGTCCGCCGAGGTTGGCCTGCACGAAGGCGCGCGTGGACGGAATCCACCAGGTCGGTGCAGTGCTGGGCAGGTCGTCGCCGGCCATGCGCCGGGCGAAGCGCGACTGCATGTCGTCCTTGCGGTTGAATACCAGCACCGGTGCCTGTGCCAGCGCCTGCGCGGTCACGCCCTTGGCGAAGTGGCGTTCGCGAAATTCGGGGGTGCACGTCGCTGCGTAGCGGATGCTGCCCAGCGCATGGATCTGGCAGCCCTGCACCGGCTCGTCCAGCGTGGTCACTGCGCCCAGCACCGTGCCCTGTCGCAGCAGCTCCACGGTGTGGTCCTGGTCTTCCACACGCAGGTCCAGGGTGGTGCCGGTGGTCTGCGCGAACTGGTAGGCGGCCTGCGGAAACCAGGTTTCCAGGCTGTCGTGGTTCACCGCCACCGGGATGCTGGCCTGGGGCAGATCCTCATCGGCCAGGCCCATCCGGTGCAGCGCATCGTGTTCGAGCAGGGCGGTCTGCTCGGCCAGCTGAACGAGCAGCTGCCCCTCGGCGGTGGCGGTGGCAGGCGTGCCGCGCTTGACCAGCAGGCGGCCGATCCGGTCCTCCAGTGCCTTGACCCGCTGCGAGATGGCCGAGGGCGTGACATTCAGCGACTGTGCGGCGCGGTCGAAGCTGCCTTCGCGGATCACCGCGGCCAGGGCGCGCAGCTGGGCATGATCGATACGCATCGAATTAAGCTCCGCTAATGTTGGTTTAGGAAGTTTAGCTCGTCTTTTTCATGTTGCGGCGCGACAATGGCGCCCGTTCCGGTGCTGTCCGCCTTCGCGAGGCACCGTCCCCCCAAGCAAGTTAAGGCAGTGAATCCCATGTTCTCGGTCATCTCCGCCAGCACCGGCCTCGGTGCCTGGTTCTCTGGTGCAGCTACCGGCATCGGCCTGTTCGCCGTGGTCGGCGCCCAGAGCGCCTTCATTCTGCGCCAGGGCATCCTGCGCAAGCACATCGTGCCGGTGGTTGCCACCTGTGCGGCCATCGATGCGATCTTCATTTTCGCCAGCGTTGCCGGCCTGCGCACGCTCACCTCGGCGCTGCCGTGGCTGACCAGCGCCGTGCTGTGGACCGGCGTGGCATTCCTGGCCTGGTACGCGATGAAGTCGGCACGCCGTGCGATCGCCGGTGGCGGCGGCATGGGTGAGGCTGACAGCGATGACGGCAGCCGCCGCGCGGTGCTGATGGCCGCAGTCGGCTTTTCGCTGATCAACCCGCACTTCTGGCTGGACATGATGGTGATCGGCTCGATCGCCGAGAACTTCGGCAACGCACGCATGGCCTTCGCCGCCGGCGTGGTGACCGCCAGCTGCCTTTGGCTGACCGCGCAGGGACTGGGCGCACGCCTGCTGGCGCCGCTGTTCACCAAGCCCAGCACCTGGCGTGTGCTTGACGGCACCATCGCCGTGATCCTCAGCATCCTGGCCCTAACGTTGGCGGTGCGCGGGGTCCACTGACCCGGCGCATGCCCCCCGAACCCACGTCCTGACTCTCTCTCCAAGGTAGTGGTAACGACGGCACCGGCAACGGTGCCGTCGTTTTTTCTGCCGATGTGGCGCGGCAAACGGTCACGTGCCTAGAATCGTGCATCCGGACAGGGTGTCCGGTTTTCCATGGGGGAAGGATGCGCAGGATTGTGCTTGCTGTACTGCTGGGAGCGGTTGTGGGCGGAGCATCGGCGGCGACGCTGGACCTGGATCGCTATCTGCGGCAGGAGTCGTTTACCGACATCAAGATTTCACCGGGGGGCGAGTACATCGCCGCGACGGTTCCGCTGGAGGCCGGGACCGCATTGGCGATCTACCGCATTGCCGACATGAAGATGGTGGGCAGCTTCCGCCCGCCCCGCAACGATCACGCCCACACCTTCGACTGGGTCAGCAACGAGCGGCTTCTGGTCGGCATGGCACAGAAGTTCGGGGTGCTGGAGCGGCCGACGCCGACTGGCGAATTGTTCGGCATCAATGCCAATGGCAAGGGCGGCGAGCTGCTGGTGGGTTACCGGGTTGCCGACCAGAGCCTGGGTACCAACATCAAGGTCAAGCCGGCGGGCCTGGTGGCCGCGTACCTCAGTGATGAACTCAAGGACGACGACCGCAACGCACTGGTGACGGTAATCCCGCTGGTCGGCAGTTCGCATGCACAGGTCGAGCGCATGGACGTGATCACCGGTCGCCGCAATGCGGTGGCACGGGCTCCCATTCCCGATGCGGACTTCACGACCGATGAGCAGGGCAAAGTGCGGTTCGCGCGCGCTGTCGTTACCGACGGCACGCAGAAGCTCTATTACCGCACGGGCAGCAACAGCGACTGGCTCCTGCTCAACGATGAATCCCTGAGCAAGCGCATCGAGCTGCCGCTCGGCTTTTCGGCCGATGGTCGCCTGGCGTACCTGCAGGTCGAGCAGGCAGACGGGCCTGACGCCATTGTGAGCTGGGATCCGCACAGCAATGAGCGACGCACCGTGCTGCGCGATGGGACGGCCGACCCTGCGCGCATCATCCGGCGCCCCGGCAGCCGCGTACCGGTCGGGGCGCTGTTCCTTGGCAGTGCACCGCGAACGGCATTCTTCGATGATGCCTCGGACGAAGCCCGCCTTTACCGCAGCCTCGAAGCGGGCCTGGGCGGAGCGGTCTACATCACCTCCAGCACGCGCGATGGCAGGACGGTGCTGGTGGAAACCTGGTCAGGCAGCAACCCAGGCGATTTCTATCTCTATGACACGGTGGCCAAGAGTGCTCGGCACCTGATCAGCCGCAGCGACTGGATCGACCCTGCGCTGGCCGCGCAGGTGCGTCCGATCAGCCTGAAGGCGCGTGACGGGCGTCCGCTGCATGGTTTCCTTACCGTCCCGCATGGCCACGAGGCCGGTGCGCTGCCGATGGTAGTGGTGCCGCACGGAGGCCCGATCGGCGTTGCCGACGACGGCACCTACGACACCGAGGCACAGATGCTGGCGGCGGCAGGCTATGCGGTGTTGCAGGTGAATTTCCGCGGATCTTCCGGCTATGGCCGGGCCCACATGCAGGCTGCGCGCAAGCAATGGGGGCTGTCGATGCAGGATGACGTCACCGATGCCACGCGGTGGGCGATCGACCAGGGCGTGGCCGACAAGAACCGCATCTGCATCTACGGGGCCAGTTACGGTGCCTATGCGGCGATGATGGGGGCGGTGCGCGAACCAGGCCTCTACCAGTGCGCGGCCGGCTACGTCGGCATCTACGATCTGCCGTTGATGTACGCCCGCGGAGATATCCAGAGTGATGAGTCAGGCCTGGCCTACCTGCGCAACTGGCTGGGATCGCCCAAGGATCTGGCAGAGCGTTCCCCGGTGAATCTGGCTGCGCAGGTACGGGTACCGGTATTCCTGGCCGCAGGTGGCCAGGACCAGCGTGCGCCGATCGTGCACAGCGAACGCATGGAAGCGGCATTGAAGAAGGCGGGTTCGCCGGTGGAAACCCTGTACGTCAGGAACGAAGGGCATGGCTTCTATTCGCCTGCCAACCAACGCACGTACTACAGCAGGTTGCTGGCCTTCCTCTCGCGCAGCCTGGGGGGACAGGTGGCCGCGCAGGCCGCGCCTGCGGAAAAGAGCAGCGCGCCCTGAGCACGCCGGGAGCGGCGGATGATCGATCCGCCGCCCCGGATTTCGCCTGCACCGGGCTTACTTGACCCCGTGCATCATCTTCTTCAGCAGCGGCGCGGCAATGAAGGCGGCCAGCGCACAGCCCAAGCCGATCCACATCAGCAGCCAGAACAGGTGCGCATAGGCGCCGGCGGCGGCCACCATGTCCAGCGATTCGCCTTCCGGCACCTCGATCGCGGCCAGCTTGCCGAACAGCGCGGCCAGCGTCTCCGAGAAGGCGGTGGCGAGGAACCAGGTGCCCATCATCAGGCTCATCACCCGCGGCACGGCCAACTGGGTGACCGCCGACAGGCCGACCGGCGACAGGCACATTTCGCCACTGGCCAGCAGGAAGTAGGCCAGCACCAGCCACCACACACTGGCCATCTCGCCGGTAGCGCCGACCTGCTGTGCGGCCAGTGCCAGCGGCACGAACGACAGCGCGCCGATCACCAGACCCCAGGCCGATTTGACCGGCTTGCCCGGTTCCCAGCCGCGGCGGTCCATCCACGTCCACAGTGCGGCGAAGGCCGGTGCCAGCAGCACCAGGAACAGGCCACCCAGGTAGGTCAGCGAGCCTGCGGTCTGCGGGATCACCAGGCAGTCGCGCACCAGCAGCACCAGCATCAGCACGACGATGGCGGCGAAGAACGTGCGCGGCGCAGCCGAGCCCGGGCGCCGTTCCGACAGGCGCGCGCTGACCACGAAGCCGAGCGGTGCCAGCAGCAGCGAGAGAATCGACCACGGCAGCGGCGTGCCGCCGGTGATCACCAGCGAGGGCACGATGTCCTTGGTCAGCAGGCGGTCGGTGAAGGTCACCCACGAGCCGTAGGACTGCTCGTACATCGTGAAGAACACCAGCGCCATGAAGATCAGCACCATCAGCGCGATCATCTGCTGACGCTGCACCGGCGTGCATTTCGTGCCGGTGAACCAGGCGAACCAGACCAGCACGCCGCCCAGCACCACCAGCATCAGCATCAGCGCCAGGCTGATTTCACCGCCCAGCGCGAACGCGCCATTGCCGGCGGCCCACATCAGCCAGGCGACCGGCAGCACACCGAGCACCGCGCACAGGTAGATCAGCCATTCGCGCGGCAGGCCCAGCACCTTCTGTTTCAGCGCTGCCGGCTGCGGCGGTTCGGCGTGGCCCTGCAGGTATTTCTGGCCCCACAGGAACATTGCCAGGCCGGCCAGCATGCCGACGCCGGCCGCACCGAATCCATACTTCCAGCCGTAGGCCTCACCAAGGAAGCCGCACACCAGCGATGAGAACAGCGCACCGAGGTTGATGCCGGCGTAGAACAGCGAGAAGCCCGAATCGCGGCGCGGATCGTCCTTGGCGTACAGCTTGCCGACGATGGTGGAGATGTTCGGCTTGAGGAAGCCGACGCCCATGATGATCAGCGCCAGCGACAGGTAGGTCACCGCCAGTGCCGAGGTGTCGCGCACCACTTCGCCGTTCACCCGGTAGGCTGCATGGCCCTCGAAGGCCATGCCGAGGTGGCCGAGCACCAGCAGGATGCCGCCGAACAGCACCGCCCGGCGCATGCCCAGCCAGCGGTCGGCCAGCATGCCGCCGAACACCGGGATGCAGTACACCAGGCCGCCGTAGGCGCCGAGCAGGTCCAGGCCGGCCTTGTCGCCGAACAGGTGGTATTTGGTCAGGTACAGCAGCAGCAGCGCCTTCATGCCGTAGAAGGAGAAGCGCTCCCACATTTCAGTGAAGAAGCAGACGTAGACGCCCTTGGGGTGGCCCAGGAAATCGTCGGAAGCGATAGCGGTGGAATTCATCGCGGAATTATAGGCCTGTGGCCCGATCCGCTTTCAGTGGATCCACGCCATGCGTGGATTGCCGGACTGGTCTGGGCGATCACAGGTATCGCAACCACGGCAGATCGCGCCTTCGCGCTTTGAACCGCGCGAAGGCCCGCGTCGGCGGGTACAGCACCACCGCCAGCGCACAGGCCACCAGCAGCAGGCCGGTCACCGAATCCAGTGCGTACAGGTCACCGTGCGTCGGTCCCCAGATCGCCAGCGCGGCCAAGTACAGCCCCTTCAGCACATACAGGTGCAGCAGGTAGAAGAACATCGGCGCGGCGCCGATATCGGCCAGCGGGCGCAGCGCAAGCGCCAGGGGCGGCCATTCGTACAGGCGCAGCAACAGCAGGCCCACGCCCAGGGTCAGCAGCAGGAACTGCAATGACGGCGGGTACTTGGTGATGTTGAGGATGCTCAGCCAGGTGCGCAGCGTGGTGGTCTGGTACTGCCACGGTGCATCCCCGTACTGGTTGGCGAACCGCAGCAGTGCGAACAGGGCCAGCGCGCCGATGCCTGCCCACAGCAGCCAGCGCTGGCGCTGCTCTGGCGCGCGCTCGCGACCGAACCACGGCCCCATCAGGTAGCCCAGTGCGATCACCCCGATCCACGGCAGCAGCGGATAGGACGTGCGCAGGCGCAGCGCACCGGCCTCGATCCAGTCGCGCTGGTGCAGCACTTTCCACAGCACCGCCAGCAGGCCATTGCCTTGCACCCGTAAGCCGTCGAACAGGTTGTGCCCGGCCACCACCGCGATTGCCAGCACCAGCAGTGCCGGGCGTGGCAGCCAAAGCAGCCCGGCCAGCGCGATCATGCTCAGCCCGATGGCCCAGATCACCTGCAGGTACAGCGTGTCCGGCGGCAGCTGGAAGGTCCAGGCGAAGTTCACCAGGGTCAGTTCCAGCACGACCAGGAACAGCCCGCGCTTGAGCAGGAAGGCTGCGGTGGCCCGGCGCGGATCCGCCTGGCGCTGGCCGTACAGCCAGGCCGACAGGCCGGTCAACAGGACGAACACGGGCGCACACAGGTGCGCCAGCAGACGGCAGGTGAACAGCGCAGGGGAGACCGTCGCCGCGTCCATCGGGTCGCTTACCTGGTGCTGCAGGAAGAAGGTCTCGCGCACGTGGTCGAGCAACATCAACAGCATCACGGTGCCGCGCAGCTGGTCGATGGAGGCAAGGCGGAGGGAGGGGGAAGAGGCCACGTGGGATGTTCGACCGGCGTGACAGGATATAACATAACGTTCTGCTGCGTAGCCCGTCAGGGTTGGCAGACAGCTGCGCTCCAACCCGTCCGCTTGTCGTACCTGATGGGGATCACCCGAGTCGATCCGTCAGGCGCAGCTTTCAGGCAGAACTTCGCCGTGTAGCCCCTGATTGGGCCATTGGTGGGAGCGTTGAGGTAGACCTCGTACAAGGTTGCAGGAATCAATGGCTGTGGAGAGTGCGCAGCGTGGCCGAGGCTGGCAGATCGCCGTAGACGATGCACTGGCCCGGTGCCAAAGGCTCTACGGGAGTCAGGTCGTACATGAACGACCATGCCTTCACCGTGTCGTGGTGATACACGATCACCGCTTGCAGGATACGGGGCGATCGGACCCATTCCAGTGCCCGCGGCGGCAGGCCGAAACAAGGTATTCCTTCCCGATCCTCGATCACCGCGGTGCCGAACCCGCTGTAGGCGTTGACGTTGCCTATACCCAGCAGCAGGCACAGCATCGCGCCCGCTGCAACGAGGAGGGCACGCATCATCGTGATCAATGGTGCGTCTGCCATGCGGTCTCCTTGCCGACGTTGTGTTGGTGGCAGTGCACGGTGTTGGATTCCGGGAATCGACTCAAGCAGGTGCTGAATCGCAAACCCCCTCGCCTGGCGCGCATCGCCCGATGGGCCGGGGGCGTCGGGGGATTGGGGTCAAGGGCCCCCCGCTCCGACGCACCGGTGCCCTGTGCACAACTTGGTCAAACACGACACATCTGAAGGGGCCAGGGGCCTGCTAGGGCGCAGCGCTGGGCGAGGGCTTGCCAGCCGGTACCAACCGCACTGGACTTGCCGCCCCCTGAACGCTAGCGTGGCAGGGATTTTTTGCCAGCAGGGGCTTCCATGAACCACGACGCTGCGCCCAAGCAGCTCACCTTCCGCGCAGTGGCCCTGGCCATCGTGCTGGCGGTGGTGCTGTCGGCCGCAAACGCCTACCTCGGCCTGTTCGCAGGCCTGACCATCGCCACCGCCATTCCCGCCGCGGTGATTTCCATGGGCGTGCTGCGCCTGCTGGGCGGTGGCTCCATCCTTGAAAACAACATCGTGCAGACCGGCGCTTCGGCCGGTTCGTCGATCGCCGCCGGCGTGATCTTCACCATCCCCGCGCTGGTGATCATGGGCTACTGGCCGGACTTCAAGTACTGGTGGGTGCTGGGCATCGCCGGCCTCGGCGGCCTGCTGGGCGTGCTGTTCTCGGTGCCGCTGCGCCGTTCGATGATCGTCGAAGATCCGCTGCCGTTCCCGGAAGGCAAGGCGGCGGCCGAAGTGCTCAAGGCCGGCGAGAACCCGGGCCCGGGCCTGAAGATCCTCGGCCTGTCGGCGGTGATCGGCGCCTTCGTCAAGCTGGCCGCGGAAAGCGGCATGCGCCTGATTCCTGATGCCTGGGCCACCTCGGCCTATGTCGGCAGCTCCAAGGTCACCGCCTTCATCGGTACCAACCTGTCACCGGCGTTGCTGGGCGTGGGCTACATCGTCGGCCTCAACGTCGGCATCGTGGTGGTGTCCGGTTCGATCCTGACCTGGCACATCGCCATCCCGATCTACCAGGCGTTCTTCATGAACACCGATCCGGCGCTGGCCGCGTCGGTTGCCGCGGCTTCGTCCACCGAGGCGGCGTTCGCCATCTGGGGCGCGAAGATGCGCTACCTGGGTGTCGGCGCGATGCTGATCGGTGGCATCTGGACCCTGATCTCGCTGCGCAAGTCGCTGCTCAACGGCGTCAAGAGCGGCTTTGCCGCCGCCCGCAAGAGCGGTGGCCCGGTGCTGGCGCATACCGAGCGCGACCTGCCGATGAAGTGGATGCTGGTTGCCCTGGTGGCGTTCGTGCTGCCGCTGCTGGCCCTGTACCAGGCCATCGTCGGCCAGTGGCACGTGTCGATCCCGATGACCCTCATCATGATCGTCGCCGGCTTCCTGTTCGTCTCGGTCTCCGCCTACCTGGCCGGCCTGATCGGTTCGTCCAACAACCCGGTCTCGGGCATCACCATCTCCACCATCCTGTTCGCCTCGGCCGTGCTGGTCGTGCTGCTGGGCGCTGACGGCCTCAAGCCGGTCGGTGCCGGCGGGGCGCCGCTGGGCGCGGTGGCCGCGATCATGATCGGTGCGGTGGTGTGCTGTGCCGCTGCGGTCGGTGGTGACAACCTGCAGGACCTCAAGGCCGGTTACATCGTCGGTGCCACCCCGTGGAAGCAGCAGCTGATGCTGGGCATCGGTGCGTTCTCGTGCGCGCTGATCATGGCCCCGGTACTGAACCTGCTGGCCACTGCCTACGGCATCGGCGTGAAGTCCGAGCTGCACCCGAACGCGCTGGCTGCGCCGCAGGCCAACCTGATGGCCTCGGTGGCCAAGGGCCTGTTCGGTGGTGAACTGCCGTGGACCTTCATCGGCATCGGTGCTGTGGTCGGCGCTGCCATCATCGCCTTCGACAGCTGGCTGAAGTCCCGCAACGCGCGCTTCCGCGTGCCGGTGCTGGCCGCCGCCATCGGCATCTACCTGCCGCTGGAACTGATGGTGCCGATCTTCCTCGGCGGCCTGATCGCCCATCTGGTCGAGCGCTTCCACAGGGTGCGCGCCGATGACGAAGAAGGCCGCGACCGCGTGCACAAGCCGGGCGTGCTGTTTGCCGCCGGCCTGATCACCGGTGAGGCACTGATGGGCATCGCCATCGCGATTCCGATCGTGGTCAGCAGCCGCGCCGATGTGCTGGCAGTGCCGTTCCACCTGCCGGGCGCACAGTGGATCGGCCTGGCCGTGCTGTTCCTGGTCGGCTGGCTGATCTACCGCACCGGCAAGTACGCCAAGGCGTAAGGGACGGGTAGTGCCGACCGCTGGCCGGCAATCCCGGAATCCCGTGATACCCCTGGTTGCCGGCCAGCGGCCGGCAGTACCGCAAACCCCGCTTCGGCGGGGTTTGCTGTTTATGGCGATTGCCCGCCTGCAGCCATGACCGATGGCCTTGGCAGCCCCGGCCATGCGGGCCTACCATCGGTTTTTTGCCGTCCTGCGGAGACCCCGATGAAACTGCGTCATGCCCTGCTGCCACTGAGCCTGCTGGCCGCCCTGCCCAGTGTTGCCGCTGCCCGTGGCCTGGAAGTCCGCGACATGGTGGCGATGGACCGCGTTTCCGCGCCGGTGCTGACCGCAGACGGTGGCACCGTGGTGTTCGCCAAGCGCAGCGTGGACGCCAACCTGAAGGCCTCCACCGCGCTGTTCGCGCGCAACCTGCGCACCCGCGACGCAGCGCCGCCGAAGCAGATCACCCCGGCCGGCTGGAACGTCAATTCCGCCTCGCTGTCGGCCGATGGCCAGACGGTGTATTTCCTGAGCGCCAAAAACGGCAGCCAGCAGCTGTACGCGCAGCCTATCAACGGCGGTACTCCGCGCCAGCTGACCGACTTCCCGGTCGACGTGGACAGCTACCACGTGTCGCCGCAGGACGACCGCGTGTTGTTCAGCGCCGGCGTGTTCCAGGCCTGCGCCTCGGACCTGGCCTGCACCGAGAAGAAGCTGAAGGAAAAGAAGGACGCCAAGGCCAGCGGCCAGGTATGGGATTCGCTGTTCGTGCGCCACTGGGACACCTGGAACGACGGCCGCCGCAACACCCTGTTCGTCGCTCCGCTGCCTGCGGCCAAGGCCGGTGCAGTCAAGGGCGCCTCGGCACTGAGCGCGACCATCGATGGTGATGCGCCGTCCAAGCCGTTCGGCGGCAATGATGACTTCGCGTGGTCGCCGGATGGCGCCAGCGTAGTGGCCAGCATCCGTGTGGCCGGCAAGCAGGAACCGTGGTCGACCAACTTCGATCTGTACCGCTTCGACGCCGCGGGCAAGCAGGCGCCGGTCAACCTGACCGCCTCCAACCCGGCCTGGGATGCCGGCCCGGTGTTCAGCGCCGACGGCAAGACGCTGTTCTATCGTGCGATGAAGCGCCCGGGCTTCGAGGCCGACCGCTTCGGCCTGATGGCGATGGACCTGGCCAGCGGCAAGACCCGCGAGATCGCGCCGCAGTGGGACCGTTCGGCGGGCGGCATCACCCTGTCCGCCGACGGCGCCAGCATCTACACCACCGCCGACGACCTCGGCGAGCATCCGCTGTTCCAGATCGACGTGGCCAGCGGCAAGGCCACCAAGCTGGTTGGCGACGGCAGCGTGACCTCGGTCGATGTGGCCGGCAACAGCGTGGCGATCACCCGCAACAGCCTGAAGAGCAACGACCAGGTGCTGGTCGGACTGCTGCCGGCCGCAGGCCAGCCGATCGGCGAACTGCGCGCGCTGACCCCGGCTGCTGGCGACGTACTCAAGGACGTGTCCTTCGGCGACTACGAACAGTTCGAGTTCAAGGGCTGGAACAACGACACCGTGCATGGCTACGTGGTCAAGCCGCACAACTATCAGGAAGGCAAGTCCTACCCGGTGGCGTTCCTGATCCATGGCGGCCCGCAGGGCAGCTTCGGCAATGGCTGGAGCTACCGCTGGAATCCGCAGACCTATGCGGGCCAGGGCTACGCGGTGGTGATGATCGACTTCCACGGCTCCACCGGCTACGGCCAGGCGTTCACCGATGCGATCAGCCAGCACTGGGGCGACCGCCCGCTGGAAGACCTGCAGAAGGGCTGGGATGCGGCGCTGAAGAAGTATTTCTTCCTCAACGGTGACAAGGCCTGTGCGCTGGGCGCCAGCTACGGCGGCTTCATGGTCAACTGGATCGCCGGCAACTGGAACAGCCCGTTCAAGTGCCTGGTCAACCACGACGGCGTGTTCGACCAGCGCATGATGGGCTACGCCACCGAAGAACTGTGGTTCACCGAGTGGGAGCAGGGCGGCACGCCGTACCAGAAGGCCGCGAACTACGAGAAGTTCAACCCGGTCAACCACGTGGCGGACTGGAAGAAGCCGATCCTGGTCATCCACGGCCAGCAGGACTTCCGCATCCCGGTCGAGCAGGGCCTGGCCGCGTTCACCGCCGCCCAGCGCCAGGGCATCGAATCGAAGTTCCTGTACTTCCCGGATGAAAACCACTGGGTGCTCAAGCCGAACAACAGCATCCTGTGGCATGACACCGTCAATGCCTGGCTGAAGCAGCACATCGGCAACTGATGGTTGCGGCGCCGCTCTCCGGGGCGGCGCTTCTGTTTCACCATCTGCTTTACCGGTGGGTGCCGACCGTTGGTCGGCACACCCTATCTGCCGCCAACAGCAGCCGGCCAGCGGCCGGCTCTACCAGAGCGCCTGCATGCCTTCGACTGCCCTGATCCAGAACGACATCGTCGTCTTCGGTTTGATCGCCGCCACGCTCGGCGCCGTTTTCTGGACCGCCTCGCGCGAGCAGGGCCTGTGGAAACGCTTCTACACCTTCGTGCCGGCGCTGCTGCTGTGCTACCTGATTCCCGGCATCTACAACACCGTCGGCCTGATCGACGGGCAGAACACCCGGCTCTACAACCCGATCGCACGCGACATCCTGCTGCCGGCGGCGCTGATCCTGCTGACCCTGGCGGTGGACATCAAGGGCATCCTGCGGCTGGGCCCGAAGCTGGTGCTAATGTACCTGGGGGCATCGGCCAGCATCATGCTCGGGGCGGTCGTGGCCTTCCTGCTGATGCGCGCCGTGCATCCGGAAACCGTGGCCGGTGACACCTGGGCCGGCATGGCTGCGTTGGCCGGCAGCTGGATCGGTGGTGGCGCCAACATGCTGGCGATGCGCGAAGTGTTCGACGTCAACGCGACCACCTTCGGCCAGTTCGCCGTGGTCGACGTGGGTGTCGGCTATGTGTGGATGGCGGCGCTGATCTTCCTCGCCGGTCGTGCGGCGAAGATCGATGCACGCAGTAGCGCCGATACCTCGGCCATCGATGAACTGAAGGAGCGCATCGCGCGCTTCCAGGCCGAGCATGAGCGCATTCCCAGCCTCACCGATCTGATGCTGATCGTGGCCGTGGCCTTCGGTGGCGTCGGACTGGCACACGCGATCGGTGCGCCCTTGGCGGCGTGGTTCAAGGCAAATGTCAGCTGGGCCGCGCAGTTCAGCCTGGACGCACCGTTCGTGTGGGTGGTGGTGCTGTCGACCACCCTGGGCCTGAGCCTGAGTTTCACCCGCGCACGCAACCTGGAAGGCGCGGGTGCCTCGCGTCTGGGTTCGTTGCTGCTGTACTTCCTGATCGCCTGCATCGGCATGCAGATGGATCTGCTGGCGTTGCTGGACCGCCCGTGGCTGTTCCTGCTCGGCCTGATCTGGATCGCCGTGCACATCGTGCTGCTGTGGTGCCTGGGCAAGCTGCTGAAGGTGCCGTTCTTCTATTTCGCCATCGGTTCGCAGTCGAACATCGGTGGCCCGGCCTCGGCGCCGGTGGTGGCCGCCGCGTTCCATCCGGCGCTGGCGCCGGTGGGCGTGCTGCTGGGCACGATGGGCTATGCCACCGGCACCTACCTGGCCTACATCGTCGGTATTACCCTGCGCGCGCTGGCCGGGCAGGGCTGATGGGGTGGTGCCGGCCGCTGGCCGGCAACCTCATGAACCCGTGAAGCATCACCTGGTTGCCGGCCAGCGGCCGGCACTACCGAGCGTTACGCCACCGGCAACCCGCGTTCGATCAACCACGCCTTCGCGTCTTCGGCGTCCTGTTCGAACCATGCCTGTGTAGACCCCAGCCGATACGTGTACCCCCAGGCGTCCATGTCGGCCATCAACCGCGCGCTGCCAACACCCGGCAGCTGCCCGGCCAGCACGATCTGCAGGTAGCAGGTGGCATCTTCCTCGGCCACCGAGTCGGTGGCGTCGGTATGCACCTGCGCACGCCGCTCCGGCGGCAGCACGATCAGGTGGCAGGCTTCGTGCAGCATCGAATGCACGGGCGTGTCGTCGCGCACGTACACGTTGCTGGCGATGATGCCGGCCTCTGGCTCGCCCCAGTAACTGCCGGGAATCGGTTCGCCGGGCGCCACGTGGTGCAGCCGCAGGCCATGCGCGGCGAGCAGGCGCTGCGCGTCGGCGAAGGCGATGTCGCCCACGCAGGTGATGCCCACGGTGGTTGTCGTATCGGTCATGCAGGTCACGCAGCCCCGCCCATGCAGGCACGGGCGGGGCGGGGGATCAGGGTTTGTCCGGGCCTTCAGGCAGCGCCACGGAGATGTCCAGCACGTCGTGCTGGCCATCCTTCACCAGGTCGACCTTCACCGCATCGACGTCGATGTTCACGTACTTCTTGATCACTTCCAGCAACTCGCGCTGCAGCAGGGGCAGGTAGTCCGGGCCACCGCGGTGGCTGCGTTCCTGCGCGATGATGATCTGCAGGCGGTTCTTTGCGGTTTCGGCGGTGGTCTTCTTCGCTTTGAGGAAATCGAACAGGCCCATGCTTACCCTCCGAACAGCTTGCTGAAGAAGCCCTTCTTCTCCACGGTGGTGAAGCGCATCGGCCGCTCCTCGCCAAGGATGCGCGCAACGGCGTCCTCATAGGCCTGGCCGGCTGCGGATTCGACATCCAGGATGACCGGCTCGCCCTTGTTGGAGGCATTGAGCACGTCACCCGACTCGGGGATCACGCCGATCGCCTTCAGCCCCAGCACTTCCTCGACGTCGGCAATGCTGAGCATCTCGCCGGTTTCCACGCGCAGCGGGGTATAGCGGGTCAGCAGCAGGAACGCGGGCACGTTCTGCCCGGATTCGGCCTTGTGGGTCTTCGAATCCAGCAGCCCGATGATGCGGTCGGAGTCGCGCACGGAGGACACTTCCGGGTTCACCACCACCACGGCGCGGTCGGCGAAGTACATCGCCAGGAAGGCACCCTTTTCGATACCCGCCGGCGAGTCGCAGATGATGTAGTCGAAGCCGTCGGCGGCCAGGTCCTTCAGAACCTTGCCCACGCCTTCCTGGGTCAGTGCGTCCTTGTCGCGGGTCTGCGAGGCGGCCAGCACGTACAGGTTGTCGAAGCGCTTGTCCTTGATCAGGGCCTGTTTGAGGGTGGCTTCGCCGTGCACGACGTTGACGAAGTCGTACACCACGCGGCGTTCGCAGCCCATGATCAGGTCGAGGTTGCGCAGGCCGACGTCGAAGTCGATCACCGCCACCTTCTTGCCGCGCCTCGCCAGGCCACAGGCCAGGCTCGCGCTGGAAGTGGTCTTGCCCACGCCGCCCTTGCCGGAGGTGACTACGATGATTTCAGCCAAAGGACTTCTCCTGGTTCTGCATTAGTTTGGAGCTGCGTCAGTCCAGCGCAGCGATCTTGACCTGGTCCTGTTCCAGCCATACCTGCACGGCCTTGCCGCGCAGGTTGTCCGGGACATCGTCCAGTACCTTGTAGTGGCCTGCAATGGCCACCAGTTCCGCATGGAAATCACGGCAGAAGATGCGTGCCGCGGTGTTGCCCTGCGCCCCTGCCAGCGCGCGGCCGCGCAGGGTGCCGTAGATATGGATGCTGCCGTCGGCGATGACTTCGGCGCCGGCGCCGACGGTAGCCATCACGGTGAGGTCGCAGTTTTCAGCGTACAGCTGCTGGCCCGAGCGTACGTTGCCCAGCTGCATGCGGCCCGGCTGCGGTGCCGCAGCGCCGGCAACCCTGGCTGTCGGCGCGGCCGGCGCCGGCTTCGGTTCGGCGCGCGCTGCGCGCCGCGGTACCGGAGCGGGCGGGGGCGGGGGCGGCTCGGCCTCGGCTCGCTCGTACTGGGCGCGGAACTTGGCCAGCAGCGGCAGTCCGAGCTGCTGCGAGAGCAGGTCGACCGCGCTGGTGCCATAGGCCAGTGCCACCGGCAGCACGCCGGCGCTGCGCAGGCCATCGACCAGCGCTTGCGCCGTGGCCACGTCCGGTACCTGGCTCAGGCCGCCGAAGTCGAGGATCACCGCGGCGCGGCCGAACAGCTTCGGCGCCCGGGTAACGCGTTCGCGCATTTCCTGCACGAGGCGTTCGACGTCAAGCGTACGGATGCGCAGGTTGGCGATGCCCACCTGGCCGATCTT
The DNA here is from genome assembly GCF_059367845.1 of Stenotrophomonas sp. YJH_SMC_20. Classification (NCBI taxonomy): domain Bacteria; kingdom Pseudomonadati; phylum Pseudomonadota; class Gammaproteobacteria; order Lysobacterales; family Lysobacteraceae; genus Stenotrophomonas; species Stenotrophomonas sp. YJH_SMC_20. The sequence goes on along the minus strand of NZ_JCAFRG010000001.1, from coordinate 313,271 downwards.
CAGTTCACCGGCCTGTTCGTAATCGAAATTCACCGCCACGCTCAGGTCCCCGTCGGCCGCTGTGCCTGCGCCGGCAGCTGCCGGGCACGTGTCCATGCCACATCCGGCAGCTTGCCGCCGTAGGTCTCCTTCACCCACGGGTAGCTGCACAGTTCCTTGGCCAGCATGCTGGCGCGCACATCGACCTGCGGCATGGTGTTCTGGCCCAGCTCGCGGAAGCCGAAGCTGCCGTGGAAGAGCAGGGCGGCATCGGCGCCATGGTCGAGGAAGACCTCGCAGGTCATCTGCGGGTAGCGCAGCTCGGCGAAGCTCTGCGCATCGGCATAGAACGCACGGCCGACGCCACCACCACGGCGGCGGCTGGCAACCACGATGCGGTCGATATAGAAGAACGGGGCGTCCAGCTGCTGCTTGAACCAGGCAAAGTTGCTGCTGTCGTGCTGGCTGTCGCTGCCGAAGCCGATCAGGAAGCCGGCAAGGTTGCCGTCGCGCTCGGCGACGCGGAAATACTCAGCGGTTTCATAGAACAGGCGCAGGCGGGCCGCATCCAGGGGAAGGATGGCCAGGCCAGCGTTGTTGTTCAAAGCCAGGACGGAATCGAGCTCGTGCTCGCGCACGTCGCGGATGACAATCGACATTGTGACTCCGTGGGGTAACGCGGTTGGTCCGTCAGGGGACCCTGCGCACGATTATTGCATGCCCGGGGTGGGCTGCGGCATGAACAGGGGGGCGCGGATGCATGACTTCCGTGGGAGTGCGCGACGCAGGCCGGGCCCGTAGAGTGCTGGCATGTTGGGAGTCCTCAGCCATACCCGCGTTCTCCGTCTGGCCGGCCTGTTCACCTGGGTCATGGTCGGCCTGCCATTGGCGTATTCGCAGTTCGAGAACCTGCACAGCCGCAGCGATATGGGCGGCTGGGCGATCCTGCTGTTTGTCGCCTACCTGTCCTTCGGCGCGGCGTACTATTGGCTGACCCGCCTGCTGCGCAGCGACAGCGGCAGCCACACCAGCTGGCTGGACCGCGGCCTGCTGCTGCTGCTGACGGTCTCGGCGCTGGGCGTCAGTTTCCTCAGCGGCTCGGGCCTTGGCAGCATCCTGATGATGGTGGCTGCCGGCGTCATTCCGTGGATGCTTTCGGTACGCCTGTGCGTGCTGTGGCTGCTGGTCAGCCAGCTGGCGGTGGCGCCGGTCTATTACCTGCTGCTGCGCTTCCCGCTGTTCGAAGCGGTGATGCAGTCGTTGCTGTATGGCGGCTTTTCCATGTTCATCTTCGTGACCAGCCTTGTTGCGAGACAGCAGACCGAGGCCCGCGACGAACAGCGCAGGCTCAATTCAGAGCTGCGCGCCACCCGTGCCCTCCTGGCCGAGAGCGCCCGCGTCAACGAGCGCACCCGTATTTCGCGGGAGCTGCATGACCTTCTGGGGCATCAGCTGACCGCGCTGACCCTGAACCTGGAAGTGGCAGGCCACCTGGCCGAAGGCCAGGCGCTGGACCACGTGAAGCGCTCGCATGCCCTGGCCAAGCTGCTGCTGGGCAACGTGCGCGAGGTGGTCAGCCAGCTGCGCGAGACCGGTGCCATCGATCTGGCCGCGGCGCTGCGCCCGCTGACCGAGAACGTTCCCTCGCTGGACATCCAGCTGGACATCGAGGATCCACTGAACGTGGAGGACCCGCAGCGGGCCCACGTGCTGCTGCGGTGTACCCAGGAGATCATCACCAACGCGGTGCGCCATGCCGGTGCCCGCCACCTGTGGATCAAGGTGTACCGTGAAGCCCCCGACCAGGTGGTGGTGGAGGCCCGCGACGACGGCGTCGGCGCGGATACGGTCAATGTGGGCAATGGCTTGCGCGGCATGCGCGAGCGACTGCAACAATGTGGTGGCCAGCTGCAGGTCGAGACCCGGCCCGGTGAAGGCTTCCGGCTGCGGGCGACGGTACCGGCAACGGTGCTGGTGGCCGCCCTTACCAAGGTTCCTGAAGGAGTGCGTTGATGATTCGCGTCTGCCTGGTCGACGACCAAACCCTGGTGCGGCAGGGAATCCGCTCCCTGCTGGCGCTCGACGACGGCATCGAGGTGGTGGCCGAGGCCGGCGACGGCCGCCAGGCGGTGGAGCTGATACCGCAGGTGCGACCGGACGTGGTGCTGATGGACATGCGCATGCCGGTGATGTCCGGGCTGGAGGCGCTGCAGGTCCTGTCGCGTCAGGACCTGCTGCCGCCGACCATCATCCTCACCACTTTCGACGATGACCAGCTGGTGCTGGCCGGGCTTAAGGCCGGCTCCAAGGGTTACCTGCTCAAGGACGTGACCCTGGCACAGCTGGTCGGTGCCATCCGCACCGTGGCCGACGGCGGTTCGCTGGTGCAGCCGGCCGTGACCCAGCGGCTGCTGTCCGGCCTGGAGCACATGCGCAACGAGTTTGTCAGCCTGGACCGTCCGGACCCGTTGACCGACCGCGAGACCGAGATCCTGCGCCTCATGGCCAGCGGCTTCTCCAACAAGGAGATTGCCAATTCGCTGGGGGTGGCCGAAGGCACCATCAAGAACCACGTGTCCAACATCCTTTCCAAGCTGGGCGTGCGCGACCGTACCCGCGCCGTATTGAAGGCGTTCGAGCTGCAGCTGGTGTGAGGAAATTCTTTTCAGGACAATGACTTGAGGTCCATTCATGGCCCTCCGGCGGGGTTGCCCCCTACTTCAGGGGCGTCGGTATGCGGTACCCTTCGATTTCTTTGTCCATACAAATACGCAGCCGGCACGGAAACCGGTGCGCCAATCCCGATAAACAATGCCCGCGAAGCCTGCTAGGATTGGCGCTTCGCTTCAATCAACCCGGCCGTGGGATCGGCCCCGGAGACTCTCTGAATGACCCGTATTATCGAGTTCCTGATCGCCTTGGGGATCGTGGCTGGCCTGTTCGTCATCATTGGCGTATGTCTGCCGGGCGAGCGTCACATCACCGAAAGCATCGAGACCAACCGCAAGATGACGATCGTGTACGACACGGTCAGCAGCCTGCGCCGCTTCAAGGACTGGAACCCGCTGGTACTGCGCGATCCCGCCGTTGAACTGAAGCTGTCCGGCCCGGCCTCCGGCGTCGGTGCCACCCTCGACTTCACCTCCAAGGACCTGGGCACCGGTTCCTGGAAGATCACCGAAGCCGAAGAGAACAAGCGTGTTGCGATCGCCATCGATGACGCCACCAAGGGTCACGACAAGATCACCACCTTCACCCTGGAGCCGACCGGCAAGGGTGGCCGTAACGTCAAGATCACCCAGGACTACTCGGTGAAGTACGGCTTCGACCTGTTCGGCCGTTATGCCGGCCTGTATGTCAGCCGCCAGATCGGCGACGACATCAAGATGGGCCTGTCGCGCATGGCCAACATGCTGGCCACCGTCCCGAACGTCGACTACCGCACGCCGGAAGCCCCGCTGACCGATCTGGGCATCGTCGATGTGCCGGCTGAGGACCTGCTGGTCGTCAACGCCGGTAACGTGGACCGCGGTCAGGACACGATCACCAAGTCCATCAAGGACAACCAGGAGTGGATCAAGCGCGTGATGGAGGCTAATGGCCTTGAAGCCGCCGGTCCGTTCCGCATCATCACCACCGACTTCGGCCAGGAGAAGTACGCCTTCGACATCGCCCAGCCGGTGAAGAAGAAGGGTGCTGAAGGTGCCACCGCTGAAGAGCTGACCGTCAAGATCGACGGCGGCGCGCCGGTCAAGTACGTGCATGTGGCTCCGCACCGTTCGGCGCATGCGGCCTACACCGGCCACATGGCGGGTCTTGACGTGGCCCGCAACGGCCTGCGTGCCTGGGCGGTGACCTCCGGCAACGAAGTGATCGACCGTCCGTACGAAACCTGGAAGGACGGCATCGACAAGTCGTTCACCCCGGAAGGTACCTACGACATCTACTGGGCCGTCAAGTAAGCTTCGGCTGACCCATGTAGTGCTGGACACGAAAACGCGCCGCTCATTGCGGCGCGTTTTTTTTTCATCTGGCGCCCGGCAAGGGCGCTGCGCAAGGAGCCCACATGTTCAATCTCGAACGTCGCGCACGTAAGCCTTCGCTGCTGGCCTGCCTGGGGGCACTGCTGGCCGCCGCCTCGATCGGCCTGTCCGCCTATGCATCGCATGGCGTGGCTGATCCGCTGGCGCAGCAGCATCTGAACATGGCGGCGCTGTATGCGTTCGCGCACGGTGCGGTACTGGTGGCGCTGGGGCCGCGCGCGCAGGGAGCGATCGCGCACCTTGCGCTGTACGTGCTGCTGCTGGGTGTGCTGTTGTTTTCCGGCAGCCTGGTGGGTGGTGCGCTGTGGCAGTGGCCGACGCGGATGGCACCGATCGGTGGCACCAGCATGATGGCCGGATGGGTGTTGCTGGCGATCAATGCGTTGAGGCGGTGACGGCAGCGGAGATCGGCCAAGCACGACACCGCTGCGCCGTCAGCTTCTGTAGAGCCGAGCCATGCTCGGCTTCGAGCGAAGCGACCCGCTTTTGTCTTTGCTCTCTTGTTCCATCCTGCGGCCATGCACTGATTGCCCCAGGCTTTCGCCACGAGGGGCTCAGCCGTTGGCCGGCTTCCAGCACCAGTGCCACGGTTCGTAGACGATGCCGTGCGGGTTGTCGCGGGGGTAGCTCAGATGGAAGCCATGCCCGCCGGCATGCACCTGCAGCCAGGCGAACGCGTCGGTGGCTTCGAACGATTCTTCGGCCGGCGCATCGCCAGGTGTGCCGATGTCCAGCGCGTAGCCGCTGTGGTGTTCGCTGAAACCCGGGGCGGCATTGACCTTCAGGATCTCTGCCACGCTCAAGCCGCGCGCCAGCTTCCGCTCGAAGATGCCCAACTGGTAGGCATGGCTGCGGAAGCCGGAGATGGCGTCCAGCGCAATTCCATCCTGTGCCGCGTGCAGTCGCATCCGCCGCCAGCCCTGCGCGGCGGCACGGTGCAGCCACAACGGGCGGGCGAAGCGGTCGCGGCCGGCGAAGTGCAGCAGGCAGGGTTCGGGTTCGAGCGGCAGCCCGCTGTCGCCGGCATAGCGCTGTGCATCCAGGCCAAGCTGCTGCAGGCGCTGCTGCAGGCCTGCCAGTGGCAACCACTGATCCTCCAGCACGGCGCCGAACGGACGCGCCGCTGCTGCATCCAGCAGCGCCAATGCGTCCTCCACCCCTGGCTCGCGTGCCAGGCGCGGCACCATTGCGTGAACCCCGCGCGCCAGTACCGCCGCGAGGTAGCGGCCATCGCGCTTGCGCCGCAGCACCCAGTGTGCCTGCGACAGCAGGCGTGCATCCAGGTTGCTGCGTGCACGCAGCAGGTGCGCGGGCCACAGCTCGATGGCCTCGGTGTTGATCAGCAGGGGGGCGCGTCGTTGCATCTCAGCAGCTTACTGCCGTGGCGCCGACGCGGCCACTTTGTGCAGCGCATCGAGCAGCGCCTGCGGCCGGTCCACGCTGAGCAGCAGCGTGCTGCCGTCACTGACCGGCAGGGCGAGGACACGCGCACGATCGGTGACCAGAGCGAAGCCCTTGCCGCCCCCGTGCAGGCGGAAGTGGCCGGAATAGAAGCCTGGCACTGAATAGCCATTGGTTTTGACACGGATGCCATAGCGGCGGTCACGCTGCAGGTCGACCACCTCGGCCTGGTCCAGCCGCAGCTGTGCCACCGGGACGCGGCGGCGGTACATCGTCGAGCGCACATCCAGCACGTTGTCGTCCAGTTCCACCCGGCGACGGAAGAATGCTGCGCCCAACCCGATGCCGAGTACCGCGATCACCAGCAGACTCCAGGCGGCACTGCCACCCATCCGGAACCAGGGCGGCGACAGCGCTACTTCGATCCAAGGGGCATTGGCCGGCGCCTTGTACAGCTGTGCGTACACGCACGCCACGAAGGCAGCCAGCAGCGGAAGCACGATCCAGAGCACGCGCAACGGCGAGCTCTCGACCACTTCAAACGTCTTCGGGTCGCTGCCGCCCATGCGTCAGGCCTCCTTCTTGAACACCAGCATCGCCGGGCGCATCGGCGCCGGGATGATGATGTTGACCAGTTCCCAGCCCAGTTGGCCCTGGCGGCTGAGTTCGGCCTGGATGTCCTCGGCCTTGAGCAGGCCCATCATGGACGTCTTGACCTCGATGGTCTGGTAGCTCCAACGCTTGCTCATTCCTTGTCCTCCGACGATGGCGCGGGTTTCGGCAGGCGTCCCGCCTTGCGCAGGGCGTCGCGCAGCACGTATTCGATCTGCGCGTTGAGGCTGCGCAGTTCGTCATCAGCCCAGCGCTGCGCAGCAGCCAGGACGTCGGCATTGATGCGCAGCGGGTAGGCTTTCTTCTCACTCATGGGGGCTCCTGGCGGGGCGGTGGGGCACCCCGTTGCGAGTGTGGCTCAATACAGCGAGCCGGCATTGACGATCGGCTGGGTGCCGCGGTCCGAGCACAGCACGGTGAGCAGGTTGCTGACCATGTGCGCCTTGCGTTCCTCGTCCAGCTGCACCACGCCGTTCTTCTGCAGTTCGGCCAAGGCCATCTCGACCATGCCCACCGCACCAGCAACGATACGCGTGCGCGCGGCGATCACCGCGTTGGCCTGCTGGCGTTGCAGCATCGCCTGGGCGATTTCGGCGGCGTAGGCCAGGTGGCTGATGCGCGCGTCGATCACCTGTACACCGGCATCGGCCAGGCGCTCGGCCAGCTCGTTCTTCAGGTGCTGGGAGATCTCGCTGGCGTGGCTGCGCAGGGCCAGCTGTCCATCCTCGTGCTGGTCGTAGGGATAGCTGGTGGCCATCGCCCGCAGTGCCGATTCGGACTGGATGTGCACGAAGCTCTCGTAGTCGTCCACGTTGTAGACGGCCTCGGAGGCATCGACCACCTGCCAGACAATCACCGCGGCGATCTCGATCGGGCTGCCGTCCAGCTCGTTGACCTTCAGCTTGCCGCTCTCGAAGTTGCGCACGCGCTGGCTGACCCGGCGCTTGGCATAGAAAGGGTTGTTCCAGCGCAGGCCGTTGTCCTTCACCGTGCCCACGTACTTGCCGAACAGGCTCAGCACCGCCGCCTGGTTGGGCTGGATGGTGTACAGGCCGGCCAGCGTGAACACGCCCAGGACTACCAGCAACGCCCCCAGCAGCATCAGCAGCAGGTTGGGCGAGCCGACGCTGGCCTTGGCGGCCACACCCAGTACGAACAGGGCGGCGCCAGCGAGGGCGACGAGCAGGGCGACGGCCAGCGTGCCGAGGCCGTTGAGCGAAGACAGCGACTTCTCTTTCATGGCGGTACGTCCTTGAGGGTTCGAACGAAAGATATCAAAGTGATATCACTTCCAGGCTACCGTTCGTCGGATGGCATGGCCAGAGGGCGCGGCCAGCTAGAATGCCCATCCGCCTTCACATTGCTGCTGGAACCGCCATGGCCAAGCTTGGAACTCCGTTGTCCCCCTCCGCCACCCGCGTGCTGCTGCTGGGCTCGGGCGAACTCGGCAAGGAGGTGGCCATCGAGCTGCAGCGGCTGGGCGTGGAGGTGATCGCCGCCGATCGCTACGCCGATGCGCCGGCCATGCAGGTCGCGCACCGCTCGCACGTGATCGACATGCTCGATGCGATGGCGCTGCGCGCTCTGATCGCCGAGGAGCAGCCGCACCTGGTGGTGCCGGAGATCGAGGCCATCCACACCGAGACCCTGGTCCAGCTGGAACAGGAGCAGGGCCTGCGGGTGATCCCGACCGCGCGTGCTGCACGCCTGACCATGGACCGCGAAGGCATTCGCCGCCTCGCCGCCGAAACCCTGGGCCTGCCGACCTCGCCGTACCGCTTCGTCGATACCGAGGCCGAGTACCGTGCTGCGGTGGCCGCCATTGGCCTGCCGTGCGTGGTCAAACCGGTGATGTCGTCCTCGGGCAAGGGCCAGAGCACCCTGCGCAGCGAGGCGGACATCGCCCCGGCCTGGGACTACGCGCAGACCGGTGGCCGTGCCGGTGCCGGCCGCTGCATTGTCGAAGGTTTCATCGATTTCGACTATGAGATCACCCTGTTGACCGTGCGCCATGCCGGCGGCACCTCCTTCTGTGCGCCGATCGGCCACCTGCAGAAGGATGGTGACTACCGCGAAAGCTGGCAGCCGCAGCCGATGTCGGACAAGGCGCTGGCGCGTGCCGAAGAGATCTCGCGCGCGATTACCGACGACCTCGGTGGCTGGGGCCTGTTCGGCGTCGAGCTGTTCGTGAAGGGCGATGAAGTGTGGTTCAGCGAAGTGTCGCCGCGCCCGCACGACACCGGCCTGGTGACGCTGGTATCGCAGGAACTGAGTGAGTTCGCGCTGCATGCGCGCGCCATCCTCGGCCTGCCGATCCCGCTGATCCGCCAGAGCGGCCCGTCGGCATCGTGCGCGCTGTTGGCACACGGCGAGGGCGTGCCGTACTTCAACAACGTCGCCGCTGCATTGCAGGTGCCGGATACTGCCGTACGCCTGTTCGGCAAGCCGAGCGTGCACGGTCATCGCCGCGTGGGCGTGACCCTGGCGCGCGCGGAAACCATCGACGAAGCATGCGCCATCGCACGTGATGCCGCCGACGCCATCGGCGTCGAACTGCGTCCGTAAAGCAAAAAGGGGACGGAGGGGATTAAGTCGTTTGTGGCACAAACGGCTTAATCCCGTCCGTCCCCTTTTTGAAAGGCCGCCGGGCATGGCCCGGCGCTACCGGGTTACTTCACGTCCACCCACACCAGGTGGTGGTCGCTGCCGTCGGCGATCTTCGCTTCCGGGCTTTCATTGGCCGGCCAGAAGATGCCGCTGCCCACGTACTCGAAACCGGTCGAGGGCAGCACGTAGTCCAGGCGCATGGTGCCGGACTTCGGGCCGAAATCGCCGGTGGCGTGGAACGGTGCGCCCTTGCGCTCGATGCCCTTGGCCGCATAGGCCAGGCTGGTCTGCTCGCCGCCGACGCTGCGCGGGGTGGGGTAGCGCAGCACGCGGGCGTTCTCGATCAGCTCGACGATTGCTTCATGGCGGCCATCGCCATCGACCGGGTCGTTGTTGAGGTCGCCAAGGATCACGAAGCGCGCGTCCTGGGCCAGGCCGCCGCACTGGCCCTTGTCGTCGCACAGCCACGACTTGTCGCCCTTGGACAGGTATTCCTGCCACAGGCGCAGTTCGTCGTGGTTGCGCGCGGCGTTGCGCTTTTCCGGGCCGTCGAACACCGGCGGGGTCGGGTGCGAGACCAGCGCGTGGACCACGCCGCCCGGGGTCTTCACCGGCACGTCCCAGTGCGACTTCGACGACAGGCGCAGCTGCGACCACACGTGGTCGTTGTAGAAGCTCTTGCCGGTGCGCGGATCGACCGGGCGGATCGCACCGGGCATCGCGCTCCACTTCAGCAGCTGGAAGCTGCGCACCTTGGCTTCATCGATCGGGTAGCGCGACAGTACCAGCATGCCGTACTGGCCCGGGTGGAGGCCGTAGCCCCACGCGTCATTGCCACGGCTGCGGCCTTCGCCGCCGACCACGCCGTTGTTGTCCAGGTCCAGGCCGCTGGGCACGCCGGTGTTGACCGGGGCCAGGTAGCGATAGGCGAAATGCAGCGGCTTGCCGCCACCGGGCTGGGCGACTTCCAGATAGCGCTTCTGGAACAGGTCGGCGGCGCGATGGGCGTCGTCGAAATCGAATTCGTTCAGCAGCACCAGATCCGGGCGCACCTGCTGCAGCACCGCGGCGATCTTGCGTGCGTGCTCGCTGTCGCCTTCCAGTTCCTTGATCAGGCCACCGGCGTCATCGGAGTACAGCGACGTGTTGTAGGTCGCCAGGCGCAGCGCAGCGGACGGCTTTTCGGTCATCGCGGGGGACGTGGCGAAGGCGGGGGCGGTGGCGCCGCAGAGCAGGGCCAGGGCGAGGATCAGGGGATGGCGGCGGGTCATGTTCATGGGCCGTATTGTGCACCCGGCCCGGTGTCAGCGGTTTGTCAGCGCCCGTCCAGATCATTGTCGAAATCGTGCCAGCGGCGGCCATCGTAGGCTTCCAGCGGATGGAAGCGGCGCTTGTAGTCCATCTTCTGGTGCCCGCGGATCCAGTAGCCCAGGTACACGTGGGGCAGCCCCTCGCGGCGCGCCCACTCGATCTGCTGCAGGATCGCGAAGGTACCCAGCCCGCGTGCGGCGTGGTCCGGGTCGAAGAAGGTGTAGACCGCCGACAGGCCATGCTCGGTGACGTCGGTCACTGCCACCCCCAGCAGCTGGCTGGGCTGGCCGTCGTGGCCGGGCAGGCGCATCTCCATGAAGCGGGTGTGCGACCAGCTGCCGATCAGGAACTGCTCGAACTCGTGCGGGCCGTGGTCGTCCATGCCGCCGTTGGCGTGGCGGTGGGTGAGGTAGCGGTGATACAGCGCGAACAGGTCGTCGCGGGCGGTGGCGGCGGTGATCCGTACCTCCAGGTCGGCATTGCGGGCGGCGCAGCGGCGCTGGCTGCGGTCCGGAGCGAAGCGCGCCACCGGGATCCGCACCGCCACGCAGGCCTGGCAGTGCGCGCAATGGGGCCGGTAGACCAGATCGCCGCTGCGGCGGAAGCCCCAGCTCAGTGCCAGCGGATAGAGCGCACCGAGGCGGCGGTCGTTCGGGTCCAGCACCAGGTCGCGTGCCACCCGGTCCGACCAGTACCCGCAGGGGTGCTCGCCGGTCTGGAAAAGTCGCAGTTCGTCGTCTCTGTCGCCATGTATCGCCATGGGCACAGCATAGCCCCAGCCTGTCGCAGTGGCGGCGACTGTCCGCCGGATGAATGGAATCGGCAGTGGCGTCAACCTAGGTCGCGCCCGGGCGTTGTTGTCCCCCGAGGGTGAAGTGATCACCCCGACGCTGTTCCCATCCCCAGGAGTGACCTCATGATCCGTACCCCCCTGCTGCTGGCCCTGCTGCTGGGCACCTCCGCTTCCGGAATCGCGCTGGCCGCCGACACCCCGGCCACGCCGGCGCAGCGCCCGGCCAAGCTGGACACCAATGGCGACGGCGTGATCGACCGCAGCGAGGCGGCTGCCAATCCGCGCCTGGCCGCGAAGTTCGACGAGCTGGACAAGAACAAGGACGGCAAGCTCTCGCGCGATGAGCTACCGCGCTGGCAGCATGGCCGCCGTGGCCACGGCGGTGAGCGCTGGGCAAAGCTGGACGTCAACAATGACGGCCGCATCAGCCGCGACGAGGCCAAGGCCGATCCGCGCCTGGCTGCGCGCTTCGACCAGCTTGATCTGAACAAGGATGGCTACCTGGACAAGGCCGACCGCGAGCTGCGCATGAAGCAGCATCGTGATGCCTGGTTCGCTGCCGCCGACACCAACAAGGACGGCCAGCTGAGCAAGGCCGAGTTCGATGCGGCCAAGGGTCCGATGCACGGCGGCCCGCGCCACGGTGGCCCGCGTGATGGCAGCGCGCCGAAGCCGCAGCGCTGAGTTTCAATGCAGTGATTGACGACAACGCCGGCGCATCGCCGGCGTTGTCCGTTACAGCCGGCCGCTCCGCACCAGCGAATACAGCACAAGCGCGATGACCATCAGGTTCATGGCGATGATGCCGGTGCGGCCGTACATGGCCTCGTACTTCCAGTTGGTTCCGGTGAGCCCGCGCTGCAGCGAGTCACGCGCGATCATCGGCGCCATCAGCCGCTGCAGCGGTACCAGGCACTGGTAGTTGACTACGGCCAGACCCGCGACCTGCACCAGCAGGACGGCCCAGAGCGGCGCCTGCAGCAGCACTGCCATCAGGATCGTCAGGCACCAGAGCATGCAGGTGCCGATGTTGAGATAGAGGAAACGGCGGACGTCGGCGCGCTCGGCCTCGCTGCGGGTGTACGACATCAGGAAGCGTCCACCGAAGTAGCTGCCGACCGTGCCGCCGACCACGCCACCGATGACCGCTCCCCAGCTTTCAGCCGGCATCATGTGCAGTTGCCCCAGTGCGGCGGTCAGCGAGCCCATCGCGGTACCGCCGGCGGCACTGGCGCCACCGAGGCTGAGCTTGCTGCCACCGATGCCGACACCGGTGCCGAGCAGGATTGCGGCACTGGCGGTGCCGGGCGCGGCCACCAGTACCATCGAAACCACCGCCGTAGCGAACGCGGCACTGGGTGCGCTGCTACGCGCGAACTCACCGAAGCGCTGCAGCAGGCCGTCGCGCACCAGCGCGCGGGCGCGCGACAGGCGCTTGCGCACCGCAGCGTCGCTGAGCCCGAGCAGGTCGGCCACCTGCTGCGAGCGCTGGCCCTCGCGGTAGTACAGCAGCAGCACTTCGCGGCTGTCTGCGGGCAGGGCAGAGATGATCTCCTCGGCGGCGATCTCCTCTTCCACCCGCTGCAGGCGGTCGGCAGCACCCGGGGCGGGGTCGGCGGCCATGCCCATCGCCACCTCGGCCGCCTCGCCAGTCAGCGGGCGCCCGCGCTGGGCGCGCAGCCAGTCGCGGGCCAGGTTGCGGGTGATCTGCCGCAGCCAGGGCAGGAAGCTGGTCGAGCTGCGCAGCTGGTGCAGCTGCTGCCAGCCCTTGACGAAGGCCTCCTGGGCGATGTCCTCGCTGGCTTGGCGGTCGCGGGTGATGGCCAGCGCGATGGCGGTGACCGTGTTCTGGCAGGCCAGCACGATGCGCCCGTAGGCGTGCTGGCAACCGCTTGAGGCGGCGGGCAGTTCGCGTTCCAGGGTCTGGTCGATCGATGCGGCGAACGTCGTCATGGCGGCAGCTCTCCTGCTGGGATTGTGTCCCATGACGGAGCCGCGCGCGAAGTGTGACCGCAGATGCTGATGCATCTTCGGTCCGCGCATTCCACCTCATCCCCGCGCCGTTGGCGCGCCCCCTTGAACAACAAGGGGGGGGCAATCCTGACGGGTTACGGTGAAGTCGCGGCCCTGCTGACAGGCCGCTGCGCTCGCCGGGCATGGCCCGGCGCTACCGCCTCTTACTTGGAGGGCTGGATGCGGACCCGCACTTCTTCCTCTGCCGGCGCGGCCTGCGGTGCCGGCTGTGCCTGCTGCGGCTGGGCCTGCGGGGCAGGGGCCGGCGCGACCGGTGCCGGGGCACCACGATGGCGCAGGCCGATGACCAACGCCACGCCAGCAATCACCACCAGCAGGGCGATGCGGATGCGCCAGGCCCAGCTGCGGCCGCCGCCGCCCTGTTCCGGCGCATCGCGGAAGGCGAATTCGGCGGTCGGATGGTCGCGACGGGTGGTATCGAGCAGGCGCGCATCGCGCAGGATTTCGCGCGCACGTGGCTGGTCGTCAGCACGTACGATCCATACCGCCGGATAGGCGCTGGCATTGCCCAGGTCGGTATAGCTGAACTGGCCGCGGCGGCGGGTCTTGTACGAGCGCCCGTTGGTCACCTTGACCTCGATGCCATGCCCGCGCAGGAGCTCGGCGACGCCTTCGACGGTTTCCACGCGCTGGCTGCTGAAGATCTGGCGCATCGGTTTACTCCTTGGCCGGCACGGCGGCGGCCGCGGCCTGGTCCGGAACGACGCGGATCAGGCCTTCCTGCGCGGTGCTGGCCACCAGCACGCCGTTGCGGGTGAAGAACTGGCCGCGGGCCAGGCCGCGCGAATCCTGCGCGCTGGGGCTGTCCAGCGAATACAGCAGCCAGTCGTCGGCGCGGAACGGGCGGTGGAACCAGATCGCGTGGTCGAGCGAGGCCATCTGCACGTGCGGGTGGTAGTAGCTGATGCCGTGCGGGAAGGTCGCCGTGCCCAGCAGGTGGAAGTCGGACGCGTACGCCAGCAGTGCCTGGTGCAGCTCCGGGGCATCGCCGACCGGTTCGCTCAGGCGCAGCCAGACCTGGTGGTAGGGCGGACGCTTGGGCGGGTTCAGTTCGTCGCGCGGATAGACGTGGCGGAATTCGAACGGGCCACCGCGCGACAGCCAGCGCTGCACCTTGATCGGCAGGCGTTCGAGCACTTCCGCCGGCAGCGGCCGGTTCGGTTCGATGTCTTCCGGCTGCGGCACCTCGGGCATCTTGTGCTGGTGCTCGGCGCCGGTCTCGGCCTGCTGGAAAGAGGCCGCGCAGAAGAAGATCACCTTGCCGTGCTGGATCGCGGTGACCCGTCGCACCGAGAAGCTGCCGCCATCGCGGGTGCGGTCCACGTCGTAGACGATCGGGTGGTCGATGTTGCCAGCGCGCAGGAAATAGGCGTGCAGCGAGTGCACGTGGCGGCCATTGTCGACCGTGGCCTGCGCTGCGGCCAGCGCCTGGCCCAGCACCTGCCCGCCGAACACGTACTTGGTGCCGATGTCGCGGCTCTGCCCGCGGAACAGGTTGTCCTCCAGCCGCTCCAGCGTGAGCAGGTCGATCAGCTCGGAGACGACGGGTTCGGGCATGTCGTTCAAGGGGGCGGCCACAGCAGTGAAGAGGCCCCGATTATACCGGTGCAGGCCAGCCCATCATCGGTAGCGCCGGCTACTTGCCCAGCCGCGCCACCAGCGCCTGCAGCGCGTTCTGTGCATCCGGGGCGAACCAGGCCTCGACGAAGCGGTCGAGCTGGATCAGGTCCGGGTGCAGCGCCTCGTGCAGGTCGGCGCGGGCGATGGCGCGGGTCAGCAGCATCGGCTGGCGCGGCTGCTTGAGCAGGTTCTGCAGCCAGGCCACGGCACGTGCCACCACCAGGTCACCCTCGGCCAGCTCATCGACCAGCCCGATCTGCAGCGCCTGTTCGGCCGGCACCAGCGAACCGGTGGTGAGCAGCACGCCGGCGCGGTGCACGCCCACCGCACGCCGCAGCAGGCGCTGGATGCCCTCCGGCGCGATCAGGCCGACCTGCACTTCGTTCAGGCCGATGGCGTACGGGCGCGACGGATCGGCGCTGCGCGCCATCACCCGGTAGTCGCAGCACAGCGCCAGCACGCAGCCACCGGCCGGCGCGTGGCCGGTGATCGCGGCCACCACCGGGATACGGCTCTCGGCCAGCGTGCGCACCGCGCCGAAGAAGGCGTTCCAGGTGTCCAGCAGCCTGTGCTTGTCATCGCCGTGCGAGAGCAGGTGCGGCACGTCCATGCCGCCGGTGAAGATGCGCTCGCTGCCCGACAGCACGATGCCGTGCGCGTCTTCGGCCATGGCCAGCTCGATGGCGTGGATCAACTGCCGGCACAGGTCGGTGTCCAGTGCGTTGACCGGTGGCCGCGCCAGGCGCAGCTCGCGGATGGGGCCGTGGTTGATCACCTCGATGAGCGTCGTCATGCTGCGGTCTCGTTGCGAAGAAGGAACCTGGGCGATGATAACCAAACCATTCGTTGGCGTACTGTGGGTTCTGTGTGCGGCCGCAGCATCGGCTTCAGCGGCCGAACCGGCCTGCGTCACGGTGGAGCAGGGCTGGGCGCGGTTGCCACCGAATCCGGCGATGCCGATGACCGCTGGTTACGGCGTGATCCACAACGGCTGCAGCAAGGCGGTGGCGATCACTGGCGCAGCCAGCAGCAGCTTCGATGATGTGTCACTGCACGAGACCACGATTGTCGATGGCGTCAGCCGGATGCGCGCGATCGAACGCCTGCCGCTGGCGCCGGGCGCGCGTGCCGAGCTCAAGCCCGGCGGCCTGCACCTGATGCTGATGCAGGGCAAGGGCGCGTTGAAGGAAGGCCAGGCGTTGCCGTTGCGGCTGCAGCTGGAAGGCGGCGGCGAAGCGAGTGCGACGTTGACCGTGCGCAAGGCTGCGCCGTAACGCGTCGCCCGTTCCGCCGGGCATGGCCCGGCGCTACCAGTGATGATCCGGCGGTCATGCCTGGGTAGCGCCGGGCCATGCCCGGCGGGATGCTACGTCCAATCGTACGAGAACAGCACCGTGCGGCTCACCGGCTCATACAGCATCACTATCGCGTCGGCGCCGGTAGCGCACCAGTTGTAGCCAGCGACTTCGGCCACGGCGAAGAACTTGTGGCCACCGTGGCGGATGATCGCCAGTTCGGCATCATCTGGAGCATGCCGGTCGTTGGCGGCGTCGGTGAATTCCAGGGTGAAGGCGGCCGGAATATCGGCTGTTTCGATCCAGTTGCCACAGGAAATCCGTCCACCCAGCGTATCCAGGTAATCGCGCTCGCTGGGCTCGTCCTTGCCATAGCGCGAGTAGCAGGCCAGGCGGCCGTGCGTGGCATGGTAGTCACGCGCCTTGGCATAGCTCTCGCGCATCTGCGCGATGTGTTTCCGCGCGTGCTTGTCATCCACCTGATCGCCGATGAAATAGCCCTCGTTGCCGAGGAAGCGCATCTGGTTGCCGGCGGTCAGCTCGAAGGCGATCCAGTTGGTGCTGGTGAAGTCGTTGTGGTGTTCTTCGGTGGTCTCGCCGATGCAGCCGTCGTACGGCTCGATCGGGCACAGCATCGTTGCCACCTGGCCGGCCAGTTCAGGGCGCAGCACACCGAGGTCGATCTTCAGCAGCGGCAGCAGATGCTGGGCGAGCCACGCCTGGTCAGCGGGGAAGACATCGGTAGGGAAGGGGACCATGCCGGGCAGCAGGTCGCGTAGTTCAGTCTGGTGGATCATCTCAGTCCTTTGAATGGGATCGGTAGTGCCGGCCGCTGGCCGGCATGCGCGAAGCATCTGGAGGTTGCCGGCCAGCGGCCGGCACTACCTTCAGGTGGAAGCGCTGCGGATCGCCTCCGGCAGCGGTGCGCTCCTGCCGGTCTGCGTATCCATCCAGACCACCACCACGTTGCCGTCGGAATACAGCTTCGAGTCGTCCTGCTGGTCGACGATGCGGTGGCCGATGGTCACGCTGCTGTTGCCCAGGCGCTCGACGAACAGCTCGACCAGGATGTCGTTGGGCCACACGATCGGCAGGCGGTAGTTGACGTTGGTCGCGGCCACCACCGGTGCGATGCGGTCGGTCATCGACACGCCTTCCACGCCCAGCATCCAGCGCACGCGCGCTTCCTCCAGGTAGGAAATGTACTTGGCGTTGTTGACGTGGCCCATGCTGTCCATGTCACGCCAGCGCACGCTGATCGGGATGCGGGCCAGGATCTTGTGTTCGCTGCTCATCAGGCGTCCTTCTTCTTGCGGGTCGTCGCGGTCTTGCTGGTCTTGCCGGTGCTCCTGGCAGCCACCGCCTTCTTCGCCGGCTTCTCAGGCTTCAGCTTGCGTGGCGGACGGGCGTCGGGCTTGTTGGCCACCGCAGCCGGTTGCTCCGGGCGCGCGCTGGTGGAGGGCAGCATGCGGGCCAGGAACTGGCCGGTGTACGACTGCGGGCAGGCCGCCACATCCTCCGGCGTGCCGGTGACCAGGATGGTGCCACCGCGATGGCCGCCTTCCGGGCCCAGATCCACGATCCAGTCGGCGGTCTTGATCACGTCCAGGTTGTGCTCGATCACCACCACCGTGTTGCCTTCGTCGCGCAGCTTGTGCAGCACGCCCAGCAGCGCTTCGATGTCGTGGAAGTGCAGGCCGGTGGTCGGCTCGTCGAGGATGTACAGGGTGCGGCCGGTATCGCGGCGCGACAGTTCCTTGGACAGCTTCACGCGCTGGGCTTCACCACCGGACAGCGTGGTCGCGCTCTGGCCCAGCTTGATGTAGCTCAGGCCCACGTCCACCAGCGTTTCCAGCTTGCGCGCGATCGACGGCACCGGCTCGAACAGCTTCAGCGCATCCTCGACGGTCATTTCCAGCACGTCGTTGATGTTGAAGCCCTTGTAAAGGATCTCCAGCGTTTCGCGGTTGTAGCGCTTGCCGTGGCAGACATCGCAGGGCACGTACACGTCCGGCAGGAAGTGCATCTCCACCTTGATCAGGCCGTCGCCCTGGCAGGCCTCGCAGCGGCCGCCGCGCACGTTGAAGCTGAAACGGCCCGGCGAATAGCCGCGCGCACGCGCCTCCGGCACCTGTGCGAACAACTCGCGCAGCGGCGTGAACAGGCCGGTGTAGGTGGCCGGGTTCGATCGCGGGGTGCGGCCGATCGGCGACTGGTCGATGTCCACCACCTTGTCGAACAGATCCAGGCCATCAATCTCCCTGTACGGCGCAACCGGGTGCGAGGCACCGTTGATCTCGTTGGCAGCCAGCGAGAACAGGGTATCGTTGATCAGGGTCGACTTGCCCGAGCCGGACACGCCCGTCACGCAGGTCAGCAGGCCCGCCGGAATCGCCAGGTCCACGCCCTTGAGGTTGTTGCCGCTGGCACCGCGCAGGTGCAGCGTCATCTTCGGGTTCGGCGTGTGCCGGCGAGCAGGAATCTCGATCGCGCGCTTGCCGGACAGGTACTGGCCGGTCAGCGAGCGCGGGGCCTCCAGAATGTCCTGCAGGGTGCCCTGGCCGACGATCTCGCCGCCATGCACGCCCGCGCCCGGGCCGATGTCCAGCACGTAGTCAGCCAGGCGGATCGCGTCCTCGTCATGCTCGACCACGATCACCGTGTTGCCCAGGTCGCGCAGGCGGGTGAGGGTGCCCAACAGGCGTTCATTGTCGCGCTGGTGCAGGCCGATCGACGGTTCGTCGAGCACGTACATCACGCCCACCAGGCCGGCGCCGATCTGGCTGGCCAGGCGGATGCGCTGCGCCTCGCCACCGGACAGGGTGTCGGCCTTGCGTTCCAGGGTCAGGTAATCCAGGCCCACATCGACCAGGAAGCCGAGGCGCTCACCGATTTCCTTGACGATCTTCGCGGCGATCTCGCCACGCCAGCCCGGCAGGCTCAGCTCGCTGAAGAACTTCAGCGCCTCGTCGATCGGCAGCACCACCAGCTCCGGCAGTGGGCGGTCGGCCACGAACACGTTGCGTGCCGCCTTGTTCAGGCGCGCGCCGTTGCACTCCGGGCACGGGCGTTCGCTGATGTACTTGGACAGCTCCTCGCGTACCGCCGGCGATTCGGTCTCCTTGTAGCGGCGTTCGAGGTTGGGAATGATGCCTTCGAAGCGGTGCTTGCGCTGGGTGCGGCCGCCGGCTTCGGTGAAGTAGGTGAAGGTGATCGTTTCATCGCCGCTACCGTACAGCACGGCCTGCTGCACCTTGGCTGACAGGGAGTTCCACGCAGCGTCCACGTCGAACCTGTAGTGCTTGGCCAGCGAGGCGATCAGCTGGAAGTAGTAGGCGTTGCGACGGTCCCAGCCGCGCACCGCACCGGCGGCCAGCGACAGCTCCGGATGCACCACCACCCGCGACGGATCGAAGAACTCGGCCATGCCCAGGCCATCGCAGCCGGGGCACGCACCCATCGGTGCATTGAACGAGAACAGGCGCGGTTCCAGCTCCGGCAGCGAGTAGTCGCAGACCGGGCAGGAGTACTTGGAGGAGAACAGCGTGGGCGAAGCATCGGCGCTGTCCAGGCTCTGCACCGAGGCCATGCCATCGCCCAGCTTGAGCGCCGTTTCAAAGCTCTCGGCCAGGCGCTGCTTGATGTCCTCGCGCGGGCGGAAGCGGTCGATCACCGCCTCGATGGTGTGCTTCTGGCGCAGCGCCAGCGGCGGCACCGCATCGATTTCGTGCAGCTCGCCGTCCACGCGCACACGCACGAAGCCCTGCGCGCGCAGCTGGTCGAAGACCTGTGCGTGTTCGCCCTTGCGGTCACGGATGACCGGGGCCAGCAGCATGTAGCGCTGCTCCGGGTCCAGGGTCAGCACCTGGTCGACCATCTGGCTGACCGTCTGCGCCTCCAGTGGGTAGCCGTGGTCCGGGCAACGCGGGGTGCCCACGCGTGCGTACAGCAGGCGCAGGTAGTCGTAGATCTCGGTGATGGTGCCGACCGTCGAACGCGGGTTGTGCGAGGTCGACTTCTGCTCGATCGAGATGGCCGGGGACAGGCCTTCGATGTGGTCCAGGTCCGGCTTTTCCATCACGCTCAGGAACTGGCGCGCATAGGCCGACAGCGACTCGACGTAGCGGCGCTGGCCTTCTGCATAGATGGTGTCGAACGCCAGCGAGGACTTGCCCGAACCGGACAGGCCGGTGATCACGATCAGCTTGTCGCGGGGCAGGTCGAGGTCGAGGTTCTTCAGGTTGTGCGTCCGCGCGCCGCGGATGCGGATGAAATCCATCGCCATGGGGGATCCGGTTGTGGGGGCGTTGGCTGGGTGCCGGGCCAGCAGGGAACGGCAATCGGTCAGCCTACCGAGGTGACCAGATGGGGGCAATGGGCGACAATGCCACCCCGGCGTCTCACGTTGTGAGACCGGCCGACAGCTTTGTGTAGGGTCGGGCCATGTGCAGCGGCCTGGACCGCGAACCGTTCAGCCGTGCATGGCTCGGCCTGCAGGCCCGGGCCCGTGGGTCGTTCAGGGGTTGACTTGACCCGCGCCCGCTGATCTGCGTACAATCCCGCTCCTGTCCGCCCTCGATGGCGGCAGTTCAGACCACAATAACTACAGAGGAAGGCCTGGTCATGTACGCAGTACTGGTCACCGGCGGTAAGCAATACCGCGTGGCGCAGGGCGAAAAGCTCCGCATTGAAAAGCTCGAAGTCGAAGTCGGCAGCGAGATCAAGTTCGACAACATCCTGATGCTGGGTGACAGCGATGGCGTGAAGCTGGGCGATGCGCTGAAGGGCGCTGCCGTCACCGCCAAGGTCCTGTCCCAGGGTCGTGCTGACAAGGTGCGGATCATCAAGTTCCGTCGCCGCAAGCACCACATGAAGCGTCAGGGTCACCGTCAGTACTACACCGAAATCGAGATCACCGGCATCGCCGGCTAAGTATCAGGAGAAGCAGTCATGGCACATAAAAAGGGCGTAGGCTCCTCGCGCAACGGTCGCGACTCCAACCCGAAGTACCTGGGCGTCAAGATCTTCGGCGGCCAGGCCATCGAAGCCGGCAACATCATCGTGCGTCAGCGCGGCACCCAGTTCCACCCGGGCACCGGCGTTGGCCTGGGCCGTGACCACACCCTGTTCGCCCTCGTGGACGGCAAGGTGGAGTTCTCGGTCAAGGGCGCCAAGAAGCGCCGCACCGTCAGCATCGTCTCGGCCGACGCCTGATCCAGGCATCGCCGGCACCCGTGCCCCGGCATGGGAGTGCTGCATGAAGAGCCCCGCTTCGGCGGGGCTTTTCGTTAGAGTTGAAGCAAGACCGGCTTGGCCGGGTTACCGGCCCGCGGCCGGCATGACATTCAAGGTGGCGGCCAGCAGGCCGCGCCCATCGCAGGCATCGAAACAATGAAACTGGTAGACGAAGCAGAAATCGAAGTGTTCGCCGGCAACGGCGGCAACGGCTGCATTGGCTTCCGTCGCGAGAAGTTCATTCCGCTCGGCGGCCCGGACGGCGGCGACGGCGGTGCGGGCGGCAGCGTTTACATCCGCGCCGACGAAAACCTGAACACCCTGGTCGACTTCCGCCATGAGCGCATCTTCAAGGCGCAGCGTGGCGAGAACGGCATGGGTCGCCAGGCCTACGGCAAGGGCGGCGAAGACCTGACCATCACCGTGCCGGTCGGCACCGTGGTCATCAACGTTGCCACCGATGAAGTCATCGGCGACCTGACCCGGCACGGCGACCGCCTGCTGGTGGCCAAGGGCGGCCGCGGTGGCCTGGGCAACATGCACTTCAAGAGCTCGACCAATCGCTCGCCGCGCCAGGCGCTGCCGGGCGAGCCGGGTGAGGAGCGCACGCTGAAGCTGGAGCTGAAGCTGCTGGCCGACGTCGGCCTGCTGGGCTTCCCCAATGCCGGCAAGAGCACCCTGATCCGTGCCGTTTCGGCTGCAACGCCGAAGGTGGCCGATTACCCGTTCACCACGCTGTACCCGAACCTGGGCGTGGTGAAGGTGGAGAACCACCGCAGCTTCGTGATCGCCGACATTCCGGGCCTGATCGAAGGCGCGGCGGACGGCGCCGGCCTGGGTGCGCAGTTCCTGCGCCACCTGCAGCGCACCCGCCTGCTGCTGCACCTGGTGGACGTCTCGCCGATGGAAGGCGGCGTGGAGGGGATTTCGCCGGTGGAGCAGGTGCGTGCGATCGAGCGCGAGCTGGAGAAGCACGATCCGGAGCTGCTGAACAAGCCGCGCTGGCTGGTGCTGAACAAGGCTGACCTGATGTTCGAAGACGAGGCGCAGGCCGCGGCCGAGCAGATCGTCGCCGAGCTGGGCTGGAAGGAGCCGTGGTTCCTGGTCTCCGCGCTGGGTCGCGAAGGTACCTTCCCGATCATGAGCCGGATCATGGCCTTCTTCGATCGCCAGAAGGAAGAAGAGCAGGAAGCCCGCAACGCGCAGTAATGCCGTTGTGGTTCCATGCGAAAAACCCGGCTTCGGCCGGGTTTTTCATTTGGTAGTGCTGGCCGCGCGGCTCCGCGGATCGCCCGGACCGCAGGCAACAAAAAACCCGGCCGGGGCCGGGCTTTTGCCTGCTGCCCAACCCCGGAGGGCAGGGCGGCAACGCCGGATCAGGCGGCCTTGAGGGCCTTGATGCGGTCGTTCAGGCGGCTCTTGTGGCGAGCAGCCTTGTTCTTGTGGATCAGGCCACGCGCGCTGAAGCGATCCAGGATCGGCTGGGCAACGGCGAAGGCGGCTTCGGCGCCGGCGGCATCGTTGGCGTCCAGCGCCTTGATCACTTTCTTGACAGCGGTGCGCAGCATCGAGCGCTGAGCCACGTTGCGCGCGTTGCGCACGACGGTCTGCTTGGCGCGCTTCTTGGCGGACTTGATATTGGCCACGGTGGTGGTTTCCTGAAAAATCGGTGTTATGGGAACAGCAAGCTAGCTAGTATGATGGCGTAAGAAATGCACGTCAAGTCGATTGTCAAGAGGGACGCTGAGTGAGTTCACCCAAGTTGTTGCGGGGCCTGCTGTCGTTCAGCAGCATGACCATGGTCTCGCGCGTTCTCGGACTTGTCCGGGACTTCGTGGTGACCACCACGTTCGGCACCAACGCCATCACTGATGCTTTCTGGGTCGCCTTCAGGGTACCCAATTTCCTGCGGCGTTTGTTCGCCGAGGGCTCGTTTGCCACCGCTTTCGTGCCCGTGTTCACGGAAGTGAAGGAAACCCGCAGCCACGCCGAACTGCGCGAACTGATGGCGCGCACCGCCGGCACCCTGGGCGGGGTGCTGATGCTGGTCACCGCACTGGCCCTGATCTTCGCGCCGCAGCTGGCCTCGGTCTTCTCCAGTGGCGTTGATACCGACCCGGTCAAGCAGGGCCTGCTGGTCGACCTGTTCCGCCTGACCTTCCCGTTCCTGCTGTTCGTCTCGCTGACCGCACTGGCCGGCGGTGCGCTGAACAGCTTCCAGCGCTTCGCGATGCCGGCGCTGACCCCGGTCATTCTCAACCTGTGCATGATCGCCGGTGCGCTGTGGCTGGCGCCGCGGCTGGGCGGCACGCCGGAAAAGCAGATCCTGGCGCTGGGCTGGGCGGTGCTGGCGGCCGGCATCCTGCAGTTGCTGTTCCAGCTGCCCTCGCTGAAGGGCATCAACCTGCTGACCCTGCCGCGCTGGGGCTGGAGCCACCCGGGCGTGCGTAAGGTGATGACGCTGATGGTGCCGACCCTGTTCGGTTCCTCTGTGGCGCAGATCAACCTGCTGCTGGACACGGTGATCGCGGCCAAGCTGACCGATGGCTCGCAGTCCTGGCTGTCGCTGGCCGACCGCTTCCTGGAGCTGCCGCTGGGCGTGTTCGGCGTGGCGCTGGGCACGGTGATCCTGCCGGCGCTGGCCCGCCATCACGTCAGTACCGACCGCGAGGGCTTCTCGCGCTCGTTGGACTGGGGCCTGCGCATGACCCTGCTGATCTCGGTGCCGGCCATGCTGGGCCTGCTGCTGCTGGCCGAGCCGCTGATCGCGACCATCTTCCAGCACGGCCAGTTCAGTGCCTTCGATACCCGCATGACCGCGTTGTCGGTGTACGGCCTGAGCTTCGGCCTGCCGGCATTCGCCCTGCTGAAGGTGGTACTGCCGGCTTTCTACGCCCGCCAGGACACCAAGACGCCGGTGCGCGCGGGTGTGGCCGCGCTGGTGGCCAACATGGTGTTCAACTTCGCCCTTCTGGCGGTGTTGTACCAGGTGATGGTGCCGGACGAGCTGAAGGCACAGGGCGTGATGGCGGCCATCGGCAAGCAGCCGGGCCTGCACCTGGCGCTGGGCATTGCCAGTGCGCTGTCCAGTTACCTGAACCTGGGCCTGCTCTGGTACTGGCTGGGCAAGACCGATGTCTACCGCCGCCGGCCGGGCTGGGCTGGCTATCTGCTGCGGCTGCTGCTGGCCTGCGCGGCCATGGTCGGGGTGCTGCTGGCCCTGCTGCACTGGCTGCCAGGCTTCTCGGCGATGACTGTGTGGGAGCGGATCGGCGCCCTGGCGCTGCTGGTCGGTGGCGGTGGCGCGACCTACGCGGTTGCCATGGTGGCGATGGGCTTCCGCCCGCGCGACCTGCGTGGGCATTGATCGTGCGCCGTGACGGCTATACTTCAGGGTTACACCATTGAAGCGGCGGCCCCGGTCGGGCCGGAACGAGAGTTGATGAGCAGGCTGTTCAGAAGCGTGGAGGGCGGGGCGCTGTTCCCCAACGGAAGCGTGGTCTGTATCGGTGCATTTGACGGCCTCCACCTGGGCCATCGTGCGCTGGTGCGCCACGCGGTTGCCCGCGCGCGCGCCTTGGGCGTGGCCGCAGTGGCCGTGGCATTCGAGCCGCTGCCGCGTGAATTCTTTTCCCAGGGCACGCCGCCACCGCGGCTGACCCTGGCCCGCAGCAAGGTCGAGATCCTGCGCGAGCTCGGTGTGGATGCGATCGGACTGTTGCGTTTCGACGCGGCGATGGCAGCGATGCCGGCCGAGGATTTCGTCCACCGGCTGCTGGCCCACCGCCTGGGCGCACGCGAAGTGTGGATCGGCCCGGAGTTCTGCTTCGGCAACCGCCGCCGTGGCGACCTGGCCCTGCTGCAGAAGATGGGTGCTGCACTGGGCTTCACCGCGGGCGAGATCGAAGCGGTGGATCTGCATGGCGAGCGCATTTCCAGCACTCGCATCCGCCAGCTGCTGCAGCAGGGCGACTTCGCCCGTGTCAACGACCTGCTGGGCCGTCCCTACGCGATCAGCGGCCGGGTGGTGCGCGGTCGACAGCTTGGCCGTACGCTGGGTTTCCCCACTGCCAACCTGCGTTTCCCGAAGACGCCGGCGCTGTCGGGTATCTACGCGACCTGGGTGCATGGTGTGTTCGACCAACCGTGGCCATCGGTGTCCAGCTTCGGCACGCGGCCGACGGTGGAGGGCGTGGAGCCGCTGCTGGAAGCCCACCTGTTCGATTTCCAGGGTGACCTGTACGGTCGCCACATCGACGTGGAATTCGTCGCCAAGCTGCGCGACGAAGAGAAGTTCAATGATCTGGCGGCGCTGACCGACCAGATGCACCGCGACGCCGAACAGGCGCGCGCCATCCTTTCCGAACATAGATTGCGAGCCACTGCGTGAGCCAGGACTACAAGACCACCCTGAACCTGCCAGCCACCGAATTCCCGATGCGCGGCGACCTGCCCAAGCGCGAGCCGGGCATTCTGGCGCGGTGGGAAGCGCAGGGGCTCTACCAGCAGCTGCGCGACAACGCCGCCGGCCGCCCGCTGTTCGTGCTGCACGACGGCCCCCCGTACGCCAACGGCCGCATCCACCTGGGCCACGCGGTCAACAAGATCCTGAAGGACATCATCGTCAAGTCGCGCTACCTGGCCGGCTTCGATGCGCCCTATGTGCCGGGCTGGGACTGCCATGGCCTGCCGATCGAGATCGCGGTGGAAAAGAAGTGGGGCAAGGTCGGCACCAAGCTCGACGCCGTCGAATTCCGCCAGAAGTGCCGCGAGTTCGCCGAAGAGCAGATCAATATCCAGCGCGTGGACTTCAAGCGGCTGGGCGTGACCGGTGACTGGGACAACCCGTACAAGACCCTGAGCTTCGACTTCGAAGCCAACGAGATCCGTGCGCTGTCCAAGGTCGTGGCCAACGGCCACCTGGTGCGCGGCGCCAAGCCGGTGTACTGGTGCTTCGACTGTGGCTCGGCGCTGGCCGAGGCCGAGATCGAGTACCAGGAAAAGGAATCGCCGGCGATCGACGTGGCCTACGCCGCACGCGATGCCCAGGCCATCGGCCAGGCGTTCGGCGTGAGCGTGCCGGCCGACGTCGAAGTGGCCGTACCGATCTGGACCACCACCCCGTGGACGCTGCCGGCCTCGCTGGCGGTGTCGCTGGGCGCGGAGATCCGCTACGTGCTGGCCGAAGGCCCGGCGCACAACGGCAAGCGCCGTTGGCTGGTGCTCGCTGCGGCGCTGGCCGAGCGCGCACTGCAGCGCTACGGCGTCGAGAACGTGGTGCTGCACGGTGAAACCACCGGCGCGGCGCTGGAGAACCAGCTGCTGGCGCACCCGTTCTACCCGGAGCGCGAGATCCTGGTACTCAACGGCGACCACGTCTCCGACGAGGACGGTACCGGTGCGGTGCACACCGCCCCCGGCCACGGCCAGGAAGACTTCGTGGTCAGCCAGAAGTACGGCCTGCTGGACAAGTACAACGCTGGCCAGGTGACCCCGATCGACGGTCGTGGCGTGTACCTGGAATCGACCCCGCCGGCCGGTGACGTGGTGCTGGCCGGCCAGCACCTGTGGAAGGCGCAGGAGGCCATCGTCGGCGTGCTGCGCGAGAACGGTTCGCTGCTGGCGTTCCATCCGATCCGCCACAGCTACCCGCACTGCTGGCGCCACAAGACGCCGGTGGTGTTCCGCGCCACCCCGCAGTGGTTCATTTCGATGGACAAGGCCAACCTGCGCAACGATGCGCTGGCCGCCATCGACACCGTCGGCTGGTTCCCGACCTGGGGGAAGGCGCGCATCCAGAGCATGGTCGACGGCCGCCCGGACTGGACCATCTCGCGCCAGCGCACCTGGGGCGTGCCGATCGCACTGTTCACCCACCGGCAGACCGGCGAGATCCATCCGCGTTCGGTGGAGCTGATGCAGCAGGTCGCCGACCGCGTCGAAGCCGAGGGCATCGACGTGTGGTACTCGCTGGATGCCGCCGAACTGCTGGGCGCTGAAGCCGCCGACTACGAGAAGGTCACCGACATCCTCGACGTCTGGTTCGATTCGGGCGTGACCCATGAAGGCGTGCTCGCCGCGCGTGGCTTCGGCAAGCCGGCCGACCTGTACCTGGAAGGTTCCGACCAGCACCGCGGCTGGTTCCAGTCCTCGCTGCTGACCGGCGTGGCGATCGACAAGCGCGCCCCGTACAAGCAGTGCCTGACCCACGGCTTCACCGTGGATGAGCACGGCCGCAAGATGTCCAAGTCGCTGGGCAACGGCATCGAGCCGCAGGACATCATGAACAAGCTGGGCGCGGACATCCTGCGCCTGTGGATCGCCTCGGCCGACTACAGCAACGAGATGTCGCTGTCGCAGGAGATCCTGAAGCGCAATGCCGATGCCTACCGCCGCCTGCGCAACACCGCACGCTTCCTGCTCGGCAACCTGGACGGCTTCGACCCGGCGCTGCACCTGCAGCCGCTCGAGCAGATGGTCGCGCTGGACCGCTGGATCGTGCATCGCGCGTGGGAGCTGCAGGAGAAGATCAAGGCGGCCTACGACGGCTATAACATGGCCGAGATCGTGCAGCTGCTGCTGAACTTCTGCAGCGTGGACCTGGGCTCGCTGTACCTGGACGTGACCAAGGATCGCCTGTACACGATGCCGACCGATTCGCACGGTCGCCGTTCGGCACAGAGCGCGATGTACCACATCGCCGAAGCGTTCACCCGCTGGGTCGCGCCGATCCTGACCTTCACCGCCGACGAGCTGTGGGGCTACCTGCCGGGCGAGCATGCTGGCCATGTGCTGTTCACCACCTGGTACGACGGCCTGGCGCCGCTGCCGGCCGATGCCCAGCTCAACGCCGCCGACTTCGACCAGCTGCTGGCCGTGCGCGAACAGGTGGCCAAGGTGCTCGAGCCGATGCGGGCAAACGGCGCGATCGGTGCCGCACTGGAAGCGGAGATCACCATTGCCGCCAGCGAGGAGCAGGCCGCGCGCTGGCAGCCGCTGGCCGATGAACTGCGTTTCCTGTTCATCAGCGGCGACGTGCAGGTGCGGCCGGCGACCACCGACGAGGTGTTCGTCAGCGCCCAGCCGACCACCAAGACCAAGTGCGTGCGCTGCTGGCACCATCGCGCCGATGTCGGCAGCAACGCCGACCATCCGGAACTGTGCGGCCGCTGCGTGAGCAACATCACCGGTGCCGGTGAAGTGCGGAGCTGGTTCTGATGGCCGCGCCCCGTCCGCATCCGAACGCCCTGGTCTGGCTGCTGCTGTCGGTGGCCATCATCGGCCTGGACCAGTGGTCCAAGGCCTGGGTGCTGTCGAGCCTGCCGGAGTTCCAGCCGGTGGTGGTCATCGACGGCTTCTGGAACTGGTACCGCACCTACAACACCGGCGCGGCATTCAGTTTCCTGAGCGACGCCGGTGGCTGGCAGAAGTACTTCTTCACCGCACTGGCGATCGCCATCAGCGGCCTGATGGCGTGGTGGCTGCGCGGCACCGCGCGCGGCAACTGGAAGGCCGCGGTGCCGTATGCGCTCATCATCGGCGGTGCCATCGGCAACGTGATCGACCGCCAGGTGCACGGCCACGTGGTCGACTTCATCCAGTGGTACGTGGGCAGCTACACCTGGCCCTCGTTCAACATCGCCGACTCGGCCATCGTGGTGGGTGCCATCGGCATCGCCCTGTTTGGCCTGTTCGACGGCAAGTCCGCCAAAAAGGCGGATAATGCCAATCCGAAACCGTAAGCCGGCCGCTGCCGGGAGATTGAACTGATGGATGTGCTGCTCGCCAACCCGCGTGGTTTCTGTGCCGGTGTCGATCGTGCGATCGAGATCGTCAAGCGCGCGATCGAAACGCTGGGCGCGCCCATCTACGTCCGCCATGAAGTGGTGCACAACCGCTTCGTGGTCGACGACCTGAAGCAGCGCGGCGCGATCTTCGTCGAGGAACTCGACGAAGTGCCGGACAACAACACGGTGATCTTCAGTGCCCATGGCGTGTCCCAGGCCGTGCGCCAGGAAGCCGAGCGCCGTGGCCTGAAGGTGTTCGACGCCACCTGCCCGCTGGTGACCAAGGTCCACTTCGAAGTCGCCCGCCACTGCCGTGCCGGCCGTGACGTGGTGTTGATCGGCCACGCCGGTCACCCGGAGGTGGAAGGCACCATGGGCCAGTGGAACCGCGAAGCCGGCACCGGCCAGATCTACCTGGTGGAAGACGTGGAGCAGGTTGCCACGCTGCAGATCAACCAGCCGGACAACTTCGCCTACACCACCCAGACCACGCTGTCGGTGGATGACACGCGCGGCATCATCGATGCGCTGCGCGAGCGGTTCCCGGCGATGCAGGGCCCGAAGAACGACGACATCTGCTACGCCACGCAGAACCGCCAGGATGCCGTGCGCGATCTGGCCAAGCGCTGCGACCTGGTGCTGGTGGTCGGTTCGCCGAACAGCTCCAACTCCAACCGCCTGAGCGAGCTGGCCCGCCGTGAAGGCGTGGAGTCGTACCTGATCGATGGCGCGCACGAGATCGACCCGGCGTGGGTGGCGGGCAAGCAGCACATCGGCGTGACCGCTGGCGCCTCGGCGCCGCAGGTGCTGGTCGACGGCGTGCTGGCACGCCTGGCCGAGCTGGGTGCCAGTGGCGTGTCCGAGCTGGACGGCGAGCCGGAATCGATGGTGTTCGCGCTGCCGAAGGAACTGCGCCTGCGCCTGGTCGACTGACCGGGAAAGGCCTCATCCACGCATGGCGTGGATAAGCACATCCATGACCTTTGGCCATGGGGCCGGCCATCGCACAGGCCTAGCATCGGAGGATTCTCCGATGCTGGAAGTTGCCGATGAAGACCCGTGCCCTGGCGATGTCGTTGCTGTTCGCGCTGGCCGCCACGCCCGCGCTGGCGCAGGCCTCGCCATCGGGTGATGCCGCAGCCCCAGGCCTGCTGCGCATCGATGTAGATGCACGTGACCTTGCCCGTCGCATCTTCAAGGTGACCGCCACCGTGCCGGTCAAGCCCGGTCCGGTCACCCTGCTGTACCCGCAGTGGATTCCCGGCAACCATTCGCCCACCGGCCCGATCGACAAGCTGGCCGGCCTGCGCGTGACCGCCAACGGCAAGCCGCTGGCCTGGCAGCGCGACCAGTACAACGTCTATGCGTTCAAGGTGGACGTGCCCGAGGGCGTCAGCGAGATCGTCGCCCACTTCGATTTCCTGTCCTCGCAGGGCGGCAGCCAGGGGCGGGTGGTGATGACCCCGGAAATGCTCAACCTGCAGTGGAACGCCAATTCGCTGTATCCGGCCGGCGTAGATGCGCGCAACCTGCAGGCGCAGGCCAGCGTGACCCTGCCCAAGGGCTGGTCGTTTGCCACGGCGCTGGAAACCGCGCACCGCGACGGCGATACCGTGGTGTTCAAGCCGATCTCGTATGACCATC
This sequence comes from Stenotrophomonas sp. YJH_SMC_20, assembly GCF_059367845.1. Classification (NCBI taxonomy): domain Bacteria; kingdom Pseudomonadati; phylum Pseudomonadota; class Gammaproteobacteria; order Lysobacterales; family Lysobacteraceae; genus Stenotrophomonas; species Stenotrophomonas sp. YJH_SMC_20. Next base: position 282,910 of record NZ_JCAFRG010000001.1, on the reverse strand, counting down.
TGGTCGATTCGCCGTTGTTTGCCGGCGAGCACTACCAGCGCATCGATCTCGATCCGGGCGCGAAGGTGCCGGTGCACCTCAATGTGTTTGCCGACGAAGCCAAGTCGCTGAAGCCGACCGACGCGCAGATCACGATGCACCGCGCGCTGGTGCAGCAGGCCGACAAGCTCTATGGCGCGCGTCACTACAACCATTATGAATTCCTGCTGGCCTTGACCGATCGTCTTGGCGGCATCGGCCTGGAGCATCACCGCTCCAGCGAGAACAGCGCCGACCCGGGTTACTTCACCGAGTGGGACCGCAACGCGTGGATGCGCGATCTGCTGCCGCACGAGTACACCCATTCCTGGAACGGCAAGTACCGTCGCGGTGCCGACCTGGCCACTGCCAACTTCAACGTGCCCATGGGCGACAGCCTGCTGTGGGTGTACGAAGGGCAGACCCAGTTCTGGGGGCAGGTGCTGGCGGCACGCTCGGGGTTGTGGTCGGCTGCGCAGGCGCGCGACATGCTGGCCAATGTGGCCGCGACCTATGACCGTGGCCGCCCGGGCCTGGCCTGGCGTCCGCTGCAGGACACCACCAACGACCCGACCATCGCCCAGCGTCGCACGCTGCCGTATCGCAACTACCAGATGAGCGAAGACTACTACTCCGGCGGCCAGATGCTGTGGCTGGAAGTGGAAGGCAAGCTGCGCGAACTGAGTGGCAACCGCCGCAGCCTGGATGACTTCGCGCGCGCCTTCTTCGGCGTCGGCAATGGCGACTGGGACGTCAACCCGTACACCTTCGACGACGTGGTCGCGACCTTGAACGGCATCGCGCCGTACGACTGGGCGACGTTCCTGCGCGGGCGCCTGGACGGCCACGGCGCGTTGACCGGTGGCCTGGAGCTGGCGGGCTGGAAGCTGGTCTACCGCGATACGCCGAACGATGCCTACAAGGCGCAGGAGAAGCGCGCCAAGGCCGCATTGCTGGCGTACTCGCTGGGTGCGACGGTGCTCGACAACGGTACGGTCGGCGACGTGATCTGGGACAGCCCGGCCTTCAACGCCGGCTTGGCGCCTGGCATGAAGGTGATTGCCGTTGGCGGCCGCGAGTACAGCAGCCAGCGCTTGAAGGACGCGGTGGCTGCGGCGGCGAAGGACAAGGCGCCGATCGTGCTGCTGGTGAAGCAGTTCGATCGGATCGACACGATGAACATCGACTACCACGGTGGCCTGCAGTACCCGGTGCTGGAGCGCATTGCCGGCAAGCCTGACCGCCTTGCGGAGCTGTGGAAGCCACGATGAAGCCGCGCGCCGGCGATGGCGTGATCCTGCTGATGGCGATCCTGGCCATCATCGGTGCGTTCCTGGACGGTGACGGGCGCTGGCTGCATTGGCTGGCGAAGCCGGCGACCACGCTGCTGATCGCTGCCATCGCCTGGCGGGTGCGTGATCCTGCGCAGCCGACCTACCGGCGCGCGGTGCTGGCCGGCATGCTGCTGTCGTGCGTGGGTGACATCGCGCTGATGCTGCCGATGGACGCGTTCGTACCGGGGCTGGTGGCGTTCCTGCTGGCGCACCTCTGCTACATCGTCGCCTTCCGCGATGGCCTGCGTGCCGGGCGTGGGTTGCTGGCCGCCAGCGTCCTGCTGGCGGCCTTTGCCGTACTCAATGTGCTTGGCCTGTGGCCGCACCTGCCGGTGCCGATGCGTGTGCCGGTGCTGGCATACGTGGTGGTGCTGGCATCGATGGCAGCGCTGGCCCTGGCACGGCAGTGGCGCAGCCCGCAGCCCGGTGCCGTGGAAGCCCGAAGCGCCCGCTGGGCCGCGGCAGGTGCATTGCTGTTCGTCGCCAGCGATTCCCTGCTGGCCTGGGACCGCTTCGCCGGTGGCCTGCCGTTGGCCAGCCTGCTGGTGTTGTCCACGTACTATGGCGCGCAGTACGCCATCGCCCGCTCGGTGAAACAGCAAAAAGGGGACGGAGGGGATTAAGTCGCAATCCGCACCAAGGCACATACGACTTAATCCCCTCCGTCCCCTTTTTGTGCGGCCTATCGGTGGTTCACGCCGCGCAGGGTGCCCTGCGCATCGAACTGCAGGCGCACGGATTCGCGGTCACCGGCCACTTCGTCCGGCAGCCACACCAGCTTGCCGCCCTTGCGCACGATCACATACACGTGGCCGACTTCGGATGCGGGGTTCTGCAGGGCATTGCGTTGTTCCTGCAATGCCTGCGCCACGCGCGGCACGGCCTCGAAATCGATGCTGGCCAGGGATGTGCTGCTGCGCTGCAGGCTGATGGTCGGCGCGAACTGCTGCGGGTTCACCGGATTGCCCTTGCGCCATTGGCCACGCTCGAAGTGGTAGCTGTCGACGTGGGTCGGCTGCTGCGGGTCGACCAGGTCCAGGTTGATGCGGCCATCGTCGTAGAAGTGGATGCTGTGGAACACCGTCAACCGGTGCCCGGCCAGTGCAGGCATCTGTTCCAGTGCCTGGCGGGCGGCCAGCAGGTAGTCCGCATCGAACAACCGGTTGCTGCGTTCGGGAACCGGCATTGATCGCGGTTCGGGAATCGGAGCGAGCGAAGCGGGCCCCTCGCGCGATGGCGGCATGGTGATCGGCGCGGTCGCGCGGTCAGCCTGCACCGAATGCCCCAGTGTTTCGCCTATCGTCTGCAGCGCACCACCGGCAACGGCGGCGCCGGCCAGCACCAGCAGCACGGCGGAAAATACCACGGGTGTGGAAGGCGACCGCTTCATACAGCCTCCAGGCGCACATTGCTGCGGTCATCCGGGTCGTACAGCAGCGTGACCTGCTCGCGTGGAACGTTGGCCAGCTCGATCAACGGGATGAAGCGGCGCACGCTCACCTGCTGTATGCCACCTTCGCGGTCGGTATATTCCAGCTGGAACTCCACCTGCGGCTGTTCGTTGAGGTAGGTGCCGGTCTGGCGCACCTTCAATACCCGGGCCTCCACACCGATGCCGCGGTACTTCAGCGCGTCTCCGCGGGCATCGGCGTGCAGCAGGCGGCCGAGCAGGCGCAGGACCAGGGCGTAGCCGCACAACACCAGCGGGCACACCAGCAGTGGGTGGCCAAAGGTCAGGAAGGTCCAGCCCAGGCCCTCGCTCTGCAGCCGATAGGCCCACACATAGGCAGCGGCAACGGCTGCGATGCCGAGTGCTGCACCGATGCCGCGTCGCCACAGGCTGGCGACATTCAGTTCGGGCTGGGCACCGTCCAGTACCACGTTCGGGAACGCGCCCGGCACCCGGCTCAGGCGTGCATCGACGTGCCTGCCGACGCCGAAGCGCTGCAGTTGCGGCTTGCTGTCGACTACCAGCAGCAGTTCGCGGATCGGCGTGCCGGACAGGTTCTTGAAGGACAGCTGCAGTTTCCATTGCGCGAAGCCACGCACCTGCACGCCGGTCTGTTCAGCGTGTTCGATCAGCGCATCGCGTGGTTCGCCATCGGCGAGGATGGAGCGAACGCGATGCAGGGCGCGTGGTGGGCCGAGCAGCAGGAAATGCAGGAACGCGAACAGCAGAGCGAGCCATGCAGCGAGCGACAGTGCCAGCAGCAACAGTGCCAGCCACGGTGCACTGCGATCAGCCAGCGCCACCGGCCACGAGGTGCCGAAATAGAGAATGCAGGGGAAGGGCAACGCGAAGAACAGCAGGAACGCGCCCCAGAACCAGAGATAGGCCTTCATGGGGGGAGGTGGCAGACCGGTGGAACAGGCCGCGTAGGTTACTACGCTCAGCGGAACTGCAGGGTAAGCAGGTAGTAGCGGCCGAGCGGATCATCCAGCCCCGGCATCTGCCCGCCATTGCCGACCAGGTAGTTCACCGGTTGCGTGTCGAGCACGTTGTGCACGTCCAGCGCCGCGACGACGCGCGGGCCGAGGCGGCGTGCCAGGTGCAGGTTCCAGCGCAGCTGGCGCGGATTCATGCAGTGGTTCTGTTCGGCCTGATCCTGCGGGCATTCGGCCCCCGGCAGCCAGGCACGGGTGCGACCGACCTGGTTGCCGCGCAGGGCGACGTCCCAGTTGCTGTTCTGCCATTGCGCGTTCAACACCGCAGCCAGTTCGGGTGTCACATGGCCGCGCAGGTCCACGGCGGCCTCGTGGTCACGGCGCCGACGCAGTTCCTGCTGCTTCAGCGCATCGAGTGAGAACAACCATTGGCCGTTGCTGCCGCTGTCGATGCGGTATTCGCCACGCAGGACCCAGTTGCGGGAGGTGGTGCGGCCGATGTTGTCGAACGACAGGCGCAGGCTGCTCAGGTAGCCGTCGTCATCCAGCTCCCAGGTACTGCGATTCCACACCGCATCGCTTGGCTGCAGGGCGAGGATCTCGTTGCGCAGTTCCACGATGTTGTGGGTCAGCGACAGCGAAAACGTGTCGTTGGGTGTCCATGTGGCGGCCAGCGAATGGCTGCGCGATCGCTCGGCCTTCAGTGCATCGTTCTCAACCACGTTGGCCGTGACGCTGCAGCCGCCACTGGCCGTGGCCATTGCACATTCAGGAAGGGCACTGGACACCGGAAGCGTGATCGACCCGAAGTAGCCCGGGGGGCGCCGTTGCTCGAACAGGCTCGGCGCACGGTAGCCGCGTCCGCTGGCCAGCAAGAACGACCAGTGAGGCGTCGGGGTCCAGCGCAGTCCGGCACGTGGCGAGAACGCCATGAAGCCGTCGTCGCGGTCCCAGCGTGCGGCCAGGTCCGCGCGCAGCGTGGGTGCCAGTGGCAGGCCCAGCTCGGTATAGACACCGCTGCTTTGCCGCGACAGGCGGCGTTGCTGCTGCGGCAAACCCAATGCAAGGTCGCCCTGGCTCAGCAGCGCATCCGGATGCGAGGTCCAGCGCTCATGGCGCAGGTCGATGCCGGTCGCCAGTTGCGCATTGCCCCCAGCCATCGCCATCAGCTCACGCTGCACGCCCCACCAGCCCTGCCACTGTGCAGTGCTGCCGCGGTTGCGGATGGATGGGAACAGCGCGTCCATATCGGCTGCCGGCGGCGCGTCGAAGCCGGGAATGAACCTGCGTGCCTGCGTTGCTTCAAGCAGCAGCGCCGTGCGCACCGTGCCTGCCGTGGACAAGGTGACTTCGCTGCGCTGCGCACTGATGCCGGCTTCCCAGCTGCGCCGGCCCTGGTCACGTCCGATGCCGAAGGTGACGTCCGTATCGGTGGCGCGGACCTTGGGACGCACGTTGCCGGCCTCACGCAGCACACTGTTGAAGGTGATGCCCCGCGACACCACCGCAACGGCGGTCGGGCCCAGGTCGAAGCGCTGGCGGTTGTGACTGGCCCGCACCTCGGCATAGGCATAGCGTCCCTCACCCCGTTCGTGCCGGTAGCGCAGGTAGGCCGACGCGGTATCCGAGGCCGGTTGCAGCGAACGCGGCCGGGCGCTGTCGAACCAGCAGCCGTCCTCGCGCCGCTCCAGGGGCGGCTCGCAGCGCCGCGCGGGCACGTACCAGTTGCCCAGGATCGCGCCGATCGGATACAGCGAGGTTTCCGCATGCCAGTCACGCTGGTCACCGGCGACATGTTCGACACGGTGCAGATCGAGACCGGCAAACCAGCGGTCTCCGTTGCCACGTGCGCCGCCCGTGGCGGCCTGCAGGCGGTACTGGCCCGCGTCGCCACGGCTGCTGAGCCCGGTCTGCAGCATGGCTTCGGGCCCATCGGCCTGGTCGCGCAGGATGATGTTGACCACGCCGGACATGGCGTCGGCGCCATAGATGGCCGAGGCACCGCCGCGTACCAGTTCGATGCGGTCGACGAAGCTCAGCGGAATGCCGCCGAGGTCGGTCAGCCCACCCTGTTCCAGCGACACCATCGGATAGCGCGGCAGGCGCCGGCCATTGACCAGGAACAGCGTCGCCCGCGGTCCCATGCCATCGAGGCTGGTGGTGGCCGCTGCACCCACCGGCAGGTACTGCGAATCGCCGCCGCGCGAGGTGCTCATGGCAGGATGGCCGTTCATGCCGGGCAGGTGCCGCAGCAGGTCGAACAGGTTGCCGTAGCCACTGCGCAGGATGTCGTCACGATCAATGGTGGTGACCGGCAGCGTGGTCTGCACCGAAGAGCGTGGCAGCCGGCTGCCGGTGACGTGGATGGGAGCCAGTTCCACCTCGTGCGGCGTGTCGGCGGACCTGGGAGGCGGGCGCGGCAGACGCGGGGCGGTGAACGCTGCCGGCGGCTTGGCAGGCTCGGCATGGACCCGCCGCACGACAAAAGCACCCGAGGACGTGCGCAGGATGCTGACCGGCAGGCCGGCAACCAGTTGCTTCAGCGAAGCCCCGGTATCGCGCTGGCCACGGGTGCCATCGGTGCGCAGACCCTCCAGTTCACGTGCGTCGAACAGCAGGGCGGTGCCACTCTGCCGGGCCCATTGCTGCAGTGCCGGTACCAGTGGGCCGGCGCCCACGTCGATCGCCAGCGTGCCCGCGGGCGTGCCGGCATCGGCCATCGGTACTGCGGCAACGCCCAGGGCAAGGCATAGCAGGGCCCGGAGCAGCCCCCACTGCAGCGCACCCGGACCTGCCTTCACCGCCGGTCTCCTCAGTATGTGCGGCGCAGTTCCAGCGCGCCATCCGGACGCGTCTGGCCAGCCACGGACCACCCCAGTTCCAGCGCCGACAGCAGTTCCTGCGCATCGCCGGCACGGAAGGTACCGCTCACGGCCAGGCTGGCGATCTCAGGATCGGCGATCACCAGCGGCGTGCGGCCGTAACGGTTCATGCGTTCGACCACGATCGACAGGGGGGTGGCATCGAACACCAGTTGCCCCTGCAGCCAGCCTTCAGCGGCGGCAGTGGAGGAGAGGGCAGGGCCTGGCTGGATACGGCCGGAAGGCAGAACCTGCAGCTGCTGGCCGGGCGCCAGCGTGTGCTGCGCTGCGCCGCTGCTGACTTCGACGGCACCTTCCAGCAGCGCGACCTCGACCAGGCCGTCGCGCAGGCGTTCCACCTGGAAGGTCGTGCCGATGTCGCGGATCGTACTGTCGCCGGCGCGCAGTTGCAGCGCCTTGTTCGACGGTGCGACCTGCAGTTGCAGCCGGCCCTGCTCCAGCACCAGCTCACGATGGCGCCAGCCGAAGCGGGCGCGGAGAGTGGTGCCAGCATCCAGCATGGCGACGCTGCCATCGGCCAGTGTCTGCTGCTGTGGCTGGTGCGAATCATTGGCGTAGACCTGTGGCGTCGGGTTGCCGTCGACGGCAGCCATCCAGCCGATGCCGATCGCCATGCAGACACCGGCAGCAGCGGCCACGCCCGGCAACCAGCGCCGGCGCGGCGGACGCGCCGCGCGTGCCGCAGCGGTCCGCAGCCAAGGGTCAGCCGCAAGCCCAGCGCCCTGCTGGAACAGGGTTTCGGCCTGCACCCAGGCTTTGACGTGGGCCGGATCTTCGGCCAGCCAGTCCTCGAACGCTTCGCGTTCGGCCGACGTGCAGTCCGGGGCTTCCAGGCGGGCTACCCAGGCGCTGGCGCGTTCAAACAGCTGTGCATCATCCCTGTGCGGGGTGCCACTCATTGGCCGTCCCTGTCGTTGTGCAGCGGATCCGATCCCAACTCCTGACGCAGGCCCTGCAGGGCGCGGGCGATATGTTTTTCCACGGTCTTGGCAGTAATTCCACAATGCCGCGCGATCTGCGTGTAGCTCATGCCGGTGATGCGGTTGAGCAGATAGACCTCGCGTGCGCGTTCGGGAAGCTTGAACAGGGCCTGCCGCAGCAGGAACAGCATCTGCCCCGACTCGGCCTGGCGCAATGGATCGGGCGAGGAACTGGACGGTTCGTCGCTGCCATCGTGTTCGGCCAGCGGCAGATGCGGCCGCGACAGCGGTGAGCGGCCGCGGTCTGCCAGGCGGTTGCGGGCGATACGATACAGCAGCAGGCGCAGTTCGTCCGGGCCCTGTGCGCGGTAGCGGATCAGCCGCTCCATGCAGTCCTGCGCGATATCCTCCGCATCCTCAGGCCCAACCCCCCGCGTGCGCAGGAACGCGCACAGCGGTGCGCGCTCTTCGCGCACGAACGCGATGAAGGCATCCGCAGGTGCGGGTAGCTCCGGCGCGCGATGGAGCAGGGGAGACGGGGTGGACAGGGCTGGCCTCGACGGTGGGTGGCGAATGCGTCGTCGAGTTTTACGCGACGATGACCGGATGGGGAAGAGTGTGCATCGATCGAATTCCCATTGTGAATGTATTCATTTTTTAGGATCCGTTCCACTGGGGGAGATCACCCCGCTGTGGCGTTGATCGCTCCATCCGCGTGTTGCGGGTGGAGAGAGAGCACATGAAGTATTCGAAGTTGAGCCTGGCCCTGGCCGGGCTGATGGGCGTTGCCGCCATATCCGTGGTGGATGACGTCATGGCAATGAATTATCACGTGCAGGGCGATCGCATCTTCCTGAGTGGCGATGTGACCTACGCCGACGTGGTGTCCCTGCCGGCACTGCTGGCCAAGGCGCAGGCCGAAGGCCGGCCGGTCCGTGAGGTGGTGCTGCGCACGTCCAACGGTGGTGCGTTGATCGCCGGCGAGTGGCTGCAGGGCATCATCCGCACTTCCGGACTGAACACCATCGTGTCCGGCAATTGCATCTCGTCCTGCTCGATCATGCAGTCTGGTGGCGTCGAACGCTATCTGGCCGGCGATCTGCCGCTCATCGACTCGGTGCAGATCCACGCGGCCAGCAGCGGCGGCAAGGTGATCTACACGCCGTCGCCGCGCATGACCCAGATCTACACCGGCAACTACGGTGGTGGCATGGATGCCGGGCTGCTGCACAAGGCCATGTACGAAGTGGTGAAGCCGAACGGCCTGCTGGTGTTTCGCGATCCGGCACGCAGCGCCGGTTCCTCGGTCACTTTCGACCCCGATGGCAGTGGCAGCAAGCTGGAGTCGTTCCCCGGCCAGGATATCTACAGCAACAGGATCATCACCGCGAACGGGTACCGCGATCCGGGCGACACCCTGAACGTTACCGCCAACGTGACCGGCGACATCAACCCCGGCTACCTGCGTACCGGACGCCAGTTGCAGGCGTTCGTCGATGATGATTTCGCGCGCTGGAATACCGACTGGCGATCCACCTACATCAATCTCGCGCAGAGCATCTACAACGCATCCAGCAAGGGTCCGCAGGGCATCGGTGCGCTGTCGGTGCAGGGTTACCTCAGTGACCCGGACATCCAGGACCTGTTGCTGTCCAAGCTGCGGCTGGCTGATCTGGATGTCTCCACGCTGGACAACGCCATGGGCGTGATCCGGGTGAGCAACGGCGCCACCTGGCGCACGTCCGCGACGACGGGTGCGGATTTCATGCTGGTCGACAATGGCACCATCGCGCTGGAAGGCGGTGCCCTGCGCGCATCGGAAGTGCGCGTGCTCGGCGCAGGCATGCTGGTCGGCCATGGCGACGTGGCGGGTACTGCGATGGACCGCGCTGCATTGCTGGACGGCACCGGCCCGTCGTACCGCGAAGACGGTTTCAACCGCCTGCGCGTGTTCGGCACGCTGATGCCGCGCGGTGGCGACCTGGTCACCCATGGCTACGTCAACATCATGCCGGGCGGCAAGGTGCTGTTCGACGTTACAGAGAATGGCGGCACCGCTGCAGGCCGCCTGCGCGTGGGTACCTTCTTCGATGACGAGCAGACCGAGGGGGCACTGGTGATCTCCAAGGGTGCCTTCCTCGAACTGAACGTGGCGCAGGGCTACTACGGCCAGGATTTCCGTCGTGATCTGGTTGAGGGCCCGATCTACCAGGGTGGCTTCGAAGAGGCCGTGCGCCTGGGTGACACCGGCTACAGTGCCAGCATCAGCGGTGATGTGTTCCGTCCCCGCCACAATTCGCTGTTGAGCTTCAACGTGAAGCAGACGGCCGACGGCCTGTGGCTGACCGCCAACCCCGGCTTTGACCAGCTGGGCCTGTTCGCCAACGGTACGTCCGGCGACGGCCTGGGCCGTGCGCTGGCGACGGCCTCCGATCGCCAGGACAAGGGGCTGAGATCGCTGCTGGGCGCACTGCAGTTCGCCGACCGCGATGTGATCGCACAACAGGCCGGTGCCCTGCGCGGTGATGCGCACGCCAGCCTGCGCCTGGCAGACACCGCACTGGTGGGCAGCATCGGCAACGTCGTGCAGCAGCACCAGTCGGCCATGCGCAGCGGCGGCGATGCCGATGGCCTGGCCTCGCAGGTGGCGCAGTCGGTCTCCTCCCAGCCGGGCATGCGCCATGGCAGCCTGTTCAACCAGCTGGCGATGCACCTGGTCGAACCGGCGCCGGGCAGCGTTGCGGGTAGCGGTGACGCCGGACGCAGCCATGGCATCTGGGCACGTGGTTTCGCCAGCCATGGCCGCATCGATGCCGACGGTGGCGTGGCCGGCCTGAGCCACAACATCGGCGGCATCGTGGTCGGTGCCGACACCCGCGTGGCCGATGACCGCGTGACCCTGGGCGTCAGCGTGGCCGCGGCGGACATGTCGACCAAGGCCAGCGATGGCTCTGGTTTCACCGGTGATGTGCGCGCGCTGGACGTGGGCGGTTACCTCGATGCGACGTACGCGCGCGGCTATCTGTCGGCGGCCGTGCGCTACACCGATCTGCGGCATGACACCCGTCGCAGCATCGGCGGTATCGATGGCCTGCAGCAGCCCCTGCGCGCGAAGTACAGCAACGATGCGATCTCCGCACGAGTTGAACATGCGTTCTCGTTCACCACCGGCAAGGGCCTGGTGATCCAGCCGTTGCTGCCGGTGGTGGACTACGCGCGCACTTCGGCCACCCGCTTCAACGAAGGGCAGGGCGCCGGTGCGCTGGTTGGCCGCAGTGGCAGCCTGGAGAGCATCCGCGTGGGTGCGGGCCTGCAGCTGTTCAAGACCTTCGAAGGCAACAACGGTGAGCGCATCACCCCGCGCGCCCGGGTGGTCTGGCAGAAGGAGCTGGGCGATTCGCAGGCCCGCTACAGCACCGGCTTCGCCGCAGCTCCGGATCTGGTGTTCGGCGCCAGCAGCCAGGCGGTGGGCGAGCAGGTGCTGGCCTGGAACCTGGGTGTGACCAGCCGTGCCAGCGAGCGGCTGTCGATCATGGCCGATTACGTGGGCGAGCGCCGCGATGGGCAGATCCAGAACGGCGTGATGCTGGGCCTGGGCTGCAGGTTCTAAGTGGCACCCGGCACCGGCGATGACGGCATCGCCGGTGCCATCCCAACGCGGGCGCTGCTGCGGTATGGTCGGTATGGCATTCCACCCAGGCCCATCCATGCAGATCGCCGTCTTCAGTGCCCGTCCCTACGACCGCCACTTCCTTGATGAGGCGAACCAGCGCGATGCAGCTGGGGACGGCTTTGCGTTCGTGTACTTCGATGTGGCGCTGGACGTGCACACGGCGGCGCTGGCGCAGGATTGCGCAGCCGTATGCGTGTTCGTCAACGACCGCCTGGATGCGCCGGTACTGCACGCCCTGCATGCGGTGGGGGTGCGGGCCGTGCTGCTGCGATGCGCAGGTTTCAACAACGTGGATCTGGCGGTTGCAAAAGCGCTGGATCTGTTCGTCGCACGCGTACCGGCCTATTCGCCTGAAGCCGTGGCCGAGCATGCGCTGGCGCTGGTGATGACCCTCAATCGGCAGACCCATCGCGCCTACAACCGGGTGCGCGAAGGCAACTTCATGCTCGATGGCCTGCTCGGGCGCACCCTGCATGGCCGCACCGTGGGCATCGTCGGTACCGGCAAGATCGGCCTGGCCACTGCGCGCATCTTCAAGGGCATGGGCTGCATCGTGCTGGGACACGACCCGTATCCGTCGGCTGCGTTCGGCGGAATCGGCGATAGGGTCGGGCTGGATGAACTGCTGGCACGTGCCGACATCGTGTCGCTGCATTGCCCGCTGACGCCTGAGACCCACCACCTGATCAATGACGCGTCGCTGGCGCGGATGAAGCCGGGCGCGATGCTGGTCAATACCTCGCGCGGCGCACTGGTCGATACCCATGCGGTGATCCGCGCGCTGAAGGCGCGCCGGCTGGGTCATCTGGCCATCGACGTGTACGAGCAGGAAAGCGCGCTGTTTTTCCAGGACCTGTCCGGCGAGATCATCGACGACGAGGCCTTCCAGCGCCTGATGACCTTCCCCAACGTGCTGGTGACCGGCCACCAGGGCTTCTTCACCGTGGAGGCGCTGCAGGAGATCTCGGCGATCACGCTGGGGAACCTGCGGGACTTTGCCGAGGGGCGGGTGTGTGCGAACCGGGTGTAGCGGGCTGAGCCGGGTGGATTGACCGCCGGGGCGCCCAGCCCGTAAAATCGCGGGCTCCGCCGGAATAGCTCAGTTGGTAGAGCGGCGCATTCGTAATGCGTAGGTCGCAGGTTCGACTCCTGTTTCCGGCACCAGTTGCAATGAAAAGCCCCGGCCTTTGGCCGGGGCTTTTTGTTTGGCCGATTGGCGGCGCGACGCCATCAACGCCGCGCCATCCCCGCATCCTTCGCCAGCCACCACGCCAGCTGCTGGAGATAACCACCCGCTGCTCCCGCCAATGCGCCGATCAGCAGGCGTGCGAGCACTCTGGTCCCGCGGCTGGCCCGCTCGCGTACCCATGGCAGCACCGCGACCACCTGCGCACCCAGCAACAGCATCAGTACGTCCAGTCCCGACGCATCCACCAGCGGCAACAACGGCAGCAGATCCGGATTGCAGGCCAGCACGATCACCAGCGTAGCCCCAGGCACGGCCATCAGCCGGCGCCCGGCGGGCAGGGTGGTCCAGCGCAGCAGTCGTTCGATCATGCGCATGACGTTCCTCGGGTCATGCGCGAGAACCCTCGTCAGGCCCAACCGCCCGCACCGGTTGCCGCAGCACGGTCTTCAATCTCGCCGCGTCGGTCTTTCGCGGATCACTCAGGTAGATCTCATGGTGGGGGCCGGCAAAGGTGTAGCCCAGCGAAGGCATCAGTTCGTCGTGCAGATGAGCCAGGATCGGGCCTTCGTCATCGTAGGCGCCCACATGCAGGGTCTGCAGGCAGAGGCCTTCCTCAAGCACCCTATGACGAAGGCCAGCCGGTGTCTCGCCCAGCTTCTTCGTCGCCTTGGCGATGGCGGTCTCCAGTTGCCCTGGGCTGATCCCGTCCGGCGTACGGATCATCACCGTCCACGACCACTCGTCCTTGCGGCGTGCCACAAAGCTCGCCGGGTCGTCGGCGGTCCAAAGCGCTTCCAGCGGCGGCACTACGTAGTCCCAGCCCTCGGCCTTCAGCGCGAACTTCAGTGCATAGCTCACTGCATACAGCCACTGCACCGACTGCAGGTAAGCCGGGGCGGTATTCGGGTCGCCGCGGCCGTCGATCATCAGGTAGGGCAACGGCGGCACCTCCACTTGGACGAACCGGCCTGCCGGGGGCTGGTACAGCGCCCGGTCGCGCTTCTTGAAGTCGATCTTGTCCATGGCATCCCTCCTGCCTGGAGCATCCCATGTTCCTGTCTGTCCGCGCACCTGAATCTGTTCAGGCGACTTTGCCGAGCGCGGCGGATCACCGGCCGATGCCATCGTGCGTGCGCGGTGCGACAACGTGTCGCAGCCAGAATCGGGCCTTTCCTGCGCTCGATCAATGTCAATGCCTTTCTTAAATGATGGGTGACGGCCTAAAATTGAAAGGCTGACTCGACCCCACCTGCCTGCCTGTCTTCCGGACCGGTGGGACCGGCTTTGGCCGGAACAGGCAGGGACGGGGAACGGCATTCCCTCGCAATTGGATCGACCGATGATTCCGTTGAAAACCCTTGGGCGCTGGTTGCGCCCGGGCCTGCTGCTGTCGTTGCTGGTGATGCTCACCGGCTGCGATGCCGTGGCCATCCTCAGTCCGAAGGGCCAGATCGGCCAGGATGAGAAGACCCTGCTGATCACGGCCACCGTGCTCATGCTGCTGGTCGTCATCCCGGTCATCATCATGACCCTGACCTTCGCGTGGAAGTATCGCGCCTCCAACACCAAGGCCCGTTACGAGCCGAAGTGGTCCCACTCGACGGCGATCGAGGTGGTGGTGTGGTCGATCCCGTGCATGATCGTGCTGGTGCTGGCGGTCCTGACCTGGCGCTCGTCGCACGCACTGGATCCGTACCGTCCGCTGGATTCGGACGTCAAGCCGGTCACCATCGAGGCGATCTCGCTGGACTGGAAGTGGCTGTTCATCTATCCGGAAGAGAAGGTGGCGGTCGTCAACGAAATCAAGTTCCCGGTCAACACGCCACTGAACTTCAAGATCACGTCCGATTCGGTGATGAATGCGTTCTTCATCCCGCACCTGGGCAGCATGATCTACTCGATGGCTGCGATGGAGACCAAGCTCCACCTGATCGCCAACGAGACCGGTAAATTCCCGGGCATGTCTTCGCACTACAGCGGCGCGGGCTTCGCCAAGATGCACTTCACCGCCTACTCGGTCACCGATGCCGAATACCGCCAGTGGCTGGACCAGGTCCGCGCCGGCGAGCAGACCCTGGACAAGGCCTCGTTCAAGGCCCTGGGCGAAGCACGCAACGCCGAGTGGTATCCGGTCACCTACTTCGGCAAGACCGAAGAAGGCCTGTTCGACTGGGTCATCGCCAAGCACATGGGCGACAACAAGCATTACGGCATGAAGCACTCGCATGCCGGTGCCGCCGCTGCCGACGCCGCCACCCATGAAGCGCACGAGGGCCACGCCCCCAGTGATGCGCATGATTCCAAGGAATCGGGTGAAAACCTGGATGCCAACGAACACGAACACGCAGGCCATGCCGGCCACGCGGGTTCGGGAGAATGAACATGTTGGGAAAACTCTCTCTTGAGTCGATCCCCCACGATCCGATCGTGCTGACCACCCTGGTCGGCGCGGTGCTGGGTGGCCTGGGCGTCGTCGCCCTGATCACCAAGTTCAAGCTGTGGGGCTATCTGTGGAAGGAGTGGTTCACCTCGGTGGACCACAAGAAGATCGGCGTGATGTACCTCATCGTCGCCTTCGTCATGCTGCTGCGCGGCTTCTCCGACGCCATCATGATGCGCACCCAGCAGGCGCTCGCCGTCGGCGGGTCCGAGGGCTACCTGCCGCCGCACCACTACGACCAGATCTTCACCGCCCACGGCGTGATCATGATCTTCTTCGTGGCGATGCCGCTGATCACCGGCCTGATGAACCTGGCCGTGCCGCTGCAGATCGGTGCGCGTGACGTTGCGTTCCCGTTCGTCAACTCGCTCAGCTTCTGGCTGTTCGTGGCGGGCGCGGTGCTGATCATGCTGTCGCTGTGGATCGGTGAGTTCGCCGCCACCGGCTGGCTGGCGTTCCCGCCGTTGTCGGGTATCGAATACAGTCCAAGCGTCGGCATGGACTACTACATCTGGGGCCTGCAGGTGGCGGGTTTGGGTACCACGCTGAGTGGTATCAACTTCTTCATCACCATCCTGAAGATGCGTACCCCCAGCATGAAGCTGATGCAGATGCCGGTGTTCACCTGGACTGCCCTGGTGACCAACGTGCTGATCGTCGCTGCCTTCCCGGTGCTGACCATCACCCTGGTGCTGCTGACCCTGGATCGCTACCTGGGTACGCACTTCTTCACCAATGATGGTGGCGGCAACGCCATGCTGTACATCAACCTCATCTGGATCTGGGGTCACCCGGAGGTGTACATCCTGGTCCTGCCGGCGTTCGGTGTGTTCTCCGAAGTCATCGCCACGTTCTCGCGCAAGGCGCTGTTCGGCTACAAGGGCATGGTGTACGCCACCGCCTGCATCGGCGTGCTGTCGTTCATCGTGTGGCTGCACCACTTCTTCACCATGGGCTCGGGTGCCAACGTCAATGCCTTCTTCGGCATCACGACGATGATCATCTCGATCCCGACCGGCGTGAAGATCTTCAACTGGCTGTTCACCATGTTCCGCGGTCGCGTGCACTTCACCACCCCGGTGCTGTGGACGATCGGCTTCATGGTCACCTTCGTCATCGGCGGCATGACCGGCGTGATGCTGGCGATCCCGGCCATCGACTTCGTGCTGCACAACAGCCTGTTCCTGATCGCCCACTTCCACAACGTCATCATCGGCGGCGTGGTGTTCGGCATGTTCGCCGGCATCACTTACTGGTGGCCGAAGATGTTCGGCTTCCGCCTCAATGAGTTCTGGGGCAAGTGCGCGTTCTGGTGCTGGTTCATCGGCTTCTACGTGACCTTCATGCCGATGTACGTGCTGGGCTTCATGGGCATGACCCGTCGCCTGCAGAGCACCGTCAACCCGGCCTACGAGCCGCTGCTGCTGGTTGCTGCCTGCGGTGCGTTCATCGTCGGCGCCGGCATCCTGTGCCAGATCATCCAGGTGGCCGTGTCGATCCGCGACCGCAAGAAGACCGTGGACCTGACCGGTGACCCGTGGGATGCCCGTACGCTGGAGTGGGAAACCTCCTCGCCGCCGGCCTTCTACAACTTCGCGACCCTGCCGGACGTCACCGAGCTGGACGATTTCTGGGAACGCAAGCAGCGTGGTGAAGCCTGGCCGAAGCCGGCCAAGTACACCGACATCCACATGCCGCGCAACACCGGCACGGGCGTTGTCATCGGTGCCTTCAGTCTGGTGTTCGGCTTCGCGATGATCTGGCACATCTGGTGGCTGGCCATCGTCGGCTTCGTCGGCATGATCGCCACGTTCATCTACCGCACCTTCGACCAGGACGTGGACTACTGGGTCCCGGCCGCCGAGGTGGAACGCATCGAGAACGCACACCGCAAGCACCTGGAAGCCCAGGGCCTGGTGAAGTCGGAGCTGAAGGCATGAGCACCAATACCTCGACCCTGAGCCCTGGGCACGCCGCACACGCGGCGGCCCATGGCCATGACGACCACGAGCACCACGACACCGGCGGCAACACCGTCTTCGGTTTCTGGGTGTACCTGATGAGCGACTGCCTCATCTTCGCCTCGCTGTTCGCCACCTACGTGGTGCTGGCAGGCGGTACCGATGGTGGCCCCACCGCGAAGGACCTGTTCGAGCTGCCGTTCGTGGCGTGGGAAACCGCGCTGCTGCTGACCTCGTCGCTGACCTTCGGCCTGGGCATGATTGCCATGCACCGCAAGCAGATGGGCCAGATGTACCTGTGGCTGGGCATCACCTGGCTGCTGGGCTTCGGCTTCATGTGCATGGAAGTGTGGGAGTTCCAGCATCTGATCCATCAGGGCTACGGTCCGGACCGCAGTGCCTTCCTGTCGGCGTTCTTCGCCCTGGTCGGTACTCACGGCCTGCACGTCAGCGCGGGCCTGCTGTGGCTGCTGGTGATGTTCGTGCAGCTGAAAAAGTACGGCCTGACCGCGACCAACAAGACCCGCATGGCGTGCCTGAGCCTGTTCTGGCACTTCCTGGACCTGATCTGGATCGGCGTGTTCTCCGTCGTCTACCTCAATGGAGCGCTGTAATGGCACATGACAACCATGCACACGACCACGGCACCGGCGGCGAAAGCCACGGCAGCGTGAAGTCGTACCTGATCGGCTTCGTGCTGGCGGTGGTGCTGACCGTCATCCCGTTCTGGATGGTGATGTCGGGCGATTTCTCGCGCACCGTCAACGGTGTGGTGATCGCGGTCACCGCGGTGCTGCAGATGCTGGTCCACCTGGTGTTCTTCCTGCACCTGGACCGCTCTTCGGAAAGCCGCTGGAACGTCAACGCGGCGGCCTTCACCGTCGTGGTGATCGGCATCATCGTGATCGGCACCCTGTGGGTCATGCACAACATGAACGTGCACATGATGCACTGACGTCCTCGCGACGTTGCCACGCAGAAAGGCCGCCCTCGGGCGGCCTTTCTGGTTTTCCGTTGTCCGGTAGTGCCGGCCGCTGGCCGGCAATCGCGGGACGCCGGCCAGCGGCCGGCTTTACCCTGCCACCCGGCGCAGGAATTCCTCTGCCTCCATCGGCCGGCCCAGGTGGTAGCCCTGCAGCTGGTCGCAGCCCAGCTCGCTCAGGTACTCGCGCTGCGCCTGCGTTTCCACGCCTTCGGCCACCACCTGCAACTGCAGGGTGCGGCCCAGCGCAATGATCGACGACACGATGGCGGCATCTTCGTCGTTGCATTCCAGATCACGAACGAACGCGCGGTCGATCTTCAGTTCGGTGGCCGGCATGCGCTTGAGGTACAGCAGGCTGGAATAGCCGGTGCCGAAGTCGTCGATGGCGATGTGCACGCCCATCGTGGTCAGGTCGTTGAGGATGGCCAGGCTGGCATCGACGTCCTTCATCGCGGTGGTCTCGGTGATCTCCAGGGTCAGCCGGGCCGGTTCGATCCGATGCCGCTGCAGTACTTCGCGCACGCTGTCCAGAAGCGCCGGCGAGGCGAACTGCAACGGCGACAGGTTCACCGCCATCGACCAGTCTGCGTGGCCGGCGTCATGCCAGGCGCGCAGCTGTGCACAGGCGCGGTCCAGCACCCAGTCGCCGATGGGGAGGATCAGTCCGCTGCGTTCGGCGATCGGAATGAACACATCCGGCGCCAGCAGCCCCAGCTCCGGGTGCTGCCAGCGCAGCAGCGCTTCGGCGCCGGTGGCCGGTGCGCCCGCGGCCGGGAATTTGGGCTGGTAATGCAGGATCAGTTCGTTGCGGGCGATGGCCTTGCGCAGGTCCTGCAGCAGGCGCAGCTGGCGATTGGCACTGAGCTGCATCGAGGGAGTGAAGAAGGTATAGCCGTTCCGCCCGGTTTCCTTGGTGTGGTACATCGCCGCATCGGCGTGCGCCATCAGTTCGCGCTCATTGCTGGCGTCGTCCGGGTACAGGGCGATGCCCAGGCTGGCGCTGACCTGCAGTTCGGCCGCATCCAGCGTGAACGGCTCACCGGCGGCGGCAATGATGCGCTCGGCCACCACCACCGCATCGTCGGGAATGTCGATGGCCAGCACGATCACGAACTCGTCGCCGCCGAGGCGGGCGAACGTGTCCTGCGGGCGCAGCAGGCCGCCGATGCGCTGCGCCACCGCCACCAGCAGGCGGTCGCCAAGCTGGTGGCCATAGGCATCATTGACCGCCTTGAAACCATCCAGGTCGCAGAACATCACCGCCACCGCATGATTGCGGCGCCGCGCCTTCTCGATGGCCTGCTCGATGCGGTCCTGCAGCAGCATGCGGTTGGGCAGCTGGGTCAACGGGTCGTGCAGTGCCGCCTGGATCAGCTTGTCGTTGGCGTGCGCCAGCGAATCGGCCAGCAGCCCGGTGCGCACGCGCATCTGCCGGTCGAACAGCGAGGCCACCAGGGCGATGCCCAGCGTGGCCACGGTGGTGACGATCACCAGCACCGCCAGCCAGCGCGTGTCGATGCCGCCGCTGCCGACGGCGCCACAGATGCTGCCTTCGGGGAAGCGCGCCGCCGCCATGCCGGTGTAATGCATGCCGACGATGGCCAGGCCCATCACCAGCGATGCGAGCGCGCGCAGCAGCAGGGTGTTGCGCTGCTCGGCGCGCAGCCGGAAGGCGATCCACAACGCCGCACCTGCGGCACCGATGGCCACCGCAATGGAGGCGGCGAACCAGCCGGGGTGATAGTCGATGCCCGGCTGCATGCGCAGCGCGGCCATGCCCAGGTAGTGCATGGTGGCAATGCCCAGGCCCATCAGTACCGCACCGGCCAGCAGCCGCCGCCACGGCAGGCTGGGGCGCGACACCAGCCACAGCGCATAGGCCGAAGCGCCGATCGAGACGGCCAGCGAGTACAGGGTGATGCCCAGGTCGTAGCCGACTGGAATCGGCAGGTCGAAGGCCAGCATGCCGATGAAATGCATCGACCAGATCCCCAGGCCCATGGCCGCCGCGCCACCCGCCAGCCACCAGCGTGCCACGCGCCCCTCGGCCGTGGCCAGGCGGCCGGCCATGTCCAGCGCCGTGTACGAAGCAAGAATGGCCACCAGCAGCGAGATGGCGACCAGGCTCTGACTGTAACTGCCAGTCATGTTGAATCCAGAGGGAGAGGGAGGGGCGCCCGCAAGGCGCACGCCCGCGACAGCTATCGGCGCGGGTGGACGGGACTTGAGCGGTCGCAGCACCTGCGACCCGGCTCGGCTATCCTGCCACGCCTGTTCCCATTGCTGGAAATCATCCGATGGCAAAAGCCCGCACCGCCTACGTCTGCAATGAATGCGGCGCCGAATTCAGCAAGTGGCAGGGGCAGTGCACCGAGTGCAACGCCTGGAACTCGTTGTCGGAGATCGTGCTGGAGAGCGCGGCGGCGGCCAAGGCGCCGGCCTCGCGGCGGGCCGGCTGGGCCGGGAAGATCGACCCGCCGAAGATCACCGCGCTGAAAGACGTGGAGCAGACCGAGCATCGCCGGGTCTCCACCGGCATCGGCGAGTTCGACCGCGTGCTGGGCGGCGGCCTGGTCGAAGGCGCGGTGGTGCTGGTGGGCGGCGACCCGGGCATCGGCAAGTCGACGCTACTGCTGCAGGCGGTGGCGAAGATGGCGGCCGAACTGCCGGTGCTCTACGTCACCGGTGAAGAGTCGCTGGCGCAGGTCGCCGGCCGCGCGCATCGCCTGGAGCTCCCGCTGGACGGCGTCAATGCGCTGGCCGAGACCGGCGTCGAGTCGATCCTGCAGCACGCGGCCAAGGCCGGCCCGCGGCTGATCGTGGCCGACTCGGTGCAGACCCTGTGGACCGAAACGCTGACCGCGGCGCCCGGCTCCGTAAGCCAGGTGCGCGAGAGCGCGGCACGGCTGGTGCGCTTTGCCAAGGAAACCGGCACTGCGGTGTTCCTGGTCGGCCACGTCACCAAGGAGGGCGGCATCGCCGGCCCGCGCGTGCTGGAACACATGGTTGATGCGGTGCTGTACTTCGAAGGCGAGAGCGGCAGCCGCTTCCGCCTGTTGCGCGCCTTCAAGAACCGGTTTGGTGCGGTGAACGAACTGGGCGTGTTCGCGATGGGGGACAAGGGCCTGAAGGAAGTCTCCAATCCATCGGCCATCTTCCTGTCCGGCGGCAGCACCCATCAGCCGGGCAGCTGCGTGATGGTCACCCGCGAGGGCACGAGGCCCCTGCTGGTGGAGGTGCAGGCGCTGGTCGATGCATCGCCGCTGTCGAACCCGCGCCGTGTCGCGGTCGGCCTGGAGCAGAACCGCCTGGCGATGCTGCTGGCGGTGCTGCATCGGCACGGCGGCGTGCTGGTCGGCGACCAGGACGTGTTCGTCAACGTGGTCGGCGGCATCCGCGTGCAGGAGACCGCCGCCGACCTGCCGGTGCTGCTGGCGGTGCTGTCGTCGCTGCAGGATCGGCCGCTGGCGGAGAAGACCATCGCCTTCGGCGAGGTGGGCCTGTCCGGCGAGATCCGCCCGGTGCCCAATGGCGAAGACCGCCTGCGCGAGGCCGCCACCCATGGCTTCAAGCGCGCCATCGTGCCCAAGGCCAATGCGCCCAAGGGCGGTTCGGTGAAAGGCATGGAGGTGATCGCGGTAGAACGCCTGTCCGAGGCCATCGACGCGGCGTGATGCCAGCCCTGTAGAGCCGAGCCCACGCTCGGCTGCTTTCTGTGGAGTCGAGCCATGCTCGACTGGTGGTCGAACAGCAGCCGAGCATGGGCTCGGCTCTACAAGTGTCCAATGCAGTAACGGTCAGCTTCACTGTGCTAGTTTTTCCCGCTCGACGAAGACGCCCTCTGGCGTCTTTCCGTGCCCAGGAGTAAACGATTACATGCAGGACACCGCGCTCACCACCCCCAACGCCGAGATCCGTCGCGCCGGGGTCGATCTCAATGGACTGATGACGGTGCTGGGCAAGCACCTGTATTCCACCCCGGTGGTGGCGCTGCGCGAACTGGTGCAGAACGCGCACGACTCGATCATCCGCCGCCGCATCGAACAGCCCGGCGTCGCAGTGCCGTCGCGCATCTCGGTGCAGGTCGATGCCGGTGCCGGCGTGCTGCGCATCTCCGATACCGGTGCCGGCCTGACCCGCCAGGAGATCCACGATTACCTGGCCACCGTCGGCGTCGGCTATACCCGTGGCCTGCGCCAGGGCGGCGAGGACGATGAGGGCCTGATCGGCATGTTCGGCCTCGGGTTCCTGTCGGCCTTCGTGCTGGCGCGCCGGGTCAGCGTGCGCACCACCTCGTACCAGACCCCGGACCTGGGCCATCTGTACGTGTCCAGCAATGCCGAGCAGTACACGGTAAGCGAAGTGCCGGCACGTGCGGTCGGCACCGAGGTGGAGCTGGAGCTGCATCCTGATTTCCTGCCGCTGGCCAACGAGGCGCGCCTGCACGAGGTGCTGGGCCGCTACTGCGCGCTGCTGTCCGAGCCGATCTTCATTGGCGCTGCGACCGAGGCGATCAATCCCGAGCCGCCACCGTGGCGCGATCAGGGGGATGTTGCCGTGCATCCGGTGCAGGCCCGCCGCCAGGCGCTGCAGTTCGCCGCGCGGTTCGAGCATGATTTCGAGCCGATCGTCACCGTGCCGTTGCGTGCCGATGGCAACAGCGATGCCACCGGCCTGCTGTGGGTGCAGGACGGCGCCACCTATGGCACCAGCGACAACCGCAACCTGTCGGTGTTCGTGCGCGGCATGCTGCTGGATGACGACGCGCGCGACCTGCTGCCGCCGTGGGCCGGTTTCATCGGCGGGGTGATCGAATCCTCGCGGTTGACGCCCACCGCCAGCCGCGAAGACCTGCAGCGCGATGACCAGTACCGCGCGGTGCAGCATGCACTGCTGGAGGCGCTGATCGACGGCCTGGCCGACGTCGCGAAACAGCAGCCGGAAGCCTGGCGGCGCGTGCTGACCCGCCACAACGAGGCCCTGCTGGGTGCGGCACTGTGCGATGAGCGCCTGTTCGAACTGCTGATGGAGCATGTGCGGGTGCCGACCTCGCAGGGCGACCTGCCGGCCAGCGCGTTGCCGGCGCGCGGTGCCGTGCATGTCATCCTCGACAACGGCGGTGGCTTTGAAGAGATGCTGTTCCGCGCGATGGGCGTACCGGTCGCGCATGGCCATCGCTACGCGGTGGTGCCGTTCCTGCGACGCTGGGCACAGGCCAAGGGCCTGCGCCTGGTCGAGCTGGGTACCGAGCAGGGCAACCGTGCGCTGTTCCGCAGTGATGACAGCCTCGACGAGGCGCAGCTGGCCTGGCTGCGCGAACAACTGGGTGACGGCGAACAGTTGCTGCCGGCACGCTTCAGCCCGGAGGCGCTGCCGGTGGTGGTGGTGCCCGACCGCGAGGCCGAGCTGAAGCAGCGCCTGGAAGACGACGAGAACGACAAGCGCGTATCGATGGCGGCGCTGCGCCTGGCGCGCCAGTTCACCGCGCGCATCGAATCACGCGCACCATCGCGGCTGTACCTCAACCTCGACAACCCGGCGGTGCAGGCGCTGTTGCGCGCCCAGCGCGAGGGCCATCCGCAGGCCGAGGCCGCAGCCCGCCTGCTGCGCTCGCTGAAAGTCATCGTCGCCGCGCAGGGCCGCCCGCTGGCACGCGCGAACGCTACGCCCGGCCCGGATCTCAACGGCGCCTTTACCGATATCGCCGGTGCCCTGCAGCAGATGCTGCGCTGAGCACCGCACCTTCTCATCCAGCCTTCGCTAGACAGGAGCAATTACCCCCATGGACATCTGGAACTGGGTCGAAAAGCTGCAGGGTGACCTGCGCCAGGCCGGCCAGGCGCAGAACGCGCACCTGCTGAACCGTCTCGCCGACGAGGTCAGTGAACTGCAGATCGACCGCGTCGATGCGCTGCTGCCCGAAGCGCGCGCATTGGGCAAGGCGTTGGACAACCCGTGGGTTGACGTCTATGTCGGCCACTGGGCGCTGCGCAACCGCGTCGGCAACCGCGTGGAAGGCGAAAGCGCACTCGGCGAAGCCGTAGCGCTGTTTGAACGCGCGCACCGCGAGGACACGCTGGAATGCCCGCAGTCGATCTGCGTGACCCAGGACCTGGCCGCCTGCTACGGCAACATCGATGGCCCGGGCTGGGTGCCCGAGCGCATCGAGGTCTGCGATGAAACACTGGGTCGCATCGACCCGAGCTGGGCCTGTTTCCAGTGCCTGAGCTGCGAGAAGGCCGATGCGCTGCTTGATGATGGCCGTGGCCAGGCGGCACTGGATTACCTGCAGGTGCAGGCCGATGCCGTGGAGGCCTGTGGCAAGGAAGTGTTCGACAGCTTCCCGGAGATGCAGATCAAGATCCTGCTGGGCATGGGCCGTGCCGATGAGGCACTGGCGCTGATCGAAAAGCGGGAGGCCGAAGTTGCTGCGTCCGGAGAGTACGAGCCGGCCAACTGCACGGTGCCGCGCCGCCTGTCCAAGGCCTGGGCGCTGGCCCAGCTGGGCCGCGACGAAGAGGCGCTGCAGCAGCTGGTGCCGTGGAGCGAACTGACCCCGAACTACTGGCGGCTGTGGGCAAACACCGCGGCAGCGCTCTGTCAGCGGGATCCGGCGCGCAACAGCTGGGACCTGGGCACGCGCTTCAACACGATCATCGAGCACTTCGCCCGGGTTGGTTCGCATCGCCTGCTGATCGAAGTGGCGGCGCTGAGCCTGGAGCTGGCGCTGCAGCGTGGCGCGCGCTGGGTCGCACTGCGGCAGCTGGAACTGGCCCGCACCCATCTGGCGCAGCTGCGCCAGGACCGTGGTGCCGCGGCCCTGGTGGCCGGCCTGGCCGCGCGCATCGAGGCATTGCCGGACGTCGCGCCGCTGCCGGTGCCGGCCGGCGAGCTGCTGGCATGGCTGGACGCGCAGGGCGAACAGAACCAGTCGCGCGATCCCGAGCGCGAAGCGCAGTGGTTGCTGCAGGCGCATGCCGAGCTGCCCGATGACGAGGCGCTGGCCGACATGGCCGCCTCGGCACTGAATGCCTGCGGCGCGCAGGCCGAGGCGCGGTCGCTGCTGTGGCGGTTCGTGCGCGGCCATGCGCAGCACGATGGCCCCGCGGCCTACACGCTGATGCGCTGGCTGGCCGAACAGGGCGATGACGACGGACTGCGCCAGCTGGCCGATCTCTATCGCGGCAGCGTGCCGGTGTTCGCGCACTGGTGCGAGGTGCAGCGTGCACGCCGCGTGTCCGACTGGCCGGCGCTGGAGCAGGCGGCCCGATCGCTTCTGGAGCTGTCTCCGGGCTCGCACGGCGCGCGCGGCACGCTGGCGCGTATGTACATGGAAACCGGCCGTTTCAGCGACGCCCAGGCCTGTTATGCACAGCTGGTGGAGCTGCTGGAGGAGCCCAATGCCGCGCATTGGGACCACATGAGCGCAGCCAGCGCGGCGCGCGACTGGGACGCCGTGCGCCGCTCGGCGGCGGCGCTTGGCATGGAATTGTCCAGCCAGCAGGGCGTAGTCGAAGAGCCGTGGGGCTGGGTGATCATCCGCAGCGAAGAAAACGGCGAGCCGATGGAGTACTACGCCCGTCGCAGCGGTCCGGTGACCGCGCGCATCGTCGAGAACGCGCCGTCCAACCGCGCCCAGCAGGTGGGCGACTGGGTGGTGTTCGATGCCGCGCTGGTGCATCCGGCACCCGAGGAGGAGGAAGCTCGCGAGCATTTCATCCCGACCTACTCGCAGGTGCATGTGCTGGAGCGCGGCGGCTTCGCCCGCAGCTGGATGATCGATGGCGCGCACCCGGGCGAAGAGGCCTGGAACGCCTTCGTCGAGGCGGCCGAAGCACAGGGCTGGAAGGTGTGGTCACACAGTCGACCGGACTACACCGTCACCGACCCCGATGTGGAGGAGGGGACGCTGCCGGGCCTGCTGTTCACGGTGGCCCAGCCGCAGGACCATGCACCGCTGGCACTACACCGCTTCCTCCAGCAGCAGACCGCGACGTGGCCGCATCCGCATTGCTGGCTGCGGCTTGCCGAGGCCTGTGACCAGGACCGCCAGCCGCACCTGGACGTGATCGAGCGTTACGGGCTGTAAGTAGAGCCGAGCCTGCGCTCGGCTTATGCTGGAACGCAGCCGAGCATGGGCTCGGCTCTACAAGAGATCGCCATCACGACCAAAGGGATTGGACATGCGAAAGACAGGGATGTTCGTGATCGCCGGGGTGCTGCTGGCCCCTACCGCACAGACCGCACCCGCCTACCAGGAGCCTGCGGCTGTCGCCCGCGCTTTCTACGAGGCGACGACCGGCAACGGTGATCTGCTGGAGCCGCCGGCCGCGCTGGTCAGCGTGGCCTTCGGCAAGGCGCTGCGTGATGAGCGCGCCTGCCAACAGCGCGAGGAGGGCATCTGCACGATCGATTCCGATCCGTGGCTGGATGCGCAGGACGGCGACATCGAAACGCCGGTGCGCTACAGCTGGGAAGAGGCGTCGGCCACCGCCGGCCAGGTTGAGATGCGCTACTCGGTGTGGAAGAAGGCTTACCTGACCCGCCTGCCGATGGTGCGCCAGGGGCAGGGGTGCTGGCAGGTTGATGACATCCTCACCAACAGCGGTCGTTCGGTCCGGAAAATCCTGGCGCAGCCGATTCCCTGACCGGCGGCAGCGTCCGCGCATTGCGTGGCTGCCGGCCAGCGGCCGGCACTACCAGGGGGGGGGGGCGGCCGGTGGCCTGCAGTACCGGGGTGGGTGGGAACGGCCGGTGGCCTGCAGTACCTGGGTTGGTGCCGACCGTTGGTCGGCACACGGCCTATCGCGTATGCCCGAACACCAGCTCGATCACGAACTGGCTGCCGAAGAACGCCAGCAGCAGCAACAGCATCGCCGCCAGCGTCCAGTGCACCGCCTTCATGCCGCGCCAGCCGTAGCGGCGGCGGCCGATCAGCAGCACGCCGAACACGATCCACGACAGCACGCTCAGCACGGTCTTGTGCACCAGCTTCTGCGCCAGCAGGTCATCGACGAACAGTACGCCGGTGACCAGGGTCAGGGTCAGCAGCGCGAAGCCGACGGTGATCACCCGGAACAGCAGCGACTCCAGGTCGGCCAGCGGTGGCAGCGCGCGTAGCCATGGCCGGAACTCGCGGCGGCGCAGCGCGCGCTCCTGCAGCCACAGCATGATCGCCAGCAGGGCGGCGATGCTCAGCGTGGCATAGGCCAGCAGGGCCAGCCAGGCGTGGCTGGCCAGGCGCCAGCCCAGCACCTTGCTCGGCTCGTGGCCGTAGCCGTGGTAGGCCAGCAGCAGCACGGCAGCCAGTGGGAACACCACCACGCCCAGCGCCGACATCCGCCCGCGCGCGCCGACCAGCGAGGTCAGCCAGGCCATGCCCAGGCCGACCAGCGACAGCGCGGCGAAGAAGTGCATGTCCGGCCCGCCGGTGGTACGCATCGCCACCATCACGTGGTAACCGCCATGCAGCAGCATCGCCGGCAGGGCGGGCCACAGCCAGGTGGGCGAGCCGGTGGTTTCATCGCGGCCGAGCGCGCGCACCAGCAGGGCACTGGCAGCCAGGTAGAGCAGGACGGCGATGAGAACGATTGTCATCGTTGCAGTTTCGCATACCCCTGTGATGCTGGCGACGGCCCTGTGGTCGCAGTCCGGGGCGACGGCCGGACCCGTTATACTGTCTGCCTTATTGTCCCCCGCTTTCAGACAGGTTGCGCCGCATGTTCGAGTCCCTGACCCAGCGCCTTTCCGGCACCATCGAGCGCCTGCGTGGCCGTGGCCGCCTGACCGAGGAGAACATCCGCGAGGCGACCCGTGAAGTGCGCATCGCACTGCTCGAAGCCGACGTCGCGCTGCCGGTGGTGCAGGCGCTGATCGAGCGCATCAAGGTACGCGCAGTCGGCCAGGAAGTGCTGAAGTCGCTGACCCCGGGCCAGGCCCTGATCAAGGTCGTGCGCGACGAGCTGACCGCCGTGATGGGCGCCGAAGCCAGCGACCTGAACCTCAACGTTCCCGCTCCGGCCATCATCCTGATGGCAGGCCTGCAGGGTGCCGGCAAGACCACCACGGTGGGCAAGCTGGCCAAGCACCTGAAGGAAAAGCGCAAGAAGAAGGTGATGGTGGTGTCGGCCGACGTCTACCGCCCGGCCGCGATCGAGCAGCTCAAGACCCTGGCCGAGCAGGTGGGCGTGCTGTTCTTCCCGTCCAGCGCCGACCAGAAGCCGGAAGCCATCGTGCGCGCGGCCATCGACGATGCGCGCAAGTCGTTCGTGGACGTGCTGCTGGTCGATACCGCCGGCCGCCTGGCCATCGACGAAGCGATGATGGCCGAGATCAAGGCCCTGCACGCGGCGGTGAACCCGGCCGAAACCCTGTTCGTGGTCGACGCCATGACCGGCCAGGACGCGGCCAACACCGCCAAGGCCTTCGGCGATGCCCTGCCGCTGACCGGCGTGGTGCTGACCAAGACCGACGGCGACGCCCGTGGCGGTGCCGCGCTGAGCGTGCGCTACATCACCGGCAAGCCGATCAAGTTCGTCGGTGTCAGCGAAAAGCCGGAAGGCCTGGACGTGTTCCACCCGGACCGCATCGCCAGCCGCATCCTCGACATGGGCGATGTGCTGTCGCTGGTCGAGCAGGTCGAACAGCAGGTCGACAAGGACAAGGCCGCCAAGCTGGCCGAGAAGGTCGCCAAGGGCAAGAAGTTCGACCTGAACGACATGCGTGACCAGCTCGAGCAGATGCAGAACATGGGCGGCATCGGCGGCCTGATGGACAAGCTGCCGGGCCTGGGCAACATCCCCGACCATCTGAAGCAGCAGGTCAGCCAGGGCAAGGAAGTGCCGCGCATGATCGCCATCATCAACTCGATGACCAAGAAGGAACGGCGCAATCCGAACCTGCTCAACGGCTCGCGCCGCGCGCGCATCGCCAAGGGCTCGGGCGTGACCCCGGCCGACGTCAACAAGCTGATGAAGCAGTACATGCAGATGGAAAAGATGATGAGCAAGATGGCTGGCGGCGGCATGAAGGGCATGTTGCGCAGCATGAAGGGCATGATGGGCGCCATGGGCGGCCGCGGCATGCCGTTCCGTTGATGACGGCCCGGTCGCAGTCTGATGTAGCGCCCGAGCCTGTGCTCGGGCGGCGGCGCGCAGGCGACGCAACAAGCCGCCGGGCAGGCTCGACTCTACCCCCGCCCTGCGCGCACCATGGGGGCCTGTCCGAAACGATGGGCCGTCATGCAGAGTTCCGCTGTATCTTCCCGCGTCGAGGCGTTCTGCCGGCGCTTTGACGTTTCCGTTCCGATCCTGCTGGCACCGATGGCCGGCGCCTGTCCGGTGCCGTTGTCGGCCGCGTTGGCCAATGCCGGCAGCATGGGTGCGATGGGCGCGGTGCTGTCGTCATCTGCCGATATCGGTCGCTGGATGGAGGACTTCCGCGCGACCTCCACCGGCCCGGCACAGGTGAACCTGTGGGTGCCTGACCCCGTGCCGACCCGTGACGTTGCCGCCGAGGCCGCCAGCCGCGCCTTCCTCGCGCAGTGGGGCCCGGACGTGCCGGCCAGCGCCGCCGATGCCACGCCCGCCGACTTCGAAGAACAGTTCGCCGCGCTGCTGGCGGCGCGTCCTGCGGTGGCCTCGACCATCATGGGTGTGCTGCTGCCGCGCCACGTGCAGCAGCTGAAGGACGCCGGCATCGCCTGGATCGCGTGCGCGACCACGTTGTCTGAAGCACGCGCTGCCCAGGACGCCGGCGCCGATGCCGTGGTGGCGCAGGGCGTGGAAGCGGGTGGGCATCGTGGTTCATTCGATCCGGCGATGGCCGAGCGCCAGCTGGTCGGCCTGTTCGCGCTGCTGCCACGGCTGGCCGATCACCTGCACATTCCGGTGATTGCCGCCGGCGGCATCGCCGATGGCCGTGGTATCGCCGCCGCACTCACCTTGGGCGCCAGCGCCGTGCAGATCGGCACCGCGTTCCTGCGCACGCCGGAAGCGGCGATCGCCTCGGCGTGGGCCGATGGGCTGGCTGCCAGCGAACCGGAAGACACCTGGCCGACCCGTGCCTTCAGCGGTCGTCTGGGCCGTGGTCTGGCGACACCCTACGTGCGCGCCGCCGCCGCAGAAGGCGCCCCGGCGCCGCGTCCGTACCCGGTGCAGCGCGGCCTGACCGCGCCGATGCGCAAGCAGGCCGTGCAGGAAAACCGCCTGGCCGCGATGCAGGCCTGGGCCGGGCAGTCCGCGTGGATGGCGCCGGCACAGCCGGCCGCCGACGTGCTGCGCGGCATGTGGGAGCACGCGCAGGCACTGTTGCCATGATGGTGAGCTGCAACGGCCGGGCGGCGCAGGTGGAGGATCTGCTGCCGGCGCTGGTGAACTACGGCCACTTCACTTCGCTGCAAGTGCGCGACAGCGCAGCGCAGGGCTTGGACCTGCATCTGGCGCGGCTGTCGCAGGCCACGCGCGAACTGTTCGGCAGCAAACTGGATACGGCGCAGGTGCGGGGCTGGATGGCGCAGGCGCTGCGGCAGGCCGGCCTGGCCGATGCCTCGCTGCGGGTGACGGTGTACTCGCGCCGCTTCGATTTCCGCAATCCGCTGGCGGCGGTGCCGGTGGACGTGCTGGTGGCGGTTTCAGCGCCGGTGACGCTGACCGCCTCCAAGCGTGTGCGCAGCGTGACCTGGCAGCGCGAGCTGCCGCAGCTCAAGCATGTGGGCACCTTCGGCCTGTTCGCCGAGCGCCGCGCGGCGATGGCCGAAGGATTCGACGACGTGCTGTTCGTGACCGCCGATGGCGAAGTGAGTGAAGGCAGTACCTGGAACCTGGCCGTGCACGATGGTGAACGGCTGCTCTGGCCGCAGGCGCCGGCCCTGCGCGGTACGGCTGAGGCGCTGCTGAAGCGGCATTGGCCGCGGGCGCAGGCCACGCAGCCATTGCGGCTGGCGGATATGGCTGGCGTGAAAGCCGCTTTTGCCTGCAACGCCAGCGGCCTGTGGGCACTGGAGGCCATCGACGGACATGTCCTGCCCGGCTCGCAGGCGCTGGCTGAACAGGGCAGGGCGGTGCTGGCGGCGGTGGCCTGGCAGCCGCTCTCCTGAACGAGGCGCGCGGGCTGCCGGTCGCCAAGCATGGCCGCACGCTACCTTGAAGCGTTGCAGCTGGTAGCGCCGGGCCATGCCCGGCGGATGCCGCCGCAGCGAACAACGCACCGGGGTTCCAATCCGATATGAGTACGGTCACCGAGCAGCATCGCGCGGTAGCGATGCACGCAATCAAGATCATGGGCGGTGAGGGGCGGCCCAAGGTCCAGGCCTTTCACGATGATCATCGCCTGCGTTCGGTCGATATCCTTACGACGTCCAACTCGCCGGAAGCAGGGCTGAAGTCCATCTCGTCCATCGGACTATCGGACTATCGGACTATCGGATTTTGCTTTACGTCATTCAGAGGGGCACGAGCTGGAAACCCGCGTCGAGCTCTGCGCGTGTGCAGAACAGGACGCACTGCATTGGGACAACATCGTCGCCTCGACGGCTTTCGCAATCATGCGTGATCGTGCGGCGGTGCAGCCTGGTAGCGTGATTCCCGACATCCTGCGGGACTACTTCCCATCGACACGGATGCCACACGTCTATCTGGTGCCGCCCTTTTTCTGGAATGACGCCAGGTTCCCGGGACTGCAGTTCCCGCCGGTGGCGATCAACTGGCTGCAGTGCATCGCCATCCACGAATCCGAGCGGCAACTTGTCGAGCGGATTGGCGGCGATGCATTTGACGACCTGCTGCAGCGGCACGAGGTAGATGTGCTGGACATGCACCGGGCGCCTGTCGCTGGAGCACGTTGACGTTATCGCCATGGGGACGTCGGCGGGGTAAGTCAGAAGTCGATCACATTGCTGAACAAGAGCCGCCGGGCATGGCCCGGCGCTACCGTGAGGGCGCGGCGTCATATGGGGTTGGCTAGGCCGGGCTCTGCCGCTATAATCGCCCGCTTACCTCGCCATCCTGGCGACTGGGCAATAGGAAAAACACCATGGTCAAGATCCGACTGACCCGCGGCGGCGCCAAGAAGCGTCCGTTCTACCACATCATCGTTACCGACGTGCGCAGCGCGCGCGACGGCCGCAACATCGAGCGCGTTGGGTTCTACAACCCGGTCGCCCAGGGCGCCGAGAAGCGCATCGAACTGGACCTGGCCCGTGTTGACCATTGGGTCAAGAACGGCGCCCAGCCGACCGACAAGGTCCGCAACCTGATCAAGGAAGCGACCAAGTCCCAGGCCGCTGCGGCCTGATCCTGACGGGCCACGCTTCGGCGTGGCCCTCTTGGTTGAAGCAGATGAAAGATATCGAGCGCCGCATCCTGCTGGGCAGGGTTGTCGGCGCTTTTGGTGTGCGCGGCGAGATCAAGCTCGAGTCCTGGACCGAGCCACGTTCCGCCATTTTCCGTTACCAGCCGTGGATCGTGCGCAGCCCGTCCGGCGTGGAAACCACGATTGAAGGTGTACGCGGCCGCGACAGCGGCAAGCACCTGGTCGCCCGTTTCCCGGGCGTCGAGGACCGCGACGTGGTCGAAGCGATGCGCGGCACCGAAATCTACGTGGCCCGCAGTGCATTGCCGCCACCGAAGCCCGATGAGTACTACTGGGTGGACCTGGAAGGCCTGGACGTGACGACCACCGAGGGCGTCGCCCTGGGCCAGGTCTCGCACCTGTTCAGCACCGGCGCCAATGATGTGGTGGTGGTCCGTGGTGACCGCGAGCGGATGATCCCGTTCGTGCTGCCGGACTTCGTCAAATCGGTCGATTTCGAGGCCAATCTGGTCGTGGTCGACTGGGATCCCGAGTTCTGAGCAGACGCATGCGTTTCGACGTCATCACCCTGTTCCCCGAGTTCCTCGCCCAGTCCGCTGGATTGGGCGTGGTCGGGCGCGCGCGGGAGAAGGGGCTGTTCAGCCTGCATGGCTGGAACCCCCGTGATTACGCCGAAGGCAACTATCGCCGGGTGGACGACCGTCCGTTCGGCGGTGGCCCGGGCATGGTGATGCTGATCGAGCCGCTGCAGGCCTGCCTGCAGGCGATCCGTGAGGCTGATCCGACCCCGGCTCCGGTGATCTACCTCAGCCCGCAGGGCGCGCGGTTGACCCAGGCCAAGGTGCGGGAGCTGGCGGCGCTGCCGCGCATGGTCCTGCTCTGTGGCCGCTACGAGGGCATCGACGAGCGTTTCCTGGAGGCCAATGTCGACGAGGAAATCTCCCTCGGCGACTACGTGCTGTCCGGGGGCGAGCTGGGCGCGGCGGTGATCATCGACGCCGTGGCCCGCCTGCAGGACGGTGCCCTGAACGATGCGGAATCGGCGGCGCAGGACAGCTTCGAGGGCGACCTCGGCCTGCTCGACTGCCCGCACTACAGCCAGCCGGCCCAGCACCCGCTTGGGGACGTGCCGGAGGTGCTGCGCTCGGGCAACCACGCAGCCATCGCCGCCTGGCGCCGCCAGCAGTCGCTGCTCCGGACTGCCCAGCGACGCCCGGACCTGCTGGATGAACAGGCGCTGGGCAAGGCCGACCGCAAACTGCTGGACCAGGCCCGCCAGGCCCGGAAACCCAAGGCCAGCCCCTAGCGCAGGGCTGGCTTTATCGGCTATCATGGCCAATTCCCGCCAGCCCCGGTTGGCGCGCGCAGTACCCAAAACAAACGTGCAGCACAGTCCGGTGACTGCATGAGCCCACGTTGTCGATACGACACGCCCACCCGAACAAGAATCGGTGTAACCCATGAGCAAGCTGAACAAGTCCATCGTCGCGGAATTCGAATCCGCCCAGATCACCCGTGAACTGCCGAAGTTCAGCCAGGGCGACACCGTTGTCGTCAACGTGAAGGTGAAGGAAGGCAGCCGCGAGCGCGTGCAGGCCTACGAAGGCGTCGTCATCGCCACCAAGAACGCCGGCCTGAACTCCTCGTTCACCGTGCGCAAGATCTCGCACGGCTACGGCGTCGAGCGCGTTTTCCAGACCCACAGCGCCATCATCGACTCGGTCGAAGTGAAGCGTCGTGGTAAGGTCCGCGCCGGCAAGCTGTACTACCTGCGTGGCCTGGAAGGCAAGGCTGCCCGCATCAAGGAAGACCTGGCTGCCGCTGCTGCCGCCAAGGCTGCCCGTCTGGCCGAAAAGGCCTGATAAACAACTTCGGTTGTTGCCGCGACGGCCACCTTCGGGTGGCCGTTTGCGTTTCCGGCATTGCATCGGCCACGATCGGGTGATGAATGACGTCAATCCGCACTATCCCGTCGTGATCCAATCGGCGCTGCGCTTTCTTGATGACAAGGGGCTGGCACGCGCGCAGTCGGCGCCGCTGTTGCATCGGCTGCTGTGGCGCGCAGGCATCGCACTGCCGCCGCCGATCCTGGCTGGCTTCGGCATCAATGCGCTGGTGCAGGGCCTGCTGTTCGGCCTGTTCTGGACCGCGCTGATGTGGCTGATGCTGTGGCAGGGCAGCGAACGCCCGCTCGCTTTGCTGCTGGTGGCCGGGCTGTTGGCCGGTGCGCTGTTCGGCGTGGTGATGGCGGCCCTGATGCGCGCGCTGCGCCGCCACCGCAAACTGCCGGACTGGCGGCAGTTCCGCGCGGGGCAGGCGGACTGAGCCGATGGCGCAGTGCGCCGTGACCACCCGGCGGGTCCGCGCTAGGCTGCAGCTTCATCCCGATGGACGTATCGTGCGATGCCTGCCAAGCGAACCGCACCTTCCACTGCGCCCACGCTGCTGTCCGGTGGCAACCCGCAGATCGCCAAGGGTGAGGGTAATGCTCCGGTGCAGGCATACATCGATGCCATGCCGGACTGGAAGCGTCCGATCGGCGCGCGACTGGATGCATTGATCGAGCAGGCCGTACCTGGCGTGCACAAGGCGGTGAAGTGGAACTCGCCGATGTATGCGGTGGCTGCGGGCGCAGGCTGGTTTCTCAGCTTCCATTGCTTCACGCGCTACATCAAGGTGGCCTTTTTCCGCGGCGCTGCCTTGACGCCGGTACCACCGGAGCCCTCCAGGAGCGCCGACACGCGCTACCTGCACATCCACGAATCCGGCCTGTTGGATGAAGCGCAGTTCCTGGACTGGGTGCGCCAGGCCGCTGCGCTGCCCGGCGAGCGCATGTAAGCCCGGCATTCCGTTCCCTTCCCGACGAGAGTCCCTGATGGCCACGCATGCTCCCAACCCTGACGATGCCGGAACACCGGCGGCCGAACTGATCGATGCACGCATCGCCGCGCTGGGGGACTGGCGCGGCGAAACGCTGGCACGCGTGCGTGCATTGATCCATGAAGCGCTGCCGGACGTGCAGGAAGCCTGGAAGTGGCGCGGTACACCGGTGTGGGAGCACAACGGCATCCTGTGCACCGGCGAAACCTACAAGCAGGCAGTGAAACTGACCTTCGCCAACGGTGCCGCGCTGGCGGACCCGAAGGGCCTGTTCAACGCCAGCCTGGAGGGCAACACGCGGCGTGCGATCGACATCCATGAAGGTGCGATGCCCGATT
Organism: Stenotrophomonas sp. YJH_SMC_20; assembly: GCF_059367845.1. Lineage (NCBI taxonomy): Bacteria > Pseudomonadati > Pseudomonadota > Gammaproteobacteria > Lysobacterales > Lysobacteraceae > Stenotrophomonas > Stenotrophomonas sp. YJH_SMC_20. The sequence continues at coordinate 247,595 of NZ_JCAFRG010000001.1, read as the reverse complement.
CCGCGGCGTTGAAGGCACTGCTGCGCGCGGCGGCGGCGTTCAATGCGGCGAAGAAGAAGCGCTGACCGTCTTTTGTAGAGCCGAGCCCATGCTCGGCTGACAGGCCTGTGCGGACCAACGGTCCGCACCCACCTCACCGTGGCGGGGCTGACTCCAGCGCGGCATCCGGGTCGGCCACCGGCGACGGCGGACAGGCCGGAATCTCCGACGGCGTGGCCAGTTCCTCAGCGCGCGAAGGCTTGCCGATCATCTTCGCCTTGCGCCAGCCGCCCCAGCGGTAATACGCCAGCGACAGCAGCATAGACACGAACGAGCTGACCGGGAAGCTCCACCAGATCGCGTCGGCGCCCCAGTACGGTTGCAGCAGTTCGGCAAACGGCACGCGCACGCCCCACAGCGAGCCGGCCAGGATCAGCAGCGGCGGAATCACCGCGCCGGTGGAGCGCACTACGCCGGAGATCACGAAGCTGACGCCGAAGAACAGGAACGAGCCGATCACTACGTGGTTGAGGTGGCGCGCGATGTCCAGTGCCTGGCTGGCCGGTGGCAGGAACAGCGCCAGCAGCTGGCGATCGAACACCACCAGCGGCAGGATCAGCGCGCCGGTCAGCAGGAAATTGAACAGCACGCCCTGGCGTGCGGTGCCGCGTACGCGGTCCCAGCGCTGCGCACCGACGTTCTGCGCCGCCATCGAAGAGCACGCCGCGCCGATCGCCATCGCCGGCATCTGCAGGTAGTTCCACAGCTGCAGGGACGCGCCGTAGCCCGCGGCGGTGTCGATGCCGTACTGGTTGACCATGGTCATCAGCAGGATCACCGACAGCGAGATCAGCACCATCTGCAGGCCCATCGGTACGCCCTTGATCACCAGCGCCTTGAGGATGGTCAGGTCGAGCCTGAACAGGCGCATGTCGGCGCGGCCCAGCCACAGGGTGTGGCGCTTGTGCCGCATGTACAACAGCAGGCCGGCCAGCGACAGCGTCTGCGCGATCAGCGTGGCCCACGCCGAGCCGGCGATGCCGAGCGCGGGGAGCGGCCCCATGCCGAAGATCAGCACCGGGTTCAGCACGATGTCCAAGGCCACCGACACCAACAGGAAACGGAACGGCGTACGCGAATCACCGGCGCCGCGCAGCGCCGCGGTAAGGAAGGCGAACGCGTACAGCGTCGGCATCGCCAGGAAGATGATCTGCAGGTAGGCCTCGGCCAACGGCAGCGAGGCGGCCGGCGTGCCCATCGCCGCCAGCAGCGGGTGGGCCATGAACCAGCCGGCGATGGCGATGATCACCGACAGGCCGATGAAGAAGGTGGCACTGGTGCCGACCACGCGCCGCGCCTGCGCGATGTCGCGCGCGCCGATCGCCTGTCCGATCAGGATGGTCGAGGCCATGCCGAAGCCGAACACCGAGCCGATCAGGAAAAACATGATGTTGTTGGCGTTCGCGGTGGCGGTCAACGCCGCCTCGCCGAGGAATCGCCCGACCCAGACCGCGTTCACCGACCCGTTCAGCGACTGCGCGATGTTGCCGGCCAGGATCGGCAGCGAAAACAACAGGAGATTGCGCCCGATCGGGCCGGAGGTCAGGTCAAGCGGCGCTTTGGCCATGGAGTGGTGATCGAATCCCGGGAGGCGCACACTAGCACCAAGCCGGTTTGCGGGATGTGGCAATGCATCAACGACTGCAGGTGAAGCGGAGCGTGGCGCTGGCCTTGATCGGCGCCGCCCTGGCCGCATGTTCGACGGGTGACCGGCTGGGCGATACCCAGGTGCGGCCGACCGACCGCCCCGAGTGCCTGGTCGGCAGCCAGCGCCAGGATCTGTCTGCTGGCGTACCCACGTTGATCGGCGGCAGCGGCTGCCGCACCGACCCCGACAACCCGCGTCCCCTGAACAAGCGAACGGAGTAGTCCCTGCCGATGACCGAGCTTTCCCCGCTGTCGCCCAGTGTCCGCCTGGACATCTGGCTGTGGGCGGCCCGTTTCTTCAAGACCCGCAGCCTGGCCAAGCAGGCGATCGAAACCGGCAAGGTGAGCGTGGCCGGGCAGCGCCCGAAATCCTCACGCGCGGTGCGCGTCGGCGAGCACTTGCAGGTCAACCGTGGTGAGGAGCATTTCGAGATCCAGGTGCTGGGCCTGAGCGACCAGCGCGGGCCGGCGCCGGCGGCGCAGCAGCTGTATGCCGAGAGCGAGGCCTCCAAGGCGCGCCGTGCCGAACAGCGTGCGCTGCGCATCGCCGCACGCGATGGTTTCCAGCCGCCGGAGCACAAGCCGGACAAGCGCGCACGCCGGTTGATCCGCGCGCTGGGTGATATCGACGCGTTGTAGGCGTGCGCCGGGTCATTGCCCGGCGCACACAAGCCTCAGCGTTTGTCGCCCAGCAGGCTGCCGCCGATCTTCAGCAGGTCGCCGACACCGAGCTGGCCGTCACCGTCCTGGTCCAGCACGCTGCCGAGCAGGCCGCCGGCGATGCCACCCTGCTGCTGCACCTGCTGTTTTTCCTGGCCGAGGGCCTGGCTGAGCGCGCCTGCATCGGCTTGTCCGCTGCCGAGGCGCTGGGCGAGGAAGGCCATCACGATCGGTGCCAGGATCTGCAGCAGCTGGCTGGTGCGGCCGCTGTCGAGCTGGGTGGCCTGGGCCAGGCCGGTTTCCACCTTCTGCTGGCTGCCGCCGAAGATGTGGCCGAGGATGCCGGCGCCGTCGCTGGCGGCACCACCGCCACCGCCGCCCAGCACTGAACCGAGCACACTGCCCAGGTCCAGCCCACTGTGGTTGTTCTGCAGTGCGCCGAGCAGCGCCTGCGCGCCCTGCGGCTGCGAGGCGTTGTTGCCCAGCGCGCCCATCAGCACCGGCAGTGCGGCACTGATCGCACCGGAGGCCTGGGTGTCGCTGATGCCGATCTGCTGCGACACCTGCTGCAGCGGGGCGCCCTGCAGTTTGGCGAGAAGTTCATCGGTCAGGCTCATCTGCGGAATCCTTGATTGGGGTTGGGCGTGCAGAAGGTACGACGCGGACCGTTAAAACGGCGACGCCGCCCCACACGGAGGCGGCGTGCCGTACACGGGGCAGGGCGATCAGAGCTCGATGTCTTCGGCGCCCGGGGTGGCAGTGGGGAAGTCCGCTTCCGGCTGCGCCGGCTTGAACGGATCCGACGGCTGGCTGGCCAGCGCCTTCAGCGCCGCAGCGACGCCGGCACCGTAGGCCGGGTCGGCCTTGCTGCAGTTGTCGATGTGGCGCTGCTTGATGAAGTCCGGCGCATCGCCCAGGGCGCGGGCGGTGTTGGCGAACAGGCGGTCCTTCTGTGCCTGGTTGTAGCTGCGGAACAGCGCACCGGGCTGGCTGAAGTAGTCGGCGTCGTCCTCACGGAAGTTCCAGAAGTCGGCGTCGCCCCGGATCTTCATCGGCGGTTCGCGATACTGCGGCTGCTCCTGCCACTGGCCGTAGCTGTTGGGCTCGTAGTGCGGCAGGCCGCCGTAGTTGCCGTCCACGCGCATCGCACCGTCGCGGTGGTTGCTGTGCACCGGACAGCGCGCGGCGTTCACCGGAATCTGGTGGTGGTTCACGCCCAGCCGGTAGCGCTGCGCATCGGAATAGGCGAACAGGCGTGCCTGCAGCATCTTGTCCGGCGACGGGCCGATGCCCGGCACCAGGTTGCTCGGCGCGAACGCCGACTGCTCCACGTCCTGGTACCAGTTGACCGGGTTGCGGTTCAGTTCGAACTGGCCCACTTCGATCAGCGGGTAATCGCTCTTCGGCCACACCTTGGTCAGGTCGAACGGATGGATGCGGTAGGTTTCCGCTTCCAGCTCCGGCATGACCTGGATGAACAGCTTCCACTTCGGGAAGTCGCCCTTCTCGATCGCGGCGAACAGGTCGCGGCCGTGGCTTTCGCGGTCATGGCCGACCAGGATCTGCGCCTGTGCGTCGGTCAGCGATTCGATGCCCTGCTGGCTGACGAAGTGGAACTTGACCCAGAAGCGTTCGCTGTCGGCGTTGGTGAAGCTGTAGGTATGCGAGCCGAAACCGTGCATGTGGCGGAAGCTGCGCGGGATGCCGCGGTCGCTCATCACCACGGTCACCTGCAGCAAGGCCTCGGGCAGCAGCGTCCAGAAATCCCAGTTGTTGCGCGCGCTGCGCAGGTTGGTATGCGGGTCGCGCTTCACGGCCTTGTTGAGGTCGGCGAACTTGCGCGGGTCGCGCAGGAAGAACACCGGCGTGTTGTTGCCGACCAGGTCCCAGTTGCCTTCTTCGGTGTAGAACTTCAGTGCGAAGCCGCGGATGTCACGCTCGGCGTCGGCGGCACCACGCTCGCCGGCCACCGTGGTGAAGCGCGCGAACATCTCGGTCTGCTTGCCCACCTTCTCGAACAGCTTGGCGCGCGTGTACCGGGTGATGTCGTGGGTGACGGTGAAGGTACCGAACGCGCCCGAGCCCTTGGCGTGCATGCGGCGCTCGGGAATGATCTCGCGGTTGAGGTTGGCCAGCTTTTCCAGCAGCCACACGTCTTCCATCAGCAGCGGGCCGCGCGGGCCAGCGGTCCTGCTGTTCTGGTTGTCCACCACCGGTGCGCCGAAGGACGTGGTCATCGGCGTGACCGGATCGTCGCCGTGCTTCTGCTTCGGCGTGGTGCTCAGTTCACGCTGCTGCTGGGCGCCTTCTGCCGGCGACGGAGCGGTGTGATACGGGCACTTGGGACTGGTGTTATCGGACTGCCTCATGGCTGGCTCCTGCGGGTGAAGACGGGGGTGGAACATCTTCACTCGACTTTAGCTAGGGCCAGATGAAATGAATAATCGAATGATCCGTTCAGGCCGATAGTTTCTGTCAATTGAAACGTGAAGTAGGATTTGCAGAGCCTTTCGGACGGCCGCCCGCGCCGTGGCGGGAGCCGGGGCCGGGCGCGGCAGTCCTAGAGCAGCGCCTTCAGGCGGTACAACGCTTCCAGTGCCTGCTTCGGGGTCAGCTCATCGGGGTCGATGGCCGCCAGCGCTTCCTGTGCCTTGTTCGATGGCGCGGCGAACAGCCCGAACTGCTGCGGGGCATCCAGCGCCTGCGGCGCCAGTTCGGCGGCATGGCTCTCCCCGCCGCGCTGCTCCAGTTCGGCCAGGCGACGCCGTGCCTGGGCCACGGTGGCGCGCGGCAGGCCGGCCAGTGCGGCCACCTGCAGGCCGAAACTGCGGTTGGCCGGGCCATCCTTGACCGCGTGCATGAACACCAGCGCCTCGCCGTGCTCGACCGCATCCAGGTGCACGTTGGCGATGCCGCTGCGGCCGCCTTCGTACTGTTCGTCGGCCAGCGCGGTCAGCTCGAAATAGTGGGTGGCGAACAGCGTGTAGCAGCGGTTCTGGTAGGCCAGGTGACGGGCCACCGCATCGGCCAGCGCCAGGCCGTCGTAGGTGGACGTGCCGCGGCCGATCTCGTCCATCAGCACCAGCGAATGGGCGGTGGCGTGATGCAGGATGTAGCTGGTCTCGGCCATCTCGACCATGAAGGTCGACTGTCCGCGGGCGAGGTCGTCACCGGCGCCGATGCGGGTCAGGATGCGGTCGATCGGGCCGATCACCGCACGGCTGGCCGGCACGAAGCTGCCGATGTGGGCCAGCAGCACGATCAGCGCGTTCTGCCGCATGTAGGTCGATTTACCGCCCATGTTCGGGCCGGTGATGACCAGCATGCGACGGTCCGGATGCAGGTCCAGGTCGTTCGGTTCGAACGGCTGCTCGCGCACCGCTTCGACCACCGGGTGGCGGCCACGCTCGATCTTCAGGCACGGTGCCGTTTCCAGTTCCGGCCGCGACCAGTCCAGTGCCTGCGCGCGCTCGGCGAAGGCGGCCAGCACGTCCAGTTCGCTCAGCGCAGCGGCGCACTGCTTCAACGGTTCCAGCTGTTCGCCGAGGGTATCCAGCAGCTGCTCGTACAGGTACTTCTCGCGAGACAGCGAACGGTCGCGCGCGGACAGCACCTTGTCTTCGAACGCCTTCAGCTCTTCGGTGATGTAGCGCTCGGCATTGGTCAGTGTCTGGCGGCGGGTGTAGTGCACCGGCGCGCGGTCGGACTGGCCCTTGCTGATCTCGATGTAGTAGCCGTGCACGCGGTTGTAGCCCACCTTCAGGGTGGGAATGCCGCTGCTTTCGCGTTCGCGCTGTTCCAGGTCCACCAGGAACTGGTCGGCGTGGGTGGACAGGCGGCGCAGCTCGTCCAGCTCCTCATCGAAGCCGTCAGCCAGCACGCCGCCGTCGCTCAGTTTCAGCGGCGGCATTTCGGCGATGGCACTGGCCAGCAGCCGCGCGCACGCATCGTGTTCACCAAGTGCGGCATGCAGGGCCTGCAGGCGCGGTGAGTCCAGCGGTGCCAGCACCTCGCGCACGGCCGGCAGCAGCCCCAGGCCGTCGCGCAGCGTGGAGAAGTCGCGCGGGCGCGCCGAGCGCAGCGCAACGCGGGTGAGGATGCGTTCCAGGTCGCCCAGGCGGCGGAACTGCTCGCGGATGTCGGCGTCCGCGCCGCGATCGATCAGGGTTTCCACCGCATGGTGGCGCTGCACCAGCACCTCGCGCAGGCGCAGCGGACGATGCAGCCAGCGGCGCAGCAGGCGCCCGCCCATCGGCGTGACCGTACTGTCGAGCACGCCCAGCAGGGTGTTGCGGGTATCCCCGTCCACGCGCGTATCCAGCTCCAGGTGGCGGCGGGTGGCGGCGTTCATCGCGATCGCCTCGCCGGCGGTTTCCATCGCGATCGAGGTCAGGTGCGGCAGGCGCTGCTTCTGGGTCTCCTCGACATAGCCGAGCAGGGCGCCCGCGGCTGCGGTCGCGCGCGGCTTGTCATCGATGCCGAAGCCGCTCAGGTCATGCAGCTTGAAAAACGCCAGCAGCTGGCGGCGGCCGCTGTCGGCGTCGAACAGCCACGGTGCGCGGCGGCGCACCCCGGTGCGCTGGCGCAGGAACTCCGGCCAGTTCTCCTCGTCCGGCACCAGCAGCTCGGCCGGTTCCAGACGGGCCAGTTCGGCTTCCAGAGCGTCGTCGGTTTCCACTTCGTTGACCAGGAAGCGGCCGCCGGCCAGGTCGGCCCAGGCCAGGCCATAGCCCTGCTTGCTGCGCGACAGGGCCATCAGCAGGGTGTCGCGGCGCTCATCCAGCAGCGCCTCGTCGGTGACCGTGCCGGGGGTGACGATACGCACCACCTTGCGCTCGACCAGGCCCTTGGTCAGCGCGGGATCGCCGATCTGCTCGCAGATCGCCACCGACTCGCCCAGCGCCACCAGCCGTGCCAGGTAGCCTTCGTACGCGTGCACCGGCACGCCGGCCATCGGGATCGGTGCGCCACCGGAACTGCCACGCTGGGTCAGGGTGATGTCGAGCAGGCGCGCGGCCTTGCGCGCGTCGTCGTAGAACAGCTCGTAGAAATCGCCCATGCGGAAGAACAGCAGCAGGTCCGGATACTCGGACTTGGCTGCGAAGAACTGCTTCATCAACGGGGTATGTTCGGCGGACTTGTCTTTGGACATGGGACTCGTGAATCGGGGCGTCCGGCCGCACCGGAGGGCGGCGGCAGCGGAGCCGGTACAGGGCCGTCCATGGTAACTGCTGGGGCGCAGGGCTGCCGCCACTGGTGGCAGGCCGGTGCGGCACGAAAAAGGGTTCAGGCCGGGACCAGGGTGATCTGCCGATGGCTGTCGAAGATCTGCATGACGATCTCGAAGTAGGTCGGGCCCTCGCCCTGTCGCACCGCCTGCAGCCGGCGGGCGATCGCCCGCGCGTTGAAGCTGCCTGGTGCGTCCAGCTTGGCCTGCAGCCACTGGCAGGTCGCCTCCACGCCCAGGGCCGCACGGCTGTGGGCGATATCGCGCCAGATCAGCGTGGCCTGCGCCTGCCCGGCCAACGCGCCATAGCCGCCATGCAGCAGGTCGTCCAGTGCGTCCAGGCTCGGCCCGAGCTGCCATGCCTCGCCGGCCATGAACACGCGGTTGATCTCCGTGTAAAGGCTGGCGATGTCATCAATGGCGGCGCCTTCAATCTGCAGGACGAGGGTCATGCGCCGACTGTAGCGTGGTCCGCGCTGTTGTTGATGGCCCAGCACGAGAGAGCTTTGCGCGGTCGCTCCGGGCTGAATGCCATATGGCATCGCGGTGCGCCTTTGCCACAGGTCACGACGGACGTCGAAGGATGCGTAGAGGGCCAGCGACGATGCGAATCATTGCACTGGCTACGTGGTGGCTTGCTCTGCAGTGGGCGGACGCCACGCCGCCATGCATCTTCTGCATCGGTCATGGATGCCAGGGACTACTCCGGAGAAACACCGATACTGAGCGCGAGTTCATGAGGCTCTCTCGAGAAAGTATCGAACGTTCTTTCCCAGGCCAGAGGCGGAAGGAAGCGTGGCACATGCCTCTGGTGGCTTCTTCGCAGCCCAAGTTAATGCTGGCTACTCGTTCTCCATGCGCCGTCACCGGCTCGCAAAATGAATAACCCGCATTCAGGTCGAATATTGGGTGGTCCGATGCACGTTTGCAATGCGCGGCTGCAGGAATTTGCCGGTGCGCGGTTTTCACAACAGCCCGCACATTTCAGGATATCTGGATCGATACAATAATATCGGCCCATAAAGTTTCCCCTGCCTGCGCCGCCATCGACCGTACGGCCATTGATCAAGGGAATTGAGATGCTCGCCTTACGCAACCTCCGAGTGGGATCCCGGCTGGGCGCCGGGTTTGGTTTGCTGCTGCTGTTCATCGTCGCCATCGTCGGCCTGGCGTTGTACGGAAATCACCTGAAGTCCACCCAGTTCGAGAAAGTGGTGGACGTCAACATGGTGAAAATGCGGTTGTTGAACGAGATGCTGGATACCAATAATGCGGTGCTGATGCAGCGCCGGCTGATGGTGATCAAGCGCGGTGAGGATTTCGACAGGGATTATCGGAAGGCGCAGGAGCTGTCGCAGGCTTACGACGCCATATGGGCCAAGTACATCAAGATTCCGCGTGATGCCACCGGCGATACGCTGGTCGCGCGGATCGACGCGGCACGCAAGGCCACAGACGCGTCCACCCGGCAACTGCATGAGCGCATGAAGGCCGGCGATTTCGACGGTGCAGCCAAGGAGCTGCTTGCCGAGCAGGGCCTGGCGACGGCCTGGAACGAGGCGATCTCCACCCTGCTGCGGCACCAGGAGGTGCTGACGGCGCGCAGCCGCGAGGACTACCGCGCGACCGAGGCGTGGACCGGCACCTTGTCGATCGTGTTCGGCGTGCTGAGCCTGATACTCGGCTCGCTGGCCGCATGGGCCATCACCCGCAGCCTGACCCGGCCGCTGGAGGGAGCCGTGAAGCTCGCCGATGGCATCGCCAACGGGCGGCTGGACAGCAGCATCGACGCCTCCGGCAACGATGAGGTGACGCAGCTGCTCAGGTCGATGCAGCGCATGCAGGCGCAATTGCAGTCTGTGATGGCGGCGCAGGGGGAACTGGCTCGCCAGCACGATGCGGGCAGCCTCAGCTATCGCATGGATGAGAGCGCCTTCCCCGGTGACTACGGGCGCATGGTGCACGAGACCAATGCGCTCGTCGGCTCGCATGTGCAGGTGCAGAACCGGTTGATCGAAGTAATGAAGCACTACGCCAGGGGCGATCTGTCGGTAGACATGGATCCTCTGCCGGGCGAGAAGGCCGCGATCACCCAGGCGATGGACGAGACCAAGACCAGCCTTTCGGCGATCAACGGCGAGATCCGCCGGCTGGCGACGGCAGCAGCGGCGGGGGACTTCAGCCTGCGCGGTGACGAGCAACGCTTCGCTCACGATTTCCACGACATGGTGGCCGGGCTCAACCGGCTGATGCAGACCACCGACGAGAACCTGGTGCAGGTATCGAGCCTGTTGCAGTCCATCTCGCGCGGTGACCTGACCGTGCGCATGCAGGGGGACTTCCACGGGGTGTTCGCCCGGATGCGCGATGACTGCAACGCCACCGTCGACCAGCTCACGCAGATCGTCGGCCGCATCCAGGCCAGCGCGTCCAGCATCAACCTGGCGGCAGGCGAGATCGCCGCGGGCAACACCGACCTGTCGCGGCGCACCGAGCAACAGGCGGCGAACCTGGAAGAGACTGCGGCGTCGATGGAGGAACTGACCTCCACCGTGAAGCAGAATGCCGAGCACGCACGCCAGGCCAATCAACTCGCGATTGGCGCGCACGGTGTCGCGTCGCAGGGCGGCGAGGTGGTCGGACAGGTGGTCACCACGATGTCGGCCATCGAAGCCTCGTCGAAGAAGATCGCCGAGATCATCAGTGTCATCGACGGCATCGCCTTCCAGACTAACATCCTGGCCTTGAACGCGGCGGTGGAAGCCGCGCGTGCAGGCGAGCAGGGCAGGGGCTTTGCGGTGGTGGCCAGTGAGGTGCGCACGCTGGCACAGCGCTCGGCCGGTGCGGCCAAGGAGATCAAGAGCCTGATCGAGGATTCGGTCGGCAAGGTCGCCGATGGATCGGCGCTGGTCCGCCAGGCAGGCACCACGATGGGCGAGATCGTGGCGTCGGTGCAGCGCGTGACCGACATCATGGCTGATATCTCCGCCGCATCGCAGGAGCAGAGCTCGGGCATCGAGCAGGTGAACCAGGCTGTGGTGCAGATGGATGAGACCACGCAGCAGAATGCGGCGCTGGTGGAAGAGGCCAGTGCAGCGGCACGCTCGATGGAAGAGCAGGCCAACCTGCTGGCTGAGGCGGTTTCGGTGTTCCGCACGGGGGCGGCGACGGCAGCGGCGGTGGTACGCCCCGCATTGGCAGCGGTAGCTGCGACGGTCACCCCGGTACGCCGGCCCGCTGCGCTTTCACCCCGCATCGAACCGACACTGGCGGCGAACGCCGGTGGCTGGGAAGAGTTCTAGCAAGGCAGCACGCCGGTAGGGAGACGGCGCCCATCACGATGGCTGATCGTGATGGGCGCGGATTTTCTTCCTGAACGCGCGATGGCCAATGAGGTGGCGGACACGCGCATTTCACCTTGGGTTGCCAACCGCGGGAGGACACTTGCGCCATACCGGAACTCAGGAGATGGCCATGAAGACCTCGACCCGATTGCTTGTGCTGGGCACCCTGCTGGCGGCTTCGTCGGTGGCCGGCGCGCAGACGTATGGGCCGCGCGATGAGGGACGCAAGTTCAACGACGGCAGCCGCGTGGTCTGCAAGAACGTGGAAGTGCAGCGCAACTCGCGCGATCCGAACCGCATCGCCGGTACGGCCACCGGCGCGGTGATCGGCGGCCTGCTGGGTAACCAGGTGGGCGGCGGCAATGGCAAGAAGCTCGCTACCGTGGCCGGTGCTGTGGCCGGTGGTGCGGCCGGTCGCCAGATCCAGGGCAACAGCCAGCAGAAGAATGGCGACCGCGTGGTCGAGCGCCGCTGCGAACGCGTCTATCGCTGATCGATCGCCGACAGCCCCAGTTTTCCCCTTCCACATCGCAGTACTTGAACGCCGGCCCAGCGCCGGCGTTCTTCGTTGCAGGAAAAGGGGACGGAGGGAATTAAGTCGCAATCTCCCAAACCAGCCGCTTACGACTTAATCCCCTCCGTCCCCTTTTTTGCGAGGAGGCGCCAGGTGGCGAGGCTGCCGTAGAGCAGCAGCAGGACGGTGAGGGTGATCAGTTCGTGGCTGATGTCGGCCAGGCGGGCGTCCATCTGGTTCAGGCGCACCATCAGGTTGATGCCCGAGGTGGTCGGCAGCAGCTGTGCCAGCCAGACCAGCGGTTGCGGCGTCATCACCGCCGGCCACGACAGGTTGGCCAGGAAAAACAGCGGGATCGAGGTGGCGATGATGTATTGGAAGGCGCGCTCGCGGGTGCGGAAGAAGCTGCCGACGAACAGGCCGAAGGCCACCGTCGCGGCGATGAACAAGGTGCCGCCCAGCAGCTGGCCCAGCGGGTTGCCGCCGCGCGGATAGTCCTGCACCCAGGCAGTGAAACCGGCGTACCAGAACAGGCCGAACAGGCCGATCAGGCCGAAGCCCATCGCCATGCCGGCCAGGGTCGGCAGGTCGAAGCGCAGGCGCCGACCGAGTGCGAGGCGGCGGCCGCCGAGCAGGACGCCGATGCCCATGAGCAGCGTCTGATGCACGATCAGCTCGGCCACGCCGGGCACGATGGCGCTGCCATAGCCTTCCTGGGTGTTGTACAGCGGGCGCTGTACCAGGGTGACCGGCGGTGCCTGTGGCGCGCCCATGAAGGCGGCCTGGCCGACCACGGCGTCGCGCCCGAATGCGCCCAGTGCATCGGCCACGCTGCCCAGCACCCAGCTGGCACGGCCCAGGTAGGCGCCGTTGCCAAGCAATACCAGCTTGGCCGGATGGCCGCGCAGGATGTCGCGCTCCAGGTTGGCCGGGATCACGACGATGCCTTCGGCGTGGCCGGCTTCGAGCTGCTCGCGTGCGCTGTCGACGTCCGCCGGTTGCCCGACCACGCGCGCAACGCGCAGTGCGTCGAGCTTGCGCAGCAGCTCGCGGCTGGTCGCGCTATGGTCTTCGTCCACCACCAGCACCGGCAGGTTGCCGGCCACCTGGTGCCGGTAGGCGGCTGGATAGAAGAACGAATACAGGATCACCGCACCGACCATCACCACGATCGCGTAGCGGTCGCACAGCACCGCCATCAGGGTCTGCCGCAGGCTGCGCCAGAGCATGCTCATGCGTCAGCCCCTGCGGATTGTGCGGCGGCAGGCGTGCGTGCAAAGGCGATCAGGCGCAGGCCGCCGATGCCACCGGCCACCACCGTCATCAACAGCAGCGTAGCCAGCGGCCATGCCGAAACCTGCAGCGGCGAGCCGATGAACTGCTGCTGGGTCTGCAGCTTGATGTAGGCGCTCAATGGCAGCAGCTGGTGCCAGACGCGGGTAAACAACGGCCCGTCCAGCACCGGGAAGGTGGCACTGGAAAACGCCAGTGCGGTGCCGATGCTCAGACCCACCGCGGACAGCGCGGTACCCATGTCGCGGGTGACGCCGACGAAAAACAACGCGTAGGCGGCCGTGGCCAGGTAGAACAGTGGCTGTGCGAGCAGCAGCAGGAGCACGCTGCCGGCCACACCATCGCCGCGCAGCGAGGCCAGGTAGCCGATGCCGAGCGCGCCATACAGCGAGAACAGCAGGAGGTACGGCGCGACCTTGCCGGCGATCGCCGACCACGGCGTGCGAGCCAACCAGGCGGGCAGGGTGCCATCTCGGATCTCGCGGCCGAGGCTGCCGGCCACCGCAAGTGCCAGTACCAGTGACAGCACCGCCGGGAAGATCAGTGGCAGCAGGAACAATTCGTAGCTGCGCGCCGGGTTGTAGAGGATGTCCGACTGCACCGCGATCGGCGCCGCGCGCAGCTTGCCCGGGCCGACCTGCAGGCCGATGCGCTCGCGCAGCAGGCGTGCGTTCCATGCGGAAACCGCGTCGCCGATATCGCGCGCCGCGGACTGGCCGGTGGTCATGTAGGTGGCGTTGTAATAGGCGAACACCGTGCCCTGGCGTCCACGCAACGCCTGGCGGGTGACATCGCGCGGTACCAGCACGATGGCGAACACGTCCAGGCGGCGCAACTGCGAGCGTGCGTCCTCCAGGTCCGCTGGCTGGCTGGCGACGCGTACGCCGGGACTTGCGTCGAGCATGCGCATCAGCAGGCGGCTGTCACTGCTGTGGTCAAGGTCGACCACAGCGATCGGGATGTCGCGCATCACCGAAGGGGTGAACATCCACGCCATCACCACCAGCATCAGCAGGGGCAGCAGGGTGACCAGCAGCAGGTCGGCACGGTTGCTGCGCAGCGACTGCAGCTCGCGCCGCCACGAAGCGGCGAAGCCGTTGCGGTCCGGGCTCAGTGCTGGGGCCATGCGAACAGCACGCTCATGCCGGGGCGGAAGCCCTCGATGCGGCGTACCGGGCGCACCCGCACCTCGAAGCTGCGGACGTCATAGCCGGACGACTGGCGGGTGGTACGCCAGGTTGCGTAGTCGCCGGCCGGATTGATGAAGTAGACCTCGAACTCACCATCCAGGCCCAGCGCCGGCACGCTGCCCTGCAGTTTGCTGCCGACCTTCAGGCCCTGCATCTGCGATTCGCGCAGGTTCATCGCCACCCACATGCGGTCGATGTCGACCAGGGTGAACACCGGATAGCCGGCCGGCACCAGCTCGCCCGGATCGGCCATGCGCTTGTTGATCTCGCCCGCCACCGGCGCACGTCCTTCCACTTCTGCTCGCGCGGCGTTGACCTCGGCCACCGCGCCCTGCGCCTGCTGTACCTGGCCCTGCGCGGCGCGCTTGTCCTGCTCGCGGGCGCCGGCCAATGCCATGTCGTACTGCGCGCGGGCGGCGCGGGCCAGTTCGCGCGAACTGGTGGCCTGGGCATGCGCTTCATCGCGCTTCTGCCGGGTCATCACCCCTTCGTTGAACAGGTTCTGCACGCGCCGGTAGGTGGCTTCGGCCAGTGTCGCGCCGGCTTCGGCCCGCTTCCAGTTCGCTTCGGCGGCACGGATGTCTTCGCTGCGCGCGCCTTCATCGGCCTTGTCGGCCACCGCCTGCGCAGCGGCCAATGCGCCGTGCGCCTGCTGTTCCTTGGCGGCCACTTCGGGACTGTCGAGCAGGAACAGCACCTGCCCGGGCTGCACGCGATCGCCCTCGCGCACCTTCAGCTCGGCCACGCGCGCGGTGATCTTGGCGGCCACGTTGATCGTGTCCGCATCGGCCATGCCCTGGATCTGGTCGGCCGGGCTGCGCCAGGCCAGCCACAGGCCGAGCACCACCGCGACCAGCAGGACCACCAGCAGGATCGGTCCCAGCCGTCGCTTGCCGGGGGGCGTCGTCGCATCGTCGTGCAGCACATCACTCATGGTCGATCACCTCGTCCGCACGCCGCCGGAATTCTTCGAAACGGTCCATCTGTCCACTGATCTCCAGCAACTGTGCCAGCGCAATGTCGTATTGGTAGGCGGCCTGTGCGCGCTCGACACGGGCGCCGCCCAGGCCGAGCCGCGCATCGATCACATCCAGCGAGGTGGCCTGGCCTTCGCGGAATGCCAGCTCCTGCAGGCGCAGGTTTTCCTGTGCCTGGGCGATGCTGCTGTCGAGCAGCACGAACTGCTGGCGCGCGGTTTCCAGTTCGTTCCAGGCCTTGCGCACACCCAGTGCGACCTGGTTCTCGGCCTCGCGCAGGCCGGCTTCGGCCTGGTCCTGTTGTGCACGCGCGGCGCTGATCTGCGCCGGCCGCGAGTTCGGTGACAGGAAGGTGTACTTCAGCCCGATGCCGAACGCCCAGTCCGGGTCGGTCAGCATCTCGTCGCGGCGACGGAAGTCGTATTGGCCGAAGGCGAAGATCTGCGGCTTCAGCTTGGCCTGCTGCACGCGCACGCCCTGTTCGGCCTGCGCCACCATCGCGCGCAAGCGCGCGATCTGCGGCTGGCGCGCCTGCGCCGTGCGCTCGAAGCTGGTCACCGGTTCCAGCGGCACGCGCTGCACGAACAGCGGCGACACCGGCTGCACCTCGCCACCACTGCGCAGCAGCGTGGACAGCGCGGCCTTCAGCGTGGCCAGGTCATTCACCGTCTTCTGATACTCGCGCTCGGCCTTGTCGCGGGCCACGGTGGCCTGCAGGCGCTGCGCGCGGGTGGCGAAGCCCTCGCGTTCGAGCTTTTCGGCATCGGACAGGTGGCGGTTGAGGCCGTCGCGCACGTCGCGGCGCACGTCCACCGCCTGCTCGGCCAGGCGCTGGCCGAAGTAGGCCTGGGCCAGCTGCACGGTCAATGATTGGCGCTGTGCCTCGCGCTCGGCGTTGGCCTGCTCATGGGCGGCGCTGGCCGCACGTTGCGCGGCCGGGATCACGCCGCCGGTGTACAGCGGCAGCACCGCGGTCACTACCGGGCGTGTACGCCAGTCGCGCTCGGTGAACGACAGTGGCGAATCGATACCGAAGGCTTCAGCCACCGGCGCCAGCGAACCCAGTGGCAGGGTCAGGGTCTTCTGGAACTGCAGGCGGCGCACTTCGCCGGTGATCTCCGGCAGGCGCAGCAGGCGCGTGGCGTCCTGCAGGTCCTGCTTGTTGCGTACCGCTGCATCAGCGGCCGCCAGCGCATCGGAGACCTGCTCCAGGCGTTGCCGTGCCTGTTCCCAGTCCAATGCGGGGGCGTCGTTGCTGTTCTGCGCGGACGCAGCGGTTGGCAGGCAGGTCGCCAGCACCAGCGCCAGTGCGGCCTTCGCGCGGTGCATCCTCGTACGTCGGCCGATCACGCCCATGCCGTCCCAGTGGTAAAGAAGTGCGCAAACGGTAGTGCGCGCCGCGTGAAGCCCGGGTCTGCGATCATCGTTTCGTCCTCAACGAAGGGTGCCGCTGGCCGCAGTGCGCAGCGCCTGGGTGATGTGCTGCAGCGTGCTTGAGCGCACGGCGGCATGCTGCCAGTACAGCGGCACATCGAGCCAGCGGCGGGGTTCCAGGACCACCACGCGGCCAGCGCACACGGCGGGCGCGACCAGGGTTTCCGGGGCCATGCCCCAGCCGAGTCCGCACGCGGCGGCTTCGACGAAACCGGTGGAGGAGGGCAGGTAGTGTAGCGGCGGCTGCAGGCGCGCGCGGGTCAGGCGCCGCACGAAGCGCCATTGCAGTTCATCTTTGCGGTTGAACACCAGCATCGGTGCGCGCGCCAGTGCCGCAGCCTGCATGCCGTCGCTGAAGTACTGGCGGGCGAAGCTGGGCGAAGCAATCGCTTGGTACCGCATGGCGCCGAGCGGGTACACGTTGCAGCCCTTCACCGGCTGGCTTTCGGCGGTGACCGCGCCGAGCACGCTGCCATCGCGCAGCAGTTGCAGGGTGTGGTCCTGGTCGTCCATGCGCAGGTCGAACAGGTAGCCATGGCGCTGGTGCAGGTCGGCGATGGCCGGCACGAACCAGGTGTCAAGCGAGTCGTCGTTGACCGCCAGGGGGATGGGCGTACGCGCAGCGTCGTTGCCACGCTCGGGCAGCAGCTCGGCCAGCGCCTCGGCTTCCAGTGCCTGCATCGGCCGTACCCGGCGCAGCAGCGCTTCACCCGCGGCGGTGGGGCGGCACGGTGCCTGGCGAACCAGCAACACCTGCCCGAGCCTGTCCTCCAGGGCCTTGATCCGTTGCGACAGTGCCGACGGGCTGATCGACAGGCGGCGTGCCGCGGCCTCGAAGCTGCCTTCTTCCAGCACCGCAGCGAATGCGGCCAGCTGCGGATGTACCAGGTCCATGCCGTCGCCTCTTCAGTTTTCCTGCACAGGATAAAGAAAAACCAGATTGTCTTAACCGGCCGTTGGCCGCACCCTGCGCATCCCTTCGCTGCCTGGCTTGTCCTGATGTGGATCGCCGCTACCGCCGCCGGCCTGTTCGCAGGTGCCGGCCTGATCATCGCCATCGGTGCGCAGAACGCCTTCGTCCTGCGCCAGGGCCTGCAGCAGCGCCATGTGGGGAAGGTGGTGCTGGCCTGCGCCGGCGCGGACATCGCGTTGATCCTGGCGGGCGTGGGCGGCATGGGCGTGCTGGTGCTGCAGTGGCCGCTGCTGCTGCAGGTGCTGCGCTTCGGTGGCGCGGCCTTCCTGCTCTGGTATGGCCTGCAGGCGGGGCTGCGCGCATGGCGCGGTGGCAGTGTGCTGGCCGCCGCCGAGGCGCAGGGCGGCAGCGGACGGCAAGTGCTGCTGACCTGCCTGGCCTTCACCCTGCTCAACCCGCACGTCTATCTGGATACCGTGGTGCTGCTGGGCAGCCTGTCCACGCGCTACCCCGGTGACCTGCGCTGGGCCTTCGCCGCCGGTGCGTGCGCCGCCAGCGTGGCCTGGTTCTGCACGCTGGGCTATGGCGCGCGCCTGTTGCAGCCGGTGTTCCGCAGGCCGGACGCCTGGCGGGTGCTGGATGGGGGCGTCGCGATCTTCATGTTCTGCCTGGCAACGCTGCTTCTGCTGCGTCCGCTCTAGGCCGCATCCACCGCGCACAATGGCGTTTCGCCGGGGCGCAGGGTCAATACGCGCACGCCGCTGCGGGTAACCGCCACGGTGTGCTCGAACTGGGCAGACAGCTTGCCGTCGCGGGTGTAGACCGGCCATTGGTCCGGCTGCTGGCGGATGGCCGGCCTGCCCTGGTTGAGCATCGGCTCGATGGTGAACACCATGCCTTCTTCCAGCACCAGGCCGGTGTTGGGATGGCCGTAGTGCAGGATCTGCGGTTCCTCGTGCATTTCCTGGCCGATGCCATGGCCGCAGTATTCCTTCACCACGCTGTAGCCGTGGCTGCGCGCGTAGCGGGCGATGGCGTGGCCGATGTCGCCCAGGCGTGCACCGGGGCGCACCGCAGCGATGCCTTTCCACATCGCCTGGTAGGCGGTCTGCACCAGCCTGCGCGCGGCGTAGTCGACCTCGCCCACCAGGTAGGTGGTGCTGGAGTCGGCGATGTAGCCGTTCTTCTCCAAGGTGATGTCGAGGTTGACGATCTGGCCGTTACGCAGCACGTCGGTGGTGCTGGGCACGCCGTGGCAGATCACGTTGTCGATCGAGGTATTGAGCACGTACGGGAAGCCGTACTGGCCCTTGCTGGCCGGCCGCGCCTGCAGCTCGTCGACGATCATGCGTTCGACGAAATCGTTGATCTCCATCGTGCTGCGGCCCTGCAGCGGCAGCTGGTCGAGTGCGGCGAACACCTGGGCCAGCAGGCGCCCGGATTCGGCCATCAGCGCGATCTCGTCGGGGCGCTTGATGATCGCCATCTGCTCAGACCTGTCCCGGTGCCAGCAGCGGCGGCTGCACGCCGGCAGCCCGCAGTTCGCTGGCGACGATGTCCTGGAAGCTCAGCGTGGGGTTCATCTCGCACAGCATGCCGACCCGGATCCAGAAGTTGGCCTGGGCGTTGATCGAACGGCTGGAGACAGTGCAGGCACGGCGCAACTGGTCGTGCAGGGTGTCATCGATGTTGACGATGCCCATCGGCGGTCCTGGAGTGGGAATATACGAAGCGTATATGTTTCGTATATCCGCCTCAAGCCCGCGTTGTTCAGTCCAGGTGGGTGGCAAAGCGCAGGCGGTTGCCGTCGGGGTCACGCAGCCGCATCTCGCGGCTGCCCCATTCGGTGTCATGCGGCGGCTGTTCGATGGGGACACCCGCGGCGCTGAAGGCGCGGTGCAGCGCGTCTACGTCCTCGACGATGAAGTACACCGCGCCGCCGACCTCACAGTCGCCGCTGTGTTCGGTGAGGAAGATCGTCTGGCCGTCGCGGGTGAGCTGGGCGAACAGTGGGAAGCCTGGTTCGAAGCGGTGTTCCCAGTCGACTACGAAACCCAGTCCCTGCACGTAGAACGGCAGGGTGGTATCGGCGTGGTGCATGCGCAGTTGCGGGATGACGGTCTGGGGCATCGCGGCGGCTCCGGGGCGGAAGTCCAGTGTAGTGCCGGCCGCTGGCCGGCATCCGCATGCGCCCGGGAACAACGAGGTTGCCGGCCAGCGGCCGGCACGACCGGACGCGGTCAGCAGGCGGTTGGCACCGAAGCCATAGCCGCCAGCAGCTCGCGGTTCACCTGTTGGTGCCGCGCCTGCCACGCGGGCAGGTCATCGACACGGATGTCGGGCTGGCCATCCAGCGACGATAGCCAGCGCTTGAAGCGGCTCTGGTAGTTGGCCAGCGACACTTCGCCGGTGATGTCACTGCCGACCAGGCCACCGGCGCGCAGTGCTTCGATCACCACCAGCGCGTGTTCCAGCTGGAAGCGGCCCTGGTCCCAGTTGCTGCGGGCAACGTCCTCGGCGAACACATCCTTGTCGATCGACAGGTAGGTCGGCTGTGGGGATGCGGCCTGCTCGGCGGCGAACGCGGCGACCAGTGCTTCCGGGTGCTCGAAGCGTCGGAACGCACGGCCCATGCCGAGGCGGTGGCCCCAGCCCACGTCCACGTCCATGCACCAGTACGTCAGGCGTCCACCCATCAGCGGTCGCCAGTGGTTCTCCCAGGCATGACCGAGGCCGATATCGCTGGAAGTGATGCCGAGCACATGGATGTGCGAGATCTGCGGCAGCTTGCTGGCGGCGTTCACCCACGAGCCGCAGTGCATGCCGAGCGGGAACCGCATGTTGTCCGGATGGTTGTCCAGCACGACCAGCTGGAATGGCGCCTGCCCATGCATGCGGCGCAGCAGCGGCAGGCTGAGATGGTGGAAGTCACCACTGCCGAGCATGACCGTGCCGAGCTGCGCGGGCAGCGGTGCCAGCACTTCGGCGGCGAAACGGTCCAGGGTGGCATTGCTGCAGGCGAAGCGCAGCGGGTCGTGCCACTGCGGCAGGGCCAGGATCTGCGCCCGGGGCAGCGGCAGCACGCCACCGTCCAGGTCCAGGATCAGCGGCGAACGCACCGGCATCGTTCAACCGCCTCCATCAGGTTCGCCCTGCAGGTACGGGGCCAGCCTGCGAAGGGCGGCACGCAGCAGCGGGGAGCGTGCGTGGATCGCGTGCCGGGTGGAGGTGAAGCGCGCACCCAGTTCGGCCTTGATGCGCGAGTCGGTCCAGCCGGCCACGTAGTGGCTCAGGCCGTGCCGCAGCGCGTACTCGAGGTTGTGCATCCAGCTGACCGCGTACAGGTTGTGCTCGCGCGACTGCGGATAGGCCAGGCCGATGTACTTGTCCACCAGCTTGCCGGCATGCACGTAGCACAGGTTCCAGCCGATCAACCGGCCCTGGTGGCGGTACAGGAACATCCGTCCCTGGCCCTGGCTGTCGGCCAGCAGGTACTGGAAATAGGACAGGTCGAGCTGGTCGAAATGCACCGCGCTCTGCGCGTATACGTCCAGGTACAGCGCGTACAGTTCGGCCTGCAGTTGCGGGTCGGCCAGGGCCGGGTTGCCGGTGGCGATGCAGTCGATCTGCAGGTCATCGCGCGAACGCAACTTGCGACGGATGTTCTTGCGGCGCGAGGATGACAGGCGGCCGAGATAGCCATCGAGCGAATCGAAATCGATCGCCACCCAGGCCAGCGGCATGCCTTCCAGTTCGACGAAGCCGCGTGCCAGCAGCGCCTGCAGGAAGGCGCCGCTGTGTGCGTTGGCCGCGTCGTCCAGCAGCGGTGAATCGACTGCCAGGTCCTTCACCACCAGCAGCCGGGTATCGCCGATCGCGTGACGCGTCACGTCCTCGGCCAGCGCCTCCGGGGCAACGTGTGCCGGCAGCGGGGTGTACTCGGTGCTGGTGGCACCGACGAAGCGCGTCTTCCAGGTGATCCACGGCCGCCACAGGCGCGACAGCGGCAAGCCAAGCAGCTTGCCGCGCAGGTCTTCGTCCATCGTGGTGGTCAGGTCGAGCGGCGCACGGAAGGTCGGCAGGCCGCTGGGGAGCAGGCCTGCCTCGAATCCAAGCGGCGGGTGGGCCAGGAAGCCCTCCAGCAGCACGGCCGGTTCCAGCGCGGTGCTGGATGCGCGTGACGTCATCTCCATCGGCACGGGAACCGGCAGCGCATCGACCTCAGCCCTTGGCCTTGGTCAGCGCCTGGTCGAGCAGGGTGATCGCCAGGCCGATCTCTTCGTAGCTGATGTCCAGCGACGGCGCGAAGGTGATCACGTTCTTGTACCAGCCACCCACGTCGAGCACGAGGCCCATGCGCTTGCCGTCGTGCAGCAGGTCACCGGCCAGGCCGATGTCGACCATGCGGTCCAGCAGCTCCTTGTTCGGGGTGTAGCCGTCGGCCTGGCAGATTTCCGCACGCAGCGCCAGGCCCAGGCCGTCGACGTCGCCGATTTCCGGGTGGCGCTTCTGCAGGCCGCGCAGGCCGTCGAGGAAGTACGCGCCCTTTTCCGGCACGGTGCGCTCGTAATCCATTTCCTTGCCCAGCTTCAGCACTTCCAGGCCCAGGCGGGTGCCCAGTGGGTTGGAATTGAAGGTGGAGTGGGTGGAGCCCGGCGGGAACACGGTCGGGTTGATCAGCTCTTCGCGCGCCCACAGGCCCGACAGCGGGTTCAGGCCGTTGGTCAGCGCCTTGCCG
The DNA here is from genome assembly GCF_059367845.1 of Stenotrophomonas sp. YJH_SMC_20. NCBI lineage: Bacteria > Pseudomonadati > Pseudomonadota > Gammaproteobacteria > Lysobacterales > Lysobacteraceae > Stenotrophomonas > Stenotrophomonas sp. YJH_SMC_20. The sequence goes on along the minus strand of NZ_JCAFRG010000001.1, from coordinate 225,619 downwards.
AACACCAGCACGTCCGGGGTCACGCCGAAGTGCTCGATCGACCACAGCTTGCCGGTGCGCCAGAAGCCCATCTGGATTTCATCGACGACCATCAGGATGCAGTACTTGTCCAGCACGCGCTTGAGGCCGGTGAAGAAGTTGCGCGGCGGGATGACGTAGCCACCGGTGCCCTGGATCGGCTCGACGTAGAACGCGGCGTACTCGGCCTGGCCGACCTTGGGATCCCACACGCCGTTGTACTCGCTTTCGAACAGCCGCTCGAACTGCCACACGCAGTGGTCGGAGTACTCGTCCGGGGTCATGCCCTTCGGGCGGCGGAAGGGGTACGGGAACGGGATGAACATCGCGCGCTCGCCGAAGTGGCCGTAGCGGCGGCGGTAGCGGTAGCTGGAGGTGATCGACGACGCACCCAGGGTGCGGCCGTGGTAGCCGCCCTCGAAGGCGAACATCAGGCTCTTGCCGCCGCGCGCGTTGCGCACGATCTTCAGCGAGTCCTCAATGGCCTGCGCACCGCCGACGTTGAAGTGCACGCGGCCGTCGAGGCCGAACTTCTCGTGCATGTCCACGGCAATGGTCTTGGCCAGCTGCACGCGGGTCGGGTGCAGGTACTGGCTGGCGACCTGCGGCAGGGTGTCGATCTGGTCCTTCAGTGCATCGTTCAGGCGCTTGTTGCTGTAGCCGAAGTTGCACGCCGAGTACCACATCTGCAGGTCGAGGTAGGGCACGCCCGCGCCGTCGAACATGTAGCTGCCTTCGCCGCGCTGGAAGATCTTCGGCGGATCGACGTAGTGGACGGTGTCGCCGAAGGAGCTGTAGCGGGCTTCGTCGGCCAGCAGCTGCGCATCGGAGGCAGCGGCGTCGGCGTTCTTGTCAAAAATATTCATGCAGTTCGGTTCCGTGAAGGACGTTCGAAAGGGGTAACAGGGGAGCGCGCATGGAAGGGAGTGCTCAGGCGGTGGCAAGCAGCAGGGGCAGTGCGGCGGGCTGCGGGCTGGCGTCGGGGTGACGTGGCTGCAGCAGGCTGCCATCGAGCAGGCGCGGCAACAGTGCGATTGCATCGTGGAAGGTATCGATGGCGGCATGCGCGATGCCGGCCTTCGTGCAATGGGTAATCAGACGGCGCTTGGCGAACACGAAGTCGGCGTCTTCAGAGACGCAGAAGTCCGAGCTGCCGTCGCCGATCATCAGCACGCGCGGTGCTTCGTTGGCGCGCGCCTGCGCGGCGCAGGCGCATTTGCAGGTGCCACTGCGGCAGCCTTCGGCCTGGTAGGGCGATTCCAGTTCCCAGTGGTCATCGCACCAGCGCAGGTGGTTGGCCACCACCGGCAGCTGCGCCAGGCCGTGGTTGGCGAGGATGCGATGGATCGCATAGTCCAGGCCGTCGCTGACGATGCGCAGTGGCAGGCCCAGCTGCTCGGTGCGAGCGACGAAGGCGACGAAACCTGGATCGATCTGCACCTGGTCCAGATGGGCATCAAGCGTGGCCGGATTCAGTTCCAGCAGCCGCACCTGGCCCTGCATGCATTCACGCGAGCCGATCTTTCCCGCCTTCCACTGGTCTTCCAGTTCCTGCCAGCCCGGCTGGCCGTACTTTTCCAGCAGCGAGTCGATGACATCTTCGAGGCTGATGGTGCCGTCGAAGTCACACAGGATGCTCCAGTGCATGGGCAGGTCCGTCGATGAGAAAGGCGTCCGGCACATTGCCGGGGCAGGCTCAATGTAGGCAGGCCGCCTTTCTCGTTCCTTTCCTGTTGAAAGGCGCTTTTGACGGGCTGGGAAAGCGTTCAGGAAAGTACATGGATGAATGCGCGGAGCGCAGGCCACGCATGCACGTGCCGGTCAGGCGCGGGCCAGGACCTGCAGTATTTCGCCCGTCTCCTCACGGGTCTGCCAGGCGCTGTTGCCAAGGGTGAGCATGCGTGCGGCGAAGTCGCGTGCGTTGGGCATGTCGTCCTGCGGCACGATGCCGCGCAGGTACGCGTAGTCGGGCAGGGCATGGATGAACATGCGGCTGGCGCCGAGCCCGCGTGGCCACAGGTCTTTCAATACGGCATCGCGGGCGCGCTGACTGGGCAGCAGCAGCATCAGCATCGGCCAGGTGCCACCGCTACCGGCAAGGCCGTCGACCACCTCAACGGCTGGCAGCTGTGCCAGCTGCACGCGCAGCTGCAATGCACGCAGGCGCCCTGCCTGCAGGAAGGCCGGCAGGCGCCGCGCGGCATGGGCACCGATGTTCTGCCGCCATCGGCTGACCTGGTGCTGCGGTATGTCCAGCGGGAAAATGTCACCGACCGCGTCTTCCAGATCGCCACGCTGCAGTGCGCTGCGCAGCGGATTGCCGTACACCAGCGACAGCAGCGAGGGGCGATAGCAGGCGGCAAGGCCAAGCAGCTGCACACTGCGAAGCAGCTCCCAGCGCAGGTTGAAGCGCACGTGTTCGGCGGCATGCTCGGCCAGTTCGGCGCGCAGTTCGTCATCGCGGCTGACCAGCAGGCCGCCTTCGTGCAGGCTCAGTCCCTTCCCTGCAGCGAGGCTGAAGAATCCGATATCGCCACGCAGGCCGACACTGCTGTTGCCCACCCGTGCACCCAGCGCCTGTGCGGCATCTTCGATGACCCGGGTGCCGGCGCCGCGTGCGATGTCGCAGGCCTGTTCGACATCGGCGATGCGCCCGCCCAGGTGGGTCGGCAGGATCGCCAACGTACGCGCATCGGCCAACCGTTTGAGCTGGCCGGGATCGAAGTCGAAGTGGCCGTGCCGGGTATCGCACAGCTGCACGCGCAGGCCGAGGCTGTGCACCGCGATCGGCACCAGCGGGCAGGTGTAGGCCGGCATGATCACTGTGTCGCGCTTTGGCGCACGCTTGCGCAGCGTGCGCAGCGCGATCAGCAGCGCGTGGGTACCGGAACAGGTCAGCTGCAGCGGCGGTGTGCCGAGCTGGTTGGCCAGGATCTCGCGCAGGTCGCCGCCACCGGGAAGGAAGTCGCTGGCCTGCATCGGCAGGCCAGCCGTCGGCGGCAGTTCGCGCGCGAACAGGCTCATCGCCGCGCGCTCATGGCGTGCTTGCGGCGGGGCTGTGCGGATCGTCTGCTTCGGCGCGACCGAGGCAGGCGATGCCGGCCACGATCAGGACCGCACCGACCAGGTGGTGCAGAGTCAGTGGTTCGTTCAACAGCCACGCCGACAGCAGCAGCACGCTGATCACTTCCAGGTGCGAAGCCGCGAACGCCGGACCGATCGGCGCATGCCGCAGCAGGCTCATCCAGGTGAAGAACGCCCCCACGTAGCCGAGGATGGCGCCGTACACCCACGGCTGCGACAGCACGCGCAGCAGCCACGCCGTGTTGGCCTCCACCGGCAGCGCGGCGTCGCCGGCGTATTTGAAGCACAGCTGGGCCAGTGTGTCGAAGGCCATCAGCAGCGGGAAGCCGATTACATACAGGCGCCTCATGAGCCGGCCCCCACCACCGCCACGCCCGCCGTGACCAGCAGCATGCCGGTCACCCGCAATGGCGTGAGCTTTTCGCGGAACAGGATGCGGCCGGCGATCATCAGCGCGACGATGTTGATCGAGCCAAGCAGCACGCCCTTGGACAATGGAACCAGCGACAGGAACGCAATCCAGGCGACGAACTCAAACACGTAGCAGGCGATGCCGATCCACAGCCAGGGGCGGCTGAGCATGTGTTTCCAGCGTTGCAGTCCCTCACCCTCCTGCGGATCGCTGGCGGCGGCCTTGAAGGCGAGCTGGCCACCGGTATCGAGTACCACATTGGCCAGCCACAACAGCGTGGCAAGTGCCCCCATCTCAGGCCACCGCCTTGAGCGCGCCGCTGCGTTCGCCGATCCCGGCGAAGAAGCGCGCGCTGCGGCGGATCACCTCTCGACGTTCGCGGTCGATGGTGATCATGTGGTAACTGTCCTCCAGCACCACCAGTTCCTTTGGGCCGCTGACCCGCGACATCACCAGTTCGGCATTTCCCATGCTGGCCACGTCGTCCTCGCGGGCGTGCATCACCAGGCATGGTGCGGTGACCTGGTGCAGGTGGCGGCGGGTCCAGTTGCTCAGCGCACGCATCTCGGCCAGCGCGTGCCAGGGATTGCCCGGCAGGCCGGCGGCGGCGCTGTCGCCGGACAGCATGGCGGCGCTGACCTGCGCACGCAGGCGCTCGTCGCGCAGGCCGTACGGCGGTTCTTCCATGAACATGCGGTCGCGGCCGATGTTGAAGCGTTTGAACCAAGGCAACAGGAACGAGAGGCGGGCGACGGCGGGAATGTTCCAGCCGTCGTAGCGGAACGTGGCGCCATATACGCCGACGCCGGACACCCAGTCCGGTCGTCGGGCAGCAAGTGCCAGCGACAGCACCGCGCCCATCGACAGGCCACCGACGAACAGCTGGTCGACCTTGCCGCGCAGGCTTGCCGCCGCATCTTCCACGCCCTGGTACCACTGTTCCCAGGTGGTCGCCAGCAGGTCATCCACGGTGCCACAATGGCCGGGCAGCTGCACGCCGTGTACGGTGAAGCCGGCGTTGTTCAGCCCTTTGCCCAGCATGCGCATTTCCGCCGGGGTACCGGTCAGGCCGTGAACCAGCAGCACGCCCTGCGGGCCACCGGGGAGGAAGAAGTCGTGCGAGTCGGTCACCTGGCGGCTCCGGGACGGCAGTGGAGAGGGTCAGGATCGCAAGCGCGATTTTCGCCAGCCTTTCAGCGTCCCGGCCGGGTCAGGATGCCTTCAGCAGCGGCAGCGAGATGGCGACCTTCAGTCCACCACCGGGCCGGTTGAGGAAGCTCAGGCGGCCGCCGAAGTGCTCCACCGCCTCGTGGGCGATGGCCAGGCCCAGGCCGGTGCCGCTGGCGGTGGTGCCGGGGGCGCGGAAGAAGCGCTCGCCCAATCGTGGCATCAGCTCCTCGGGTACGCCGGGTCCGTTGTCCTCCACATACAGTTCGACGTCATTGTCATCCAGCGCATGCACGCCGACGGTGACGGTCGCACCGCGGCCGGCATAGCGCAGCGCATTGTCGATCAGGTTGTCCAGTGCCTCCTGCAGCTGGGCACCGTTGCCGAGCACGCGCAGAGGGTGGGGACTGCCGAGGTAGCCCAGGTCGATGCCGTCGCGGATCGCTTCGGGCACGCGCATGCCGACCCACTGTGGCACCCGTTCGCACAGGTCCAGTGCCTCCACGGTATCGGGCACGGTCTGCGCCCGGCTCAGCGCCAGCAGCTGGGTGCTGACCCGCGCGGTGCGCTGGTTGAGCCGACGGATGTGCTGCAGTGCCTCGCGCACCGTGTCCGGGTCGCCATGCGCCAGTGCCTGGTCCACGTGCAGGGCCATGCCGGCCAACGGCGAGCGCAGCTGGTGCGCAGCGTCGGCGATGAAACGGTTCTGCAGGGTGATCATTTCCGCCTGGCGGGCAAACAGATCGTCGATGGTGCTGATCAGCGGCTGGATCTCCTCCGGCACGTCGGCGTCGGAGATCGGCGCCAGTTCGCCGCGGCGCTGTGCCAGGCGGGTCCTCAGCGGGGTCAGGATGCGCAGGCCATGGGTCACCCCGAACCAGACCAGCGCGGCGGTGCCCAGCGCCAGCATGGTCATCAGCGGGATGATGATCATCAGGATCTCTCGCGCGCGCTGGCGTCGTTCGGCCATGCTTTCGGCCACCGTCACCGCCAGCTGGTCCTGCGGATCGTTCATCGCACGCGTGCAGACGGTGGCCATGCGCACCGGCTGGCCGTTGAGAATGCCGTCGTACAGGGTGGGGTCCACGCCGGTGCATTCCTGCGAAGGCGCGTAGGCACTGAAATCCGCATTGCCGCTGAGTGTCCCCTGGCGGCTGCTGTCGACGTTGAAATAGCGATGGCCGTCGGGCTCGTACTCGATCAGGAAGCGCGCCTGCGGTGACAGCTCGCTGGTCACCGGCATGCCGCTCAGCATCTGCGCGAAGGAGTGCGTGTCGTCGATGAGGTTGCGGTCGTGGATGCGGTTGGAGTAGTCCAGCGCAACGTAGTAGGCCAGGATCGTATTGAAAGTGAGCAGGGCCAGCATCGGCAGCGCCAGGAAGGCAAGCAGGCGCCGGCGCAGGCTGGGCGGTCCACTGATCACGGGGCGCTGTCGTCCTGCGCGTCTTCCAGCATGTAGCCCAGCCCGCGCACGGTGCGGATGCCCATGCCGCCGGGCTGCAGCTTGCGGCGCAGGCGGTGCAGGGCGATGTCCAGGCCGTTGTCGGTCAGGTCCTGGCCCCAGTCGCACAGCGCTTCCACCAGCTGCGCGCGCGATACGATGCGCTCGGCGCGAACGGCCAGCGCCGACAGCAGGCCGAACTCGCGTGCGGTCAGTTCAAGTGATTGGTCGTCGATCCAGACGCGGTGCCCGGCCAAGTCCAGGCGCAAGCGGCCGACGCGCAGGTCCGGATTACCGTTGCTGGTGACCCGCCGCAGCTGTGCTCGCACGCGGGCTTCGAATTCGTCCAGTGCGAACGGCTTGACCAGGTAGTCGTCGGCACCGAGGTCGAGCACGCGCACCCGCTCGGCCAGGCCGTCACGCGCGGTCACCACCAGCACCGCCAGGCCATCGCCACGCTGGCGCAGTCGTTGCAGCACGTCGCGGCCATCCAGTTGCGGCAGCCCCAGGTCCAGCACCAGCAGTGCGTACTGGGTCGAGCCCAGTGCTGCATCGGCGTGCGCACCGTTGTCGACGTGGTCGACCACGTGCCCCTGCCGGCGCAGCGAGGCGCACAGGCCGGAGGCGATGTCCGGGTCGTCTTCAGCAATCAGAACGCGCATGCGCGGGGGCTCCTGTAACGGTCAGGCCCACCGGCTGGGCGGGGTGGGCCTCTCGGCTGCCGAAGGGTAGCCGCAAACCGGGTGAAGGTGGAGCGCGCCGGCACCTCCCGGCGCCGTCGCGCTGTCCCTCCATTCAGTCCTGCAGGCCCGGCTCACCCAGCGCCAGCGGCACCCGCGAACCATCCAGCAGGCCACGGCTGAGCTTGCCCTCCTCGATGAACAGCAGTTCGCCGTTCTCGCCGTTCTTGATGCTGCTGTCGATCGCGATCACGCGGTCGCCGTGGAAGCTGCTGACGTGTGGCATCGAGGTATGGCCGACCACGATGCGCTTGAGCTGCAGGCGGTCGAGCACGGCCTGCACACCCGCAGTGTCGAGGCGGCCATCGAAATAGCCGCGGTACCAGATCGGGCTGGTCTTGCCGTCATACAGCGGTGCCGTGGCCGGGTCGGCCTTCACTTCGGCCTTGGGCAGGCCCAGCGAGGCCTGGTAGGCCGCGTTGGTGCGTGCCGGGTCCAGCGCCAGCTGCACCGCCTCGGGCGAGATGCCGCCATGCAGGAACAGGGTATCGCCGATCTTCAGCAGCACCGGGCGGGTGCGCAGCCACTGCCCGATCACCGAATCGGCACCATACAGCTGCGGGTAGCTGCGGCCCAGCAGCTGGGCGCTGCGCAGGTACTTCGGGTTGACGTAGCGCAGGTCGTCGTACAGCACCATGGTTTCGTGGTTGCCGAGCACGAAGTGCACGGCGCCACCGGCGGCGGCCGCCTGCTGCTGCAGGCCGTAGAGCAGCCAGAACGCCTCGGTCACCTGCGGGCCGCGGTCGAACACGTCGCCGGCGATGACCAGTGTGTCCTTGCCCAGCGCCCAGCGATCCTCCGCGTCGATCACGTGGTGGGCGCGCAGCAGGCGCACCAGCAGGCCGTACTGCCCGTGGATATCGGACAGGGCAACGATGCGCGGTACCGACGGCAGCACGGAGACCGACGGTGCGTTGGGTGCGGCGACATGCACGGTGTGTTCGTAGCCGCAGCGCGGCGGGATATCGGTGCTCGCCGCGTTGATCGGCAGCGCGCGCGACTCGACCTTGTCCGCGCAGATCCATTTCGCCTTCAGCTGCTTGCCGTCGCGGAACACGTACGGGCCATCGGCCTGTACATGGTCAGCAGGCGCGGCGACCTCGCGGGCCTGCGTGGCTCCAGCGGCACAGGCCAGCAGGGCCAGCGGCAGCAGGCGGGCAAGGCGGAACAGGGCGCGATGCGGCATGGGATGTTTCCTTGGCGGGCAATGAAGAGGCAGGCCCGAAGGCCCGCCCTTGATGCTACGCCGTCGCTGCGCCAGCCGCATTGCCGTTCCGGTCTGCCCGGCATGCGGCCGTCGGCTCAGAACTTCGCGCGCAGGTTGAACAGCACGCGGCGCGGTTCGCCCCAATAGCCGGAGTTGAAGAAGCCGACGTTTCGGTAGTAGACCTTGTCAAACAGGTTGGTGACCGTCACGCCCACGCTCAGGTTGTCGTTGATGCGGTAGCGGCCCATCAGATCGAACAGCACGTAGCCGCCCTGGCTCATCCGACCGGTGGCCGTGACCGGCGCACCGCTGGCGGTGAAGCGGCCGGTGGGAATGGGCTGCATCTGGTAGATCTCGCTCTGCACGCTGACACCGCCGCCCAGCGTCCACTGGCCATGGGTCCAGGTGGTATTGAAGCGGGCCAGGTGCATCGGGCTGGTGCTGGCGAAGCGGCTGCCATCGGGGTTGCTGCTGTAGCTGTAGGTGTAGCCGCCGGTCATGCTCCAGTGGTCGTTGATCGAACCGGAGACTTCGAACTCACCGCCCTGGGTGGTAATGCCACGGCTGGCGATGTACGGCGAACTGCCATCGGGCAGCTTGATCTCGCCACCGTTCGGGTCCAGCTCGGCCACGTTGTCCTGCTTCATGTAGAAGCCGTTCAACGCCGCGTACAGGCGGCCGCCGAAGAAGTCGGCCTTCAGGCCGTACTCGTAGTTGCCACCGGTGGTGGGGGCCAGCAGCTGGTTGTTGATGTCGCGCCGCGCGGTGGCCTGGAACACGTCCGAATAGCTGGCAAAGGCGGTGATGGTGCTGCTCAGATCATACAGCACGCCCACGTATGGGGTCAGCTCATGGGCGGTGGTGCGCGCGCTGCGGCTGGTGAACACGCCGTCGGTGTTGTAGTTGTCGGTGGTGGTGCGGTAATCGGAATAGCGCGCGCCGGCGATGATCTTCAGCGGATCGATCGGGTTCAGGCGCACGGCGGCGTAGTAGCCGGTCTCGGTGGTGTTCACCGTGCTGGACGGAATGCCGTAGTTGTACGTGGTCGGCTTGCCGATGTTGCCGTCCCAGCTGAAGATGCTGGGGAAGGCGGCCACGTTGTACGGGCGCGAGGTGATGCCGGCGCGGATGGTGTCCAGGTCACGGTCGTAGTGGTTGATGCCCACCACCAGCTCGTGCGAACGGTCGAACAGCTGGAACGGACCGGACGCGTACAGGTCGAAGGCATCCTCGCGGGTTTCCGACACCGAATAGGTATCGGCAATGCGCAGGCCCAGACCGGTGACCGGGTCGGCCCAGTTGCCGGTGTTGGAGCCGGCCAGCAGCAGCGAATCGGTATCGGTGGCGCGGTGGTTGTACGCCAGGCGGCCACTCCAGCCGGCGCCGAACTGCTGTTCCAGGGTGGCGAAGTAGTTGGTGCTTTCGCGGTTCCACTCGTTCCAGCGCGCTGCGGCGCTGTAGGAACGCGGCATGTGCGCGCGGCTGCCATCGCGGAAGTACAGCGGCGAGGCGCTCCAGGCGCCGCCATCGGAACCGGTCTTCAGGTAATCGATGCCAGCACGCAGGCGGGTGCTGTCGGTCAGGTCGGCTTCGATCACCCCGTACAGGCTGGGCGACTTGTCATGCTGGAAACGTACCCAGCTTTCCTTGTCGGTGTAGGCGCCGACGAAACGCCCGCGTACGCGGCCACTCTTGCTGAGCGGGCCGGACACATCCACTTCGGCACGCTTGTAATCCCACGAACCGGCGCTGAGGCTGGTGCTGGCCTGGAAGGTTTCGGTCGGGCGCTTGCGCACCATGTTCACCGTGGCCGACGGGTTACCCGAGCCGGTGACCAGGCCGCTGGCACCGCGCACCACTTCAATGCGCTCGTAGATGGAGGTGTCGCTGAGGATCGAGTTGCCGCCGGCACCGGTGGTGTAGTTGGTGGGAATGCCATCGAACATGAAGTTGTTGATGGCAAAGCCGCGCGCATTGAACAGCGTGCGGTTGCTGTCATACGACTGGATGGTCACGCCGGGCGTCTGCTGCAGCACCTCGGAGATCGTGATGAGGTTGAAATCCTCGATGCGCTGGCGGGTGAACACGGTCAGCGACTGCGGGGTCTCGCGCAGGGTCAGCGGCAGCTTGGTGGCGGTGTTGGTGCCATAGACCTGGTAGCCCTCGGTGCGCTGGGTCACCATCACCCGGTCCAGTTCGGTGGTGGTCGGCGCACTGTCCTGGGCAAATACCGGCGCGGCGGCGCAGGCGAGCGACAAGGCGAGGGCGTTCCGGCGCAGGGCGCCAGAGTGCGTGTGCTTCATGCAATGACCTTTCTAGTTCAGGAATGGGAAGACGGGCGTGGCGCCGGCTTGGCCGGGCTGCGGAAACTGAGCCAGAGCACCATGGCCCCGGCGCCTGCGGCGAGCACGCCACACCAGCCCACGAAGCCCTGGGCAACGCCCCAAGCCGCGATGCTCGGTGCCAGGCTGGCCGCCAGCGCGGCCGCGCCCAGCAGGCGCAGCAGGCGGCGGCGCGGCGCGGCGGGGGCATGACCGGTGACGTCGCGATGGTGGCGTTCCATCGCCAACGCCAGACATACGAAGCCGACGGTCGCCAGCAGCAGGGCGAGCGCGCTCATGCGCTGGCCTCGGCAGCCGGGGCGGCGCGTGGCTTGCGTTGCGCCGGCACGAAACGATGCACCTTGCGCGCTGCCCACAACAGGCTGGCGCCGATCAGCAGCAGGCCGATGTCGATGCCGGCCCGGGCGCCATCACCGTTGGCCAGCGCAGTGACCGCGCCCCCCTGCCAGGCCGCCAGGTTGTACAGCGGCAGGCCCAGCGCCAACACGCCGGCCAATGCCAGTTGTTCCACCCAGCCGCGACGGGCCGGACGGAATAGCGCGTGCAGCAGGCAGGCCGCCCACGCGTAGAAGAACACCTTCACTTCGGCATCGCTGCGGTTGGCCAGCTCCACCGGCCGCAGGCGGTTGCCCCACAGGAATGCCAGCATGGCGACCGGCAGGCCGCTGACGAAGCCGATGTTCAGGCGTTCCACGATGCGGAAACCCAGATGCGGACGCGCGGGGTCGGGCAACTGGGTGCGGCGCTTCACCGTCCACAACACCAGCCCGGTGGCGACCATCAGCGTGCCGGCCACGCCGGACAGGAAGAACAGCCAGCGCATCGTGGTGGGCGCGAAACGTGCCGCGTGGAGTCCGATCATGCCGTCGCGGGTGACCACGGCGGCCGAGCGCGGCGGGGCAGCATCGAGCAGTTCGCCGCGCGCGTCGAAGGTGAGGGTGTCGTTGGCCCCGGCAATCTGGTCGGCCTGCTGGCGGCGCACGGCAATGCGCATCGACGCATCGCCTGGCTGGTCGATCTGCAGCGACGCGGCATGGCCACCGCCCCACTGCAATTCCGCACGGCGCAGGACCTGGGCCAGTGCGGGCGGCGCAGCGGCTACGCCACTGGGTTCGACCTTTTCCGCGCGCGGGAACAGGTCGGCGAAGAACGCATCGCGTCCACCGGGGTAGTTCGCGTCCACCGCCCACGGCATGTACAGCGTCATCAGGGTGATCAGGCCGGTGTAGGTGATCATCAGGTGGAACGGCAGCGACAGCACCGCCAGCGCGTTGTGGCCGTCCAGCCAGGTGCGTTGGCCCTTGCCGCGGCGGAAGGTGAAGAAGTCGGTGAAGATCTTCTTGTGGGTGATGACCCCGCTGATGATCGCCACCAGCATCAGCATGGAACAGGCACTGATGAACCAGCGCGCCCACAACACCGGTACGTAGTGCAGATCGGAATGCAGGCGATAGAAGAAGTTGCCACCGCGTGTCTCGCGCACCTGCACCGGGGTGCCGTTGGCATCCAAGGTGGCTTGGTTGGGATTGCGCTGGCCACGCCGGCGTTCCTTTTCGCCCTTCGCCTGCCAACTGACGGTGGTGGCACTGCTGCGCGAATCGGGCAGTTCGATGCTCCAGCGCTGCGCGTCCGGTGCAGTGCGGGCCAGGAACTGCTGGGCCTGGGTGACGGCGGTCGTGGCCTCGGCGGGCAGGCCGATTTCTGGCTGCATCCAGCGGGTCAGTTCTTCCTTCCAGTACGATGCGGTACCGGCAATGAAAATCAGGAACAGCACCCAGCCGACCACCAGGCCCGACCAGGTGTGCAGCACCGATTGCGATTGGCGGATGCCGCCCAGGTTGTCGGCGCTGCTCATGCGTAGTTCCCGCGCAGCAGCCAGGCGATCAGTGCAGCGAGGGCGCCCGCGGCCAGCAGGCCCACAGCGGCACGCAGGGTGCTGCGCGCGGCGTAGGCCCAGATGGCGGCCAGTGCGTAGACCACGAACGCGGCCATGGTCGCCACCAGGGTGGCATCGGCCTTGGCGCCCGGCAGCAGACGCGCCAGTGCGGCGGCCCAGCAGGCAGCCACGGCGTAACCGCCCAGCAGCGCCAGCAGACCGCGCGCCCACAGCAGGCCATGACCGTTACCGCGCGCCACGCGCTTGGCCGGCGCAGCGCCGGCAGCAGAAGGAGAGGTAGGAGCGGCCATCGCCGATGTCAATGAGAACCGTGTGCAATTGCAATTGAATGCTATTTGACACCGGTGACCCTGTCGAGTCCCCCATTCGGGGGGGGGCGCCGTTTACAGCTTGCGCACCACGGTAGCGTGCGCCGGCAGTGGCTGTCCGTGGGTGTCCAGCGGTTGCATGTAGGGCACGGTTGAGCCGTTGTCACGCTGGACCAGGGAAGAGTGGGCTTCGCCAGCGCCGAAGCGATGGCGTTCGCCCCACTGGCGCAGCGCGACCAGCAGCGGGAACAGCTCCTGGCCGGCGGCGGTGAGCACGTATTGCTGGTAGGCCGAGCCATCGGAGGCCGGTTGCAGTTGCAGGATGCCGGCCTCGACCAGCCTGCGCAGGCGATCGCTGAGGATGTTGCGCGCCGCGCCGAGGCTGCGCTGGAAGTCGCCGAAGCGGGTGATGCCATCGAAAGCATCGCGGATCACCAGCAACGCCCAGCGGTCACCGAGCAGGTCGGCGCTGCGGGCGACGGGGCAGGGGCTGTTGGCGTGCATGCTGGGGCCTCCGAATGTGGTTGCAGTTTAAAACCAATGGCGATAGCCTGCATCAAGTTTCAAATTGCAACTACATCATGAGCGCATTGATGTCCCGCCCATTGCTGACCCTGCTCGCGGTCGCGGCCGGCGCCAGCGTGGCCAACGTCTATTACGCGCAACCGCTGCTGGACCAGCTCGCGCGCGCCTTCGCGCTGGACCGGGCGGTGGCGGGTGCGGTGGTGTCTGCCACCCAGGCCGGCAGCGTGCTGGCGCTGCTGGGCCTGCTGCCGCTGGCCGATCGTGGTGACCGTCGACGCCTGCTGCGGTTGCAGTTGGTGGCACTGGTGCTGGCGTTGCTGTGGCTTGCCGCGGCACGCACGGCAGTCTGGTTGTTGTCGGGCATGCTGCTGGCCGGTTTGCTGGGCACGGCGCTGACCCAAGGACTGATCGCCTACACAGCCACGCTGGCACCGCCCGAGCAGCGCGGTCGCATGGTTGGCGTGGTGCAGGGTGGGGTGTTCATCGGGCTGCTGCTGGCGCGTGTGCTGTCCGGCACGGTGGCGGCCATTGCCGGCTGGCAAGCGGTCTATCTGCTTTCGGCAGCGCTGATGGCGGCCTTGGCCGTACTGCTGTGGCGGCGCCTGCCGGCCGTGCCGATACCCGCAGTGCCGCCGCGCTGGCGCGACCTGATCGGCTCGATGCTGGGCATGCTGCGCCGCGATCGAACGCTGCGCGAGCGCGGGCCGCTGGCATTGCTGCTGTTTGCCGGCCTCAATGTGTTCTGGGCGGCGGCACCCTTGCCGCTGTCGGCACCGCCGCTGCACTGGTCGACCGCAGCCATCGGTGCGCTCGGCCTGGCCGGGGTGGCAGGTGCATTGATGGCGTCGCGGGTCGGGCACTGGATGGACCGCGGTTTCGCGCATCGGGTCAGCCTCGGCGCGCTGTTGTTGATGCTGGTCGCGTGGTGGCCGCTGCTGGGCCTGCCGCGTTCGCTGTCCTTGCTTTTGCTGGGTGTGGTCGTGCTCGACCTCGGCGGCCAGGCACTCCATGTCTCGAACCAGGCATTGTTGCTGCGTGCACCGGCAGAACAGCATGGGCGCCTGGTGGCGTTGTACATGTTGTTCTATGCAGTTGGCAGTGGGGCGGGTGCGGCTGCGGGGCCTTGGGTGCAGGCCCGGCATGGCTGGCCAGCAGTGTGCCTGTTGGGCGCCGGCATCGCGCTGCTGGCGCTGCTGTGGTGGGCAGCATGGCGGGTGGTGGCGTTCAACGCATCGGCTGGCGCGCGAACCGGTAGAGTCGACTGTCGGTAGAGTCGACTGTCAGTCGACTGCTCTTCGCCCCGCGTGCGAAAAATCCCGCGCTGCGCGCGATAGTCGACCAGCGGTCGACTCTACCTGTCCTGTCGTCATCGCTGCAGTGCACGCCGCCCCGGGGCTTCCTGCAGGTCCGCGCTGGCCACCACCACGCGGTTGCGGCCGCTGCGCTTGGCCTCGTACATCGCCGCGTCGGCACGTGCCATCAACCGTTCGTAGTCCGGATGACCATCGTGACCGGCCACGCCGATGCTGGCGGTCAGCTCCAGCACCTGGCCATTGGCTAGTGCTACCGGTGATTGTGCGATCTGCCGGCGCAGGCTCTCGGCGATCACCGAGGCCTGTGACTCGCTGGCGGCCACCAGCACCACCACGAATTCTTCGCCGCCATAGCGGAACAGGTAGTCACTGCCGCGCGTGAGCTGGCCGAGCAGGCCGGCCACATGCTGCAACGCGCGGTCGCCGGCGTCGTGGCCATGGCCGTCATTGATCGCCTTGAAGTGATCCAGGTCGAGCAGCAGCAGCGAGAACGGTGTGCGGTTGCGCGTGGCCAGCTCGATTTCCCGGCGCAGCACGGTGGGCAGGAAGCGGCGGTTGAGCAGGTTGGTCAATGCGTCGCTGCCGGCATCGAGTTCACCGATACGCTCGAACAGCAGCGTCATCAGGGTGCGGATGCTGGCCAGGTCTTCACGGATGGCCGGCAGCACCGCCAGCCGCTGCGCCGGGACATCGTTGCTTGCCTGTTGCAGGTTCCCGTCGATGCGGGCCATCAGCTGGCCGACCTGCTGGGTTTCGCTGCTCTCGCCGAAGCTGGGGATGCCCTTGTGGGTGAACCACAGGCCGAATTCGGAGGTGGCCAGGCTGGCACTGTCGCTACCCTGCACGTGGCCGGCCAACGCGTAGAGCAGGGCGTTTTCCCAGTCCAGCAGCAGTGCACGCTGGCGCTCGCGTTCGGTGCTGACATTCTGCACCAGCGAAAACAGCCGGTAGGCCGCATCGGCACGGGTGGATCGTTCGCGCGCATGGGTGTAGGCCAGGGTCATGCCTTCCATGGCGATGTCCATGATCGCGCTGAGGCAGTCGATGGCGGCGAACGCGGTGGCACTGTCGGGTGCGTCGTCGCGCAGGCGCACGAACAGCTCGTGCTTGAGCACGCGCGCGCCGCGGGTGACCAGGTCGACCGGAATGCCGACCCGGGCATGCACATCGCCGATCACCCGTTGCGAGGCCACGGCACTGGCGATCCTGTCGCGATCAGTGGTCAGCAGTTGCACCAGCCAGCGCTGCATGGCCGGCTGCAGGCGCTGCTTGACCTGGTCGTGGGACAGGAAGCGGCGTGCACGCCCGTCCTGCAGCAGCACTTCGTAAAAGCGCTGTGCCAGCACGGCTGGGGCATCGGTGGCAGCGGCCTTGAGCAGCGCGGTGGCGGCAGGGCCAGCCTGTTGCAGGCAGTGCTGCCAGGCTTCGGCCAGCGGCTGGCTGGCATCGTCCAGTTGCGGTGTTTCCACGTCGATCTCTGACTGCGTACGACAAACCACGGGTATCGGCCGTGGCGGCGTGCGGTTGATGGCGGGTTAGCCGGCCAGTTTACGCGCGGTGCAGCGTTGCACGGTGCGCAAAGCACATCCGTGCCCCTGCGGCAATGAGTGAACGCATTTGAGAATCACTCGCATTGATGGGAGAATGTACGCACGGATCGGGCCGCAGGCGACTGCAGCGACGCTCCGCCTCCCCCTTGTCGTTGCCTCAAGCCCTTTGCCAGAGGCCCCGTTGCCCTGCCAGAAGGTCCAGATCATGTCTCCTGCCGTTGTCCTTTCGCCGCGCCCGCTGGCGCTTGCCGTTGCCGCCCTGCTGGCGGGCAGCGCCCTGACCGCCCAGGCCGGAACCGACGCCACCGATATCGACACGGTGCATGTCACCGCCTCGCAGATTGCCCGCCAGGCGTTGGGTACCTCGACCATCACCGCCGAGGACATCGCCAAGCGCCCGCCGGCCAACGACATCGCCGAACTGCTGCGCACCATGCCGGGCGTCAACCTCACCGGCAACAGCGCCTCGGGCCAGTACGGCAACAACCGCCAGATCGACCTGCGTGGCATGGGCCCGGAGAACACCCTGATCCTGGTCGACGGCAAGCGCGTCGGTGCGCGTGATGCCGTGCGCATGGGCCGCAGCGGTGAGCGCAATACCCGCGGTGACACCAACTGGGTGCCAGCGGAAATGATCGAGCGCATCGAAGTACTGCGCGGCCCGGCGGCGGCGCGCTATGGCTCCGGTGCGTCCGGCGGCGTGGTCAACATCATCACCAAGCGCCCGACCGGCGACCTGACCGGTGCGGTCGACCTGTATGGCCTGGTGCCCGAGCACAGTGCCGAAGGTGGCAGCGAGCGTGTCGGCCTGCAGCTGAGTGGGCCGATGACCGACACCCTGTCGTTCCGCCTGTACGGCAACCTCAACAAGACCGACGCCGACTCACTGGACCTCAACCGCCAGTACGCCACCAACCCGAACGCAGTGCCGCCAGCTGGCCGCGAGGGCGTCAAGAACCGCGACGTCAACGCGCTGCTGCGCTGGGACGTGACCGCCAACCAGGTGGTGGAGTTCGAAGCCGGCACCAGCCGCCAGGGCAACATCTACGCTGGCGATCGCGCGGTCAGCACCACCGGTACCTCGACCGGTGTCGACCTGGCGGCACTGGCCGAAGGCCAAGCGGAAACCAACCGCATGTACCGCAACACCGGCGCGATCACCCATCGCGGTCGCTGGGGCGACGTGACCTCGCGGGTGACCGCCGCGGTGGAAGCGGTGAACAACTCGCGCATCAACGAAGGCCTGGCCGGTGGCCCGGAAGGCAGCTTCAACGGCACCGACTGGTCGACCTCGCGCCTGCGCAACTACCAGCTGGATGGCGAAGTGAGCTTCCCGACCGCGCTGGGCGGCGCAGAGAACATCTGGACGCTCGGCTTTGAATACCTGGACAGCCGCCTGACCGATCCGTATTCGATGAGCCAGTCCAGCAGCAGCGGCGGCGGTATTCCAGGGTTGTCGGCCGACCGTGCGCGGGGCAAGGCCGACGCGCAGACCACGGCGGCGTTCGTGGAAGACAACATCTACCTGGGCGAGCGCTGGATCGTTACCCCGGGCCTGCGCTTCGACCACCACAGCCAGTTCGGCAACAACACCAGCCCCAGCCTCAATGCGCAGTTCCGCATCAACAGCGACTGGGTGGTGAAGGGCGGCATTGCCCGCGCGTTCAAGGCGCCGAACCTGTACCAGTCGAATCCGGACTATCTCTACTACACCCGCGGCAACGGCTGCCCCAATGCGCTGCCGAGCCTGGGCGCTGGTTGCTACATGCGCGGCAACGCGGACCTGAAGGCGGAAACCAGCCTGAACAAGGAACTGGGCATCGAGTGGGCACCGCAGAGCGGCTGGCAGGCGTCGTTGACCTACTTCCACAACGATTACAAGGACAAGATCCAGGCCGGATACACCCAGATCGGGTTGACCGCCGACACCAAGGGCCGCATCTTCCGCTGGGAGAACGCGCCGAAGGCGATCGTGCAGGGGCTGGAAGGCAACCTGGTGATCCCGTTGCTGGGCGAGCAGGGCAGCCGCCTGAAGTGGAGCAACAACTTCACCTACATGGTGGAGAACGAGAACAAGACCACGCGCCAGCCGCTGTCGGTGATTCCGAAGTACACGATCAACACCATGCTGGACTGGCAGGCCACCGACAGGCTGTCGCTGCTGCTGACCGGCACGTTCTACGGCAAGCAGGAACCGGCCACCACCAACATCAACAATGATCCGCGCTGCACCGGCAGCTGCGATGCATCGATCGCGCTGCAGGACCGGGGTGCCTACAACATCTGGGGCGTGAGCGCCCGCTACAGGGTGACCGAGACCGTCAGCTTCGGCTTCGGCGTCAACAACCTGGCCGACAAGCGCCTTTTCCGCGAGGCCAACAGCAGCGATGCCGGCGCGGCGACCTACAACGAGCCGGGCCGCGCATACTGGGCCAGCCTGCGCTTCGGCTTCTGACCGCGGGCGGTCGTCGGTCTGCAGCCCTCGCCGGGCCATGCCCGGAGGGCTCGTGTGGCCTGCAATGTTATAAACATCGTAATAGTCTCCCCCGCCGGCACCGCGTAGCCTGCACCGCATCGCAAAGGAGCTGTTGCCATGGGCCACGACCACGACCACCTGCCATCCCAGATCCGCCACGAGAAACCCCTGTGGTGGGCACTCGGCCTGACCACCACCTTCCTCGTCGTCGAAGTGGTGGGCGCGTTCTGGACCAACAGCCTGGCGCTGCTGTCCGACGCCGCGCACATGGCCACCGATGCGCTGGCGCTGATGATCGCGCTGGTCGCGGTGCGGCTGAGCCGGCGCCCGCCGGATGCGCGCCGCACCTACGGCTATGCACGGCTGGAAGCGTTGGGCGCGATGATCAACGGTGCCATGCTGTTCGTGGTCGCCGCCTACATCCTGTGGGAGGCGGTCGGCCGTTTCCGCGAGCCGCAGGAGATTGCCTCCTCCGGCATGCTGGTGATTGCTGCGGCGGGCCTGGTCATCAACCTGATCTCGATGCGCCTGCTGCAGGCGGGCAGTGGCGAGAGCCTCAACGTGAAGGGCGCCTACCTGGAAGTATGGGCCGACATGCTCGGCTCGGTGGCAGTGATTGCGGGCGCATTGTTGATCAAGTGGACCGGATGGAAACCGATCGACCCGATCCTGGCGGTGCTGATCGGCCTGTGGGTGCTGCCGCGTACCTACGTGCTGATGCGTGAGGCGATCAACGTGCTGCTGGAAGGCGTGCCCAAGGGCATGGATGTGGCCAGGGTGCGCGACAGCCTGGCCGGCCACGCCGCAGTCCTGGACGTGCATGACCTGCACGTGTGGGCGCTGGCTTCAAGCACGCCGGCGCTGACCGCGCACATCGTGATGCGCGACGGCACCGACGCCGATGCATTGCGCCGCGAGCTGGGCGGTCGCCTGCATGATGACTTCGGTATCGAGCACGTGACACTGCAGATTGAAGCGGACCATTGTGGCGAAGCCTGTGGCGGGCCGGCGCCGGCCAAGGGCGGCGGACACGAGGGCCACGAGGGCCACGACCATGGCGAGGACGCGCAGGGCCATCGTGGCCACGTGCATCGTTGAATGAAAATGAAGGCCGCACCGGGGAATGCCCGGTGCGGTCATTCGTCGCGTCGCGAGGCCAGCCGATCCGCCAGCCGGGTCGGTTCCGGCAGCCGGTAACCGCGCAGCGTGCGCTGCACCCAGTCCAGCGCGGTATCGGCACTGACCCGATGGCCACCGGCCACGAACAGCGGCTTGCAGCGCACCTTGCTGCGCAGCACCCAGCCCAGTTGCTCGTCGCCATCCAGCAGCGGTGTATGCGCACCAGCTTCGGCGGCCGGTTCGACGAACCTTCCCACCAGTTTCGATTTCGCCACGCCGATGCTCGGCAGATCGGTGACCACGCCAAGATGCGCGGCGACGCCAAGCCGGCGCGGATGGCTGATGCCGTGGCCATCGACGAACACCAGGTCCGGCGTTCGTGGCAGCAGTGCCAGTGCGGCCAGCAATGCCGGCAGCTCGCGGAAGCTGAGCAGGCCCGGGATATAGGGCATCAGTGTGGGAACCCGCGCGATCTCCTGCGCCACGGGCTGCAGCGTCTTTGCATCCAGCAGCACCGCCGCGGCGCGGGTAATGGCACCGTTGTCCTCGAAGCCGACGTCCAGCCCGGCCAGCCAGCGCACGTCACGGAGCAGGCGGTCCTGGCGTTCCACGCGGGCGGCCAGTTGCAGCTGTTGCGCGCGGGCAGCGGTGACGCTGCCTTCCCAGCGCCCGGGATCGATCACCGTATTCATGGGTCACAGCATCGCACGGGCGGCGCCACGGCCCGGTGAGCGGCGGCCGGGCTACAATGGCGGCCTGCCTATCCTCGCGTTGGAGACCCTGCAGTGACCCGTAGACTCGTACTGTTGCGCCATGGCCAGAGCCAGTGGAACCTGGACAACCGCTTCACCGGTTGGGTCGATGTTGACCTGACCGAGCAGGGGCGTCGCGAAGCGGCCGCCGCCGGTCGCCTGATGCGCGAGGAAGGCCTGCAGTTCGACGTCGCCCATACCTCCGTACTGAAGCGCGCCATCCACACCCTGCAGGGTGCGCTGGCCGAGCTGGAGCAGGACTGGCTGCCGGTGAACAAGTCCTGGCGCCTCAATGAGCGCCACTACGGCGGCCTGCAGGGCCTGGACAAGGCCGAGACCGCGGCCAAGCACGGCGAGGAGCAGGTCAAGGTGTGGCGTCGTTCGTACGACATCCCGCCGCCGCCGATGGAACTGGAAGATCCGGGCCACCCGATCCATGACCGCCGTTACGCCGGTCTGGACCGCAACGCGCTGCCGGGCACCGAGTCGCTGGCCACCACCCTGGATCGCGTGCTGCCGTACTGGCACGACGCCATCGCCCCGCAGCTGAAGGACGGCAAGACCGTGCTGGTCACCGCCCACGGCAACTCGCTGCGCGCGCTGTACAAGTACCTCAACAATGTCTCGCGCGAGGAAATCCTCGAGCTGAACATCCCGACCGGCATCCCGCTGCTGTTCGAACTGAACGATGACCTGACCGTGCAGTCGTTCCGCTACCTGGGCGACCCGGAAGCGGCGCGCAAGGCCGCCGAAGCCGTGGCCAACCAGGGCAAGGCGAAATAAGAAGCAGAAGGCCGGCGCAAGCCGTCCTTCGCTTTTGTAGAGCCGAGCCCACGCTCGGCTGCTTTGGGCTTTTGCCGCACGAAGCATGAACCCGGAACGGAGAGCAGTCGCGCATGGCTCGACTCTACAGAAGGCCGCTCTGTGACCTTTGGCCGGTCCCCAACCTCACGCCCCCGGCTACCCTGTGAAATTACCCGCAGGAGAGCCTCATGAACGTCCGCAACCTGGTCCCGCTGGGCCTGACCATCGCCATCGCTGCTTCGCTGGCGGCCTGTGGCAAGAATGACGCCGCACCGGCGGCCAGCGCCGACGCCAAGCCAGCCTTCGACCTGTCGCAGATCAAGACGCCGCTGATTTCGCTCAACAGCGCTGATCTCGATCCGTCCATCTCCGCCTGTACCGACCTCAATGGCTTCGTCAACAGCAAGTGGCTGAAGGCCAACCCGGTGCCGGGCGATCAGACCACCTGGGGCAGCTTCGAGATTCTGCGCGAGCGCTCGTTGGAAGTGCAGCACGCGCTGGTCCAGCAGGCCGCCGCCAGCCAGGCCAAGGCCGGCTCGGTGGAAGCCAAGATCGGTGACATCTGGAAGACCGGCAACGACGAAGCGAAGATCGAAGCTGCCGGCCTGGCGCCGCTGCAGCCGCAGCTGGACAAGATCACCGCGCTTAACGACACCGCCGCCATCACCCGGTACCTGCGCGACAGCCAGGCCGAAGGCAAGGGCGTGCTGTTCTCGCTGTTCGCCAATGCCGACTACAAGGATTCGGCCAACGTCATCGCCTACGTCGGCCAGGGTGGCCTGGGCCTGCCGGAGAAGGGCTACTACTTCGACGATGCGCAGGCCAAGATCCGCGACGCCTACGTGGCCTATATCGCACAGGTGCTGACCCTGTCCGGCGTGGACGCGGCGCAGGCCGCCGAGCAGGCCAAGGCCGTGATGGCCTTCGAAACCCGCCTGGCCAAGGCCTCGATGTCGCGCATCGAAATGCGTGACCCGGCCAAGCGCTACAACCCGCTCAGCGCGGCTGAGGCCGACAGACTGACCCCGAACTTCAGCTGGACCGCGCTGTTCGACACGCTGAAGGTGCCGGCCGCGCAGAAGTTCTCACTGGCCCAGCCGGGCTTCTTCGGTGAAATGGACAAGATGCTGGCCGACGTGCCGGCCAGCACCTGGCAGGCCTACCTGCGCTTCCACACCATCGACGATGCCGCGCCGTACCTGAGCAGCCAGTTCGAGAAGGCCAACTTCGAGTTCTACGGCACCACCCTGCGTGGCCAGAAGGAAATGCAGCCGCGCTGGAAGCGCGTGCTGGAGTCGGTCAACGGTGGCATGGGCGAAGCCCTGGGCCAGCTGTACGTCGACGCCGTGTTCCCGGCCGAGTCGAAGGTGGCCATGCAGCACCTGGTGGAGAACCTGTCGCAGGCATTGAAGGCGCGGCTGGAGCAGCTGCCGTGGATGGGCGAGGAAACGAAGAAGAAGGCACTGGAAAAGTGGGCCAGCTTCACCCCGAAGATCGGCTACCCGGACAAGTGGCGTGACTGGTCGGGCCTGCAGACCAACGGCGACAGCTACCTGGGCAACATGCAGGCGGCGCGTGCGTTCAACTACCGCTACATGCTGGACAAGATCGGCAAGCCGGTGGACAAGACCGAATGGGGCATGACCCCGCAGACCGTCAACGCGTACTACAACGCCACCAAGAACGAGATCGTGTTCCCGGCAGCGATCCTGCAGGCGCCGTTCTTCGACGCCAAGGCCGATCCGGCGCTGAACTACGGCGGCATCGGTGCGGTCATCGGCCACGAAATGATGCACGGCTACGACGACTCGGGCAGCCAGTTCGCCGCCAACGGCAACTTCGACAACTGGTGGACCGACGCCGACCGCAAGGCCTTCACCGAGCGTACCGACCAGCTGGTCGCGCAGTTCGACGGCTACGAGTCGGTGCCGGGCGTGTTCGTGAAGGGCAAGCTGACCCTGGGCGAGAACATCGGCGACCTGGGCGGCCTGACCGTGGCCTATGACGCGCTGCAGATGGCGCTGAAGGAAGACCCGAAGGCGAATGTCGAGGTCGATGGCCACAGCCAGGACCAGCGCTTCTTCATGAACTGGGCCACGGTGTGGCGCCGCAACTTCACCGATGGTGAGCTGCGCGTCCGCCTGAACACCGATCCGCACGCCCCGGCCAACTTCCGTGCCAACGGTGCGCCGTCGAACATGCCGTCCTATGCCGCTGCATTCCAGTGCAAGGCCGGTGATGCGATGGTGCGTGCCGACGACAAGCGCGTGGTGATCTGGTAATCGATCATCCGTGATGCATGATGCGAAAGGCCCGGCGAATGCCGGGCCTTTTGTTTTCCAGGCCGGCAGCGCAGCGCCGGCTGGTAGAGTCGACTGTTAGTCGACTATCGCGCGCAGCGCGGGATTTTCTCGAGCTGAACGAAGAGCAGTCGACTAACAGTCGACTCTACCGGCGGGTCGTTTCATCGTCGGGAAGATCTCAGGCCAGCGCAGGTTCCCGCGCCAGCATGCGATGGAAGCGCTGCAGCACGTAGGGGTCCACCAGCCCGCCGGACTGCGCTTCGATGATCCGCAAGGCGGTTTCGTGCTCCATGGCGTCGCGATACGGGCGTACGCTGGTCATCGCATCGTAGGCATCGACGATGGTGACGATGCGCGCGCCCAGGGGAATGGTCTCACCGCGTAGCCCGTCGGGATAGCCGCTCCCATCGAACGCCTCGTGATGGGCACGGATCAGCTGCGCGACCGGCGCGGCGTCACTGCGACCGGTCGCCAGGAAGATGTGTTCGCCGCGCACCGGATGCTCACGCATGATCGCGCGTTCCTCGTCGGTATGGCGGCGCGGGGCCAGCAGCACCTCGTCGGGAATGCCGATCTTGCCGATGTCATGGAAGCGCGCGGCCAGGCCGACCTGTGCACAGGCCTCCTGACCCAGGTCGCAGTGCGCGGCCAGGCACTGCGCGAGCAGGCCGACGCGGTCGCAGTGGTGGCGGGTGTAGGCGTCGCGCATCTGCAGCGACATCGAGAGCGCATCGATCAGGCAGGACTGCGCGTGCAGCAGGTCGGGGGCGGGTACGGCGTCAGGGAGCATGGTCATCCGCCCGCACCGGGTGGGGACCGGTGCGGGGTGTTCGGGGGGGGCGATCAACCCGGGGCGAGGGTGGTCAGAAGGGCGCGGGCCGCATTGAAGCGGTCTTCCGGCAACGGCAGCGGGTGCTTGATGCGCAGCTTGTCGGGCCCTTCCATGGCGTAGAGGTTCGGTTGTTTCTGGATCAGCTGGATCACCGCCATCGGGTCGATGTTCGGCTTGGACTCGAACACGATGCGGCCACCGTTCTCGCCCAGGTCCAGCTTGCGGATGCCCAGCGTGTTGGCCTTGAGCTTCAGCTCGGCGATGGCGAACAGGTGCTTGGCCGCATCCGGCAGCAGGCCGAAGCGGTCGATCATCTCCACCTGCAGCTCGCGCAGCGCATCGCTGTCGCGCGCGCTTGAAATGCGCTTGTACAGGGTCAGGCGCGTGTGCACGTCCGGCAGGTAGTCTTCCGGGATCAGCGCCGGCACATGCAGCTCGACCTCGGCACCGCGCACTTCTTCACCGGCATCCAGGTCGGGCAACTTGCCCTGCTTGATGCTGCGTACCGCGCGTTCCAGCAGCTCGGTATACAGGCTGAAGCCGACCTCGGCCATCTGCCCGCTCTGGTCCTCGCCAAGCAGTTCACCGGCGCCGCGGATTTCCAGATCGTGGGTGGCCAGGGTGAAGCCGGCGCCCAGCTCGTCCATCGAGGCGATCGCTTCCAGGCGCTTCTCGGCGTCGGGGGTGATCGCGCGACGGTCGGGGGTGATCAGGTAGGCGTAGGCACGGTGGTGCGAACGACCGACGCGGCCACGCAGCTGGTGCAGCTGGGCCAGGCCGAAACGGTCGGCACGGTTGATGATGATGGTGTTGGCGTTGGGGATGTCGATGCCCGATTCGATGATCGTGGTCGACAGCAGCACGTTGAAACGCTGCTTCTGGAAATCCAGCATCACCTTTTCCAGTTCGCGCTCGGGCATCTGCCCGTGGGCGATGCCGATGCGTGCCTCCGGCACCAGCTCGGACAGCTCGCGCTGCATGCGGCCGATGCTCTCCACGTCGTTGTGCAGGAAGTACAGCTGGCCACCGCGCGCGAGCTCGCGCTGGAAGGCTTCGCGCAGCAGCGCGTTGTCCCACTGGGTGATGAAGGTCTGCACCGCCAGCCGGTTCGGCGGCGGCGTGGCGATGATCGAAAGGTCGCGCAGGCCGGCCATGGCCATGTTGAGCGTGCGCGGGATCGGCGTGGCGGTCAGCGTCAGCAGGTGCACGTTGGCGCGCAGCGCCTTCAGCGCCTCCTTCTGGCGCACGCCGAATCGCTGCTCCTCGTCGACGATGACCATGCCCAGGTCCTTGAACTTCACGTCCGGCTGCAGCAGGCGATGGGTGCCGACGATGACGTCGATGGTGCCGGCAGCGACCTTTTCCAGTTCGGCCTTGATTTCCTTGCTGGTCTTGAAGCGCGACAGCACCTCGACCTTCAGCGGGTAATCGGCGAAGCGGTCGCGGAAGTTGCGGTAGTGCTGTTCGGCCAGAAGCGTGGTCGGCACCAGCACGGCCACCTGCTTGCCGGCACTGGCGGCGGCGAACGCGGCGCGCACCGCCACCTCGGTCTTGCCGAAGCCGACGTCGCCGCAGACCACGCGGTCCATCGGCTGGCTGCTGGCCAGGTCGCGCAGGGTCGCATCGATCGCGGCCAGCTGGTCCGGGGTCTCCTCGAACGGGAAACCGGCCGCGAACGGCTCGTACATCGCGCGGTCGACCTGCAGTGCCAGGCCGGCACGCGCCTGGCGGCGCGCCTGGATCTCCAGCAGCTCGGCAGCAACGTCGCGTACTTTCTCGGCGGCCTTGCGCTTGGCCTTGCTCCACTGCTCGCCACCGAGCGAATGCAGCGGCGCGGTTTCCGCCGACGCACCGGAATAGCGGCTGATCAGGTGCAGCTGGGCGACCGGCACATACAGGCGGTCGCCCTTGGCATATTCGATTTCGAGGAACTCGCCGGGCATGCCGCCGACGTCCATCGCGATCAGGCCACGATAGCGGCCGACGCCATGATCCTCGTGCACGATCGGCGCGCCCTCGGTCAGTTCACCGAGGTCGCGGATGATCGCTTCCGGCTCGCGGCCGGCACGGCGCGTGCGCCGGGTGCTGCCGGCGCGCTCGGGGAACAGCTGGCGCTCGGTCAGCACCGCGATGCGCGGATCGTCCAGCGCGAAGCCATCCTCCAGCGGTGCCACCGCGATCGCGAAGCGCGCGTCGTCGGCGAGGAAGCTGGGCAGGTCGGCCACCACCGGCGGCTTCAGCTCGGCGGCCTGCAGCACTTCCAGCAGCGCCTCGCGGCGGCCGGGTGAATCGGCGGCGATCAGTACCCGGCCCGGATAATGGCCGAGGAAGGATTTCAGCGCATCGCCGGCGGGGGCTTCGCGCGCGGCCACCGGCAGCGGTGGCAGCGGCTGGTCGCCCAGCGCGTGCGCGTCGGCGATGCGCGCATGGTCAGCCGCCCACACCTCGATGCGCGGGGCATCGTTCAGGCGCTCGCGCAGCAGCTCCGGCGACAGGTACAACGCCGAAGGCGGCAGCAGCGGCCGTTCCACATCGTGGCGGCGCTGCTCATAACGCTCGCCGGTCTGCGCCCAGAACGCCTCGGCGGCTTCGCCGGCACCGGCACAGACCACCGGCAGGCTGCCGCTGGGCAGGTAGTCGAACAGGGTCGCGGTGCGCTCGAAGAACAGCGGCAGGTAGTACTCGACGCCGGCCGGGGCCAGCCCGGACTTCAGATCCTGGTACAGCGAACTGCGCCGGGTATCCACATCGAAACGCTCGCGCAGCGTGGCCAGCACGCGTGCGATGCTGGCCTCGTCCATCGGCACTTCGCGGCCGGGCAGCATGTGCACCGCCTCGACCTTGTCCAGCGAACGCTGGCTTTCCGGATCGAAGGCACGGATCGAGTCGATGTCCTCGTCCAGTAGTTCTACCCGCAGCGGCTCGTCGGCGCCCATCGGGAACACGTCCAGCAGGCCGCCGCGCACGGCGAAGTCGCCCGGGTCCATCACCTGCGGCACGTTGCGGTAGCCGGCGCTTTCCAGGCGGCGCTTCTCGGCCTCCAGGTCCAGGCGCTGGCCGACCTTCAGGTCGAAGCTGCCACCGATCACATAGCTGCGCGGGGCCAGCTGCTGCAGCAGGGTCTGCACCGGCACGATCACCAGGCCGCGCTTCAGCGTGGGCAGGCGGTGCAGGGCAGCCAAGCGCTGCGAGATGATGTCCGGATGCGGGCTGAAGCGGTCGTAGGGCAGGGTTTCCCAGTCAGGGAAGGCGACCACCGGCAGGGCCGGGTCGCCGCCAAGCAGGGTCTGCAGGTCGGCTTCAAGCTGGTTGGCACCGTGGTTGTCACGGGCGATCACCAGCAGCGGGGCGTCGTGCGCGCGCGCGGCCTCGGCCAGGTACCAGGCCAGGGCGGTCGGCGAGGCGGGGGCGCGCCACCAGGCGCGGAGCTGGCCGGCACGCGGCAGCGGCGGGGCGGGGTATGAGGTACGCGACATGGACTCCGGATTTTAGCAGAAGCCCCTGCCGGGCCCATGATCGTGACGTGAGCGGGTGTAGCGCCGGGCCAAGCCCGGCGAGCGCGGCGGTTGAATCAACGTCGCCGGGCATGGCCCGGCGCTACCTTCAGTTGTCCAACTCCAGCACCATCCGCACCAGGCCTTCGGCACCGTTCGGATGCGGCACCGGCTTGAAGCCCAGCGAGGCGGCCAGCTGCTTCATCGGCTCGTTCTCGGCGGCAACGTCGCCGTACAGGCGGTCCAGGTACTTGCCGCGGCCCCACTTCACCAGCTTGCGCATCAGCTGCCGGCCCAGGCCCTGGCCGATCAGGAAGCGGCTGATCAGGATCGCGTACTCGGCTTCACGGGTGCCGGGGATGATCGAGGCCCGGGCAACCGCGCCGACCACCGCTTCGCCAGCGGGCAGGGACTCGGCTGCGACCAGGGTGATCTCGGTCTTGGGGTTCGGGTGGGTCAGGCGCTGGGTAGTCTCCGGCGACAGTTCGGTCACCGCCTGCAGGAAACGATCACGGATTTCTTCCGGCCCGAACAGGCTGAATGCCGCTTGCAGCGGTGCGCCATCTTCCGGGCGGATGGGGCGGATCAGCAGCTCGTGGCCGCTGGGAGCCTTGAAGATCTCATGCCAGGGCGGCATGCGGTTGCGAGTGGCCATACCGGGTGATTCCTTGGTGGTCCATCGATTGTGGCATCACCGGGGCTGCATTCCGTGAACGGAAGGCTCACGGCGGTACAGCCTCGTGAAGGCCGTTATTCGGGGGCTTTGAGCCAATCCAGGCGGGTGCTGGCACCGGGTTCGCCCAGGTGCTGGCGCAGCGCCGGCAGGGCCGGGCCGACCACCCGGTCGAACTGCCAGGGCGGGTTGAGCAGCAGCATGCCGCTGCCGTTGAGCCGCAGCGGCGAGTCGTCAGGGCGCACCAGGAACTCGATCGTCATCGCCGACTTGACCGGCAGGGCGGTGGCCTTGCGCAGGAAGTGCAGGATGGTGCGCCGCTGCTTGATCGGGAACCAGACCGCACAGGTGGCCTGCGGCCAGCGTGCCAAGGTCTCGGCCAGGGCGGCCAGGACGTTCTGGTATTCCGCGTCCTGGGCCTCGTACGGCGGGTCGATCAGGACCAGGCCACGGCCGATCTTGCTGCCGTTGAACTTCGGCGGCAGCAGCGAGCGCAGCAGGGCATAGCCATCGCCGGCGCGCACGTCGACGCGGCTGTCATGGGCGAACAGGGCCTTCAGCGTGGCCGTTTCGGCCTCCTGAAGTTCACAGACCGCCATGCGGTCCTGCGCGCGCATGGCCTGTGCGCTCAACAGCGGCGAGCCCGGGTAGTTGGTCAGCGCGCCCACCGGATTGTCGGCCTGCACCGCCTTCAGGTAGCGCTCGACCACCTCGGGCAGCTTGGGCTGGGCCATCAGCCGCATGATTCCGGACTCGGCCTCCAGCGTCTTGCGGCTCTCTTCGCTGGCCAGCAGGTAGCGGCCAGCACCGCCGTGGGTGTCGAGCACGAAGAACGGGCTGTCCTTGCGCTTGAAGCTGTCGATCAGGGCCAGCTGCACGATGTGTTTGAGCACGTCGGCGTGGTTGCCGGCATGGAAGGCGTGGCGATAGTTCATGGGCCGCAGTGTACGGGGCGGCGGCCGCAGCGGCTATGCTGCGCGCCATGACAGCTCCTGTTGCCCATGTCCTGGTGGTCGAGGACGAAGCCGCCATCGCCGAAACCGTGCTCTATGCGCTGCGCAGCGAGGGCTATGCCGCCAGCCACTGCCTGCTCGGTGGCGAGGCGCTGCAACGGCTGCAGGCCGGGGATATCGACGTGGTGGTGCTGGACGTGGGCCTGCCCGACCTGGGTGGCTTCGAGGTGTGCCGCCGGCTGCGCGCGCAGCCCGGGCCGGCGGCGCAGCTGCCGGTGATCTTCCTGACCGCCCGCAACGATGAAGTGGACCGCGTGCTGGGCCTGGAACTGGGCGCCGACGATTACATGACCAAGCCGTTCTCGCCGCGAGAACTGGTGGCGCGGGTGCGTGCGCGCCTGCGCCGCGCGGCACCGGTCAACGCAGGACCCAGCGCCGATGCGGGCTGGCAGGAACATGGCGCCTTTGCCATCGACCGCGAAGGTCGGCGTATCCGCTTCCGCGGCCAGGCACTGGACCTGACCCGCTACGAGTACGCGCTGCTGGAAGCGCTGCTGCAGCGCCCGGGCGCCATCCTCAGCCGTGCCCAGCTGATGGACCGTGGCTGGGACAGCAGTGCCGACAGCGCCGACCGCACCGTTGATACGCATGTAAAGACGCTGCGCGCCAAGCTGCGCGCGGCCGGTGCCAGCGAAGACCCCATCCGCACCCACCGTGGCCTTGGCTACGCGCTGGAGGTCTAGCCGATGCGCCTGGTATTGAAGCTGTTCCTCGGCTTCTTCCTGATAACCGGCATCGCCGCGTTCTTCGTGATGCGCGTGTTCGTCAACGAAGTGAAGCCCGGCGTGCGCCAGGCGATGGAATCGACCCTGGTCGATGCGGCCAACGTGCTGGCCGAGATGGCCGCCGCCGACGTCAAGGCCGGCACCATCGGCAGCGGCAGCTTCACCCGCAACCTCGCCAAGGCGCGGCAGCGTGACCTGAAAGCGATGGTCTGGCGCTTTCCCAAGCGCTCACTGGACTACCGGGTGACCATCACCGATGCCAAGGGCATCGTCATCTACGACTCGCTGGGCCGCGACCTGGGGCGCGACAACTCGCGCTGGAATGATGTCTATCGCACCCTGCGTGGCGAGTACGGTGCCCGCTCCAGCCCGGAAACGCCGGGCGAGGAAGGCAATACGGTGATGCATGTGGCGGCGCCGGTATACGACCCGGACGATGGGCGCACGCTGATCGGCGTGCTCAGCCTGGCCCAGCCCAACCGCAGCATCG
Source organism: Stenotrophomonas sp. YJH_SMC_20 (assembly GCF_059367845.1). Taxonomy (NCBI): domain Bacteria; kingdom Pseudomonadati; phylum Pseudomonadota; class Gammaproteobacteria; order Lysobacterales; family Lysobacteraceae; genus Stenotrophomonas; species Stenotrophomonas sp. YJH_SMC_20. Next base: position 194,934 of record NZ_JCAFRG010000001.1, on the reverse strand, counting down.
ATCCGTTCATCGCTGCAAGCCAACGCGCCATCATCGAGCGCGGCGCCTGGCTGATCGGATTGTCGGCGCTGGTCGGCGTGCTGGTGACGATGTGGCTCACCACGGGCCTTGGCCAGCTCAGCCGCTACGCGCGTGCGGTCAGCGCCGGCGAACCGGTGCCACCCCCGCGGCGGCGCCGCGACGAGATCGGCGACCTGGGCCAGGCACTGGAAACGATGCGCCGCAAGCTGGAGGGCAAGGCCTACGTCGAGCAGTACGTGCAGTCGCTGACGCATGAAATGAAGAGTCCGCTGGCGGCGATCCGCGGTGCCGCCGAGCTGCTGCAGGAGCCACTGCCGGAGGCCGACCGCGTGCATTTTGCACGCAGCATCGTCGATCAGCAGGAGCGGCTGACCGAGACGATCGACAAGCTGCTGGCGCTGGCCGAAGTGGAACAGCACGGCTGGCTGCAGACCCGCGATCCGATCGCGCTGCCAACCTTGCTGGCCGATGCGGCGGCGGCCGCGCAGGTGCGTGCGCAGGCGGCCGGCGTGCAGGTGCGCATCGGCAGCGTACCCGACATGCGCGTGCAGGGTGATGCCTATCTGCTGCGGCAGGCGTTGCACAACCTGATCGACAACGCCATTGCCTTCTCACCGCCCGGCGCGGACATCGCGCTGCAGGCCGAGGTGGACGGGCAGGGCGTACGCCTGCAGGTAGCGGATCGCGGTGCCGGCATTCCCGACTACGCGCGCGAACGGGTGTTCGAACGCTTCTATTCGCTGGCCCGCCCCGGCAGCGGCCGGCGCAGTTCCGGCCTGGGCCTGCCGTTCGTGCAGGAAGTGGCTCGCCTGCATGACGGACGCGCCAGCCTCGACGCCCGCGATGGCGGTGGCACGGTGGCCAGCCTGTGGCTGCCGTTGGGTGCTGCGGGCCAGCGCCCGCGCCGCTGACTTCACACTCGCTTCAAATTCGCCACAAACCCTGCTCACCGCAGCGGTCCATCCTGCAGCCCTCTCCAACGAGGATGGACCATGAAATCCCTGAAGATGCTGCTGCGGTTCGCCATTGTCGGCGGGCTGATCCTGTTGTTGCTGGTGCCGCTGATGATGATCCGCGGGGTGATCACCGAACGCAGCCAGTACCGCGACGAGGCCTTTGCGCGGGTGGCCGACAGCCGTGCCGGCACGCAGCAGCTGGTGGGCCCGGTGCGGGTGGTGCCGTGGGTGGAACGCAAGCAGGTTGAACTGGTTGACCCGCTGGGCGTCAAGAAGACCGAGGTGCAGGTCACCGAGGGGCACTGGCTGCAGATGCCGGCGTCGCTGGAGGTGGGCGGCGAAATGCTGCCGAGCCAGCGCGAGGTGGGGCTGTTCAAGGTGCCGGTGTACAGCTGGAACGGCCAGATGAAGGCGACCTTCGCCGCAGACGATTACCCGGTGAAGGCGGGCCGCAGTTACGGCCAGCCGTATGTGGCGGTGGGGGTTTCCGATGTCCGTGGCCTGGTCGGCACGCCGAACCTGCGCGTGGATGGCAAGCAGCTGCGTTTGCTGCCGGGTGTTGGTGCGGCCAGCGAGATCGGGCGGGGCCTGCATGCACCGGTGGCCGGTTTCGATGCGGATCAGGGCGGCACGCTGGCCGCCAGCACCGTTGAACTGGAGCTGCGCCTGGATGGCAGTCGCATGCTGTCGGTGGTGCCGGTGGGCGATGACACCCACATCGCGCTGCGTTCGAGCTGGCCGCATCCGTCGTTCAGCGGAGCTTTCCTGCCCAACGAGCGCCGCGTTGATGCGCAGGGATTCGATGCGCGCTGGGCGGTGTCCTCGCTGGCCTCCGACGCACAGCGGCAGTTGCGCAATGACGGTTCGGTGGACTCGCAGGCGGTGACGGTGTCGCTGGTCGATCCGGTCGATACCTACACCCAGGCCGACCGTGCCTCGAAGTACGGCGTGCTGTTCGTGCTGCTGACCTTCCTCGGCTTCATCCTGTTCGAGCTGATCAAGTCGCTGCGCATCCACCCGCTGCAGTACCTGATGGTCGGCCTGGCGCTGGCGATCTTCTTCCTGCTGCTGATCAGCCTGTCCGAGCACATCGCGTTCTGGAAGGCCTACCTGGTTTCGGCGGTGGCCTGCATCGGCCTGCAGGCGGTGTACCTGGCCAATGTGCTGGGCCACTGGAAGCGCGGCTTCGGCTTCGCGGCGCTGCTGACCGTGCTGTACGGCGCGCTGTATGGCCTGCTGGTGTCGGAGAACAATGCGCTGCTGATGGGTTCGCTGCTGCTGTTCGTGATCCTGGCGCTGGCGATGTGGGTGACCCGTCGGGTGGACTGGTACGCGCTCGGCGCGGACCTGAAGTAAGGAGCAGGCCATGAGTTGGCGCCAGGGATTGCGGCAACGGGCACGGCAGGGTATTCCGGCCCTGTTGGAAGTGGATGCACTGCTGCAGGCACATGGCGTGCTGGCGGCCCTGCCGGGGGCACGGATCGCCCCCGGCCTGGTCCGCTTCCAGCTGGCGGCGGCGACCTGCCAAGGACTGCGGGGCAAGGGCCTGGGCTGGTTGCAGGGTGCGCGGCAGGGACGTGGCGCAGTGGCCGGACGGGTGCCGCGCTACCGGCCATGGAAGGCCGGGGCGGAAGCGCTGGCCGAAATCGGCATCGACGGCCTGCCCGATGACTGGCCCGCGCATGCGGCGGTGTACGGCTGCTGCAGCGTCGACCGGCGGCACTGGTTGTTGTTGCTGCCGGAGCGGGCGCAGTTGTGGTTGGGGTGGAGGGGGTGATCGGGTTGTTCATCCACGCATGGCGTGGATCTACTGCTGTCCATGACCGATGGGACGGTATCGGCGCGCCCCTGCTGGCTAGACTCGATGGGTTGAAGATCGAGCCGAAGGGCAGGGGTGCGATGTGTTGAAGTGGGGCGTGCTGGCCGCAGCGCTGGTGATGGGTGGCAATGCAGGGGCGCAGCAGCGCGAGACGGTGGACCTGGACATGGTCAGCCGCATCCGCCAGGAGGCCTTCCACCGGTCGCAGGTAATGGACACCTTCAGTTACCTCACCGAACGCATTGGACCGCGGTTGACCAACTCGCCGGCGATGGGCCGCGCCAATGCGTGGACCCGCGGCAAGTTCAACGAATGGAAGCTGGACAACGTCCACGACGAGGCCTTCGATGATTTCGGCCGTGGCTGGGAATTCACCTCGGCGAGCGTGGAAATGCTGGGTGACCGCGTGCAGCCGCTGCATGCGCTGCCCAAGGCCTGGACCCCCGGTACGAAGGGCCCGGTCGAAGGCGAGCTGGTGCAGGTCGACATCAAGAAGCCCGAAGACATAGAGAAGTACCGCGGCAAGCTGCGTGGCAAGATCCTCCTGCTGGGCGAGGCACGCGAATACAAGCGGGGCACCGAGCCCGATTCGCACCGCCACGACGCCACCTCGCTGGAGGGCCTGCAGGAGTTCACCCTGCCCAAGGACAAGGACGCCACCGCCGAGCGCGCCAAGCGGGTCAAGGAATACCAGGAACGCCAGCAGCTGGCGGCCAAGGTCAATGCCTTCTTCGTGGAAGAGGGCGCGCTGGCCTCGATCGGCATCAGCAGCTGGGACAACGGCATCATCCGCGTTGCCGGTGGTGGTTCGCGCAAGGCCGGTGAGTCGGTGGGCATTCCCGAGCTGGCGATGATCAGCGAGCACTTCAATCCGCTGGTACGCGCGCTGGAGGCCAAGCAGACCGTGCGCCTGCGCGTGGATGTGGCCGCACGCTTCACCGACGAGGCCGACCAGCCCGGCTACAACACGCTGGCCGAGATCCGCGGCAGCAGCAAGCCCGATGAAGTGGTGATGATCGGTGCGCACCTGGATTCGTGGCACAGCGGCACCGGTGCGGCCGACAACGCGGCCGGCGTGGCGGTGATGATGGAGGCGATGCGCATCCTCAAGGCCACCGGCGCCAAGCCCAGGCGCACCATCCGCGTGGCGCTGTGGAGCGGCGAGGAGCAGGGCCTGATCGGCTCGCAGGCCTACGTCGCCAAGCATTTCGGTCGCTTCCCCGAACCCACTGACGCGGCGCAGAAGGCGCTGCCGGCGTCGCTGCGCGAGCCGACCGGTGCACTGCAGAAGACCCGCGATTACAGCAAGTTCCAGGTTTACTTCAACATGGACAACGGCTCGGGCCGCTTCCGTGGCATCTACGCGCAGGAAAACCTGGCGGCGATGCCGATCTTCGAAGCCTGGCTGGCGCCGTTCCATGACGTGGGCGCCACCACCGTGGCCACCCGCAACACCGGCAGTACCGACCACATCAGCTTCGATCGCATCGGCCTGCCGGGCTTCCAGTTCATCCAGGACCGGCTGGACTACTTCACCAACGTCCACCACAGCCACCTGGACACCTGGGACCACGCCGAACCGGAAGACCTGAAGCAGGCCGCGGCCATCGTCGCTTCGTTCGCCTACAACGCCGCAATGCGCGAGCCGTCCTTCCCGCGAAAGGCAGAACCGTAAAAGGGGACGGAGGGGATTAAGTCGTATCTCCCCTCCGCTTCCCGGTTGCAGCACCCCAGGGCTGGGCAATCGCGACTTAATCCCCTCCGTCCCCTTTTTCCGTCGGGGGCGGTGGGCTGGTAAAATCGGGGGATTCCCGTTCCTCGAGCCGTCCATGACCTGCCGCACCCGCTTCGCCCCCAGTCCCACTGGCTACCTGCACATCGGTGGTGCCCGCACCGCGCTGTACTGCTGGCTGGAGGCCCGTCACCGCGGCGGTGAGTTCGTGCTGCGCATCGAGGACACCGACCGCGAACGCAGCACCCAGGGCGCAATCGACGCCATCCTGGAGGCGATGGAGTGGCTGGGCCTGGACTACGACGAAGGCCCGATCTACCAGACTGACCGCGTCGCCCGTTACCAGGAAGTGGCCGAGCAGCTCATCGCCGAGGGCAAGGCGTACTACGCCTACGAGACCCGCGAGGAGCTGGATGCCATGCGCGAGGCCGCCATGGCCAGGCAGGAAAAGCCGCGCTACAACGGCGCTGCGCGCGATCTGGGCCTGCCCTACCGGGACGACCCGAACCGCGTCATCCGCTTCAAGAACCCGCTGGAAGGCACGGTGGTGTTCGATGACCTGATCAAGGGCCGCATCGAGATCGCCAACAGCGAGCTGGATGACATGGTCATCTTCCGCCCGGACGGCTACCCCACCTACAACTTCGCGGTGGTGGTGGACGACTGGGACATGGGCATCACCGAGGTCATCCGCGGCGACGACCACATCAACAACACCCCGCGCCAGATCAACCTGTACGAAGGCATTGGTGCGCCGGTGCCGAAGTTCGGCCACATGCCGATGATCCTGGACGAGCAGGGCGCCAAGTTGTCCAAGCGCACCGGCGCGGCCGACGTGATGCAGTACAAGGACGCCGGCTACCTGCCCGATGCGCTGCTGAGCTACCTGGCCCGTCTCGGCTGGTCGCACGGTGACCAGGAGCTGTTCAGCCGCCAGGAGCTGATCGAGCTGTTCGACGTGAAGGACTGCAACTCCAAGGCCTCGCGACTGGACATGGCCAAGCTGGGCTGGGTCAACCAGCACTTCCTGAAGACCGAGGATGTGGCCGCGATCGTGCCGCACCTGGTCTACCAGCTGCAGAAGCTGGGGCTGGACGTGGCTGCCGGACCGGCACCGGAGGACGTGGTGATCGCCCTGCGTGAACGCGTGCAGACCCTGAAGGAGATGGCCGAGAAAGCCGTGGTCTGGTACCAGCCGCTGACCGAGTACGATGACGCGGCGGTGGCCAAGCACTTCAAGGCCGGTGCCGAGGTGGCGCTGGGCAAGGCCCGCGAGCTGCTGGCGGCGTTGCCGGAATGGACCGCCGAATCGGTGGGCCTGGCCCTGCATGACGCGGCCGCAGCGCTGGAGATCGGCATGGGCAAGGTGGCCCAGCCGTTGCGCGTGGCCATCACCGGTACCCAGGTCAGTCCTGACATTTCCCATACCGTGTACCTGGCTGGCCGCGAGCAGGCCTTGAAACGCATCGATGTGGCCATCACCAAGGTAGCAACGGCCTGAGGCATCCTTGCCAGGCCCGAACCGGAGAACGCGCATGTCCGCCAAGACCGCCACTGCTTGTACCGCCCCGCACCACCACGTCCACGACGCATCGGATTTCGTGGCGGTGGTCGAGCGTGTCTCGCGCGAACGCGGGCTGCGCCTTACCCCGATCCGCGCCAATGTACTGAAGCTGATCGCCGAGGCCGGCAAGCCGGTCAAGGCCTATGAGTTGCTGGAATGGGTGCGCAACGGCAAGGGTGTGGGTGCTGATGCCCCGCCCACCGTGTACCGCGCCCTCGACTTCCTGATGGCCAATGGTTTCGTGCACAAGCTGGAATCGGTGAATGCCTTCGTGGCCTGCCACCACCCCAGCAGCGCCGCGCATTCGGTGCCGTTCCTGATCTGCAACAGCTGCCACAGCGCGGTGGAACTGGAAGACCGGGAAATCGTCAGCCAGCTGGAAAAGCGCGCCAAGGAACTGGGCTTCCAGCCGCAGGCACAGACCCTTGAAGTGCACGGTCTCTGCGCGCGCTGCGCGGGGTAATGCAATGGTAGTGCCGGCCGCTGGCCGGCATCCTGAGTGGGGTCAGATTCCTTTGCCATTGGCAAAAGGGATCTGACCCCGTTTCATGACAAGGGCTAGTCCTTCGGTTTGCCTGCCGTATCCACCCGCACGATCACCGACATGCCGGGCCGCAGCCGCGCCGCCAGTGCCTGACCCGGATCGATCGAGATCCGCACCGGCAGCCGCTGCACCACCTTGGTGAAGTTGCCGCTGGCATTGTCCGGGCGCAACACGCTGAACTCCGACCCGGTGGCGGGCGCGATCTCTTCGACACGGCCCTTCAGCACCTGCCCCTGGAACGCGTCCACCGAGAACGTGGCCGGCTGGCCGATCGCCATCCCCCAGGTCTGGCCTTCCTTGTAGTTGGCCACCACCCACAGCGTGTCAGGTACCAGGAACAGCAGCTGCGAGCCGGCCGCGACGTACTGGCCCACGCGTACGCTGGCTTCACTGATCTGGCCGTCGCGCGGTGCGTGGATCACCGTATTGGCCAGATCGATGCGGGCCAGCTCCAGCTGCGCCTGCGCGCTTTCCACCTGGGCCTCCAGGCTTTTGCGCGCGACCTGGGTCGACACCAGCGTTTCCTCGGCGATGCGGATCTGCGCCTGCGACTGCTGCACGCTGGCCTGCGCCGAGGCCTGGCTGGTGCGGAACTTGTCGCGGTCATTGATCGACACGAGTTGCTGTGCGGCCAGTTCCTCGTAGCGCTTCAGCTCGTTGCGCGAGCGCTGCAGTTCGGCCTGGCCGGCCGAGAGCGTGGCGCGCGCCGAGGCGATCTGCGCACGGTTTTGCGCCTGCGACTGGTCGGAGTTGGCCAGCGCCGCGCGCGCGCTGTCCAGCGTTGCCTGCGCCTGGGCGACACGCTGCGCATAGATGCGGTCATCGATGCGCAGCAGCGGCTCGCCTTCCTTCACGTGCTGGAAGTCCTTCACCAGCACCTCGGTCACATAGCCGTTCACCTGCGGCGCCATCACCGTGATCTGGCCGCGCACATAGGCGTTGTCGGTCACCATCACGCTGCTGGTGAACGGCCACAGGTGCCAGGCACGCAGGATCAGCGCAATGCCCAGCAGGGCGACAATCACCATCACCGCCACGCTGCGCGCGCTGGGCTTGAGGTACTTCGGCGCGACCGCGGGTTCTACCGGCGTGGACGCGGGCGCCGCGTCGGTGGGCGGCGGCGGGGTGACGTTGTCGGCGTCGTCGGGTCGGGGCGGCACGGGAGGCATGGGGGGACTCAACGGGATGCGGCCGGCGTGGCCGCGGTGGACACGGGCGGGTGGCGCTTGCGCCATTGCTTCAGTACGGCGGTAGGCAGCGACAGCAGCAGCAACCAGCACAGGAAACCGATCGCCAGCCAGCCGCTCAGGGTGAACACATCGTTGAAGCCACGCACGTTGGCTTCTCGGCGCGTGGTCTGTGCCAGCTGCGCGCTGCCCTGTGCGCTGCGCAGGACCGGGTCGGTGATCTGGGCGCTGTACAGCTGCTGCTGGAGACGCAGGCGTTGCGCTACCACCGGATCGGCCGGATCGAGCTGGCTGGTCAGCGCGCTGGAATACAGTTGCTCGCGATGCAGCTGGAAGGTGCCCAGCACCGCCGAGCCGGCCAGGCCGCCCAGCGTCTGCGTGATCGACAGCGTCACCAGGAAGGTGATCATGTGGTCCACGCCCTGTTTCAGCGCAGCAGAGATGCCAAGCATGATCAGGGGCCCCATGAACATGCCCGCACCGACCGAGGCCAGGAACTGGCTGGCGTAGAAGTCGTGCGGCCGATCCATGCTGGTGCGGTGCTGGTCGAAGAACGCGGCGGCGCCCAGCAGCAGGATCGCCATCAGCAGCTGGGCGATCAGCCGCTTCGGGCCGAAGGTAAGCGAGGCACCGGCGATTCCGGTGATCACCCCGGCCAGGATCACCACGAACAGCGGCCGCATCTGGTCCGGTCCCATGCCCAGCGTGCGCATCAGGTTGACCACGCCGTAGGACTGCTCGGTGGTCAGGAAGCGGATCAGGAAGGCGCCGACGATGAAATGCAGCACCGGCAGCGTCGACAGCCAGCGGATCTGCAGCAGTGGGTTACGCCGGTAGTGCTCGATGATCAAGGCGGTGGTGGACAGCACGATCGAAGCGATCAGCGCCCAGCCCAGCCACGCTGTATTGAGCCACCAGCGCGTGTAGCCCTGCGCCAGCACGATCACCAGCAGGGCGACGGCCGGGGCGAGCAGCGCGAACGTGAGGAAGTCCAGTGGCTCGAACGCCTTCACCTGGATGCCCGGCGGCAGCTTCAGCACTACCACTGCGGCGAAGGCGCACAGGGCCAGGCCGGCCTCGAACGAGTACAGTTGGTGCCACTGGCCGGTATCGACCAGGCCCGGGGAGACGATCCAGGCGATCGGCACCGCCAGCTGGGAAAGGCCGACGCCGACCACCAGCAGATTGCCGGTGAAGCGCCGCGGCAGCGCCTGCAGCATGTACAGCGTGCCCAGCGTTGAACAGGCCGCGCCGGCGAAGCCGCTGGCGGCACGGGTCAGCATCGTGGTCTCGAAGCTGCCGACGAACAGGTGCAGCACCGCCAGCGCCGCATACAGCCCCAGCCCGATTTCGGCGAACAGGCGGATGCCGTATTGCTGGCGGAACTTGAAGGCCAACAGGTTGGCGGTGACATTCACCATCGCATAGGCCGCTACCAGCCAGCTGCCCTGGGTCGGGGTCAGCGCCAGCTGGCCCTGCAGGAACGGCAGGTTGGCGGTAACCAGCGCATTGCCGAGGCCGCCGGTGATCGCCACCAGCAAGGATACCAGCGCATAGGCCGCGCGCCGGTACGGCGGGTGCCAGGGCATCGACGCCGAGCCGGGCATGGTCGGCTTCTCATGCTCCTCCCAATCCGGAACCGGCTTCAGATACGGCTGGACCATCAACGGGCCTCGCTGGCAGCTCCCTGGAGACCCCCACGCAGCAGCTGCAGGGCGCGCCCGGCCAACTGGGCGCGCTCGTCGCGGGTCTTGCCGCGCAGGGCCGCACCCAGCATGCCCGAGATCAGTGAAATATCCGTCTTTTCCAGGTCGGCACGGCACAGCCCGGCGGCCTTGGCGCGCGCGATCGGTTCCTCCAGCAGGTCGCGCACGGTCTCGCGCGCGGCGCGCATGGACGGCACGTCCGAATCGACCGCACGCCAGTAATCGGCCAGTGCCGGCGAATCGATGATGCGCTGGGCCATGCCCTCGAACACCTCGAACAGGGCGTCGTCGCGGTCGCCGAGCTGTTCGACCTGGCGCCGGATGCGGTCGACCGTGCGCTGCAGCAGCGCCTGGATCAGCGCGGTGCGGTCGGGGAAGTTGCGGTACAGGGTGGCGCGGCCCACCTGGGCGCGTTCGACCACCAGATCCAGCGGGGCGGTGACGCCATGTTGGCCGAAGACATGATCGGCGGCGTCGAGGATGAGGGCACGGCGGGCAGCAGCATCGGCACGTTGGGCAGTCATGGGTATATTTTCGGACATTAGTGTCCGGTTGGCGAGACATTGAGTGACGGGATTGTCCGCTTGTTGTCGTACGCACATCTTTGTGACGGATACGTGATGGTGAGAATCTGAACGAAAGCGGGGCCCGAAGGCCCCCCGCTGGAGTTGCTGTAGATCCACGCCATGCGTGGATGAAAAGGCTTGGCGCCGGAACGGATGCGGCTAGCCGGTGGCTGATCCGCTCATCTGGCCTTCTTCCTGCTCTTGATGAAATCAATGAACCCCTTCTCATGGCCCTCAAAGGCACGTGTGCCGTACTTGCGGTGCTGCGGTTCGAACAGCGCGTAGGCTGCATCAAGGTTTCCCGATTCGAACTCAATCGTTGCAAGGAGCTCGTCCATGTACTCGCTTGAGGCTTCTCCTTGTCCATAAATGTCGCTGGCGACCATCGCCCACGCTCTGGCCTTCTCAAACTGGGCGGTATCGCGATAGAAAACTGCTATTCCATACGATGAACTCTGGGCGTGGTCATAGGATGACTTGGGCTCTGGAATCATGTCCCAGCTTTCAAGGAAGCGATGCTCTGCCTCCGCGATGTCACCGGCCAGCCAAGCGGTTCTCCCGCATTTGGCGATTGCAAGGATGCGTTCTTTCAGTTCGGCATCGAGACTCAGGGCCGTGCAAGTGTTTCCGCTCAGTTTTTCTATTGGATTGATACCGGGCTGAGTCTAGCCGCGTAGTAGATGGTGACGCATTGGTAGTGCGCCGCTTTCACCAGTTCATGCCATATACGACAAAAAAAGGGGGCCTTTCGGCCCCCTCAGGTAATGTTCCGACGGCGCAGGCCGATCAGAAGAACGCGCGGATGCCGAATGCGACGCCACGGCCCGGCAGGGGCGAGTAGTCGCGCAGCAGCGAGGTGTGCGGACGGACTTCGCGGTTGGTCAGGTTGCTGCCATCCAGGAACACCTCGTAGCTGTTGCTGGCGTTGCGGTCCCAGCGGTAGGCCAGGTGGGCGTCGACCAGGGTGTAGCCATCGCTCGGCTCCTCGTTCTGCGCCACGTCCTTCTGGCGGCTGTAGCGCACCGCACCGACCGAGGCGCGCCAGCCGTCCTTCGACCAGCGCAGGTCGGCGCCGACGCGGGCCGGGGCAATACGCGGCAGGTAGCCGGTGTTGGCCAGTTCCACGTTGTAATTGTGGTTGTGGTCGCCGTGCGGCACGGCGATGTCGAGGTTGCGGCTGCCGCTGCCATCCAGCTTGGCTTTCACGTAGTCACCGAACAGGCGCAGGTCCCAGTCACCGGCGCCGCCCTCGAACAGGTGCACCAGGGCCTCGGCCTCGGCACCGCGGAATACCGCGTCCTGCTGGGTCCACGCACGAACTGGCAGGCCCTCGGTAACGCCGGTGTCGGCCAGGTAGATGAAGTCCTTGAACCTGGTCTGGTAGACCGACGCGGAGAAGTCCAGGCGCTCACTGTGAGTGTGGATACCCAGTTCCACGCGCTGGCCGCGCTCGGTCTTCAGGTTGGCGTCGCCGATCTCCAGCGAACGGGTGGCGATGTGGGCGCCGGCGGCATACAGCTCCTCGTTGGTGGGTGCACGCTCGGAGCTGTCCACGCCGATACGCAGGTCAACGGCGTCGTTGAGCTTCCAGATGCCGGCGGCAGACAGGTTGGTGGCGCCGAACGTGCGGCGCCGGTAATCACCGGTCGGGTCCAGCTTGACCTGGTCGTGGCGGCCGCCCAGTTCCAGCTTGAACGGTCCGAACTGCTTTTCCTGCAGCACGAACAGGCCGATGTTCTTCGTGCCTGTATCCGGAACGAACGCCTCTTCGCCCTTGGCACCGAAATCACTGTTGCCGAACTGCAGGCCGAAGGCACCGTCCCAGCCACCGATCTGCTGCTGCACCGCTTCCAGGCGCGCTTCGATGCCACGGTTGGTGAAGCGGGTCGACGGCGTGCCGGCCTCCAGCTCCACGTGCTCGTAGTCGGTATAGGCCACGCGTGCGTTGATGTTCTTCAGGAACGAGACCGGGTCATAGATGCCGGCCTTGGTCTCGAAGCGGTTCTGCACCATGTCGATGCGCACGTCATGCTCGTCGCCGCCTTCCTCTTCGTCGCCATGGTCGTGGCCGTGGTCATGGCCGTGATCGTCGCCATCGGCGTGCACGTGTGCGCCGTTGGGAATGCCGTAGTTGGTGCGGTAGGTGCTGGCCGACACGCCGAAGTAGCCGCCTTCGCCCAGCCAGGTCGCACCGACGCCACCGGCACGGGTGCGGATCGAGCTGTTGTCGAGGCGGCCGCGACGCGGCTCTTCGCCTTCCTCGCCCGCGTGGTCATGGTCGTGGTCGTCATGGTGGTCTTCCAGGCTGTCGATCACCGCGTAGCCAGGGATACGGTAGTCGTCGCCATTGCGCACCAGGCCGTCCACATGAAGCACGACATTGCCGCTGACGCCATCGAGGCGGAACATGCCGCTGCGCTCGTTGTTCACCGAATTGCCACGCAGCTCGGCGCGGCCGCTGAGCGGGCGCTCGGGTAGCTCGCGCGCGATGCGGCCGTCGACCACATTGACCGCACCACCAATGGCGCCGCTGCCGAACAGCAGCGTGGCCGGGCCCTTCAGCACTTCGATCTGGTCGGCCAGGAACGGCTCGATGCTGGTGGCGTGGTCGGCACTGACGGTGGATGCATCCATGTTGCCCATGCCGTTGGACAGCACGGCCACGCGCGGGCCTTCCTGGCCGCGGATGATCGGGCGGCCGACGCCGGGCCCGAAGAAGGTGCTCTGTACGCCGGGCAGCTTGGCCACGGTATCGCCGAGGGTGCCGGCCTTCTGCTCGTCGAGGCGGTCACCGGCCAGAACCTCCACCGGGCGGGCCAGCGATTCGGCATCGCCCTGCAGTGGCGACGCGGTGACCTGCACCGACGACAGTTCAGTCAGGTGGCGGTCACGATGGGAATCGTCTTCGCTGGCGGCGAAGGCAACGGTCGGAAGCAGGGCGGCGAGGGCCAGGGCCAGGGAATGCGGCTTGAGCCGTGGGGTGTGGGCAGGCATGGATCGGTCCTTTGTTACAATGTATCAATCGCAGGGCGCACGAATCCCGCCGATGGGAGAGGGGGAGGGGAAACCGTGCGGTTCGGGAAGGGATGTTATATTATTCCATAACGATTCGCCGACCCTGCTGGAAGTCATGTCCCTGTCCTCACGCCTGCGCCATCTGCTCGACCGTTTCGGCGCTACCGGTTCGATGCTGTGCGCGGTGCACTGCGCGGTGATCCCCGTACTGCTGGCGGCGGCGCCTTCGCTGGGCCTGTCGTTCTGGCTGGGCGACGGCGTGGAGCAGGCGCTGGTGGTGTTCGTGACCCTGCTCGGGCTGTTCAGCCTGGTATGGGGCTACCGCCGCCACGGCGCGCTGCGCGCGCTGGGCTTCCTGATTCCCGGCCTGGTCGCGTTGTGGGCCGGTGTGCTGTACGACCCGCTGCACCACAACGCCGTGCCGCATGCGGTGGTGATGACCATCGGCGGCCTGCTGGTGGGGGTGGCCCACCTGGTCAATCTTCGCCTCAACCACGGCCACGTGCACGACGCCAGCTGCGCGCACTAGGCGCTCCGTGATAGGATTTTCGATCGTGCGCGGGGGCGCCCAGCAAGGCGGCCCCGCCGAACCCGTGTCAGTACGGGGTAACCAGATTTCACACTTGAGGAGTTGAAGACATGGGTAAGGGTGACCGCAAGACCGCCAAGGGCAAGCGCTACAACGCCAGCTACGGCAACGCCCGTTCGCACACCGCGAGCAAGGTCGCCGTAGGCGCCGCCGCCCCGGTTGCCAAGAAGACCGTGGCCAAGGCTCCGGCGAAGAAGGCTGTGGCGAAGAAGGCCGTCGCCAAGGCCTGATCCGGCCGACCGACCGGTCCAAAGAAAAACGCGGCGCCTGGCGCCGCGTTTTTTTTATGCACGTTCTTGTAGAGCCGAGCCCACGCTCGGCGCAATGCAGCCGAGCGTGGGCTCGGCTCTACAATCGGATCAGCGCAGGGTCTTCTTCAACGTTTCCGGATTTCCGTCGTTCGGCGCGGCCGGCACCCGCAGCAGGTGCGCCAGCAGCGGGTAGACGTCGACATTGTCGAAGCCATCGATCACCAAACCCTGTCGGAATGACGGGCCGCTGGCCACGAACACGGCACGCATGGAGGGCAGGGCATTGTCGTAGCCATGCGAGCCGCGATCCTGATGGTCGCGTTTGGCGATTTTCTCCTGATGCAGGGCATCCCAGCCTTCATCCATGGCACAGACGATGGCCGGAACCCGCGGATGCGTGCCATAGTGCCAGCGTGCCGGCAGGTTCTCCTTCTTCCAGCATTCGTAGTGCGCGTGGCGTCCGAGCAGGGCGCGTTCGGCTTCCGCTTCGCGGCCGGCGACCGGCGCAAAACCCACCGACTGGCCCTGGCTGATATTGCGCGCGATGGCCGGGTCGGCCATCGACTCGGTGGAGATCACCTGGCCGACCGGCACGCTGGCCATGCCATGGTCAGAGACCACGATCACGTTGGTGGTCGCGGCCAGGCCGCGCTGCTGCAGCCCATCGAGCACCTGGCCGACGATCTGGTCGGCGCGCACGATGGCGTCGGCATACTGCTTCGACTCGGGGCCGTAGTTGTGGCCGGCCTTGTCCACGTGTTCCATGTACAGCGTGGTGAGGCGCGGTGCATCAGCATCGGTCTGCGCCAGCCAGTCGAGCACGATGCCGGCCCGCTGTTCCAGCGGTTGCTTGCCGTCGTACACGCGCCACTTGCTGGGGCGCACGCCGCGGATTTCAGACTCACTGCCCGGCCACGCCGTGGTGGCCGAACGTACGCCAGCGTTCTCGGCACTGACCCAGATCGGTTCGCCACCCCACCAGCCGCTGGTGGTGACCGCGTCGCGGTTGCTCAGTTCGAAACGGCCCAGGGTTGCATCGTCCATGCTGTTGTTGACGATGCCGTGGTGGTCCGGACGCAGGCCGGTGACGATGGTGTAGTGGTTGGGGAAGGTCAGCGACGGATAGGACGGCGTCATCCAGCGTGCACGCACGCCGCCGTCGATCAGTCGCTGCAGGTTCGGGGTCAGGCCGCGGTCCAGCGCGTCGGCACGCAGGCCATCGATGGAGATCAGCAGCAGCTTGGGCGGCGCAGCCGCAGCGACGGGTGTGGGAACGGAGGCGGAAGGGGCGGGCGCGGTGGTGCAGGCGGCCAATGGCAGCAGCAGCGCCAGCGCGCAGGTCAGGCGTACGGAAGGCATCCGCGCATGATAGTGCGAGGTAATGACGCGCCCAAGACACGGCGCACTATTGCGCGCCGTGTCCGCGCATTTTTCCTTATCCCCGCGCCTGTCGGCGCGCCCCCTTCAACAAGAAGGGGGCTTTTCTCCAGATGTATTCCTGATGCTTCCATTCACGCACGGCGTGGATCTACCGTGTCGACCAAGGTCGACACCTACCAACAGTTGCGCAGAATGACGTTCGGACAGATCGCCGGAACCTGTCGAATGCGGGGTGGGTCCGGTTGCGGGGGCGTGAGCGCCATGGATGGCGCGACCGAGCTTACAGGGACGGGTTGACGGCGTCCCTCGCAACCGGACCCACCGCGCCATGCCTCGGAACGCTGCTGTTGCTTCGGCCGTTGCGGTTGCCTCTGCGGGTGCCGGGCGCAGCCCGGCCAGCCCTCTCAGGCGAACAGCGGGGCCTGGCGTTGTTCCAGCCGCAGCAGCGCCGCCTTGGTTTCCAGGCCGCCGCCGAAACCGGTCAGTGCGCCGTTGCTGCCGATCACGCGGTGGCAGGGCAGGATGATCGGCAGCGGGTTGCGCCCGTTGGCTGCACCGACCGCACGGGTCGCGCTGGGTTGGCCCAGGTGCTGCGCCAGCTGCAGGTAGCTCCAGGTCTGGCCGAACGGAATCAACGCCAGCGCCTGCCACACACGCAGCTGGAACGGCGTGCCGCGTGGTGCCAGCACAAGGTCGAAGCTGCTGCGTTCGCCGTGCAGGAACTGCAGCAGTTGCTCGCGCGCTTCCGGCAGCGCATCCGGTGCGTAGTGCCAGTCATCGCGCCCGCGTGCCGGATGGCGGTTCTCGGGGAAAAGCACATGTGACAGGCCACGTTCGTCACCGGCGATGGTCAACACGCCGATCGGGCTGTCGAAACGGTCGAACAACAGGGTCATGTCGGTTCTCCAACGAACGTGCCGGACAGGTGCCACAGGTGCAGCACCGCGTAGGCGCGCCACGGCCGCCACGGTTGCGAGCGCGCTTCGGTTGCACGTTCGCTCAGGCGCTGGCCCTGCGCGTGGCCGAGCACCTGCTGCAGTACAAGATCGCCGGCCGGGAACGCATCGGGCTGGCCGAGCCCGCGCAGGGCGATGTACTGCGCCGTCCACGGGCCGATGCCGGGCAGCGCGACGCAGCGCGCAACGAATTCCTCCAATGCCTGCCCGGGCGCGAAGTCGAGCTGGCCGCTGGCGCAGGCGGCCGCCAGCGCACGCACGGTGGCGGCGCGGCTGCGCGGCAGGCCGATCGATTCCAGGGGCGCTTCGGCCAGCACCTCGGGCGCCGGGAACTGGCGATCGAATTCCGATGGCATGCCCGGCAGGTGCGCGCCATAGGCGTCGACCAGGCGCCGCGCGAAGGTGGTGGCTGCGGCCACGCTGACCTGCTGTCCGAGCACGGCGCGTACGCCCACCTCGAAGCCATCCCAGCCGCCGGGTACGCGCAGCCCGGGGCGTTCGGCGATACCGCGCGCCAGCAAGGGTTCTTCGCTCAGCGCGGCGTGCACCTGCTGCAGGTCCGCGTCCAGATCGAATACGCGGCGCACGCGGCGCACGATGTCCGGAATCAGACGCGGATCGACCGCGCCCAGCTGCAGGCGCAACTCCGGGCGCTTCGGGTCGGCGGTGACCCGCAGCAGGGTGGGGCGTTCGGGCGTGCCCAGCACACGCTGGTAGCTGTCTTCGCCGATCAGTTCGATGCCAGGCAGGCTGCGTTTGCGCAGGAAGGCCAGCATGCGCGGGAAGTCCAGCGGCGGGCGATACACCAGGCGCAGCACCAGGCCGCCGTCATCGGCGGCCAGCGGCTGGTGCTGGCGACGCAGCGCCGTCGGTGCCATGCCGCAACCCTGCAGGAAGGCGGTGTTGAAGCGGCGCAGGCTGTTGTAGCCGGCGGCCAGCGCAACGTCGGTCACCGGCAGCGTGGTCTCGGTCAGCAGTTGCTTGGCCAGCAGCAGGCGATGGGTGGCGTGGATCTGCGCCGGCGTCGCGCCCAGGTGTTCAACGAACAGGCGCTGCAGCTGGCGCGCGCTCAGGCCGATCTTCTGCGCGAGGTCCGCGACGGGCTGCTCCTGAAGGAAGCCGCCATGGATCAGGGCGAGTGCGCGCTGCACGGTCTGCCCGGCCAATGCCTGCTGGGCCTGCGGTGCCAGTTCAGGACGGCAGCGCAGGCATGGGCGGTAGCCGGCAGCTGCGGCCGCAGCGGCGGTGGGGTAGTAGGTGATGTTGCGCGGCTTCGGTGGCGGTGCCGGGCACACCGGGCGGCAGTAGATGCCGGTACTGCGCACGGCGGTGAAGAACACGCCGTCGAAGCGCGCGTCGCGGGCCAGGCGGGCACGGTCGCAGGCGGCGGTGTCGAGGGCGAGGGCGGTATCCATGGCGCCAGTCTAGGCGTGTGCGGCTGGAGATACTCGCCACATTCGGACATGGATGCTGAAGAGGCTTGGGCAGGGCTGCGCCCTGCACCCGCAGAGGCAACAGCAACAGCAGGCTTCCTGCGGGAGGGCGGGGTGGGGCCGGTGGCAGGGGGCGCTGCAAGTACGTCCCTGTAGCTCGGTCGCGCCATCCATGGCGCTCACGCCCCTGCCACCGGACCACCCCGCCTTCGACAGTTTCCCGCGGCCTGCCGGAACGGCATCCCGCTCTGGGTGTCGACCTTGGTCGACACGGTAGATCCACGCCATGCGTGGATGGAGTGGTGCAAGACGCTGTAATGAAAAGGTTGGAGCCAGAGGGTCAGAAGGGGTTCAGTGCCACGCGCTGAACGGGTGCCCCGGACGGGTAGACTGTGGCTCCTGCTCACGTGAAGACTGGTTGCCCGATGTCCGCCAAACGCCGCTGGTTGCCCCTGTTGTGCCTGGCCCTGGCGGGCTGCAGCCAGCTGGAAAATCCGGGCAATGTGACTGCTGCCGACAAGGCGGCGCGGGCACCGGCCAGCGATGGCGAGAACATGGTGTCGATCAATGCGGCCGATGCACCGCCACCGCCAGCGCCGCCGCGCAGCCAGGCGGATCGGCCGTGGCCGCAGGCGCAGCTTGAGAATGGCCGTGCCTGGGTCAGCTGCAGCACGGAATATGCTGGCGATGCCGGCGACGGTGTCGAGCTGGAAGGCCTGCAGCGCGAGCAGATCACTCAGGCGCTGGCGCCGTGCGCCGAGCGCGGCCTGATGCGCGTGCGTTACGCCGGCAAGATCAATCCGGGCTTCGCCGAGATGATGTGGCGGTTGGCGGTGGTCGCCGACCAGCAGAAGATCCACAAGCGCATCCTCGATCTGGATTCCAGCGGCGGCCAGGTGGAATCGGCGATCGTTGCCGGTGACAGCATCGGTGAATCCGGCTGGACCATCTGGGTGCGCGAAGGCTCGATCTGCCACAGCGCCTGCGTGTTCGTGCTGGCCGCCGGTGACAACCGCCTGCTGTCGGGCAAGGTCGGCATCCACCGCATGATGCGGATCAGCTCCAAGGCCACCTCGCGCGCGGAACTCAACCGCGAGCTGCACGAGGTCTACGACAACGTGAAGGACTATCTGCAGCGCAATGGCGTGGCGGTGGGCGTGGCCGATCTGATGATGACCGTGCCCAACCGCAGCCTGCGCCTGCTGACTCCGGACGAGCTGCGCCAGTACGGCCTGGATGGGACCAATGCGGTGCAGGATGATCTGGAACGGATCAAGCAGATGCGTGCCTGCGGCGATGATTTCGTGCAGCGCAAGGACGCGTTCCTGGTCGCCTTCGACCAGCAATGCAAGCGCGAAGGCGCCGACATGGAGTCGATCAACAGCTGCGGCCAGGCGTTGAAACAGCGCTTCGGCTTTCCCGACGCGGTGTGCCCGGACGAAAGCCCGCTGTCGGAGATCGATGTGGCGACGCTGCCCCCGGCACCGCCGGAACCGCCGATGGCCGAGCAGGCAGCCGACGATGCAGGCAAGTCTGCGGCGCAGGCCGATGCGGCGGCGGTGGAAGGCAACGCCCACGCGCGCTGACGAACCGCTCACCGCGCTGGCGTAGACTGCGGTCCTTTCCTCGAGAACCGGCGGTGTCCATGAAGCGCGCGCTCCTGCTGCTGTCCCTGCTGCCCCTGACTGCGTTGGCGCAGGCACCTGCGCCGGCCACGCCGGCACCGGCACCCGCGCGCCCGGCCCCGGCATCGCCGGCGGCTGCGAAACCGGCCACCGCCGGCGCTCCGGCATTGACCGCCGCGCAGCAGACCCAGGTGCAGAAGCAGGATGCCGAAATGGGCGCGGCTGCGTTGAAGGCGGCGCAGCTGGTCGATGCCAACCGCGCCGGCGAACTGTGGGATGGCGCTTCGGCCGTCGCCCGTCGTGCGGTGCCGAAGGCCGCCTTCGTCAGCCAGCTGACCACCGAGCGTGCGCGCCTGGGTGCGTTGGCCGGGCGTGGCCAGCCCACCATCACCCGGGTCAAGTACAGCGCCGGTGCTGCGGTGCCGGAAGGGCTTTACATCAACGTCAGCTTCCCGACCCGTTTCGCCAACAGCGCGCAGCCGGTGCGCGAGCTGGTCTCGTTCCGTTTCGACGAAGACCAGGTGTGGCGCCTGGCCGGTTACAGCCTGCGTGCGTCGGCACCCTGAGGAGATGAGCGATGGCAACTGAACTGGCAATGCTGGCCTGGTCGATCGTGCTCGGCTTCGTGTACATCTTCGCCACCTCCACCGTGGTCACCCGCGAGCGCGGGATGAAGTGGAATGCCTCGGCACGCGATGGCGATGCAAAGCCGCTCAGCCCGCTGGCCGGCCGCCTGCAGCGGGCCCAGGCCAACTTCCTGGAAACCTTCCCGTTCTTCGCCGCTGCCGCCATTGCAGTAGTCGTGTCCGGTCGCGGCAACGGCACCACGGCGCTGGCTGCGCAGGCCTACTTCTGGGCGCGTGTGGTCTATCTGCCCCTGTACGCGGCCGGCGTGCCCTACCTGCGTAGCCTGGTGTGGCTGGTGTCGCTGCTGTCGATCCTGGCGCTGGTGTTCGCGTTGTTGTGACCCGCGCCTGATCCAGATCAAGGACGGTCAGGCGCACGGCGCTATGCTGGCCCGGACTGAATCAACGGCAGGAGACGCGCATGCGCAGGATGGACGTGGTGGTGGTCGGCGCCGGACCGGCGGGCCTGTGCTTCGCTCGGGCGCTGGCCGGCAGTGGCCTGCAGGTCGGGCTGGTCGAAGTTCAACCGCGCCAGGCGCTGGCCGAGGCCGCCTTCGATGGCCGCGAGATCGCGTTGACCCATGCCTCGCGGCAGAGCATGGAGCAGCTGGGGCTGTGGCAGCGCCTGCCGCCGGCCGAAGTCGCTGAACTGCGCGATGCCAAGGTGATGAACGGCGGTTCGCCGTTCGCGCTGACCTTCGCCAGCAGCCAGGTCGACGGCCAGCCGCTGGGCTGGCTGGTGCCCAACCATCTGATCCGCCGCGCTGCATGGGATGCCGTGCAGGACCAGGATGGTCTGGACCTGTTCGACGGGCGCAAGGTGCAGCGCGTCCAGGCCGATGCGCAGGGCCACGTGGTCAGACTCGATGACGGCAGCCAACTGCACGCCCGCCTGCTGGTCGCGGCTGACAGCCGCTTCTCCGCCACCCGCCGCATGCTTGGCATCGGTGCGCAGATGCGCGACTTCGGCAAGTCGATGCTGGTGTGCCGCATGCAGGTCGAGCGCGACCATCACCACACGGCCTGGGAATGGTTCGGTTACGGCCGCACCATGGCGCTGCTGCCGCTCAACGAGGGCCAGGCATCGGCGGTGATCACGCTGCCGCCGCGGCAGATCGAAGAACTGCTGGCGATGGATGAGGTGGCCTTCGGCGATGCCATCAGTGCGTGCTTTGAACATCGCCTGGGCCGCATGCAGCCGGTGGCGACGCCGCAGGCGTACCCGCTGGTGGGTGTGTACGCGCACCGTTTCGTCGGCGAGCGTTCTGCGCTGATCGGCGATGCCGCAGTCGGCATGCATCCGGTCACCGCGCATGGCTTCAACCTGGGCCTGGCCAGCGCACAGCGGCTGGCGCAGGGCATCGTCGCGCAGCAGCGTCGCGGTGCCGACATTGCTGCCGCCGGCATGCTGACCAGCTACCAGCGGGGCCATCGGCTGGCGTCGCGGCCGCTGTACGAAGCCACCAATGCGATCGCCAGCCTGTACACCGACGACCGTCGCCCGGCGCGCCTGCTGCGTGCGGCTGGCCTGCGCCTGGCGCAGGGCGTGGCACCGTTCAGGCAGCTGATCGCCTCGCACCTGACCCAGCGCGTGGCCTGAACGGCTTCAGATCAGCCGGCAGCCAGCACCCGGATCTGGCTGCCGGAAAATTCGACCACCTGGCCCGCGCGGATCTTGCAGGCCTTGCGCAGCTCGATTTCGCCATCGACCCGCACCTGGCCTTCACTGATGACCATCTTGGCCTCGCCGCCGCTGGTGACCAGGTCGGCCAGCTTGAGCAGCTGCTTGAGTTCGACGTAGTCACCGTCGAGGTCGAATTCGAGAATCTGCATGGAGCGGGTTCCTGGGAAGAGGGCGCAGGCCAGCGGCCGGGCCGGGAAGCGGGCGCGTATTGTGCGCCAGCACGGGCTCGACGGCACGCGCACGGAAAGCTGTACGCCTCGTTCAGGATCAATGCGGTATCATCCCGCTCTGAGCGAGTGAAATCTCCTCCGACCGAGCAGCGCCAGGGCACGCGATAAGAAGGGCGCCCAAAGCGCGGACCATCCCTTTTTTATCGCACTGCCAGGAAGACGGCAGTGCCTTCGGAGTTCCCCATGTCCCAAGATTCCCAAGCGCCGCTGCAGTTCGCGCAGCTCGGCCTGTCCGAGCCCGTGATGCAGGCGGTCACCGCCATCGGCTACGAAACCCCGTCGCCGATCCAGGCCGCTACCATCCCCGCGATGCTGGAAGGCCGCGACGTGCTGGGCCAGGCCCAGACCGGCACCGGCAAGACCGCTGCGTTCGCACTGCCGGTACTGTCCAACATCGACCTGCAGCAGATCAAGCCGCAGGCCCTGATCCTGGCGCCGACCCGCGAACTGGCCATCCAGGTTGCCGAGGCGTTCCAGTCCTATTCGTCGAAGATCCCGGGCTTCCGCGTGCTGCCGGTGTACGGCGGCCAGCCCTACGGCCAGCAGCTGTCGGCGCTGCGCCGTGGCGTGCACATCGTGGTCGGTACCCCCGGCCGCGTGATCGATCACCTGGACCGCAGCACCCTGGACCTGTCCGAGCTGAAGACCCTGGTGCTGGACGAAGCCGATGAAATGCTGCGCATGGGCTTCATCGACGACGTCGAAGCGGTGCTGAAGAAGCTGCCGGAGCAGCGCCAGGTGGCCCTGTTCTCGGCCACCATGCCGCCGCAGATCCGCCGCATCGCGCAGACCTACCTGCATGATCCGGTGGAAGTGACCATTGCGGCCAAGACCACCACCTCGGCCAACATCCGCCAGCGTTACTGGTGGGTGAGCGGCATGCACAAGCTGGATGCGCTGACCCGCATCCTGGAAGTCGAGCCGTTCGACGCGATGATCATCTTCGCGCGCACCAAGGCCGGCACCGAAGAACTGGCCAGCAAGCTGCAGGCCCGTGGCCTGGCCGCTGCCGCCATCAACGGCGACATGCAGCAGGCCCAGCGTGAGCGCACCATCGCCATGCTGAAGGAAGGCAAGCTGGACATCCTGGTTGCCACCGACGTGGCCGCGCGCGGCCTGGACGTGGAGCGCATCAGCCACGTGCTGAACTACGACATCCCGTACGACACCGAAAGCTACGTGCACCGCATCGGCCGTACCGGTCGTGCCGGCCGCAGCGGCGAGGCGATCCTGTTCGCGACCCCGCGCGAGAAGGGCATGCTGCGCCAGATCGAGCGCGCCACCCGCCAGCCGATCGAAGAGATGCAGCTGCCGAGCGTGGAAGCGGTCAACGACACCCGCATCAACAAGTTCACCTCGCGCATCAGCGAAACCCTGGGTGCCGGTGGCCTGGACTTCTACCGCCAGCTGCTGGAGCGCTTCGAGAACGAGCAGAACGTGCCGGCCATCGAGATCGCCGCCGCGCTGGCCAGGATGCTGCAGGGTGACACCCCGTTCCTGCTGCAGCCGCCGGTGCGTGCCCCGCGTGAAGAGCGCGCCCCGCGCGAGCGTTTCGACCGTGGCGACCGTCCGGAGCGTGGCGATCGCTTCGACCGCAACGAGCGCGGTCCGCGCTTCGAGCGTGGCCCGCGTCGCGACGACGCCGAAGGTGGTTTTGAGCAGCGTCCGCGCCGTGAGGTTCCGCCGCGTGGTGCACCGGAGCAGGGCATGGAGACCTACCGCATTTCGGTGGGCCATCAGCATGGCGTGAAGCCGGCCAACATCGTCGGCGCCATTGCCAATGAAGCGGGCCTGGAAAGCCGCTTCATCGGCCGCATCGACATCCACGACGACTTCTCGCTGCTGGACCTGCCGGCACAGATGCCGCCGGACGTGCTGTCGCACCTGCAGAAGGTGTGGGTGTCCGGCCAGCAGCTGCAGATGCGTGCGCTGGCTCCGGGTGAAGACACCAACCCGGCCCCGCGTCCGTTCAAGCCGCGCTTCGACAAGCGTGGCCCGGGCGGCCCGGGTGGCCCGCGTCGTGGTGGCCCCGGTGGTCCGGGTGGCCATGGTGGCGACCGCGGCGGTGACCGCGACAGCCGCCCGCCGCGTCGTGACGGCTTCAAGCCGCGCGGCCCGCGCAGCTTCTAAGCCGCACCCGCAGCCGTCCATAACAACGCCAGCCCCGGGCTGGCGTACAGGAAAAGGGGACGGAGGGGATTAAGTCGTAAATGGCAGGCCATGCGCTTATGCCGAAAACGACTTAATCCCCTCCGTCCCCTTTTTCGCATGGCCCACACATTGCCGGTCATAGGCTGGGCCGGTTCCAAGGCAGGTTGTCACCGCAGCACATTCGGGGGGATCCGGGATGGGTAGAAGTGGCACGGACCAGCAGAGCCGGCGGGTGCCGATGACCCGTGGGCTGGGATTGCGCTTTGCGTTGTTGACGGGCATGGCGATCGGGCTGGTCGCATTGTCCGCGTTGATCCAGGAACTGCAGGCGGCTTCGACGGCCTGGATCGCCGGGCAGGGTTACTGGTCACGCGGGCAGCAGGATGCCACTGCTGCGCTGAGCCGCTACCTGGCGCGCGGCCATGCCCAGGACCTGGAGGACGCGCGCCAGGCCCTGCGGATTCCGTTGGGAGATCTGCAGGCCCGGTTGGCGCTGGAACAGGCGGTACCGGACGAGGAGAAGGCCCGGCAGGGCTTCCTGCAGGGTGGCAACGCGCATGCCGATATCCCGCGTCTGGTGTTCTCGTTCCGCTATGCACGCGACATCGGCGCCTTCCGCGAAGCAACCGCGTTGTGGCGGCAGACCGACGATGACCTGTTGGCGGTGCAGCGGCTGGTCGCCGAGCTGCAGTCGGCGCACGCCGAAGGCACGCTGCCAGTGGCCGACCGCGACCGTTACCTGCAACAGCTGCGCGATCTGGACCGGCGGCTGCAGGTGCAGGCGCAGTCGTTTTCCCGAGCGTTGCTGCGCATGGCCACGATGGTGCGGATCGCCACGCTCGTGGTTGGTGGGCTGTCGGTGCTTGCGATCAGCCTGATGGCGGTGGCCCTCGCGCGCCGCGTCGGCAAGGACCTGACCGAACATGAAAGCCGCTTCCGCGCCGCCTTCTATCAGGCCAATGTCGGCATGCTCAAGCTCGACACCGAAGGCAAGGTGATCGAAGCCAACCAGGCGATGGCCGATATCCTCGACTACCGGCGCGACGTGCTGCTGCAGATGTCGTTGGGCGATCTGCTGATGGACGGCGAGCTTGTCATCGATGGGGTGGGCCGTATCGACTGGGACCGGCAGCTGCGGCCGAGCGAACTGCGCTTCCGCCGTCGCGATGGCAGCCTGGTCTGGGGCCGCTGGAGCGGCACCGGCGTGCGCAGCGCCGCCGGTGGCCTGTCGGTGTTCGCGATCATCGAGGACGTCAGCCAGAACCATGCACTGGCGCGCGAGATCGAGCACCACGCCAGCCATGACCCGCTGACCGGCCTGATCAACCGCCGCGAGATCGAACGGCTGCTGGAACGCGCGCTGTTGCAGGTGCGCAGCGAAGGCGGCACGCACGCGCTGTGCTATATCAACCTGGACCATTTCAAGCTGGTCAACGACAGCTTCGGCCACGCCGCTGGTGACCAGATGCTGCGCGCCTTCGCCGAGTACCTGGTGGCGGCGGTGCGTGATGGTGACTGGGTCGGCCGACTGGGTGCGGACGAGTTCGCGGTGTTCCTCGCCCATGCCGGGCAGGACGAGGCCAAGCGCGTGCTGCAGCGGGTGATCCGCAACCTGGGCCAGGCCACGTTTCCGATCAGCGAGGGCAGCCCGCAGCTGAGCTGCAGCATCGGCGTGGTCGAGGTCAGTGCAGATGCGCCGGACGTGAACTGGTTGATGAGTGCCGCCGACAGCGCCTGCTATGCCGCCAAGCAGGCCGGGCGCAACCGCGTGCACTGCTTCAATGAGAACTGCATGGCGCTGGAGGAGCGGCGGCAGGAGGCCGAGCGCCTGCAGGGCGTCAGCTTGGCGATGGCCGAGAATCGCATGCTGCTGTATGCACAGCGCATCGCCCGCGTGGGGGATCCGTCCTACCTGCACTACGAGGTGCTGGTGCGCATGCGTGGCACCGATGGCAGCCTGCATCTGCCCGGCCAGTTCATGCCGGCGGTGGAGCGCTATGGCATGGCGGTGGCGCTGGACCGGCACGTGCTCGGGCTGCTGTTCCGCCACCTGCAGGTGTGCCCGGCGCACGTGCGCCAGCTGGGCCTGTGCAACGTCAACGTGTCCGCGCAGTCGATCGCCGAGCCGGGATTCCTCGCCTTCGTCTGCGACCTGCTCGAGCGCAACCGCGCGCTGGCCTCCAAGCTGTGCTTCGAGATCACCGAGACTGCGGCGATCAGCAACCTCAGCCAGGCCCGCGCCTTCATCGATGCGGTAAAGGCACGGGGGTGCCGGATGGCGCTGGATGACTTCGGCTCCGGCCTGTCTTCCTTCGGCTACCTGCGCCAGTTGCCGGCGGACATCCTGAAGATCGACGGCGCCTTCGTGCGCGACATGGATACCGACCCTGTCAGCCACGCCACGGTGCGCGCGATCAGCGAGCTCGGGCGCGAGCTGCAGATGGAAGTGGTGGCCGAGTGGGTGGAGACCGCCGAGGTTGCCGGTGCGCTGACCCGGCTTGGCGTACAGGGGCTGCAGGGCTATGCCATCGAACGGCCGCAGCCGCTGGAGCGGCTGACCCTGGTCGATCTGCGCCCGGTACGGCTGGTCGCGGTGAAGGGGCCGCCGGCGGCTGGCTGAACCGCGGGCGCCGACTTTGGTGTACACATGCGTGGCGTGCCCGGCTGCGATAATGCGCGTCAGGGGCGGCGCGCAGTGGGCGCGGACGTAAGCAGGAACAGGACGTGGCGTGGGCGGCAGGCAGTGGCGGTATGGAACAGGAGCGGTGCTGGCCGTCCTGATGGTGTGGTTGGCGTTGCCGTGGCCGCTTCAGGCTGCAGAGGCCGTGTCGGGCCATGATTATCTCCTGGTCGGCGGCGCTACCGACGAGCCGACGCCGCACCGCGCATGCACGCCGCAGATGCTGTCCGGCGCCCGCCAGCAGGTGCTGGTACCGGCTCCGCCGCAGGGCTGGTCAGGCCAACCGCAGGCGCTGGACGTGTTCAACGTCTTTGCCGGTGAAGTGCGCGTCCAGCATGGTGACCGCGAGATCTGCGGCAACATGCACGACGCGCGCACCCGCGATTCACGTTTCCGGGCTGGCATCGGCCTGGTGGCGGTACCGCCGGCCGGCAGCCATGAGCCGTTCCTGGTCTCCTGGCAGACACCGCTGAAGACACGTTGGGTACCGACCCTGCGGCTGGGCGCGCCCAGCCCGGTGCAGCAGAACGACACCGCCCGCCTGCTGGTGCGCGCGGCCTGCATCGCGGTGGCGATCGCGCTGGCGCTGTCGGCGTTGATGGCCTTCCTGACCACCCGGGACCGCAGTTTCCTGGTCTACATCGCCGGCACCACCGTGATGGTGCTGTGGCAGGCAATCCTCGGCGGGCTCAGCGGCTATCCGGAACCCTGGCTGCCGGTGGGCGGGCACGGCGCATGGTGGCTGCTGGCGCTGACCGCTGCGACCCAGGCACTGGTGCTGCCGGCGCTGTGGCGGCTGAACGGAGGCGATCGCGTGCTGCCTCGATCGCGCCCGGCCCAAGTGGCGGTGTTGTGGGCCCTGATGGCGCTGGCCGTGCTGGTGCCGTGGCTGCGCTGGGAGCATCTGGCCTGGGTCGCGAAGGGCTTGCAGGTGTCCTATCTGTCCGGATGTGGCCTGGCACTGATGGTCGGCGTCTGGGCACGCTGGCGCGGCGACCGTTGGGCGCAGGCGGGTCTGGCCGCGCTGGCACCGATGCTGGTACTGATCATCGCCGATGCCTGTGGTGCGGCGTGGCTGCTGGAATACCGGGTGGAGGCGCTGCAGCTGGCGGTGACCTGGCTGTTGATGATGGCCGCGTATGCGTTGAACCAGCGGCTGGGCCGGCTGCGCCAGCAGCGTGATGAACTTCGCCAGCTGGCCGAGACCGACGGCCTGACCGGGCTTCCCAACCGTCGCGCCGGACTGCAGCAGCTGGCCCGCCATCTGGAACGGGTGGACCGTGAGCGCGGCTCGCTGGTGATCGGCTTCCTCGACATCGACCTGTTCAAGGACATCAACGACCGCCATGGTCACGCCGTGGGCGACCTGGTGCTGGTGGCGGTGGCGCGTGCCCTGCGCATGGCAGTGCGCAGCCAGGACGAAGTGGTACGGATGGGCGGCGAAGAGTTCCTGCTGCTGATGCCCGGCATGCCGCGTGTGGCGGCGTCGGCACGGCTGGACCGCCTGCGCCAGCGCATCACCGAGGCTGGCCAGGCCCTGCAGGTGCCGGGGCTGGAGGTGACCGCCAGCATCGGCCTGGCGCAGTGGCGACCGGGCGAGGACGATCTGGCCGGGCTGCTGCGGCGCGCCGACCATGCCATGTACGTGGCAAAGCGGGCGGGCCGCAACCGGGTGTTCGACGGCGAGGAGCTCGATCCGCCCGCCCTGGCATGAAGCGCAGCGGGCGGCGATGCCGGATAATGGGCCGATGACCACCCGACTCAACAAACATATCGCCGACACCGGCTTCTGCTCCCGCCGCGAGGCCGATCGCCTGATCGCCGCGCGCCGCGTTACCGTCAACGGCCATCCGGCCGGTACCGGCGCGGTGGTAGGCGAGGAAGACCAGGTGCTGGTCGACGGCCAGCCGCTGCGCGCCCGCGTGGCACGCAAGCCCGGCGCCCGCCGCCACGTCTACATCGCACTGAACAAGCCGGTAGGCGTCACCTGCACGACCGAAACTTCGGTCAAGGGCAACATCGTCGACTTCGTCGGCCACGAACAGCGCATCTTCCCGATCGGCCGCCTGGACAAGGACTCCGAGGGGTTGATCCTGATGACCAGCAATGGCGACATCGTCAACCAGATCCTGCGCGCCGAAAATGGCCACCAGAAGGAATACCTGGTGGCGGTGAACAAGCCCGTCACCGATGAGTTCCTGCGCGGCATGGCGCGCGGCGTGCGCATCCACGACCAGATGACGCTGCCGTGCAAGACCTCGCGCATCGCCAAGTTCGGTTTCCGCATCACCCTGCAGCAGGGCCTGAACCGGCAGATCCGCCTGATGGCTGCCGAGTTCGGCTATCGCGTGACCCAGCTGCGCCGCGTGCGCATCGACAACATCAAGATCGGCGCGCTGAAGCCGGGCCAGTGGCGCAACCTGACCGAGCAGGAGCTGCAGGGCCTGCTGCCGAAGCAGCTGGACTGGTAACGCGCGGTAGTGCCGGCCGCTGGCCGGCTACTCCAGGCATCGAATGCGCGCGGGATGCCGGCCAGCGGCCGGCACTACCCGTTGTGCGGATTACGCGCCGGCATCAGCTAGACTTTGCAGTGACCTGCCGGAAGTGACGCTGCATGATCAAGCCCGACAAGCCTGCCAACGAAGCCCTCCGGCTCGAGGCGCTGTACCGCTACCGGATCCTTGATTCGCAGCGCGAGAAGTCATTCGACGACCTGGTGGCGATCGCCAAGGCGGTCTGCGGTACCTCGATGGCGGCGGTGACCCTGATTGACGTCGAACGGCAATGGTTCAAGTCGATCCAGGGCATCGACGCGGCGGAAAACCTGCGCAGCGAATCGATGTGTGGCCACGCCATCCTGCAGCCGCACGAGGTCATGGTGGTCGAGGATGCGTTGCAGGACATCCGCTTCCACGACAACCCGGTGGTGACCGGCGACCCGCACATCCGCTTCTACGCCGGTGCGCCGCTGATCAGTTCCGATGGCCTGCCGCTGGGTACGCTGTGCGTGTTCGATGCACAGCCGCAGCACCTGCCAAGCGACAAGGCCGAGGCGCTGGCCGCGCTGTCGCGGCAGGTGATGCTGGTGATGGAGCTGCGCCGTTTCGCGCTCGACATCCAGAACCACATGCTGGAACGCGATGATTACGAGCGCCTGCTGTCGGAGTACCACGACGTGCTGCTGGCGCAGAACGCCGACCTGGCCGAGCAGAGCCGCACCGATGCGCTGACCGGCCTGCCGAACCGCCGCGCGATGGCGGCGGCGCTGGACGAGGCAGTGGCGGTGACCGGGGATCAGCCCGATGTGGCCTGCGTCGCGCTGCTGGACATCGACCACTTCAAGCACATCAACGATTTCCAGGGCCACGCCACCGGCGACCGGGTGCTGGCCGAGCTGGGCACGCTGCTGCGCTCGCACTTCGCCGGCCGTGGCATGGCCGCGCGCTATGGCGGCGAGGAGTTCGTGGCGGTGATGCCGGCGACCGACCTGCAAACCGCCGAACTTCAGTGCGAGTTCCTGCGCCTGGCCGTTGCTGATCTGCCGCTGGGGTTCCCGGTCACGATCAGTATTGGAGTGGCCCAGCACCAGCCCGGTGAAAGCGTGGATGAGACGCTGGCACGTGCCGACAAGGCGCTGTACCGGGCCAAGGGCAAAGGCCGCAACCGGGTGGAACGGGCGGACTGAAACACGGCGGTTCGCGCGTTGAACGCATGCGACGCGTGGATGATTCGATGCCGCTCCAGTAGATCCACGCCATGCGTGGATGCTCTTCCCGTTTCACTTGGCGTCGCAGCTCCTGCGATCAGAACCGGCCAGCATGACGCCCTGTTTCCCCGGACGCCGCCCATGCTGCAGACCCTGGCCATCGCCCACTATCGTTCGCTGCACGGGCTCGTACTGCCGCTGCAGCAGTTGAATGTGGTGACCGGTGACAACGGCAGTGGCAAGTCCAGCCTGTACCGTGCCCTGCGCCTGCTGGCCGAGACCGCGCAGGGCGGCGTCGCGGCGGTGCTGGCCCGCGAAGGCGGGCTGGGCTCGGCGCTGTGGGCGGGTCCGGAAAAAATGGACCGTCGGGTTGCTGCCGGCGAAATCACCCTGCAGGGCGGCCCACGCCAGGAATCGGTGGGATTGAAATTGGGCTTCGCCACTGACGAATTCGGCTACGCCATCGATCTGGGCTATCCGCCGCCCAGTCGATCGGCCTTCGCACTGGACCCGCAGATCAAGGCCGAGGCGATCTGGGCCGGCCCGTTCCTGCGCAGCGCCAACCTGCTGGTTGATCGCCGTGGGGCAATGGTTCGGCAACGTCATGCGCGCGGTTGGGATCTGGTGGATGACCGGTTGTCGCTGTTCGACAGCCTGTTCACCCAGGTCGGCGATCCGCAGCGCCTGCCGGAAACCATCGCCCTGCGCGAGTACATCCGTCGCTGGCGCTTCTACGACCATTTCCGCAGCGACGCCGATGCACCGGCGCGGCAGCCGGCGATGGCCACGCGCACGCCGGTGCTGCATCACGACGGCCGGGATCTGGCGGCAGCCTGGGTGACCATTATCGAGATCGGAGACCCGGTCGCGTTGGCACGCAGCGTCGGCGATGCGTTCCCCGGTGCCACGGTCGGCTTCGAGGAGCTGGACGGTCGACTGGCCCTGCGCTTCCACCAGCCGGGGTTGCTGCGGCCGTTGTCGATGGCCGAACTGTCCGACGGTACGCTGCGCTTCCTGCTGCTGGCTGCTGCGCTGCACACGCCGCGTCCACCGCCGCTGCTCGTGCTCAACGAGCCGGAGACCAGCCTGCATCCGGACCTGCTGCCGGCGCTGGCGCGGCTGATCATCGCAGCCAGTTCGCGCAGCCAGGTATGGGTGGTGTCACACGCCAGCCGCCTGATCGCGGCGCTGGAACAGGCGCCAGGGTGCCATTCGCTGCATCTGTACAAGGAACAGGGCCGCACGCTGTTGAGCGGGCAGGGCCTGCTGGATGCGCCGGCCTGGCATTGGCCGCAGCGTTGATGCGGCCATCCACGCCATGCGTGGATGCACTCAATCGGCGATGTTGCGCGCTTCGGCCGTGCCAAGGATTTCCGGATGCTGCACCGGCTTGCGGCGGTTCAGCAGCGGATGCAGGAACACCGCGCCGACGATGATCGCCACGCCCAGGTAGAACCACGGGGTGACCTCGTGCTGCTCGCGCAGCAGCACCACCGCCAGTACCACCGCATAGACCGGCTCCAGGTTGGTCACCAGCTGCACCGTGTAGGCACTCAGGTGGCGCAGCGCGACCAGGGCCAGGGCGAACGGCAGCAGCGTGCAGAACCCGGCCAGCACCAGCAGCAGGATGCCGTCGTGCAGGTCCGGGACCACCCACAACGGGCTGGCCAGCGCAGGAAGCAGGTAGGGCATCAGCGGCGCCAGCAGGGTCAGGGTGAGGGTGCCCGCACCCAGCTCCAGCGCGGTGACCGTGAGCGGATCGGCGTGGCTGACCATGCGCTTGTTGAGCGAACCGAACACCGCCACCAGCAGCGCTGAGATCGCGCCGATCAACACACCCAGGCGCATGCCATCGGGCACGCCACCGACCACCAGCGCAACACCCGGCAGCACCGCCAGGCCGAACGCCAGCTCACGCAGCTGGAACGGCCGCTTGGCCACCCACGGCTCGATGATCGAGGTGAACACCGGTGCCAGTGCGATGCAGGTGGCAGCCACCGAGGCATTGGCCAGCTTCACCGCGCCGTAGAACGTCAGCCAGTGCAGGGCGACCAGCCCGCCGATGCCGGCGTAGCCGGCGACCAGCCGAGGGGGCAGGGTGCGCAACCCGCGCCAGACCCGCGGCAGCAGGGCCAGCATCGCCGTCACCAACAGCATGCGCCACCACACCAGCGGCAGTGCGGGCAGGGTGATCAGCTTGCCGAGGATGGCCGTGATGCCCCACAGCAGGACACAGAAATGGATCTGCCACAGCGCTTTGCGGGTATCGGGTGTGCTCATCGGCCTATTGTGAGGCAATCGCGCGGCTGTCGGCGATGACTGTGGCATGCTCGCGGAAACCCCCCAAGGGAACCCTGCAATGGCTGCCAACCGCTCCGCCCTGCGTGCATGGGCAGCCCTGACTGCACTGGTGGCCGCCACCTCGCTGCTGCTGCAATACCTGTTGTTGCTACGCGGCCCCGGGGCGGCTGCCGGGGTCGGCATGGCGACGCTGCGCTTCGTTGGTTACTTCACGATTCTCAGCAACCTGGCGGTGTGCCTGGGATGCGTCAGGCTGATCCGTGCGGGTGTGCTGAACACCACTGTCGCCGCGGTGATCGGGTTGTGCATCGGGGTGACCGCGTGCATCTACGTGCTGGCGTTGCAGGGGCTGTGGCAGCCCACCGGGCTGCAATGGTGGGTCGATGCCGGCCTGCACTACGCTGTGCCGGCGCTGTACCTGCTCGGGTGGTGGTGGCTGCTGCCGCATGGGGCGCTGCGCTGGCGCGCGCTGGGCGGCGTGCTGCTGGTACCACTGGTCTACCTCGGCTGGGCGATGCTGGTCGCTGCAATGACCGGACAGGCGCCGTATCCATTCCTCGAACTGCAACGCCTGGGCCTGGCGGCCTTCCTGCTCAACGTGCTGCGCGTTGCGGGCGTGTTCGT
The DNA here is from genome assembly GCF_059367845.1 of Stenotrophomonas sp. YJH_SMC_20. Classification (NCBI taxonomy): domain Bacteria; kingdom Pseudomonadati; phylum Pseudomonadota; class Gammaproteobacteria; order Lysobacterales; family Lysobacteraceae; genus Stenotrophomonas; species Stenotrophomonas sp. YJH_SMC_20. The sequence goes on along the minus strand of NZ_JCAFRG010000001.1, from coordinate 161,588 downwards.
GGTGGGCTGGACCCTGCTGTGGGGGCTGGACCGCTGGCGCCGTCGATGAGGCGCTGCAGGGCCATCGCTGCCGCCGGGTTGCGGGCCTTGCCGGCACCGATGCACAGCAGGTAGACCTCGCGCGGGGTTTCCGGGGCGTGCCCGGCCAGACAGGGCAGGTCGTCCACCGGCTCGCCGCGTGACCAGCGTCGCGCGCGTTCAGCCCAGCGCTGCTGCACGGGCGCAGGCAGGCCCTCTTTCAAGCGGGCCTGGCTGCGCTTGATCCGCGCGTAGACGAAGCCCGAACTGACGTCGCCGTGCAGCGGCGCCTCGTCGCTGTCCTCGATCACCAGTGCCACGCCGTGGCGGCGCGCGGCGGCGACCAGTGCGGGGCCATGTGCTGCGGCATTGCGGACCTCCAGCGCATGCTGCAGCGGCACCCCTTCCAGCTGCTTCGGCAGCTGCGCCATCAGCGCGTCCAGTGCATCGGCGTCGGCCGGGTGGCGTGGATCGAACTGCCACAACAACGGGCCAAGCCGGTCACCGAGCGCGATCGCTGCCTGCAGGAAGGGCGCGGCTGCCTCCACCGTGCTGGACAGGTCGCGGCGCTGCACCAGGTAGCGTGGTGCCTTCATCGCAAAGCGGAAGCCTTCCGGCGTCTGCGCGGCCCACTGCGCGCACTGTGCGGCGGTGGGCGTGCGGTAGAAGGTGCCGTTGATTTCGATGCAGCGCAGGGCGCGGCTGGCATGGGCCAGCTCTTCACGCTGCGGCAGGCCCACGGGGTAGAAAACGCCGCCGCGCCATTCGGGAAACACCCAGCCACCGATGCCGCAGCGGATCTCCGCCTGCCGGGCGGTCGCGGTCACTGGCCGTGGTCCGTGCGCCACGGGTCGTAGCTGCCGAACCACCACAGATAGCCTTCCGGGTCGGCGCAGGCATAGCCACGGCCGCCGTAGTCCTGGTCGGCGATGTCGATGACGATGCGGGCACCGGCGGCCTTGGCCCGGGCGTAGTGCGCGTCGGCATCGGTGACGATCACGCAGGCACTCTGCGTCTGGCGGCCGCCGACCTCATCAGGCAACGCCGCATGCTCGCTCCACGCGCTCTGGTTGCTGGCCGAGCCCAGCATGATCATGCCGGTGCCGAAGGTCAGCTGCGCATGGAACACCGTGTCGCCGTCGGCATACACGGCCTGGGCATGGAAGCCGAAGGCGCGCTGCAGCCAGTCGATGGCGGCCTGCGCGTCGCGATAGCGCAGGCACGGAATGATGGTGGAGCCGTTGCTCGGTTGGCCGTTTCCGCCCATGACACCCCTCCAATGGCACAGGGCAGGGTGCGCCGCAGACCGTTACCATCCCGCGAAACCCCGGTGACGGCCTGCACATGGCCGCTACCCCTGTTCGGAGATCGTGCTGGATGAAACCCTGGATTGGAGGAGCCGTGCTGCTGGCGTGCACGACCATGGCGAGCGCTGCCACCCCGGCGCAGCTGCAGGAGCTGGATGCGACCGTCGAGCGCGTGCGCGCGCAGTTCGACGTGCCCGGTATTGCGGTGGCGGTGGTCAAGGATGGCGAGGTGGTGCTGGAGCGCGGCTGGGGCGTGCGCGAGCAGGGCAAGCCGGAACCGGTGCAGGCCGATACGCTGTTTGCCATTGCGTCCAACACCAAGGCGTTCACCGCCACTTCGCTGAACCTGCTGGCCGAGGACGGCAAGCTGAAGATGGATGACAAGGTGATCGACCACCTGCCGTCGTTCCGCATGTCCGATCCGTTCGTGACCGGGCAGATGACGATCCGCGACCTGCTGTCGCACCGCAGCGGGCTGAGCCTGGGTGCCGGCGACCTGCTGTTCTGGCCGGCCACCTCCTACAGCAATGCCGAAGTAGTCGAACGGCTGGGCAGGGTGCCGCTGAAGGGCGGTTTCCGCGAGAGCTACGCGTACGACAACATCCTGTACGCGGTTGCCCAGCAGGTGATCGAGCATGTCTCGGGCATGAGTTACCAGCAGTTCCTGCAGACGCGCATCTTCGACAAGGTGGGCATGACCGGCACGCGCTACAACGCCGATCACCTGAAGCCGGGCGACAAGGCCGCGGTCGGCCACGCCAAGTACGATTTCAAGGACCTGCGCACCGTTGCGCCGCTGACCTGGTCGAACAATGCCGGCGCCGGCGGCATCTATTCCAGCGCGCACGACATGGCGCGCTGGATGCAGGTGCAGCTGGCCGAAGGCAAGCTGGCCGACGGCACGCCGTTGTTCAGCGAGAAGAGCCAGCAGCAGATGTGGCGGATGATCACGCCGCAGTCGATCCCGGCGCCGAGCGTGCCGGAGCTGGCACCTGCGCGGGCCAACTTCGCCGGCTATGGCGAAGGCTGGAGCCTGAGCGACTATCGTGGGCAGAAGCTGGTCTGGCATACCGGTGGCTGGCCGGGCATGGTTTCGCGGCTGACCCTGGTACCGGGCGAGAAACTGGGCGTGGTGGTGCTGACCAATCAGGAAGTGGGCGCGGCGTTCAATGCGATCACGCTGAGCGTGCTTGATGCCTACCTGGGCGGTGAAAAGCATGACTGGGTGGACGCCTATGCCAAGGCCGTGGCCAAGGGACAGGACAAGGCCGACGAGGCCTGGGCCAAGCACCAGAGCGCACGCGACAAGGGCAGCAGGCCATCGCTGGCGCTGGCCGGCTACACCGGCAGCTTCCGTGACCGCTGGTATGGCGACATGCAGATCAGCGCCGAAGGCAAGGGCCTGCGCCTGCGCTTTGCGAAGACCGCGCAGCTGAGCGGGCGCCTGGAGCACTGGCAGCACGACACCTTCATCGTGCGCTGGGACGACCGTTCGCTCAACGCCGATGCGTTCGTGAACTTCAGCCTGGACCCGGATGGCAAGGTGCGCGAGGTGCGCATGCAGCCGATTTCCGACCTGACCGATTTCAGTTTCGATTTCCAGGACCTGCTGTTCACCCCGGTCAAAGAATGAGGGTAGTGCCGGCCGCTGGCCGGCAACCTCATGATCTCTGGAAACGTAGCGAGGTTGCCGGCCAGCGGCCGGCACTACCGGCGCCGCGGCATCGTCGGCCGGCGTACACATGCGGCGTGGGATACTCCGCCGGCTAAGATGGCGAGGGAATGCGATGTTCCGTTGGTTTGAATCCCTGATTCCGGTGTTCCCGCCCGTGGATGGGCGCATGCCACCGCGCAAGGTGCTGCCGTTCTACCTGCACTACCTGCGCCCGGTGTGGCCGGTGCTGCTGGCCACGCTCATCGCCGGCCTGCTCCTGGCGCTGGTGGAAGTGGCCATGTTCGATTACCTGGGCCGCATCGTCGACATGGTCGCCGAGCAACCCGGTGCCGATTTCTTCAAGCGCCATGCCAATGAACTGGGCTGGATGCTGTTCATCACGCTCATCGCGCGGCCGATCCTGGTCGGCCTGCACAACCTGCTGGTCAACCAGGCCATCGTGCCCGGCCTGAGCAACCGCTCGCGCTGGCTGATGCACAACTACGTGGTTCGGCAGAGCCTGAGCTTCTTCCAGAACGACTTCGCCGGCAGCGTCGCCAACCGGGTGATGCAGACCGGTACCTCGCTGCGCGAGTCGGCGGTGCAGATGGTCGACTCGCTCTGGTACATCGTGGTCTATACCGGCACCGCGCTGTACCTGTTCGCGCAGGCCGACTGGCGGCTGATGGTGCCGCTGATCCTGTGGCTGCTGGCCTACGTGGTGATCATGGTCTACTTCGTGCCGCGCGCGAAGGAGCGGGCCTGGATCGCCTCGGAAGCACGTTCGAAGGCAATGGGCCGCATCGTCGATGGCTACACCAACATTCCCACGCTGAAACTGTTCGCCCATGGCGGGCGCGAGCAGGCCTACGTGGCCGAGTCGATCCAGGAGCTGGCAGTCAAGCACCGCGCGCAGACCCGGGTGACCACCGGCATGGACCTGACCATCGCCATCGTCAACGGTTTCCTGATTGCCGGTACCTGTGGCCTGGCCCTGTGGCTGTGGAATGGCGGCCACATCACTGTCGGCGCGATCACGCTCGCGACCGGCCTGGTGATCCGCATCCACAACATGTCCGGCTGGATCATGTGGACCATCAACGGCATCTTCGAGGACATCGGTACGGTACAGGATGGCATCACCACCATTGCCCAGCCGCTGACCGTGCAGGACCGCGAGGACGCGGTGCCGTTGCAGGTGACCCGCGGTGGCGTGCACTTCCAGGACATCCACTTCCACTACGGCAAGAAGGGCGGCGTGATCGCAGGCCTCGACCTGGTGGTGAAGCCGGGCGAGAAGATCGGCCTGGTGGGTCCTTCCGGTGCCGGCAAGTCGACCCTGGTCAACGTGCTGCTGCGCCTGTACGACCTGGAAAGCGGCCGCATCCTGATCGACGACCAGGACATTGCCTACGTCACTCAGGAAAGCCTGCGCCAGCAGATCGGCGTGGTCACCCAGGATACCTCGCTCCTGCATCGCTCGATCCGCGACAACCTGCTGTACGGCCGGCCGGACGCGACCGATGAGCAGTTGCGCGCTGCGGTGGCCAAAGCACGTGCCGAGGCCTTCATCGATACGCTGGTGGACGGGCAGGGGCGTCGTGGCTACGACGCGCATGTCGGCGAGCGCGGCGTGAAGCTGTCCGGCGGCCAGCGCCAACGCATCGCCATTGCCCGCGTGCTGCTGAAGGACGCACCGATCCTGGTGCTGGACGAAGCAACCTCGGCACTGGACTCGGAAGTGGAAGCGGCGATCCAGGACAGCCTGGATGAGCTGATGGGCGGCAAGACGGTGATCGCGATCGCGCACCGGCTGTCGACCATCGCGCGCATGGACCGGCTGGTGGTGATGGACCAGGGCCGCATCGTCGAGACCGGCACCCATGCCGAGCTGATTGCTGCCGGTGGCCTGTATGCGCGCTTGTGGGCGCGGCAGACCGGTGGCTTTGTGGCTGCCGATCAGTGACTTCGATGTGACCGCGTTGCAAGGTGCCAAGTTACATCGTCACCCGTCCGGATGATTTGAGGTTTCACTTGCTCCGATGTTTGGAGGTCGCGGCTGATCGCCAAAGAACACCCTGGCATCGGGGATGTATCCCTCGTCCACGAGTACCGCGGCCATGCCTCTTGAATGCAGAAGATCATCCAAGGGCAGAGTGGTGAAAACCGTACTGTGCCGCGAAGTAGTTGAGCGGAGCACTGCAACCCAGTGAGTTCGTCTCTGGATATCAAGGTCAATATTCATCGTAGTGGCGATCCCGTCGTTGGTCAGACGAGCCCAGCACCGGGAGGGCGATGGAGGGGCATGCAGGAGCGCGCCCGATTCAATATCTCCCTCTGCCCACGCATGACCTAGCTCATCTAGGTTATCGAGCCAGGGCCGCAGGCTTGATGTGGCATCCGAGAAGCATTTGCGGTCTTTCACGGAGTCAATGTGAAAATTCTGGATAGTTTCCCTGGCGCCTCTCACCAGCATCGGGAAGCGGGCGTTGATCATCGGGATCCCATGATCGCGGGCCATGCGGTCAATGGCTCGAGAAAGTGGCTCACCGGCTCGGGCTCCACTGAATTGCAGTGCAGCATCATGAATTTTCCAAGCCGCGTACATTGGGCGCATCCTCTCAATGCTCGCGTCATGCAGGCCATAGAGAATCTTGAGATCGCTCAATCGCGTGTACTCTTCTTCGGTGAGCTCGTCACGAAGCGTTCTTCTACCTGAAAGGAACTTGAGCTTGCGGATGGCGGGCCACAGAATGAGGCTGCGAAATACCCCGCCATCGTGCTCCACGGTCACGCCCGGAGGGCTCAGAATTGCATCAGACGTCGAGATTGCTGCTTCAACGCTGCGAGTATCGATGGATAGGCTCTTTCTTAGGGGTTGAATCGTGCCCAGTACAAGCAGCGTTGAAGAGCCTTTTCTGAACTGCCAGATGCGCGGGCCGGGGGCTGAGTGGACCGCGTGGATCGCAGGGAGATGAGTTGCATCGGCATTCTCTTGATCCGTTGCGTATCCATTGATGGGCGCCATCGCCATCAGGGCGATGGCCGCCAAGGTAATGGAAGGAGAATGAAATTGATCCATGTTCAATCCAGGCATGCCGTATAACGCGTGTGTGGCTTGGTTCGCGGGTCATTGGAGAACATGTGCCAAGCTTCATCGATTGTTTCGGGGTGGAACATCGGGAACTTGGAGGATTTCATGAAGTGTTGCCTGATGTACTGCCAATAGATGGCCTGAGGTCCCATTGCACGCTCAAGGAAACGATAGACTTCAGCCATCGTCCAGTAGTCAGCTACTTCAGATGGAAGCGATGCTCGCGTCGGTATAGGCTCGATGGCATCTCCGAAAGTAATAGTTGCTCGAAGATCCCGGTCAACGACGGAGATGGCTGGCAATATGCAACTTCCGGTTTTGCGCGCCATTGCGGCGGTTCCCAGCATGATGTCCAAGGGGCGCCCCAAAAATGGAATGCAATAGGCTTCTTCGCGAAAGCGGTGGACATCGGGCATCATGATGACTGCAGCTCTATTTTTCAGTGCGCGAAGCGCTATGCCTATCCCTCTGGCATTCGAGTGGATGATGCTCGCGCGGCATCCGGCGTGATTGAAGAGCCGGTGGTACAGGTCGTCGAACAATTCGTTGCCTGCATGGTTCTTTGGGTCGCCATAGAAGATGTAGATGTCACGCAGATGGCGAATGTGCTCCATCAGACGGACCGCAGACAGGATATAGTGGCCGTGATGCGGCAGTGCGATCACAACTCCCCTGTCGGCAGGGAGCTTTCCATCGATTGAGGAGTAGTCGGAACGGTCGATGCAGTGGACCGCCTCCAACAGTGACGGGCGGCAAAGGTCAGCCAACTGGGAGCTGATGGAGGCTTTCGATTGATACCAGCTGTAGTAGGAATCCATATCGAGTCCGCTGACTTCGCATGCGGAGAGGATGGCTTTCCTTTCCCTATCGGAAAGGGTCAATCCAAGCTGTTGCTCTGTCTGGACGCTGTGCCGAAAGGTGGCCTCCGGGGCAGGCTGACGACTCTCATGTGCTTGACTTTCGTGCATCCTGGACCTCCTTTGCTGGCTGCGATGCGCGGTAGAGGTTCTTGAGCTGTCCATGGAGCCAATCGAAATGCTTGGGATTGAAGTCAGGATGCTTCCAGTACATGTGCATCAGAGCTGAGTGAAAGACACGCTGACGGAATCTGCTCTCGGCTAGCCGTGTAGCAGGCCATCGCCTTGTCTGAACTGGTTGCGCGAGCCAGTCTCCTCCAAGCTTCTGGTTGGAATCCAGATGGTTCGAAATAGTGCGCAGAACGGAAGTGATGGGTGAGCAGGGTGGCAATTTGATCGTGTCATCGCATGTGCCTGTCATGATTTGAAATTCGTGGATGCTGTTGAGGACTCCTTCCACCAGAGGCAGGTAGCGCTGCTGCCCGTGGTGGGACGTCAAGACAGGAGCGTCAAGGCTGGATGTAAGCTGGTCACTGAACACGATAATGGTGTGAATTCCCGCATCACCCTCCAGTTTACGAAGCGCGTCGGATGGCGTTGTCGAGTAAGCGGGATCTGTGCCAATTATCTCGGTGATCAATCCCCTTCTGCGGAGTTCGATAGCGCGATTAATATTGGATCGAGTCGTCGCGGCAATGATTGCGGTCGATGATGATGTGTCGTTTGGTAAGGGGAATGTTCCATCGCATCGCATGCGGCTTTGTTATGGGCTTTGTGCTATTCGGCTCATGCCGTCATGACTGCGAGTCATCGTGATTCTGATCCTGTTTGATAGTGTTGATGACACGCATCCACGCCGCGTGCCATCAACGGAGTCTGTCAGCGCTCTTCGTAATTGTTCGATCCGCAGCAGTCACTGCTGAATGCGGCTACTTTGATTTCGTCGGCCTCGGTTTCAAACACTGCGTCGAGGGATCTTGCATTTGCGCTGGATGATTTCATCCATGCGGCGACGGCGTTTGGATCTGAAATGGTTGCGGATGCGTGCATGACGTATTTCCTTTTATAGATGTGTGTTGATGACCAGGGCACATTCCTTGGTCGGCATCAAGAATGCGCCGTCCGTATGGCTGCTTGCTGTCAGTGGTAGCGGGTTCGTTGCGTAGGACTTCTCTTTTAATTTCTGCATCAGTCTCGTAGTCGAGCAAGCTGCTCTGCGCGTTGTGTCCGTGGCTTGTTCTGATGCCTGGAGCTTCTCTTGAATGTCGGGGCCGGGGATGTAGCGCAGGGCGGCGTCGAGATCCTGGATCGGTTCGGCGCTCGCGTGTATCAATCAGACGAGGACGTGACTCAGGGAGCATCCTCGAGTGGGAGGCGATCACTGGATATTTCACGACTGGATGCGTTTGCATCGCGTGTCGGGGAGGTCATGGGTTGACGGTGCTACCATCCCCATTCGGTAGCTCGGAGAACGGTCTGTTCACCGTTTTGACATTGCCGTGCCGACCGTTGATCAGCAGACATGGGCTCGAGACTCTATCTGCACTATAGGAGCAGTGATGCAGGTTCAATCGTGCTCAAAGACTCGGATGCACTTCCGTATCTTTCGTTGCCTATCGCTGGTGACGAGCCTTGTGACCGCTGTTCCAGCCATGGCGGACAATGGCGAGGTGAGCGGAACACGTGAGGGCTCACTTGAGCAGGTCATCCTGCTCAGCCGCCACAACCTGCGCGCGCCGGTGGTGGCGTCGGGCGCGCTGGCCAATGCCACTCCGGAGCGCTGGCCAATGCCACTCCGGAGCGCTGGCCAGGCTGGGACGTGGGCGCAGGCGAGCTCACCACCAAAGGCGGCGTGCTGGAGGTCTATATGGGCCGTTACATGGGCCAGTGGCTGCGTCAGGCGCAGCTGTTGCCGGCTTCGGGTTGCCCGCAGTTGGCTGACTTCCACGCCCATGCCAACAGCCTTCAGCGCACCCAGGCCACCGCGCAGTTCTTCGTTGCCGGTGCCTTCCCGGGCTGTCATGTCGCGGTCGAGCAGCGCATGGCGCTGGGCACGATGGATCCGATGTTCAATCCGGTGATCCACAACAGAGACACGGTCTTCCGCGAGCGCGCTATGTCGGCAATGCAGCGAGCGCTGGCCGCATCGGAACTGGCACCGGCACTGTCCGTGGTGGAGCAGATCACCCGCTACCCGCAGTCGGCGGCCTGTGCGGGGCACAGCGAGTGCCATCTGATGCTGGCCGACACGATCTTCAATGCGGAACCGGGCAAGGAACCACGCGCGTCCGGTTCGCTGGCCCTGGCCAGCGGGTTGGTCGATGCCTTGTTGATGGAGCACTACCAGGGCAGTGGCATCCCCCGCGAAGGCTGGGGCCGGTCGACCACCGAGGCGCAATGGCAGGCGCTGGCGCAGATCCGCAACCGCTACCAGGACATCCTGTTCGGAACGCCCGAAGTGGCGCGCGATGTGGCCGCCCCGCTGCTGGCAAGAGTGAATGCGTTGTTCGAGGACCCGGCATCGCCAAAGGTGAGCCTGCTGGTCGGCCACGATTCCAACATTGGTTCGGTGCTGGTGGCGTTGGGAATCACGGACTACAGCCTGCCGGGGCAGTACGAGAAGACGCCGATCGGCGGCCTGCTGCAGTTCGAGCGCTGGCGTGATCGTGGGGCCGGTGAAGTGCGTTACCGGTTGGTGTATGTCTATCCCACGCGCGAGCAGCTACGTGGTGCGATCCCGTTGACCGACGCACAGCCGCCGGGCCGGGTGGAGCTGATGCTGCCGGGCTGCGCGCAGTCGGGTTGCAGTGAAGCGCAGTTCAACAACCTGTTGCATTCACCTTGAATCCGGGATGGGTGGCGGCGTCGCAGTGTGATGAGACGGAAGCAGCTTCGCGCCCCTTATGCTCGGATTCGAGTAGTCTCCAGCAATCAACCAAGCGATCCCGGTGAATCATGAACATCACGGACTTTCTTGTAATGGACGGTGATGGAGATGAAATATGGGCCGACCCCCATGGCAGCAACATTGCCTTTACGTGTTTTGATTGTGGATATCCGGTGGTGGCTGATGCCTCGGAGAACCAACGTGGGAGCGATGAGGATTGTCCCGCTGCCTGCCGCGGGTGTGGTGTGGAGTACTTCCTCGATTTGAGACTGGACTCGAGGAAGCTGTATATCCACATCGTCTGATTGAGTGGCGGCAGAAGCGGTGCGAACCAAGGTTCGCACCCACCAGGATGGCAGTTCGCACCACCAGGATGGCAGTTCGCAACCGCCAGAACAGAAAACGGCCCGGGTTTTTCCCCGGGCCGTTATCATTCAGCTCACACCGGCGCGATCACTCGATCGGCTGGTCCAGCATCAGCTGGCGTGCGAAACGCACCGGCGGTGCGCCGTAGGACAGTACCTGGTCGTGGTACGCCTTCAGGTTGAACTTGTCGCCCAGCTTCTCCTGCACCGCCTTGCGGGTGTCGAAGTGTTCCTGCGCACCGACGAAGTAGGTCGGCAGCTGCGCCGAGGTCAGCTGCGCGCGCACCCACTTGCCGGCCGCTTCGCTTTCCTGCTGGAACGCGTCGTGGGTCATCAGGTGCATCGCCTTCTCGCGATCCCAGTTGTCCACGTGCACGCCCTGGTCGAGGATCGCGTTGGAGATCGTGCGCAGGTAGAACTTCAGCTGCACCAGGTGGAACAGCGGGTCGTTGTTGAGGTAACCCTGCTCCTGCATCATGCGCTCGGTGTAGACCGCCCAGCCTTCGGCGAACAGGCCCGAACGCAGCACCGCACGCAGGGTGGAAGGGAACTTGGCCGAATGCCAGCCCTCCAGGTAATGGCCCGGGGTGCCTTCGTGGATGCTCAGCAGGTGGATCATGCGCGAGTTGTACTCACGCAGGAACGAGTCGACCTGCTTGTCGTTCCAGTCGTCCGGAATCGGCGACACGGCGTAGAAGGTCTTCAGGTTCTTGTCCAGCGGACCCGGCGAATCGCAGTAGGCCACGGCCACGCCACGTTGGAATGCCGGCATCAGGATGATGTCCACCGGCGCATCGGGCAGCGTCATCAGGTCGTGCTCGCGCACGAATGCGGTGGACTGCTCCAGCGCGGCCTTGGCATCGTCGACGACCTTGTCGCGTGCCGGCTTGTCGGCGTAGGCCAGTTCCAGCGCAGCTTCGATCGCCTTCTGCTGCTGCTCGTCGGTCGGCTGGGCCGGCATCTCCGGCGCACCCGGCTTGTCCTTCAGCACGGTCTGCGCGATGCCGTACATGTCCTCGCGCACACGCTTGAGTTCGGCGCGCGCACGGTCACCGATCTCCTGGCGCGACAGCGAGGAGCTGAGCGCGAACTTCAGCTTCTGGTCGTACTTTTCCGCACCGATGCGGAAGTCGCCCTTGGCGTTCGGCACCAGGGTCTTGTCCAGCCAGGTCTGCTGCTCGTCCACCGCCTTCTTCAGGCCGTCGATGGCCGCTTGCAGACGCTGCTGGTCGGCCTGCGGCAGTTCACCGATGTGCGGGGTGATGAAGGTATCGACGATGCTGAGGATGCCCTTGTTCTGCTTGGCCACCGTCTCGGCGTGGATCTTCGGCACGCGCGCCGGATCCAGGTTCTCGCGGGCCTGGGCGAAGATCGCCGGCAGCTTTTCCATGCGCGCGGTGGCCGACTTCAGGCGCTCCGGCAGTGGCGCGAACTCGCGCGCCATCAGGCCGTAGATCGCGCTGCCGGCGATGCCGTTGTACAGCTGCGGGTCCCACTTGCCGGACTGCAGCACTTCGGCGTTCCAGATTTCCGACTGCAGCTGGTTGCGCAGGATCGCCGCGTCCACCTGGTTCTCGCGGCCCAGCTTGGCCACGTCGATCTTGTCCAGCTCGCCCAGCAGCGCCTTGTAGGCGGCCACGGTCTTCTGCTGGCCGGCGGCACTGAGGTCGTCCAGTTCGCTGTCGTAGCGGTGGTCACCGATCTGGGTGGCGCTGACCGGCGACAGCTGCATCCAAGTATCCAGCGCGCGCTTGGAGAGATCGGCGAAGGCGGCATCGACCGCCGCATCACCGGCCTGCTGGCTGGCGGCCGGGGTGGAAGCGTTGGTCGGGGCGTCGGCCGGCTGGCAACCGGCCAGCGCAGCGACCAGGGCGAGGGCAAGAAGATGCGGGCGCATCGGCATTCCTGTACGGGGTCAAACCCTGAGCATAGGGCCCCGTCGCTGCTTTGTCCCCGTGCCATAGGATTACCATGGGCGGATTCAAGGACCCTCCAAAGGAGCGCAGGACATGGAATACCAGGGAAGCTGCCATTGCGGCAGGATCGCATTCAACGTACAGGCCGAGGCGCCGATCAGCGACGTCATCGACTGCAACTGTTCGATGTGCCGGCGTCGCGGCAGCCTGCTGTGGTTCGCCCCGCGTGCGGCGTTCCAGCTGACCACCGATCCGGCTGACGTGGCCACCTACCACTTCAACAAGGCCCACATCGACCATCACCACTGCCGCGAATGTGGCGTCGCCCCCTACAGCGAAGCGGTCGATCCGCGTAGCGGCACACCGATGGTGGCGGTGAACGTGCGCTGCGTGCCGCAGGTCGATCTGGCTGGCCTTTCGGTGACCTCCTACGACGGAGCCGCACTGTGACGGGCGCGCGCGCCTGGACGCGCAGCCTGGCGATGCCGGTGGTGCTGCTGGCATTGGCGGGCTGCGCCAAGCAGGGCGACATGGCCGCGGATGCGGGCGCCCCGGCCGCCGAAGCGGCCGTCGCGTCGCCAGAAGGTGCGTTCCTCGCCTATGAACATGACGTGCAGGTGCAGCTGGAGGCGGCAAAGATCGCGCCGCGCATCCAGCAGATCGCCCAAGCCTGCCAGAGCGCGAAGTTCGGCGACTGCGCGGTATTGCAGGTCGACCAGCGCAGTGGCGAGCAACCCAGCGGTGAGGTCAAGGTGCGCATCGCGCCGAAGGGCGCCGAGCCGCTGATCGCGATGGCCGGTGAGGGCGGAACGCTGCAGTCGCGCACCACCCGCGCCGAGGATCTGGCACAGGCCGTGGCAGACACGGCGCTGACCAAGGCGCGGCTTGAAAAGGAGCACGCCCGCCTGCTGTCCTACCAGGACCGCAAGGACCTGAAGATCGAAGATCTGATGGCGATCACCACGCGCCTGTCAGAGATCGAGGCGGGTGTCGAGCAGGCCAACAAGGACGCCGCGCAGCAGCGCCGGCGCATCGATACCCAGCTGGTGACGCTGCACTTCGAGACCACTTCGGGCCAACGCAGCCGAAGTGAGATCGGCGAGGCGCTGAGCGAGTCGGGCAGCATTCTCAGCACCAGCGTGGCGTTCCTGATTCGTGCTGTTGCCGCGCTGCTGCCGGTGGCGGTGCTGGCCCTGGTCGCAGCCTGGGGCGTGCGCGCATGGTGGCGTCGCCACCGTCGCAAGCTGCCGCCCAACCGCTGAGGTCAAGGCTGATGCCGGCAGCCCGCCGGCATCAGCCCTCGTCGGTTTCGTACTCGACGAACACATCCAGTTCCAGCGCCAGATCCTGCACGGCGTCGCGCACCTTCTGCGCGGTGCTTTCATTGCCCACTTCCACTTCCAGCTCGTGGATGCCCGGGCCGATGTCATCGGACAGCCCGGCCGAGCTGGAGTCGTCGTCGTCCATGTGCGGCATCAGGTCGTCGGTTTCCTCGACATGCTCGATGCCATCCAGGCCGAGCAGCAGGTCGCTGATGGCACGGGCGTCGTCTTCGGTTCCGGTAATGCGCAGTCGCAGCATGGCCATGGCGTAGGTACGTTGTGGAGTTGCCTGCAGCCTAGCCAGCATCGGGCAAAGAATGGGTGAGGGCGAAGTCAGGTGGGCGTGGCCGGGCGCCCGAGCAGGCTGTCCGGCAATGCCGGAATCGGTGTGCGTTCGTCCTGCGCCTGTTCCAGCAGCCAGTCGATGAACAGGCGTGCGGCCGGGCTGGGCGGTTGTCCTTCGGCATGCACTACGTGATACGCATAGCGCGCCTTCAGCGCCGGGCCGGGCAGGCGCACCACCTCGTAGCGCTGCAGGTAGGGCTGGGCGATGTGGGTGCGCGCCAGCACCGCGCCCATGCCATACACCGCTGCACGCATCGCGTCGGTGCTGTCGGCGAAGGTGTGCATGGGTGGCAGCGGCGACGGCGTGCGCACGCCGGCGTGGCGGAACCAGTCGCGCCAGCCCTGCGGCGACAGGTCGGTCAGCAGCGGCAGGTCGGCGATGCGCGCCGGATCGACCAGCGTTTCGACGCCGGCCAGTGCCGGTGAGGCGACCGGGAACAGGTAGTCATCCATCAGGTGCTGCGCACGCAGGCCGGGCCATTGGCCCAGGCCGTAGCGGATGCCCACTTCCGGGCCGTTGTCGTCATAGCGATCCAGCCCGCTGCCGGTATGCAGCTCGATGCGGATGTGCGGGTAGGCCTGGGTGAAGCGCGGCAGCCGTGGCAGCAGCCAGCAGTAGGACAGCGAGCGCAGCGTGGTGATGCGCAGCGGCACGCTGTCGGCATCCGGCTGCAGGTGATGGGCGACGGCCGCGACATCGGTGAAGGCGGCGCTGGCAGCGTCGGCCAGTTGCCGGCCCTCGGCAGTCAGGCGCACGCCGCGGGCGTGGCGTAGGAACAGCCGTACTTCCAGCACTTCTTCCAGGCGGCGGACGTGGTGGCTGACCGCGCTGGCGGTCAGGTGCAGCTCCTGCGCGGCCTGGGCGAAGTTCTGGTGGCGCGCCGCGACCGCGAACACGGCCAGTGCGGGTAGCAGGGAAGGGCGTAGCAGCATGTCGAGCCTCAAACCATATTTGTGGCTGGCAGCGATACTACGCGCTTGTGCCGCGGGCGTCTGCGCCTGATCCTGTCCGCATTGGCGAAGAATTGACGATGTACGGAGGCAAGGCATGAATGCGGTCCCACAGGCGGCCGAGCGCGATTGGCGCACGCCGCTGGAATTGACCCTGCTGGGCGCCATCTGGGGTTGCTCGTTCCTGTTCATGCGGGTGGCGGTGCCGTCGTTCGGCCCGTTCGCGCTGGTCGAGGTGCGGCTGGTGCTGGGTGCGCTGGTGCTGCTGCCGTTCCTGTGGCGCGCCCGCGCGCAGTTCCCGCCGCGGCGCTGGCTGTGGCTGGCGCCGATCGGCCTGATCAACTCGGCGTTGCCGTTCGTGCTGTTCGCCTATGCAGCGGAACAGGCGCCGGCGGCGATCGGCGCGATCTGCAATGCGATGACGGTGCTGTTTGCCGCGCTGATCGCGTTCCTGTTCTTCGGCGAGAAGATCGGCATGCGCCGTGCCGGGGCGCTGCTGGTCGGCTTCGCCGGCGTGGTGGTGCTGGCCACGGCCAAGGTTTCCGGCCTGAGCATCGGCACCGCAGTGCTGGCCGGTGCGGCGGCATCGCTGCTGTACGGCCTGGGCGTGAACCTGGTGAAGCGGCACATGACCGGGTTGCCGTCGGCCGCCGCCGCGGCGGCAACGCTGTCGTGCGCCTCGCTGTGGATGCTGCCGATGGCGGTCAGCCACTGGCCGCAGGCGGCGATTCCGTTGAAGGCCTGGGGCGCGGCGATCGCATTGGGCGTGGCCTGTACCGGGCTGGCGTTCCTGATGTTCTATCGCCTGATCGGTCGTATCGGCCCGTCGCGGGCGTCGACGGTGACCTACCTGATTCCGTTGTTCGGCGCGGCGTTCGCGTGGTTGTTCCTGGGGGAGGCGGTGACGGTACAGATGTTGGTGGCGGGGGCGTTGATTCTGGGGAGCGTGGCGGTGAGTCAGAAGGGCTGAGGCGTTGGCGTTTTGCGCGTGGCGCGTGCTGAAGGTGCTTCATTGTTCATGGGCGTCACTTTTCTTTTCGCGCGAAAAGAAAAGTAACCAAAAGAAACGCGCCGCCAGGTCGCGAACCGCCGCGCTTCGCACGTCGGTCCCCTGCGCTTCTCGGTGAATCAGGGGACGGTGCCGAACTCGCTGCGCTCAGACATCGGCACCTCTTCGCCCCTGATTCCCCTGCGATGCTCGGCTCGCTCAAGGCGGACCCAGATCAAAGGCCACAGCTGCACCCAGTAGATCCACGCCATGCGTGGATGCTCTTGCTGTTGATCTTGACCTTCCAGTCCGCCTTGAGCGAGCCGAGCACCGCAGGTCCGGCGAGGGCGAAGAGGCGCGGGTGTCTGAGCGCAGCGAGTTCCCGCGCCGTCCCTCGACGGGCCGAGGAGCGCAGGGCACCGGTGCGCAGCACCGGCTCGCGGCCGGCGGAACGTTTCTTTTGGTTACTTTTCTTTGCGTACAAAGAAAAGTAACGCCCATGAACAGTGAAGCACCTTCAGCACGCGTCACGCGCAGGAAACCATCAGCGCACCGGCACCGGAATATTGCACAGATCGATATGCCCCGCCGGGCGCTTGTAGAAATCATCCACGCGATTGCGCCGCGCCTCCACCGTATCGGCGAAGGTCTTCGAGTCGGTACGCAGTACCTGGATCGGTGTGCGCTCGGCCGCCGGCACGTCGCTGGCACGGCGGATCGACACGATCGGCGTGCGCAGCTTCGGGTCGGTGTAGAAGCCCATCGGCGCCGGCCCGCGCGGGGTCGCGCTGAGCAGTTCCATGCCCTTCAGCACACGACCCACCAGGGTGATGTTGCGGTCCAGCTGGCGCGGCGACTGCCCGGTCACCACGTACAGTTCGGCACCGATGCTGCTGTCTTCCTCGTTGCTGCGGCCGGCGCCCAGCATGCCGTAGCAATGTGCCAGCCAGGCCTTGCCGGCCTGCGGGTCCTGGCCGACCGGGAAGCCGTCGACGAAACCGGTCTGCGCGGCCCAGCCATCGCGATCCGGCAGCACGCTGGCCTTCAGGCCGGCGCTGGCGCGCTCGAATTCGGCCGGCAGCTTGCGGGCGGCGCTGCCGAACGGCTTGGCCTTGGCTGCGTCATCGGCGTCGGCATCGCCGAACTGCACCACGAAGTTGTCCTGCGAGCGGTAGATGCTGGTGCCGTCCCAGAAGTGCTCGTGGGCGAAGGTCTGGATGTTGGCGACATGGCGCGGGGCGAACTGCGGTGCCAGCTCGATGATCACCCGCCCGGCGGGCAGGTCCATGTACAGCAGGTTGGCCGGGTCCGGGGTGCGCCAGTCGCTGGCCGCCGAAGCATCGAGGATCTGCTGCGGGCTGCGGTAAGGCGTGGCCGCGCTGGCCAAGGCGGGCAGCAGGCAGGCGAGGACGGTCAGGGCAAGGCGACGACGGTGCGGCATGGGAACCCCGGAACATGAACGAGGCTTCGATTCTGCGCGAGAGTACGCGCCTGCGCCACGTTGGCGTGCTGGCCCTGTCCATGCAGGTGCGGCACGATGGTCATTGTCCTTGATGGAAGCAGATGATGGTGATGCCGCAACCGGAAGCGCCCGAAGCCGCACTGCGCGCGATGATCGACCAGATCCTGAAGGGGTTCGTCGATGAGGGGGTAGATCGTCTTCATTGGTTGCAGACGCTGTCGCCACGAGGGTTGTTCGATCTTGATGAGCGTCGACGCAGCTGGTGGGCCCCCAACGACGATGGCCTGCTCGCCTGCCTGAAGGCCTGCGCCGCAGCGCCGGCTGATGTGCAGACGGCGGCACTGTTCCTTGCGGGCTCGGATGGCAATGGTCACACGCGCGAGGCCGCGTTGCAGCGGATGCGTTCGGTACCCAGCCATCTGACGTTGTCCTGCGCCTTGCTCCGCTGCAATGACTGGGTGCCCGAAGTGCGCGCGGTGGCGCGGGATGTCGTGATGTCCCTGCTCGAACAGTGCGCGGTGCACCACGTGCTGAAGGCATGGCCGATCGCTGTCCGCTTGCGCGATGCACAGCGGGTGCAACGGGAATGGCTCGATGGCGGCCTGTCCGCCTGGCTGTCGTCGCCAGCCGCTCACCCCGTTCTTGAAGGACTGCTGGGCCACCCCGAGGCAAGAACCCGGTTGGCGGCCTTCACCATCGCCCTGCAGATCCATCCAGACCCGGAGGAACTGCGCTCGCTCGCGCTGCTGGACAACAGCCCGCAAGTCTCGCACCTGGCACTTGCACATCTCTTGACGAACGGAACGCCTGGGGAGGTCGAGGCGCAATGTGTCATGGCGTTGGCCGCGCCCTCCAGCGGGGTGCGTGCCGCGGCGTTGCGTGCACTGGTCGAACGTAACGTGCCGGGTCTCGATGCCCACATCGAAGCTGCCGCATTTGACCGTTCGCGCAGCGTGCGCAGATTGGCGGCGTGGCTGCTTCAGCAGCGGGATGCGCCCCCCGCGATCACGTTGTGGCGCGATGAACTTCAGCAGCGTACCCGCGGGCGCTGGCGCGAGGCATTGGCAGCGCTGGGCGATCACGCCGAAGCTGCAGATGCGACCGCGCTTCGCGCGTTGCTGCCCCAGGTGTCGGCGCGCCATCGACGCAGCTGCCTGCGAGGTTGGCTGCGGGCCGAAGACGGTGCACGTCTGGAGTGGCTGCGTGCCGCACTGGAAGAGCCTGGGCGGACTGTGGACGAGTTGCTGGCCCGTGCCACGCCCCTGTGGGCCGGCGAACTGGATCCGGTCCGGCTGATGGCGTTCTGCCACGATGGTCCTTCGCACGTGGCACAGGTCGGCCTGCTGAGCCAGTTGCGCAGACTACCCCTTTGGCAGCACCTCGATCTGCTGCTGGACGCGGTGCCGCTGCGCGCCGAGGAGCGAGCTTGGCACCTGCGACTGGTGGAGAACTGGCTTCAGGCGAGCCAGCACTACTCACCCCTGGGGGCCGCCCGCCGCCAGGCTCTGGTCAGCCGGCTTGGAGAGGGCAGGCACACCCTGCCGGAGACCGTCGGCGCGCAGGTGCTGGCAGCCATACGCCAGGCCTGAATGCGTCTCGCCAACCGGCAGAGTGACTAACGACACATTCGCTATATCGAACTTCGCACTACTGTGGACTTCAACGTAGTGGAGGGCAGGTCATGGTCGAAGACGATGTCCACCTGAAGAAGTTCCAGAAGGAGCTCAGCGCCGGAACCGTGTCGCTGGCCCTGCTGGCGGTGCTGGCCCGGGCCGGGGAGCCGCTGTACGGCTATCTCATTGCCAAGGAGCTGGAGCGGGTGGGCGAGGGCGTGCTGAGCGGCAAGCAGAGCGCGCTGTACCCGGTGCTGCGCAACCTGGAGGGCGCCGGGCTGCTGGAAAGCCATGTGGAGCCATCCAGCAGTGGTCCGCCCCGGCGCTACTACCGCATCAATGAACGTGGCCGCGAGGTGCTGGCGCAGTGGCGCCAAGCCTGGCAGGCCACCCGTGATTCCGTCGATTCCGTGTTGGAGGGGGTACCGCAATGAACGACCCGAGCCTGGCAGGCCGAGCCCTGCCGACCACCATCCCGCAGTATCTGGCGCGGCTGCGCGCGGCGCTGGAAGGTGCCGATCCGGCGATGGTGCAGGACGCGTTGTACGACGCCGAGGAATACCTGCGCTCGGAGCTGGCGGCGCAGCCCGGCCGCAGCGAAGCCGAGGTCATCGCGGACGTGGCCGGCAGCTATGGCGCCCCGGACGAAGTGGCCGAGATCTACCGCGAGACCGAAGTGACGGTGAACCGCGCGCTGCGCACGCCGCGTGCGGATACCGCGCCGGTGCTGCGTGCAGCGGCCGAAGCCAGTGGCGTCGAGCCGGCCTCACCGCCGCAGGCGCCGGTGCAGCGTTCGCTGCTGGCGCGCTTCTTCGGCGTGGTGACCGATCCGCACACCTACGGTGCGCTGTTCTACATGCTGCTGTCGCTGGCCACCGGCATCTTCTTCTTCACCTGGGTGGTGACCGGCCTGTCATTGTCGCTGGGCCTGCTGATCCTGATCATCGGCATTCCGCTGACCGTGCTGTTCTTCGGCTCGGTGCGCGGGCTGGCGCTGCTGGAAGGGCGGTTGGTGGAAGCACTGCTGGGCGAGCGCATGCCGCGCCGCCCGCGTTACACCGACCGCAGCCGCACCTGGCTGCAGCGCATCGGCGACATGTTCACCGATGGCCGTACCTGGCTGACCCTGCTGTACTTCGTGCTGATGCTGCCGCTGGGCGTCATCTACTTCACCATCGCGGTGACGTTGCTGTCGCTGTCACTGGGGTTCATCTGGGCACCGGTGGCCGCACTGTTCAGCGGTGACATTCCGGGCGTGTACGTCGACGGCGTGAACGTGTTGCCGATGGCCGCTTCGCCGCTGGTGGGCATCGTGATCGCCGCCGTGGGCGTACTGCTGCTGTTGTTGACCATGCACCTGGCACGCGGCGTCGGCAAACTGCATGGTCTGATCGCCAAGAACCTGCTGGTGCGGTTGTAAGCGGGAGCCCAGGCTTCGGTAGGTGCCAACCTTGGTTGGCACGATCGATCAGATGCCGGGATCCATGGTAGAGCGCCAACCAAGGTTGGCATCTACCAGGGCCTGGTTACCCCGCCTTTCGCCGCAACGGGGTGACGTTGCTCTTCTTCTTCGTAGCCTTCGCCGCCGGGGTTTCGGCATGCGCGGCGAAGAAGTCGCGTACCTTCGGGTACACCACTTCGCGCCAGCGACGGCCACTGAAGATGCCGTAGTGGCCGGCGCCTTCGACGATGAAATGCTCGCGGCGGTCAGCAGCAATGCCGGTGCACAGCGCCTGCGCGGCTTCGGTCTGGCCGAGGCCGGCGATGTCGTCCAGTTCGCCCTCGATGCTCAGCAGCGCGGTATCGCGGATCGCCGACGGGTCGACCTTCTCGCCATTGACCACCCACTCGCCACGCGGCAGCAGGAAGTCCTGGAACACCACGCGGATGGTGTCCAGGTAGTACTTGGCCGGCATGTCCAGCACCGCGTTGTACTCGTCGTAGAAGCGACGGTGCGCGTCGGCGTCTTCCAGGTCGCCCTTGACCAGGTCGGTGTAGAAATCCCAGTGCGAGCTGAAGTGGCGGCTCGGGTTCATCGACAGGAAGCCGGCGTGCTGCAGGAAGCCCGGATACACGCGGCGGCCGGCGCCGGGGTAACTGGCCGGCACGGTGTGGATGACGTTGTTCTCGAACCACGACAGCGGGTTCTGCGTG
Organism: Stenotrophomonas sp. YJH_SMC_20; assembly: GCF_059367845.1. Taxonomy (NCBI): domain Bacteria; kingdom Pseudomonadati; phylum Pseudomonadota; class Gammaproteobacteria; order Lysobacterales; family Lysobacteraceae; genus Stenotrophomonas; species Stenotrophomonas sp. YJH_SMC_20. The sequence continues at coordinate 140,655 of NZ_JCAFRG010000001.1, read as the reverse complement.
GCCAGGTTGTTCACTGCGGTCGGGCTGCAGCGCGCATCGATCGGGCCGCCCATCATCACCAGCGTGCGCGGCGTCGGCTCGCCACGGCTGGCCATCAGTGAAACCGCGGCCAGCACCGGCACGGTGGGCTGGCACACGCTGACCACGTGCAGGCGCTCGACACCCAGGTGGCGGATGAACTCCTGGATATAGGCGATGTAGTCGTCCAGGCCGAACTCGCCTTCGCTGGCCGGTACCATGCGCGCGTCAACCCAGTCGGTGACGTACACGCGGTGGTCGCGCAGGAGCGTGCGCACGGTATCGCGCAGCAGCGTGGCATGGTGGCCGGACAGCGGTGCCACCACCAGCACGAACGGCTGGTTGAGCATGGTGTGCAGCTGGTCGGCTTCATTGCTGTGGCGCTTGAAGCGCAGCAGCTTGCAGAACGGCTTGCTTACTTCCTCGTGCACGACGATCGGCACGCGCTCGCCTTCGACCTCGATTTCGTTGATGCCCCACTCGGGCTTCTCGTAATCCTTGCCGATGCGATGGAACAACTCGTTGACCGCCGCCAGGCGATCGGCACCCGGCATCTGCGACCACCAGTGGCCCGGGTTGGCGAAGAACTTGGCGTTGGCCTGGGCCTGGTGCACCCAGGGGGCAAGCAGGTTGCGGGTCAGTTCGTGCAGTTGATAGAGCATGACGACCGAATATGTATGGTCATATGTTGCCGCGCAGCATATCCCATCCGGGTGTCCCGCAGGTTAAGTTGCCTGAAAATAATGAATCCGGATTCACATCCGTTCCAGCGCGGCGGCATCGCCTGCCAGGGCGGGGCCGAGCCAGCAGTGCGACCCCACCGGCTGCAGGCCGTGCCGGGCCAGCGTGCGGCGGTACCAGCGCGCCGGGCGGGCGTGGAAGCCCTCGTGGTCGCCGTCGAATTCATCCTCGGCGGCGAAGGTCTCCAGGAAGGCCACGCCACCGGTCAGCTCGGCCACCCCGGCCAGGCCGGCGCGCAGTTCACGGTCGGGCACGTAGTGCATCACGTCCGAGCACACCAGCAGGTCGACCGGGGCGCAGGGCCGCAGCCAGGCGAAATCACCGAAGGCGGCCAGGTGCAGGTTGCGGGTCCTGCCGTAGCGGCGCACAGCGTACTCGCTGCTGTCGAAGCCGAGATATTCGACCTTCGGACGCAGCTTCAGCAGCGGCGCGCGCCAGGCGCCTTCACCGCAGCCGATATCCAGCACGCTGCGGATCGGCCGCTCCAGGTAGTACTCGGCGCTGGCCACGGCCAACGCAACCTTGCGCGCCAGGCGGGCGCTGCCGCCGATGTCGGCACGGCGGTACCAGCGTTGGAAGTAGGCGGCGTCGTAGGTCTTGTCCATGGGGCGGTGCGCGATCGGGGAAAACGGCGCCTATCGTACGGTGTTGCGGCGCGCCATGCGTCGATGTGTCGCGGCGGGCGTGCCTGCGGCGGCTTCGCCACGGCATGCGAGAATGGCCGCCAACCTACGCCAGCCGCCGGAGCGAGCGCATGCAGAGCTACTACTGGGTCAAGACCTTCCACATCGTGTTCGTGGTGGCGTGGATGGCCACGGTGTTCTACCTGCCGCGCATCCTGGTGAACCTGGCCGAGACCGCGGGCCAGCCGGCGGTGAGCGAGCGCCTGCAGCTGATGGGCCTGCGCCTGTACCGCTTCGGCCACTCGATGTTCGGCCTGGCGTTCCTGCTCGGCCTGGTGCTGTGGCTGGGCTACAAGGTCATCCCCGATTTCCCGACCATGGTGGCTTCGGGAGCTGCCGGCTGGCTGCACGCCAAGCTGGGGCTGGTGGTGCTGCTGCTGGTCTATTTCGGCTGGACCGGTCGCCTGCTCAAGGGCGCGGCCAAGGGCAGGGCGCTGCCGTCGTCGCGCGCGCTGCGCTGGATCAACGAGATCCCGTTGCTGGCGTTCATTCCGATCGTGTGGCTGGTGCTGGCCAAGCCGTTCTGAACGGGGCGCGCTGCGCGCGCGGCGCATCGCACAGATGCATCCACGCATGGCGTGGATCTACTGGGTGCAGCTGTGGCTTTTGATGTCCAGGTCCGCCATGAGCGAGCCGAGCATCGCAGGTGAAACAGGGGCGAAGAGGCGCCGATGTCTGAGCGCAGCGAGTTCGGCGCCGTCCCCTGATTCACCGAGAAGCGCAGGGAACCGGTGCACAGCACCGGTTCGCGTTCGGCGGCGTGTTCTTTGGTTACTTTCTTGCAAGAGCAAGAAATTAACAAGCCGATGAATCAGGCTGCCTCGTACGTGCCGTAACTGCGCAGGCGCGTGTAGCGCTGTTCCAGCAGCTGTTCGGTGGACAGCTTGTCCAGCGCGTCCAGCTCGTTCAGCAGCACGGCCTTCAGGCGCTTGGCCATCTGGGTCGGGTTGCGGTGGGCGCCACCGGTCGGCTCGCGCACGACCTTGTCGACCAGGCCCAGGCTCTTCAGGCGCGGGGCAGTCAGGCCCAGTTGTTCGGCCGCTTCCTTGGCCTTGCCCGCGTCCTTCCACAGGATCGAGGCGCAGCCTTCCGGCGTGATGGTCGAGTACACCGCGTATTCCAGCATCACGGTGCGGTCGCCCACACCCAGTGCCAACGCACCGCCGGAGCCGCCTTCACCGATCACGGTGCAGATGATCGGCACCTTCAGCTCGGCCATCTCGATCAGGTTGCGCGCGATCGCTTCGGACTGGCCGCGCGACTCGGCGTCGATGCCCGGCCAGGCGCCGGCGGTGTCGATCAGGGTCAGCACCGGCAGGCCGAAGCGCTCTGCCATCTTCATCAGGCGCAGTGCCTTGCGGTAGCCCTCCGGCTTGGGCATGCCGAAGTTGCGCTTGATCTTTTCCTTGGTGTCGCGGCCCTTCTGGTGGCCGATCACCATTACCGCGCGGCCATTGATGCGGGCCAGGCCGCCCATGATCGCCTTGTCGTCAGCGAAGGCGCGGTCACCGGCCAGCTCCTGGAACTCATCGAACATGACGCGGATGTAGTCGGCGGTGTACGGACGCGATGGGTGCCGGGCCAGCTGCAGCACCTGCCACGAGGTCAGGTTGCGGAAGATCTGCGCGGTGCGCATGCGCAGCTTGTCCTGCAGCGCGTGCACTTCCGCCTCGACATTGACCGCCGGCCCGGCACTGGCGTTGCGCAGTTCCTGGATCTTGGCTTCCAGGTCGGCGATGGGTTGCTCGAAGTCGAGGTAGTTCGGATTCATCGGAAGCCGTCGTGTAAAGAAGGGGGCAATTCTAGCCGAATGCGTGCAAACCACCCGTACGCCTTCGTCTGGAAGGCGACGGTAACGCAGCCGGGCAGGCGGCGCCAGTCAGCTCAGGGCACCACCAGGGCGCTGCGGCCCATCAACTGGCTGCGCTGGGAAACGAAGTCGTTGTAGGCCTCGTTGGCCTCCCGGCCCAGGCCGCTGCCCAGGGTGGCGGTGGCCGAGGTGAAGGCCATCTGCGCGTCGAAGTCCTGCTTGCGCAGGGCCTTCTGTTCATCGGCGGTGGTGGCCTTCAGCCAGCGCGCATAGACCTCGCGCAGCGGCGCGGCGTGCGCCTCGAAGGCGGGGTCAAGGGCCGGCAGGCTGGCCGGGGCCGGCTCCAGGCTGAATGCCGGCGCGACGTAGCCGGCCGGCTGTTGGCGCTTGAATGCACCGGGTTCGCCCATGCCTTCTTCGACGTAGGTGATGAAGTCCGGGGCCGTGAACACCTTGGCCACGATCTGGCCGCCGCTGGAATCGACATGGGCCACCACCTTTTCCTTCGGGAACGGCTCGCGCACGCCGTAGGTCCAGGTCTTGTCGATGAACAGGTCGTGGCGCTTCTCGAAGGGACCTTCGAAGCTGACCCCGCCCAGTTCGATCCCGTTGTTGCCGACGCCGAAATTCTTCAGCTTGCTCTCGTCGGTGACATAGACCTCGCGAGCAATCACGTACTCGCTCAGGGTCGGGTTGATCAGGCCGCCACGACCGTCGACGTAGACGATGAAGCGCACGTCGCCAAGCGCGTCTGTGTGCAGGCGATGTTCGCCAATGGCGAGCGAGATCGGGCGCGAGCCGTGCGCGGCCACTGGCACGTCCTGGCCGTCGATGCTCAGCGCCAGCGGCGCGTCGGTCGGGTTGTCGATCTGGAACTCGATCTTCGACGGCGAGCAGGCGGCCAGTGCCAGTGCGGCAACGAACGGAAACAGCAGGGTCTTCATGGGCGATCGTCCTTGATGGTTGGAACGGGAAAACAGGAACACGAAGGAGCCAGCCTCAGCTGGCCCACGGCGGGCTGTAGCGCACCTTCAGCGTGCGTACGGCCGGGTCGGCGCGCAGCGCCTCCATCAGCTTGGAATCGATGCGTACCGCGTTCTGCCCGGAGACATCGAGCATGCCGGCGACACCGCCGTGCGGGCCCTTCAGCAGCAGGTCCAGGCGCAGCGGCGTGCGCCCCGGGCGATGGCGGTCGAGCAGGGCATTGATGCGCTCCCAGACCGGGCGCTGCTGGCGCAGGTCCAGGCGCAGCGACAGCCGCGTGGCGTAGTTGGCGCAGACTTCGTCGAAGTCCCAGCACTGGCGGATGCGCAGCGCGTAGCCACCGTTGAACTCGTCCTCGCGCAGGCCGCCCTTGACCACCAGGATGCGGTCCTTGGTCATCAGGTGGCCGAACTCGGCCATTGCATCAGAGAACGCACTGCACTCGACGCGGCCGCGGCCATCCTCCAGCTGGATGAAGATCTGGCTTTCGCCCTTGCGGCGCACGCCGACCACCTGGCCTGCCAGCACGGTCTGCACCTCCGGGCGCCAGCGCTTCTCGCCGCCACCGCCGCCACCGCTGTTGGCGCTCCAGATTTTCTCCACCGAACCCAGGTCGTTGCCTACCAGATCGCGCACATCGTCGCGCCAGGGATCGAACGGGTGGCCGCTGAGGTAGAAGCCCAGCGTGTCGCGCTCGCCGTTGAGGCGCTGCAGCAACGGCCATTCTTCGGCTTCTGGCAGGTCCAGCTGGATCGAAACGGTGCTCGGGTCGGGCCCGCCAAACAGCGAGTTCTGTCCGGACGCACGCTCGCGTGCCATCTGATCAGTGGCCTTGATCACTTCCGGCAACTGCAGCATCAGCGAGGCACGGTTGCGGCCGAGCTCATCGAGCGCGCCGCAGTTGATCATCGCTTCCAGCGTGCGCCGGTTGAGCTTGGCCGAGCCGACGCGGGTGCAGAAGTCCAGCAGATCCTTGAACGGGCCGCCCTTCAGTCGTTCCTCGACCACCGCTTCGCAGGCGCCCTGGCCCACGCCCTTGATCGCGCCCAGGCCGTACTGGATCGTGTCCGGGGTGACCGCTTCGAACATGAAGGCCGACTGGTTCACCTTCGGCGGCAGCACGGTCAGGCCGAGGTTGCGCACCTCGTCGAGGAAGCCGACCACCTTGTCGGTGTTGTCCAGGTCCGAAGACAGCGTGGCCGCCATGAATTCGGCCGGATAATGGCGCTTCAGCCACGCGGTCTGGTAGCTGACCAGTGCGTATGCAGCGGCGTGTGACTTGTTGAAGCCATAGCCGGCGAACTTCTCCATCAGGTCGAAGATCTCGTCGGCCTTGGGGCCATCGACGCCGCCCTTGGCCGCACCTTCGCGGAAGATCTCACGGTGCTTGGCCATTTCCGCCGGCACCTTCTTGCCCATCGCGCGGCGCAGCAGGTCGGCGCCGCCCAGCGAGTAGCCGCCGACGATCTGCGCCATCTGCATCACCTGCTCCTGGTACACCATGATGCCGTAGGTGTCCTTCAGGATCGCTTCGGTGCGCGGATCGGGATAGATGATTTCTTCCTGGCCGTGCTTGCGCGCGTTGAACGAAGGAATCAGGTCCATCGGGCCAGGGCGGTACAGCGACACCAGCGCGATCAGGTCTTCGAAACGGTCGGGGCGCGCGTCCTTCAGCAGGCGGCGCATGCCCGAGGATTCGAACTGGAACACCGCGCCGGTGTTGCCGTTGGCGAAGATGTCCTTGTAGGTGGGCGCATCGTCGAGCGGGATCGCGGCAATGTCGACCGGCGGAATGCCCGCGCGTTCGTGGCGCTTGTTGATCGCCTTCACCGCCCAGTCGATGATGGTCAGCGTGCGCAGGCCGAGGAAGTCGAACTTCACCAGGCCCACTTCTTCCACGTCGTTCTTGTCGAACTGGGTGACCGGGTTCTTGCCGAGCCCATTTTCGTCGTGTTCCGCATACAGCGGGCAGAACTCGCTCAGCGGCTCGGGCCCGATCACCACGCCGCCGGCGTGCTTGCCGGCGTTGCGGGTCAGGTCTTCCAGCTGCAGCGCCAGGTCGATCAGGTCGCGGACATCGTCCTCTGTCTCGTAGCGCTGGATCAGTTCCGGCGACGCCATTTCCGAGCTCGGGCCTTCCTTGCCCCTGCCCAGCGCATCCTTCAGGTGGATACCCAGGATGTTCGGGATCAACTTGGAAACGCCGTCGACCAGGCCGTACGGGAACCCGAGCACGCGGCCGGAGTCGCGCACCACCGCCTTGGCGGCCATGGTGCCGTAGGTGATGATCTGGCTGACGCGCTCGCGCCCATACTTGCGCGCGACGTAGTCGATCACCTCGTCGCGGCGGTCCATGCAGAAGTCGATGTCGAAGTCGGGCATCGACACGCGTTCCGGATTGAGGAAGCGCTCGAACAGCAGGTTGTACGGCAGCGGATCCAGGTCGGTGATCTTCAGCGCCCACGCCACCAGTGAACCGGCACCCGAGCCGCGGCCGGGGCCGATCGGAATGCCCTGGTTCTTGCCCCATTGGATGAAGTCGGCCACGATCAGGAAGTAGCCGGGGAAGCCCATCTTGATGATGGTGTTGAGCTCGAACTCCAGGCGTTCGAAGTACTCTTCCCGGGTCTTGCCCGGCGCCAGCGGATTCTTCTCCAGGCGCTCTTCCAGGCCCTCGCGCGACATCTTCTGGATCCAGGTATCCAACGTTTCGTCGTCGGGCACCGGGTAGTTGGGCAGGAAGTAGGTGCCCAGCCGCATCTCGATGTTGCAGCGCTCGGCCAGCGCCAGCGTGTTGTCGATCGCGTCGGGGATGTCGGCGAACAGCGCGCACATCTCCTCGGCCGACTTCAGGTACTGCTGGTCGCTGTACTCGCGCGGACGCTTGGGATCGTCCAGCACGCGGCCGGTGGAAATGCACACGCGCGCCTCATGCGCGCTGAAATCGGAGGGCGACAGGAAGCGCACGTCATTGCTGGCCACCACCGGCAGGCCACGCTGGCCCGCAGCCATCAGCGCGAACTGGTTGAAGGTTTCCTCGCCCTCGCGGCCGGTGCGGGTCAGCTCCAGGTGCAGGCCATCGCCGAACACCCGTTGCCAGTCGGCCAGCTGCTGCTCGGCCAGCTCATGCTTGCCGTCCAGCGCCAGGCGTCCGGCCAGGCTCTGCCGGCCGGCCAGCGCGAACAGGTTGGCGTTGCCGGCCTTCAGCCAGTCCGGGTGGATGGCTACGCCGCCTTCGGGGCGATGGCCTTCCATCCAGGCGCGGGTCAGCAGCCGCGACAGGCTCAGGTAGCCTTCGCGATCACGGCACAGCAGGGTCATCCGCCACGGGTCCTGGCCTTCCTCGGCGATCAGCACGTCGGCACCGGCGATCGGCTTGATGCCCACGCCTTCGGCGGCCTTGTAGAACTTGACCAGGGCGAACAGGTTGTTGAGGTCGGTCACCGCCAGCGCCGGCAGGCCGAGCTCGACCGAGCGCGACAGCAGGTTGGCCTGCTTGGCCTTCTTCGGGTCCGCCTGGTCCGGCTTGGCCGGCACACGGATGGTGGAGTCCGCCAGCGAGAACTCGGTGTGGACGTGGAGATGTACGAAGCGGGAGTTGGACATGCCGGACCAGGTTGGAGCGCGCGGGCCCCGGGTGCTGACGGAGGTTCGTCGCCGGGGTCGGGAAGCGCTGGAATGCCCGGTCAGGGTAGCGAGGGCAGGGGGTTGCCACAAGGCTTGACAGGGGCACGGCGTGGCGCCGGATTCAGGCGTGCGGGAGACCGCCTTCTGTAGAGCCGAGCCCATGCTCGGCTGTCCACAGCAGCCGAGCATGGGCTCGGCACTACAACTCCAGCTGGCTCAGGCGATGGCCGCCGCCTGCGTCAGGTCCAGACACTCACGCACCGGAGCGAAGCTGCGGCGGTGCTCCATGCAGGGGCCGTGCTCGCGCAGGGCGGCCAGGTGGGCCGGGGTGCCGTAGCCCTTGTGCTGTTCGAAGCCGTACTTCGGATGGCGGGCATGCACCTCCTGCATGTAGCGGTCGCGCGAGACCTTGGCCAGGATCGAGGCGGCCATGATCGCGCGGTCGATGCCATCGCCGCCGACCAGCGCCTGCGCCGGCAGTGCCAGGCCCTTGGGCACCACGTTGCCGTCGATGCGCGCGAAGCCGGCCACATGGGCGACCGCTGCAACGACGTCACGCATGCCCTGCAGGGTGGCCTGGTAGATGTTCAGGCGGTCGATGGTGTCCACGTCCACCAGCACCACATGCCAGGCCAGGGCGCGCTCGATGATGCGGTCATGCAGCTGCTCGCGGCGGGCCGCGGTCAGCTGCTTGGAGTCATCCAGGCCGTTGATCCGTGGTCGCGACGGGTCGAACACCACCGCTGCCACCGCGACCGGCCCGGCCAGTGGGCCACGGCCTGCCTCGTCGACGCCAGCGACCAGGCGCTCCGGCTCGACCACGGGCGCACCGTCGAACAGGGTCAGGCTGGCTGCGGCGGCGTGACGGCGGCTCATGCCTGTGCCTGGTCGCGAATCAGCAGTTCGCCAACGGCGTCGGCGGCACGCGCCGAGGCGTTGCGGCGCAGCCGCTCGTGCAGGCGCACGTAGGCATCCTGCAGATCGGTCACCCGCTGCGGGTGGTCGAACCACTGCTGGATGGCCGCGGCCAGCTTGTCCGGCGTGCAGTCGTGCTGCATCAGTTCCGGTGCCAGGTCCTGCCCGGCCAGGATGTTGGGCAGGGCGAAGCGGTCGACCTTGATCAGGCCGAGCGCCTTCACCAGTCGATAGGTCAGTTCGTTGACGCGGTAACCGACCACCATCGGCCGCTTCACCAGCATGGCCTCCAGGGTCGCGGTACCGGAGGCCAGCACCACCACGTCGGCGGCGATCATCGCGTTGCGCGCCTGGCCATCCAGCACATGCGAATAGGCCACCGGCAGCGCCGAGCGCGACAGCTGTTCCTCGATCAGTTCCCTGCAGGCCGGGTTGGCGGCAGGCACCACCACATGCAGGCCCGGAATGCGTTCGGAGACCTGCCAGGCGGCTTCGAAGAACGGTTCGCCCAGGCGCGAGATCTCGCCCAGGCGGCTGCCCGGCAACACTGCCAGCACCTTGGCCGAGGCCGGCAGTCCGAGCGCGGCGCGTGCTTCCTCGCGATTGCCCTGCAGCGGAATGTCATCGGCCATCGGGTGGCCGACGAAGCGCGCGTCGATGCCGTGCCTGGCATAGATCGGTGGCTCCATCGGGAACAGGCACAGCACCAGGTCGGCGCTGCTGCCGATCTTCTCGGCGCGCTTTTCGCGCCAGGCCCAGACCGAGGGACTGACGTAATGCACGGTGCTCACGCCACGCTGCTTCAGCCAACGCTCGATACCCAGGTTGAAGTCGGGGGCGTCGATGCCGATGAACACGTCCGGCTGCCAGTCAAGCGCACGCTGGCGGAACGCCGAACGCAGCTTGAGCAGGCGCGGCAGGTGGCGCAGCACTTCGGTCAGGCCCATCACCGCCAGCTCGCTGGCATCGTGCCAGGTCTGGCAACCCGCGCTGCGCATGGCGTCGCCACCGATGCCGGCGAACTCGGCATTCGGGAAGCGCGCTTTCAGTTCGCGGACCAGGCCCGCACCGAGCAGATCGCCGGAGGCCTCGCCGGCCACCAGCGCGATCCGCAACGGGCGCTCGCTGAGCACCCGTTGCGCCGGGACGCTGCCGGTCATCGAGGCCAGCGGGATCACTGCGGCGCCGGCCGGCGCCTGGCCGGTCGTGCTGCTCATCGCAGCAGGGGCCTCTCGGCGTGCTCGATGAAGTCCAGCATCGCCTTTACGTCGTCGCTGTCACGCGCCTGCTCGGTCAGCTGCACCTTGGCCTCTGCCAGCGGCAGGCCCGCCACGTACAGCGTGCGGTAGGCACGCTTGATGGCCGAAATGCGGTCAGCGTCGAAGCCACGTCGCTTCAGGCCTTCGCTGTTGATGCCGCGCGGGCGTCCCAGCGAATCAGTACCGACCATGGTGAACGGCGGTACGTCACCATTGGTCAGCGCGCCCATGCCGAGGAAGGCATGCGCGCCGATGCGGCAGAACTGGTGGGCACCGGCGAAGCCGCTGATGATCACGTAGTCGCCCACGGTCACATGGCCGGCCAGGGTGGTGTTGTTGGAGAACACGCAGAAATTGCCGACATGGCAGTCGTGCGCCACGTGCGTGTAGGCCAGCATCCAGTTGTCGTTGCCGATGGTGGTGATGCCGCCGCCGCCGCCGGTGCCACGGTTCAGGGTGACGAACTCGCGGAACACGTTGCGGTCGCCGATCACCAGTTCGGTGCGCTCGCCGCCGAACTTCTTGTCCTGCGGCTCGCCACCGATCGCGGCATGGCCGACGAAGCGGTTGTCGCGGCCGATCCGGGTCGGGCCGTGGATGCTGCAATGGGGGCCCACCACCGTACCGGCACCGATCTCAACGTCGGGGCCGATCAGGGTGAAGGCGCCCACCTGGACATCGTCGGCCAGGCGTGCGGCCGGGTCGATGACGGCGGTGGGGTGGATCCGCGGTGCGTTGTCAGTCATTGCTGCCTCCAGTGGATCAGCCCTTGGCGCCGGCACACATGACCTCGGCCGACGCGACGACTTCGCCGTTGACCTTGGCTTCGCCGTAGTACCAGCCCATGTTGCGGATCAGGCGCTTCATCTGCACGTCCAGCATCAGCACGTCGCCGGGGACGACCTGCTTGTTGAAGCGGGCGTTTTCCACCTTGACCATGTAGAACAGCTTGGACTGCGCATCGCGGCCAAGCGTGAGCTGGGTCATCACGCCGCCGGCCTGCGCCAGCGCTTCGATGATCAGTACGCCGGGCATGATCGGGCGGCCCGGGAAGTGGCCCTGGAAGAACGGCTCGTTGATGCTGACGTTCTTCTGCGCCAGGATCCGCTTGGCCTCGACGTCGAGTTCAAGCACCCGGTCCACCAGCAGGAACGGGTAGCGGTGTGGAAGCAGTTCCTGGATCTGGCAGACGTCGATCGGAAGCTGCAGCGAATCGTTCATTCTTTCTCCTTGCCAGCAGCCAGGACGCGGCGAGCCAATGCGTCCAGCTGCTTGAAACGCGCGGCGTTCTTGCGCCACGTACGGTTGTCGGTCAACGGGGTGCCGGATGAGTACTCGCCCGGCTCATGGATGGAATTGCGGACCACCGACTTGCCGGTGATCACGACCTTGTCGCAGATCTCCAGGTGGCCGACAACGCCGACGTGGCCGCCGAGCAGGCAATAGCGGCCGATCTTGGCGCTGCCGGCGATGCCGGTGCAACCGGCGATGGCCGAATGCGCACCGATCTGCACGTTGTGCGCGATCTGCACCAGGTTGTCCAGGCGTACGTCTTCGTCCAGCACGGTGTTTTCCAGCGCGCCACGGTCGACGCAGGTGTTGGCGCCGATTTCGCAATCGTCGCCGATGCGCACGCCGCCGAGCTGCGGCACCTTGATCCACTTGCCGGCGTCCATCGCCAGGCCAAAGCCGTCGGCGCCGAGCACGGCACCGGGATGCACGCGCACGCGCTTGCCCAGCCGGACCCGGGTGACCAGGGTGACCCGGGCGATCAGCTCACAGCCGGAATCCAGGCTGCAGTCCTCGCCGATCACGCTGCCGGCGCCGATGATGCAGTTCTCGCCGACCACGCTGCGCGCACCGACCGAGACGAACGGACCGATGTGCGCGCTGGCCGCAACCTGGGCACTGGGGTCGATCACCGCGCTGGGGTGGATGCCCGGCGGACGGGTCGGCGCGATGTCGAACAGCGCGGCGATCTTGGCGAAGGTGGTGTACGGGTCCTTGGCGACGAGCGCGGCGCCGGGAGCGGACTCGGCGTCTTCGGCACGCAGCACCACCAGCGAGGCCTGGCTGTCGGCCAGCTGGGCGCGGTAGCGCGGGTTGGCAAGGAAGGTCAGCTGGCCAGGACCGGCATGGGCGAGGGTGGCCACGCCATGGATGGCGGTGGCGGGGTCGCCATGGACCTGCAGGCCGAACTGCTCGGCGAGTTGCTGGGCGGTGTAGGTGGGAGTATTCACGGCGGGAGTTTAACGTGTGACGCCATTGCGGTCATGCGGGGTCAAAAGCGGCGCCTGGCTGATGTCCCGGGGTGATGGCGCAGGGGGCTGCCCAGGACACGCCGTAGACCCATCCCTGGGGGCTCGATGGCGCCTTGCTCGTGTGCGCTGTCCTGCGCACACGGCAAGACCGGGGTTGGGGGTCCTGCCCAACCCGCCCGAGGCATGCCTCGGGCCCATGGCGCCAACGGTCCTGGTCAGCCCCCTGCGCCATCACCAGATGATTTCACGCGAGCGCGGGAAGTAACGGCGGCGGCGAGCAAGTAAAACGAAAACGCCGGGCAATGCCCGGCGCTTCGCGCCCCGTCTGGTGGAGAGCCCCCCTTTGTTAAGGGGGGCGCGCCAGCGGCGCGGGGGATAGGTGAAATGCGCGGGCAATTCACCGGAGGTGGATCAGTTCTGAGGAACAGAGTTCCTCAGAACTGGCCACCGAACGTGAATTGCAGGCGCTCGATCTTGTCATCGTCTTCCTTCTTCAGCGGGAAGGCGTAGCTGATCGAGATCGGGCCGACCGGGGCGCGCCACAGCAGGGCCACACCGGTGGACACGCGCAGCTCGTTGGCCTTGAAGTTGTCCACGCCGGTGTACACGTTACCGAAGTCGACGAAGGCCGACACACGCGCCGACGGGCTGTCGAACAGGCGCGGGAAGTAGGCCTCCACCGAGCCGACGGTCTTCAGCGAACCACCCAGCGGCTGGCCTTCCGGATAACCGGTGGTGACTTCGCGCGGGCCGAGTGTGTTGTCCTCGAAGCCGCGCACCGAGTTGGTACCACCGGCGTAGAAGTTCTCGAAGAACGGCAGGCCGCTGGCGGTGACGGTGCGGGTGGTGCCATCCGGATTGGTCAGCGTACGGGTGTAGTCGTTGCCGTAGGCATCACCGTAGCCGATTTCGGCACGGGTGTTGATCACCAGCGACGGCATGATCGGCCAGTACTTGCTGATCTGGTAGTTCAGCTTGTAGTACTCGATGGTCGAACCCGGCAGCGTGGTTTCCAGGCCGATGCGCTGGTAGGTACCGCGCGTGGGCATGAAGTAGTCGTTGCGCGAGTCGCGCGCCCAGCCCAGCTCGGTGCGCCATGCGTGGAAGGTGCGCTTACCGACTGCGTTGATGTAGTCGATGATCGACTGCGGGGTCGAGCCCTGGTAAGTGGTGATCTGGTTGCTGTCGATGCCGAACATCAGCGAGACGGTATCGGTCTCGGTCAGCGGCACGCCAAACACCACCTGCGCGGCACCGTTGGTGCTGTTGTACTGCGCGGTGTTGAAGTCGGAGTAGTCCAGTTCGCGCCAGGACAGGTTGTAGCCCAGCGAGACGCCATCATCGGTGAAGTACGGGTTGGTGTAGCTGAAGCCGTAACGCTGCAGGTAGCTGCTGCGCGAGGCTTCGACCGACACGCGGTTGCCGCCGCCGAGGAAGTTGTTCTGCGACAGCTGCACCGACGTGGTCATGCCGTAGGACTGCGAGTAACCCAGGCCGAACACGAAGCTGCCCGAGGTGGTTTCCTTGACGTTGTAGACGACGTCGACCTGGTCGTTGCTGCCGCTGACGGCCGGGGTCTCGACGTCCACCGATTCGAAGTAGCCCAAGCGCTGCAGGCGGATCTTGGAACGATCGATCGCGGCCTGCGAGTACCAGCTGTTCTCGAACTGGCGCATTTCGCGACGCATCACTTCGTCGGACGTACGCGTGTTCCCGCGGAACAGGATGCGACGCACCGACACGCGCGGGCCGGGCACGACCTGCATGTTGATCGCCACGGTCTGCTCGGCGCGGTTGGTGGTCGGGATCGGGTTCACCTTGGCGAACGCGTAGCCGATGTTGGACAGCGAATTGGTGATGGTGTCCGAGCTGAACTCCAGCAGCGCACGCGAGAACGTATCGCCGGACTTCTGGATCACCATGCGCTCGACGTCCTCCTGCGGGAGGATGGTGTCGCCGCTGACCTTGATCTCGGAGATCTTGTACTGCGCACCTTCGGTCACGCCGGCGGTGAGGAACATGTCGCGCTTGTCGGGGCTGATCGACACCTGGGTCGAATCGATGCTGAAGTCGACATAGCCGCGGTCCAGGTACCAGGAATTGAGCTTTTCCAGGTCGCCGGACAGCTTTTCCTTGGAGTACTGGTCGTCACGGCGGTACCAGGACGCCCAGTTGTGCTCCTTGGACTCCCAGGTTTCCAGGATGTCCTTGCTCTCGAACTTTTCGGTGCCCACCAGGTTGACGTGGCGGATCTTGGCCGCCTTGCCTTCCTTGATGGCGATGGCGATGTCCACGCGGTTGCGGTCCAGCGGGCTCACCGTGGGGGTGATCTCGACGTTGTACTTGCCGCGGTCGTTGTACTGGCGGCGAAGTTCCTGGGTCACGCGGTCCAGGCTCAGCCGATCAAAGGTGCCGCCCTCGGTCAGGCCGATGTCGGACAGGCCCTTGAGCAGCTGCTCGGACTTGATGTCCTTGTTGCCGGTCACGGTCAGCTTGTTGATCGCCGGGCGTTCCTTGACGGTCACTACCAGGATGCTGCCCTGTCGGTCCAGCTGCACATCCTCGAAGAAGCCGGTCTTGTACAGGGCGCGGATCGTCTCGCCGACCTTGCTGTCGGTGACCGTCTCGCCACGTTCCACCGGCAGGTAGGTGAACACCGTGCCCGAGCTGATGCGCTGCAGGCCGTCGACGCGGATGTCGCTGACAGTGAAGGGCTCGGCTGCCTGGGCCAGGGCGGGGGCGCCGGTGACGGCGGCAAGGGCGAGGGCCAGCAGGCGGCGATTGGGGAGTCGCGTCATGTCACGTCCGGTAGGAAGGTCGATTTCATTGGTGCGGGATGCCGACGCTGTAGACGGCAACAACGTGGAAAAGTTCATCGCGGGACCAGGCCGAGGATGTCGTTGTAGAACGCCAACCCCATCAGCCCGGCCAGCAACGCCAGGCCGATGTACTGGCCGGCGGCGATGGCACGCTCGCTCAGCGGGCTGCCCTTGACCAACTCGATAAGGTAATACAGCAGGTGGCCGCCGTCCAAGATCGGGATCGGCAGCAGGTTGATGATGCACAGGCTGAGGGACAGCAGGGCAAGGAACTGCAGGAACCAGTCGAGGCCGCGCTTGGCCGAGACATTGGCCACCCGGGCGATGGTGACTGGCCCGGACACGTTCTGCAGCGAGGCCTTGCCGGTGACGATTCGGCCCATCATGCCCAGCGAATCTGCCGCCAGGCGGCCGGTTTCGCGCACAGCCACGGTGACCGCGTCGAGCGGGCCATAGCGAAGCAGGGTGTCGTAGGGAGGGCTGAACGAAGTCGGGAACTGCACGCCGATCTGCCAGGTCGGTTCACCCCTGGAATCCTTGCCCTGGCGCGGGGTGACTTCCAGCGCCAGGCGTTCACCGCCGCGCAGGACCTCGATCATGCCAGGGCCGCCGGCGCGGCCCAGCGTCTGGATCTCGCCGATGACCTGATCGGCACCATCGATGCGCTGGCCATCAATGGCCACGATCAGGTCCCCCGGCTGCAGCTGCCCGGCCACCACCGAATCCGGCGTCAGCGAGTCGACCAGCGCCGGCTGCAGCCACGACTGCCAGTACAGGCCGGCCAGGATCGGCACCCGCCGCTCATCGAAACCTGCCGGCAGCTGCGACAGCGGCAGAGTGCGCATGCGTACCTGGTCAGCCGTATCCAGCACCTCCAGCCTCACGTCGCGGCGGTCCATCGCGGCCGCGGTCAGCGCCATGCTGGCTTCACCGAGGGTAACGACCGGGCGCTCGTCCACGCGCAGCACGCGGTCACCGCTGGCCAGCCCGGCACTGGCAGCGATGCCGCTGACACGGCCGATCGTCGGCGAATAATCCTGCTTGCCGATCACGAACATCGCCCACAGCAGCAGGATGCACAGCAGCAGGTTGGCGATCGGGCCGGCGGCAACGATGGCAATGCGCTGCCAGACACTCTTGTGGTTGAAGGCCTGGCCGCGCTCGTGGGGGTGGACTTCAACCTCGCGTTCGTCGAGGAACTTCACGTAGCCGCCGAGCGGGATGGCGGCAATGGCGAACTCGGTGCCGTGCCTGTCCCGTCGCGACCACAGCGGCCGGCCGAAGCCGACCGAGAAGCGCAGGATCTTGACCCCGCACAGGCGCCCGACCCAGTAATGCCCGAACTCGTGGAACGTGACCAGCAGCCCGAGGCTGACAATCATCCACCAGACCGATCCGATGAAGTCAGTCATGCAGGCTCACAATGGCGGGCAGGGGCGGCGGCGTCATGCTGGGCGAGGCAGTCGTTCAGGCGGCGTCGATGGCGTTCAGGGTGAGCTGGCGTGCCCGCTGGTCGGCGCACAACAGGACCTCCAGTGTATCGGCTGGCTGGGTCGGCAGTGTTGAAAGAGCGTTAGCAACCAGCTTCGGGATGGTCAGGAAACCGATCCGGCCCTGAAGAAACGCTGAAACCGCCTCTTCATTGGCGGCGTTCAGCACCGCCGGTGCGGTGCCGCCGGCCTGCATGGCCTGCCAGGCCAGCGCCAGACAGGGGAACGCGTCCGTGTCCGGGGCCTCGAAATCCAGCCGGCCCTGGACCAGCAGATCCAGCCCGGCCACGCCCGATTCGATGCGTTGCGGCCAGCCCAGGCCAACGGCGAGGGTGGTGCGCATGTCCGGCAGGCCCATCTGTGCCAGGGTCGAACCATCAACGAACTCGACCAGCGAATGGACCAGGCTCTGCGGGTGCACCAGTACCTCGATGCGTTCGCCGGGTACGCCGAACAGGTGGTGGGCCTCGATGACTTCCAGGCCCTTGTTCATCAACGTCGCCGAATCGACCGAGATCTTCGGCCCCATCGACCATTTCGGGTGGGCAACGGCCTGGGCCGGGGTGACCTGGGCCAGTTCGTCGCGGCTGCGGCCACGGAATGGGCCGCCGGAGGCGGTCAGCAGGATCCGGCGCACGCCGGCGCCATCAACGCTGGCATCGCGTGAGCGCAGGCACTGGAAGATTGCGCTGTGTTCGCTGTCGATCGGGATGATCTCGGCGCCCGCGCGTTCAGCGGTGCGGGTCAGCAGCTCACCGGCCAGTACCAGTGATTCCTTGTTGGCCAGCAGGATGCGCTTGCCCGCGGCGGCTGCGGCCAGGGTGGAAGACAGCCCGGCCGCGCCAACGATCGCGGCGACCACGGTGTCGCAGGCGTCACTGGCGGCCAACTGGTCCAGCGCGGCATGGCCGGCATGCGCCTCGGTGGACAGCCCGGCATCGCGGAGGCCGTCGCGCAGTTCGGTGAACAGCGCTTCGTCGGCGATGACCGCGTGCGCTGGCCTGTGCTGGCGGCACAGTGCCAGCAGCGCCTGCACCTGGCGGCCGGCAGCGAGCACCGTGGCCTGGTAGCGGTGCGGGTGGCGGGCGATCACGTCCAGCGTGGAAGCACCGATCGAGCCGGTGGCGCCGAACACGGCGACCCGGCGCAGGTCTGCGACAGCATTCATGGTCAGAATCCGAAGATTTCCTTGCCGAGTGCGAACACCGGCACGGCAGCCAGGACACCGTCGACACGATCGAGCACACCACCATGGCCCGGAATCAGGTTTCCGGAGTCCTTGGCACCGGCGTGGCGCTTGATCAGGCTTTCGAACAGGTCACCCAGCACCGAGGCGAACACGGCCACCACCGAGGTGATCAGCAGGCCTGGCAGGTGCCCGGCGTCGATGCCGGCCAGCCAGCCCAGGCCGAGGGCCACGGCGACACCGGCCAGCAGGCCGCCGAACAGGCCTTCCCAGGTCTTGTTGGGGCTGATCCGTGGGGCCAGCTTGTGCTTGCCGAAGTGACGACCGGCGAAATAGGCGCCCGAATCGGCCGCCCAGACCAGTGCCAGCGCAGCCAGCAGCCACAGGTGGCCCTGCCTGCCCGGCGGATCGCCGCCGGCATGGATCAGCACCAGCGCAGCCCAGGCCGGAACGATGGCCAGCGTACCGGCCAGCATCTTCACGATGCGCGAGGGTGCCGACGGCTGCGCACCGAAGTTGAAGAAGCGCAACCAGACCAGCGCGGCCAGCCACCAGGCCACGCCGGCCAGGGTGGTGATCTGGAACAGCACCAGCGTGCTGCCATCGGCCCAGACCAGCAGCACCATCAGCAGCAGGTTCAGTACCAGCAGCACGGTACGCGCCAGGGTGTCTTCGATGCCGGCCAGCTTCAGCCATTCCCACAGGCCGATCAGCAGCACCGCAGCGGCCGCCGCTGCCAGCCACTGGGTCGGCAGCAGCAGGATCGCGGCAATGGCGACCGGCGCCATGATCAGCGCGGCAAGGACTCGGATCTTGGTCATGGGCTGGAAGTCTCGGTGGCCAGTGCGGCGATCTGGGCGCTGGTCAGGCCGAAACGACGCTCACGTCTGCCATAGGCGTCCAGCGCCTGCTGCAGCTGCCCGGCATCGAAGTCCGGCCACAGGGCATCGGTGAACCACAGCTCGGTATAGGCCAGCTGCCACAGCAGGAAGTTGCTGATGCGGGTGTCGCCACCGGTGCGGATGAACAGGTCCGGCGGTGGCAGGTCGGCCAGGGCCACCTGGCTGCCCAGCAGCGATTCATCGATCTGCTCGGGCAGAAGGCGACCGGCCGCCACTTCGACGGCCAGGGCGCGCGCGGCGCGGGCGATGTCCTGGCGGCCGCCGTAGCTGGCGGCGATCGACAGGGTCAGGGTGGTGTTGTCGGCGGTGCGCTGCTCGGCCAGCTGCATGCGGCTGACCAGCCCTGCACCGAAGCGCTCGCGTTCGCCGATGAAGCGAACGCGCACGCCACGCCGATGCAGCTCGTCCACTTCACGGTCGAGCGCGCCGAGGAACAGCTTCATCAGGGCATCGACTTCTTCCTGCGGCCGGCCCCAATTCTCGCTGGAAAACGCGAACAGGGTCAGCGCCGGTATGCCCAGTTCAAGGCAGCGCTCGATGGTGCGGTTGACCGCGCGCGCGCCGGCCCGGTGGCCGATCACGCGCGGACGACGGCGCTGCTGTGCCCAGCGCCCATTGCCATCCATGATGATGGCGATGTGGCGGGGCAGGGCGGCCGGCAACGGAGGTGGGACTGAAGGCATCGACTTCAGACCGACAGCAGTTCTTTTTCCTTGTCGGCAACGACCTTGTCGACGTCCTTGATGTTGGTGTCGGTCAACTTCTGGATGTCGTCTTCACCGCGCTTCTTCTCGTCTTCGCTGATCGCCTTGTCCTTGACCAGCTTGGCGATTTCCTTGTTCGCGTCCTGGCGGATGTTGCGGATCGCGATCTTCGCGCCTTCGCCTTCCTTCTGCACCTGCTTGACCAGCTCCTTGCGGCGCTCTTCGGTCGGCGGCGGCATGTTGATGCGGATCGCAGTGCCCAGCGTGTTCGGGGTGAATTCGGCGTTGTAGAGACCCTTTTCGATCTCCTTGATCATGCCCTTGTCGAACGGCGTGACCAGCAGCGAGTGCGCGTCGGCGTTGGAGATCGACGCGACCTGGTTCAGCGGGGTGCTGGCGTTGCCATAGGCGCTGACCGTGACACGGTCCAGCAGGGCCGGGGTGGCGCGGCCGGTGCGGATCGAGGTGAGGGTGTGCTTCAGAGCGTCGATGCTCTTGGCCATGCGCGTCTGCGCGTTGTTCTTGATGTCGTTGAGCATCGCCGGGTCCTGGGTGTAACTGGAATCGGGCGATTATAGGCGAATACGGGACGCTGCCGGGCCTGAATCGGCCCGGAGCTCGCCTGGCGCTCAGGCTCAGGCCGGGTCGCGGCCCTGGACCAGGGTGCCGATGTTCGCGCCGCTGAGGATCTTCAGCAGCTCACCCGGCTGGCCCATGTCGAACACGCGCATCGGCAGGTCGCTGTCGCGGGCCAGCGCGAAGGCCGCCGTATCCATCACTTCCAGGCCGCGGCGGATGACTTCGTCGTAGCTCAGGCTGTCGAAGCGGACCGCGTCGCTGTGCTTGTTCGGGTCCTTGTCGTACACGCCATCGACCTTGGTGGCCTTCAGCAGCAGGTCGGCGCCGATCTCGATCGCGCGCAGCGCGGCGCCGGAGTCGGTGGTGAAGAACGGGCTGCCGACGCCAGCGGCGAAAATCACCAGGCGGCCCTTTTCCAGATGGCGGATGGCGCGGCGGCGGATGTAGTCCTCGCACACGTCGTTGATCTTGATCGCGCTCATCACGCGGGCCTTGGCGCCCAGTTTCTCGAGGGCGTCCTGCATGGCCAGGGCGTTGATGACCGTGGCCAGCATGCCCATCTGGTCGCCGGTGACCCGGTCCATGCCGCCAGCGGCCAGGCCGGCGCCGCGGAAGATGTTGCCGCCGCC
The DNA here is from genome assembly GCF_059367845.1 of Stenotrophomonas sp. YJH_SMC_20. Lineage (NCBI taxonomy): Bacteria > Pseudomonadati > Pseudomonadota > Gammaproteobacteria > Lysobacterales > Lysobacteraceae > Stenotrophomonas > Stenotrophomonas sp. YJH_SMC_20. The sequence goes on along the minus strand of NZ_JCAFRG010000001.1, from coordinate 120,048 downwards.
GATCACCAGTGCCACTTCGGCACCGGCCTGCTGGGCTTCGATGACCTCACGGGCCAGGCGGTTGATGACCTTCGGGTCGATGCCGTAGTCCTCATCTCCCATCAGCGCCTCCCCGGACAGTTTCAGGAGGATGCGGCGATAGGCGAGCTTGGACATGGGGACCTCGGGTGCGTGGAAATCGCGGGGGATTCTACGCGCATGCGGCGTAGGGCCAAAGTGTTTTGTGCACTGCGGCGCGAAATCCTGCCATCCGCCCCGGTCATGCAGGGCGTCCCGTTCAGCCCAGCTCGGCGCCGGCGGTGGCTGAAAGCTCGTCGTGGCCGAGCGCACCGGGGGAGCGGGCGATCACCCGGTTACGGCCCAGGTTCTTCGAGCGGTACAGCACGTCGTCGGCGGCGCGCAGCAGGTCCTGCACGTCGGCAAAGCGCTCGTAGCCGCCCTGGGTAGCCACGCCGGCGGAGAAGGTGACGAACAGCGGCCCTCCCTCCAGTTCGGCCATCGGCGTGGCGACGATGTTGGCCAGTACGCGCCGGATTACGTCAAGGGCCACGGACTCACTGGTATTGGGCAGCAGCGCGACGAATTCCTCGCCGCCGAAGCGGGCCACGGTATCGCTATGGCGCAGCTGGCCCTGCAGCTTGCCGGCAAAGGCGCGCAGCACCTCGTCGCCGGTCAGGTGGCCGTGGGCGTCGTTGATCTTCTTGAAGTCATCCAGGTCGATGAAGGCCACCGACAGCGGCCAGCCCTGACGCCCGGCGCGCAGGAACTCCTGCTCGAGCACCGCCTCCAGCTGGCGCCGGTTGAGCACGCCGGTCAGGGCGTCGCGGTGGGCCTGGTCAGCCAGGCGCTTGGCCCGCGCCTCGAATTCGTCGGCGCGGCGGCGTGCCTGCTCGGCATCCTGCAGCTCGCGCAGGTTGCGCAGGGTGGCCAGCTCCTGCGCGTGGTCGATCAGCTCGCGGACCCGCGAGGGCGAGTTCAGGCCGGCCTCGAACAGGCTGGCGATATCCGGCAGGGCCTCGCTGATGCGGGTCAGCACCTGGTCGAAACGGGCGCTGTCGAGTTCCAGCCGCTCATGCACCTGGTGCAGGGCGCGCTCGCGGGCGGCATCGGCGTCATCGTCCAGCCAGATGTCGGCAACGGCGCCGGACAGCTGCACGCAGGCCTGGAACGGCGAATCGGCGGCGTCGTCGTCCTCGCTGTGGCTGATGCTCTCAACCAGATAGCGTGGCAGGCCCCATTGCTCGGCCACCCAGGCGCCGACATCGGCGTGGCTGCAGCCGAGCGCGTCGCGTTCGCGGGCGACCAGGTCCGTGTTGTCACGGGCTTCGCGCAGCAGCGGCAGGTAACGCTCCGATTCGGCCTGGGCCAGGCACAGCACGCCCAGGTCCTGCAGCAGCCCGGCCAGCATCAGTTCCTCCAGCCGGCGCAGGCCGCGGGCCTGGCCCAGCTGGCTGGCGGCCAGTGCACTGAGAATGCTGCGCTTCCACGCGCGCTGGCGCAGGTCGTGGTCGGCGCCTGCGCCGCCGGTCAGGCCCTGGGTGACGGTGAAACCCAGGGCAAGGCTGATTGTGGCGTTAAGGCCGAGCATGGTCAGTGCCTGGCCAAGGTTCTCGATGCGGCGGCGGCTGGCGTACAGCGGCGAATTGGCGATGCGCAGCATGCGAGCGCTCAGCGCCATGTCGATGGCGATGATGTCGGCGGCGGTGGCGATATCCGCTTCCGGGTCCTGTGCCAGCTCGATGATGCGCAGGGCAATACCGGGCGGCGAGGGCAGGTTGCGGCAGAGCGCCAGGGCAGCTGTCAGCTCGGGAGGCATGTCGGGTCGTTCAATTCCATTAGGACAAGAATACCTAGGAATGCATCACAGTCCGCGATTTTCCTTCCTGCTACGCGACTGTGGATTCCCTGCGCCGAGTATCGGCTTGATTCGCGCGCAACGCAAAGAGCCCTGATATCGGGCTGTGCCTGGCGTCAGTGCGCGCACCAACGGTGCCCACCCACCGATGCAGTGGGTACAAAAAAAGAGCCGCGGTTTCCCGCGGCTCCTTCTGGTCGCTTCACAGCCGGAGGGCTGGAATCAGACCTGCATCGCCTTGGCAACTTCGGCGGCGTAGTCTTCCACCACCTTCTCGATGCCTTCGCCGACGATCAGCAGCTTGAAGCCAGCCACATCGGCGCCAGCGGCCTTGACCACCTGCTCGACGGTGGTGTCGCCCAGCACGTAGGTCTGGCCGTACAGGGTCACGTCGCTGACGATCTTGTTGATCTTGCCGCTGATGATCTTTTCCAGGATCTCGGCCGGCTTGGCCTTGTCCTTCTCGGACATCTTGGCCAGCTCGATTTCCTTTTCCTTTTCGACGAAGTCGGCCGGAACGTCCGCAGCCTTGTTGTGCGGCGGCTTCAGCGCGGCCACATGCATGGCCAGGCCGCGGGCCAGCTCGACGTCGCCGCCGATCAGGTCAACCAGCACGCCGACCTTGCCGTTGGTGTGGACGTAGGCGCCGATGTTGCCGGTGGTGTCGACCTTGACCATCCGGCGGATCTGGATGTTCTCACCCAGGGTCTGCACGGCGGTGGCGCGGGCTTCTTCAACGGTGCGGCCATCGGCCAGCGTGGCAGCCTTCACGGCTTCCACGTCGTTGGCGCCCGATGCCAGGGCGGCAGCGGCGACGGCGTTGACGAAGGTCTTGAAGTTGTCGTCGTTGGCGACGAAGTCGGTTTCCGAGTTGACTTCGACCAGCACGGCCTTGCCGCCATCCTGGGCCAGGCCCAGGCGGCCTTCGGCGGCCACGCGGTCAGCCTTCTTGTCGGCCTTGGCAGCGCCGGACTTGCGCATGGCTTCAGCAGCGGCGTTGATGTCGCCGTTGGCTTCGGTAAGCGCCTTCTTGCATTCCATCATGCCGGCGCCGGTGCGCTCGCGCAGTTCCTTGACCAGGGAAGCAGTGATTTCCACGGGATTACCTCACGAAAGAAAGGGGTTGGGCCGGCATGGTGGCCGGCCCGTGTGACACGGTCCTGTCACGCGCCAAGGGCTGCGTGCAGGAGGGTGGACGCCGGGCGTCCACCCTGTGGCCTGGATCAGGCCTGGGCGTCGTCGCCCTTCTTGGCAGCCTTCTTGGCCGGAGCGCGGCGGGCCGGCTTCTCTTCGCCTTCGGCAGCGGCTTCAGCGAACTCTTCCTCACGCACCGAAGCGGCGTGCGGAGCAGCAGCCTTGCCTTCCAGCACGGCGTCGGCAGCGGCGCGGGCGTACAGCTGCACAGCGCGGATGGCGTCGTCGTTGCCCGGGATGGCGTAATCAACCAGTTCCGGGTTGTAGTTGGTGTCGACCACGGCGATGACCGGGATGCCCAGCTTCTTGGCTTCCTTGATCGCGATGTCTTCGTGGCCGATGTCGATCACGAAGATCGCGTCCGGCAGGCGGTTCATGTCCTTGATGCCGCCCAGCGAGGCTTCCAGCTTGTCGCGCTCGCGACGCAGGCCCAGCACTTCGTGCTTGACCAGCTTCTCGAAGGTGCCGTCGGTTTCACCGGCTTCCAGTTCCTTCAGGCGGGCAACCGACTGCTTGACGGTACGGAAGTTGGTCAGGGTGCCGCCCAGCCAGCGCTGGTTCATGAACGGCATGCCGCAACGCTCGGCTTCTTCCTTGATGGTTTCGCGGGCGCTGCGCTTGGTGCCCAGGAACAGGACGGTGCCGCGCTTCTGGGCAACCGACGAGATGAAGTTCATCGCGTCATTGAACAGCGGGACGGTCTTTTCCAGGTTGATGATGTGGATCTTGCCGCGGGCGCCGAAGATGTACGGAGCCATCTTGGGGTTCCAGTAGCGGGTCTGGTGGCCGAAGTGGACGCCGGCTTCCAGCATCTGACGCATGGTGACCTGGGGCATTGCAATACTCCTGATATGGAACCAGCGATTCCGCCCGCGGGAATAGGTATGCGGGACGCGTGGAAGCGCGATCGGTTCCGGGGTTGGGCTTCCCTGTTGCCTCCGTGGCCGAACTCCTTGCGGAGCACCCCGGCACGGATGGGGGCAGCAGGTGTGGATTCACCGGTGACGTCCGGTGTGGACGGGTTCCCGCGCACGCAGGCGGCAGGAATCCCGACGATTATAGCCCGCTGCGGGCGCTCGCTGCAATTGCGGGGTCAGATGCGGCCAGATCGACCTCGCGGCCGTCCTGCAGGCGTGCCCGGAAGCGGCCACCTGCGTAACTGTCCGCGCGGGCGGGCAGGGGCCAGCGTCGTTCATGGCCGGCGAGGATGTAGCCGGCCAGCCCGCCCACCAGCACTGTCGATTGGCCGTCCGCCGCGATGAAACGCAGGTCGTGCAGGCGGCCGTGCAGCGTACCGCAGTTGCTGAGTCGCAACGCAGGCTGCGACCCCAGGGCCTCGATCCGACCCTGCAGGCGGGCGTGCAGCACTGGCGCCGCGGCGCCCCGGAACAGCGGTAGCGAGTAGCGCGGCAGCCCTGCCAGCGCCGGCGTCAGCACGATCCTGTAGGCCTGTTCACCCATTGCCGCGGCCGGATCGCGTGGCAGCAGCCAGACGCGCTGCGTACCGCCCGGGGCGAGATCCAGCCGCGCCGGGCTGACCCGGATCTGGTCGCTGGGCTGCAGTCGTTCGGCGTCCAGCTGCTGATCCCAGGCCAGCACCTGCACGTGGCCCTGCCAGCGGCCGGGCCCGGGATTGCGTAGCCACAGCTCGGCGCGGCCGCCTTCGGCCGGCAGCTGCAGGGTGGTAGGCAATACCTCAAGCGCAGCAGCCGGCCGCGCCAGCAGTGCAAGCAGGATCAGCAGCGCGCGCATCAGTAGATGAGGGTCACGGCGGGTGTTGCGTTCTCGTCCGTCGCCGGTGGTGCGAGCTCGCGCACCTGGGATGGCAGCTGGGGTGTATCGCTGCGCTGGTGCGGCGCCGTACAGCGCGCGCCACCGGTGTCGTCGCTGCAGGAGTCGACCACGGTCAGCCGGATCTGCAGGGAGCTGCTGGGTTCGGCCAAGGCCGGCGTACTGGCGACCAGCATCGCCGCGATCGAAAATGTGCGAACCACCTGCCATCCACCATGCTGAAAGACCTGCTGCGCGGTATCGGCGGGATGTGCCGGAACTGTAGCGCCGAGCCGGCGCTCGGCACGGCCTTCGTCCGGTGGGTGCCGACCGTTGGTCGGCACGCCGGTCAATAGGTGATCGTCACCGTCACCAGGTCGTTGTAGGTACCAGCCGGGGGCTGGCCGGTGACCGGCGGCACCCGGCCGTAGATGGTCAGCTGCTGTGCGCTGCCGGTGCCGGTGCCGCTGGCCGTGTCGACAGTCAACGTATTGCCCCAGCGCAGGCTCCGAGCCGAGTCCCGGTACAGCTCGTAGGGAAGGTAGTAGGTACTGCCGCCGATGGTGGTGGCCATGCGGCGGATGCTGGTCGCGGCAGGGTTGTTCCGGCCGTTGTTGAGTCCGACCTGGAAGGCGGTGTTCTTCAGGCAGGTCAGTGTCAGAGTGGCGGTCCGGTCGATGTTGGCGGGAATGCCGCCGGTGACGTTGCCGAAGTTCATGTCGGTGGTGACGTAGCTGCCGCACTGCGGCAGCACATTGGCGCTGGCGGTGAAACTGAAGGCTGCGCTTGCGCTGTTGGTGCCGGTGGCGCCGCCGTTGCAGGTGGCGGGCACTGTGGCATTGCCGAGCAGGACCTCGTTCCAGGCCCAGGTCAACACCACGTCGGCGCCGCTGAAGGTGCTGCTGTAGGCGCCGGAGGCCAGGATCTGGTTGGCCGGAATCTGCCCGAACAGCTGCACGGACTGCGCACCGCTGCCGCCGGCGACCAGCGGCACGCTGTAGGTCATGGTCAGTTCCTGTGCCGGGGGCGTGCCGCGCGGGACCAACCCCGTCACCTGGCTGAAGTTCGAGGAGTTGTAGAGCTGGAAGTTCATGCTGTCGCTGCTGCTGGTCTTCATCGTCCGCCAGCTTGAACTGCTGCCGCCACCACTGCCTGCGCCGATGCCGACGCAGACGCGCACACCGGTTGTGGCCAGCGCGCTCAGCGCGGCGGTGGTGCATGTCACCGTGATGTTGAGGTTGGCCGTGCTCGGGCCAGGCGCATTGCTGTTGATGTTGCCGAACGGCAGCGTTGGATTGGCGACCGCGGTGCAGACCGCGACGGCGCGGGCCGGTGCTGCCGCCAGCAGGCCAGCGAACAGCAGCAGGCCGAGCAGCAACGTCCTCATGGCGCCACCTCCGGAATGCACTGCAGCGGCGCCGGTTTCGGCCGCGCGCCGGTCGCCACCACCCTGGGCGGGTCGGGGGCCTTCACCCGGCAGGGGCCGCGGCTGGTGGTGACGTACAGCACGCTGCCGGCGGCAACGTCTTCCAGGTACAGCAGGCCGTCATAGCCGACCGTGGCCTGGCGGCCATCGGGCAGCTGCACCTCGCTGCCCACCTCCAGCGGCTGCCCGTCCATTGCCAGCAGGGTCAGGCTCAGCGACGGTCGCGAGCGCAGCTCGAAGGCAATCCGGGTGCCGGCGCGCTGGCGCGGGGTCACCCAATTCTCGATGCGGTCGGCACGCATGTCCTCGGGCAGGTCCAGGGTGTCGATCGAGACCCGGTTGCGCTGCCAGGACAGCAACGGGCTGACCAGCAGCAGGCCGCGATCATCGGTGACGCCGATCAGGCGGTTTTCCAGCCGCACCGGCACGCCGCCGACGCCACTGGTGCTGATCACCGCGAACGCGTCCGACACTTCGCGCGTGGCGAAGGTGTGGCCACCCATCCACACCACGCTGCCGCTGGCGCTGGCGTAGGCATAGTTCAGCCCGCCCTGGCGCGAGGCGCCGAACGAATAGCGGCCGGTATCGTTGAGGATGCCGACCTCGGCCAGGCCGCCATTGCCGTCCTCGCCATGGCGCAGCTGTGCGCGCCAGCCGACGCCGCCGGCACTGCCATCGCCGGGCACCGGCTGGGTCACGTCCGCGACCCAGCTCTGGCTGTCGCCGTTGCGTTGGCTCGAGAGGCTGGCCTGGCGGTTGTTGCCCAGACTGGCGGTCAGCGACAGGTAGATGCTGCGGTCGTCGCTCTGGTCCAGGTTCTGGTTCAGCGACAGGTAGGCCGACCAGCGCTGGCTCCAGCTGCGCGACCAGAACAGGCTGGCGTAGCGGTTGTCGTCGCCGTCGGGGTAGCGCAGGCGCAGGTAGCTTGCGCTGAGCGTGCCCAGCCGCAGCAGGTCCAGGCCGAGGGTGGCCTGCTCGCTGATGCTCGGTGGCAGGTTGCCGTGCAGTGCGCCCAGGTCGCGGTAGTCGCCGTGGCTGCGCACGCTGCGCAGATTGACGTTGAAGCGGCGGTTGTTCCAGCTGTAGCCCAGCGCCCATTGCCCGCCCTGCAGGCCGTGGTAATCACTGCGTGCATAGGCCGCATTGAACACGCCGGCAGCGCCGAGCAGCCACCAGCCGCCGATGCCGGCCTGGGCCAGGCCGCCGCCGCCTTCGGCATGCGCCTCGCCAGTGAAGGCATCGCTGATGCCGCCGCGCCAGCTGGCACTGGCCACCGTGCGATCGTCGTAGCCGAAGGAGCGCTGGCCGAAGTCCTCGCGCAGCTGGCCGACGCCGACCGACCAGTCCGAAAGGCCCTTGGCCAGCAGTTGCTGGGTGCCATAGAAACTGAAATCCAGTGTCTGCATGCGGCCGAACGCATCGGTTATCACCACCTGCGCATTGCCGGTGCCGCTGATACCAGGCTGTGCCGCCAGCTGGAAGGGACCGACCGGGACCTGTCCGCTGTACTGGCGCAGGCCATCCACGTACAGCTCGACCGTGGAGGGCACCACGGCCTGGCCGAGGAAGCTCGGCGTGGGCGTCAGTACGCGATAGGGCTGCAGCCCGTAGTTGCGACCGATCTGCACGCCACCCAGGCGCACTGGCCGGGTCCAGTCGACGAAGCCGCTGTAGAAGTCGCCGACCTCCAGCGTCGTTGCGCTGTCGGGGAAGTCCAGGCTCCAGCGGGTGTCCAGGCGCACGCTTTCGCCGCGCCAACGGCGATCACCGGGTTGCTGGTAGCGGCGGCTGATGGCGGTGTTCTCAAAAGTCCCGTTGCCGATGCCGAACACGCGCAGCTCCGAGCTCAGGCTGAGGTTGCCGAGCGTGTCCACCCGGCTGCCGTATACGTCGTAGTTGAGCAGCACGCCCGGCGAGGCAGTGCCAGTCGGCGCACGCGCCTGCGGCCGGCTGAGCACCGTGGTCGGCAGGGTCAGCTGGTCCAGCGGCACATCCAGCGCCAGGGTCTGCATGTGCGCGTCGTAGCGCACCACCGCGCCACTGATCTGGTCCAGGTAGACCGGTACCTCGCCGCTGGCATTGAAGCCGAGCTGGCGCAACACCTCGGGGCTGGCCTGAAGCCGGCCGCGGTTCTCGATGAACGGCAGCAGGCCGCGTGGCGTGCTGTTGAGCGACACATCCAGGTACAGCGTCTGGCTGGCGGTCAGTGGGGTCGGGGGCGGCAGGGTGGCATCGGCCGACACGCCGGAGACATCAACGGCCGCGCCGGACGCATCGGCGGCCTCGGTCGCCGCGGGAGCCAGGGCAGCCAGCAACGCGCCCATCAAGGCCTCAGCGAGCCGGTGGGGGCGACAGTGGCGTCTGTTCCGACTCGCCATTGAGCTTGGCCGTGATCTGGTCGTTGTCGCGGTCGATCGCCACGCGCTCGATCGGCCAGCGCATCACCTGGCCCGGCAGCACGTAGCCCAGCAATCCGGGATGGACGATGCGCGGACGCGTGGCGCTGCCCAGCGCAAGATCGGCGATCTGCGCGTAGCTGTCACTCGTATTGGCCACCTCCACGCCATTGCGGCCATCCGCCAGTGTCACCAGGCGAGCCTGCAACTGTGGGGCGAGGGCGCCGGCCGAAGGCTGCACGAACACGGGGATCGAATAGCGCAGGACGAACTGCATGCCCTCGGCACGCGTGGCCAGGTCCGGGATCTGGTCCACGATCAATCGGTAGTGCCGTTGTGCAGGCGGTGGCTCGTTGTCCGGACGCATCACCCGCACCAGTTGCTGCTGGCCCGCAGCCAGTTCCTGCATGGGCGGTGTGGCCATCAGCTCATCGGTGGGCAGCAGCCGTTCCTGGCCGTCCTGCTGCACCCAGCGGAACACGCGCACCTGCAGCTTCACCGGCGCGGTGCCGCTGTTGGTCAGCCATAGCTCAGCCGCACGCTGGCGCGCCTCCAGCTGCAGGCTGGTCGGCGCGACCTGCAGGCTGGTGGCGCCGGCGGTGGCGGTGGCCAGCAGGCACAGGGCGAGCAGCGCCACGCCGGTGGCGCGCCACGGGCGGAGTCCGGCCATGCGGGCGTGCTCCATCAATAGGTGATCGTGGCGGTAACCGTATCCAGGTAGCTGCCGGTGGCCGGGTTGTTGGTGCTCAGGTTCAGGATCTGGCCGTAGACGACGTACGGCACGGCCAGGCCGGTGCCGATGCCGGCCTGGGTATTGGTGCCGGTTGTGGATCCCCAGACCAGGGTATGCGCGGCATCCTGGTAGAGCTGGTAGCCGACATAGTTGTTGGCGGTCACGGCGGCATTGGTGTTCTTCATGCGCCGCGTGGTGACGTCGTTGGCGGTGCCCGCGTTGGCGCCCGCATTCAGCGCGATCGTGTACGGCGTCAGCGCCGAACACTGCGCGGTGACCGTGCCCTGGCCGAGGGTGGGCGTGGCGGTGGTCGACGCCGCCGTGCCGAAGTCGACGTTGGTAGCGGCCGCGGCCGTGATGGTGCAGGCCTTGGTGACCACCAGCGTGACGTTGAAGGTGGTGGTATCTGCGGCCAGGGCCGGGCTGGACAGCAGGAGGCCGGCGAAGGCCCAGGCAAGCGGAGAACGAAGCGCGGATCGCATGGACAACCTCCCTGACCCGAAGGTCCGTTGAACAAGGCGAAGGCGGCACGATCGGCACCGCTTCGGCGACGGTGACCCCAGCTTAGGTGGCGTAAGTGTCTGTAATCTGTGATAAACAGGCGGGCGAAAGGGTGGAGGGCATCACGCTTTCATTTTCCTTGCCGAAAGCGTGCATGGCCCGGTGCATGGCCCGGAATGCCAGTTGGGTGGCGTTCGTTCAGATTGCGGCCGGATCGGCGATAATGGGTGCCATGAGCGTGAATCTGAAAACCCCGCAGGAAATCGAGATGATGCGCATCGCCGGCCGCTTGGCCAGCGAAGTGCTGGACATCGTCACCCCCCACGTCAAGCCCGGTGTCACCACCGAGGAGCTGGACCGCATCTGCCACGACCACATCGTCAACGTGCAGGGCGCCATTCCGGCCAACGTCGGCTACCGCGGCTTCCCGAAGACCGTGTGCACCTCGGTCAACAATGTCATCTGCCACGGCATCCCCAGTGAAGGGAAGGTGCTCAAGGATGGCGACATCATCAATATCGATGTCACCGTCATCAAGGACGGTTGGCACGGCGACACCAGCCGCATGTACTTCGTCGGCACGCCGTCGGTGATGGCCCGCCGCCTGGTGGAAACCACCTACGAAGCCATGTGGCGCGGCATCCGCGCCGTGCGTCCGGGCGCCACCCTGGGCGACATCGGCCATGCCATCCAGAGCTATGCCGAAGGCGAGCGTTTCAGCGTGGTGCGCGAGTACTGCGGCCACGGCATCGGCAAGGTCTACCACGATGAGCCGCAGGTGGTGCATTACGGCCGCCCGGGCCAGGGCCTGGTGCTGCAGCCGGGCATGACCTTCACCATCGAACCGATGATCAACGAGGGCACCCGCTACAACAAGGTGCTGCCGGATGGCTGGACCGTGGTGACCAAGGACCGCAAGCTGTCGGCGCAGTGGGAGCACATGGTCGCGGTCACCGAGACCGGCGTCGACGTGCTGACCCTGTCGCCGGGCGAGTCGCAGGTTTCCTGACGATGCTGCCGGCGAGTTCGCTGCTGGACACGCCGGCCGCGTCGCTCAACGACCCGGACTGGGCCGCTGCGGCGCGGCAGGCGCTGCAGCAGGCCGACGCACGCCTGTACCGCCGCTTCGACCAGGGCGACAACATCGAGCGCCTGCTGGCGTTGCGTGCGCGCGCTGCCGACCACTTGATCCGCCTGGCGTGGCAGCGTTGCCTGCCGGCCGGCAGCGGCCTGTCGCTGTTCGCGGTAGGCGGCTATGGCCGCGGTGAACTGTTCCCGCGATCGGACATCGACCTGCTGGTGTTCGGCGATCCGCCGGCGCAACTGGCGCACGAAGCGGCCCTGGCGCGGCTGTTCGCGCTGCTGTGGGACTGCGGGTTGGCGGTCAGCCATGCGGTGCGTTCTGCATTGCAGTGCCGCGAGGCGGCGGCTGACCAGACCGTGCTGACCGCGCTGATCGAGGCGCGTCCGATCCTGGCCGATGACGCCGCCCGCCGCGCGCTGCGCGAGGCCATCGACGATCGCGAACTGTGGCCGGCACGCACTTTCTTCCTGGCCAAGCTGGAAGAGCTGCGCAACCGTCACCAGCGCTTCGGTGATACCGCCGACAACCTGGAGCCGGACCTGAAGGATGGCCCCGGTGGCCTGCGCGATCTCAACACGCTGGGCTGGATGGCACTGCGCGCGTTCGGCGTGCGCGACCTGGAAGCCCTGGTCGGGCTCGGCCATCTGGGTGCCGACGAAGCCGCAGCGCTCAAGCGCGAACGTGCCGTGCTGGCGCGACTGAGGTTTGGCCTGCACCTGGTAGCACGTCGCCCGGAAGAGCGCCTGCGTTTCGATTACCAGAAGACCCTCGCCGCGCGCCTGGGCTTCGAAGACGACGCCGAGAGCCTCGGTGTCGAGAAAATGATGCAGGGCTTCTACCGCGCCGCGCTGGTGGTGCGGCGGATCAGCGACCGCCTGCTGCAGCGCTTCGAGGAGCAGTTCGACGGCGAGGCGCAGCCGGAGCCGCTGACCGTGGGCTTTTCCCTGCGTCGTGGCTACCTGGCCGCCAACGAGGCCGACTGGCCGCAGGGCGACATTGGCCAAGTGTTCGCGCTGTTTTCCAGCTGGGCCAACAACCCGCAGGTGCGCGGCCTGCACTCGCTGACCGCGCGTGCGCTGGCCGAGTCGCTGCCGCTGCTGCCGGCCTATGACCAGGCCGACGCCGACGCACGCGAGCACTTCCTTGCCCTGCTGCGTGGCCAGCGCCCGGTCGACACGCTTTCGCGCATGGCGCGGCTGGGCGTGCTTGGCCAGTGGATTCCCGCGTTCGCCCAAGTCAGCGGGCGCATGCAGTTCGACCTGTTCCATGTCTACACCGTCGACCAGCACACGCTGATGGTCCTGCGCAACATCGGCCTGTTCGCCAGCAGCCGTGCCGACGAGCGCTTCTCGATCGCGCACGAAGTGTGGCCGCGCCTGCGCAAGCCGGAGCTGCTGCTGCTGGCCGGCCTGTTCCATGACATTGCCAAGGGCCGCGGCGGCGACCACTCCGAGCTGGGTGCGGTGGACGCGCGCGCGTTCTGCCAGGCACATGCGCTCAGTGGCACCGATACCGAACTGGTCGCCTGGCTGGTCGAACAGCACCTGCGCATGTCGGTGACCGCGCAGAAGCAGGACATTGCCGACCCGGTGGTGATCCATCGCTTCGCCACCCTGGTCGGCAGCCGCGACCGCCTGGACTACCTGTATCTGCTGACCTGTGCCGATATTGCCGGCACCAGCCCGAAACTGTGGAACGCCTGGAAGGATCGCCTGCTGGCCGACCTTTACTTCGCCACCCGGCGCGCGTTGCGCGAAGGGCTGGAGCATCCGGTGCCCGCCGCCGAGCGTGTGGCCGAGGCGCGTGACAGCGTGCGCGCACTGGTGCGCGAGCAGGGTTACGACGATGCCACCATCGACCGCCAGTTCGCGGTGATGCCCGATGAGGGCTTCATCCGCCTGCGCCCCGAGCAGCTGGCCTGGCAGGCCGCTGCGCTGGTGCCGGTGAAGCAGGGCCAGACCCTGGTCAAGGTCCGCCGGATCAGTGTCGACGACCCCGCGCTGGAAGTGTTCGTGCACTCGCCCGACCGCGACGGCCTGTTCGCCGCGATCGTGATGACCCTGGACCGCAAGGGCTACGGGATCCACCGTGCACGCGTGCTGGACGGCCCGGCCGACACCATCTTCGATACCTTCGAAGTGAACCCGGCCGACACGTTTGCCGATGGCAACAGTGCCAATCTGGAAGCGGCGCTGCGCGAGGCCCTGAGTGGCGACCTTGCGCGGCTTCGGCCGTCACGCCGGGTGGTGCCGCGGCAACTGCGTCATTTCCGTTTTGCGCCGCGCATCGAATTCCGCGATGAACCGGGCGCAACCCGTTTTGCCCTGGTCGCCCCCGACCGTCCCGGCCTGCTGGCCGATGTGGCGTTCGTGCTGCGCAACCAGGGCCTGCGCGTGCATGATGCGCGCATTGCGACATTCGGCGAACGCGCCGAAGACACCTTCGTGATCAGTGACGAACACGACCTCCCCCTGACTGAACCTGCCCGGCAGCAGCTGCATGACGCGATGCTGGCCTGCCTGGACCCTGATCGAAACGCCGGAGACCCCGCCTGATGGCCACCAAGCCTGTTAAGAAGACTGCTGCCACCGCCAAGAGCGCAGCGGCCAAGAAAACTGCCGCCGTGCCGGCCGCGAAGAAGGCTGCCGCGCCGAAGAAAGCCGCGGTGGTGAAGGCGCCGGCGAGGAAGGTGGCGGCACCGAAGAAGGCCCCGGCCAAGAGCGCAGAAGCCGCACGCGCCGAAACCATCGCCCGCAAGTCGCTGCGCAAGCCGGTCGCGCCGGGCGTGGAAGAACTGAAGTTCGGCATCGAAAGTGCCTTCGAACGCCGCGCAACGCTGACCCTGCACGAACTGGAAGGCTCGACCAGGCCGCTGGTCAACCGTGTGATCGACGGCCTGGAGAGCGGTGAATTCCGCGTCGCCGAGCCGGACGGCCAGGGCGGCTGGAAGGTCAACGAGTGGCTGAAGAAGGCGGTGCTGCTGTATTTCCGTGTCAACGACATGGCGGTGGTCGATGCACGCCCGGCACCGTTCTGGGACAAGGTCGAATCGCGCTTCGCAGGCTATGACGAAGCGAAGTTCCGCCGAGGCGGCGTGCGCGTGGTGCCGGGCGCGATTGCTCGCCGTGGCACGTATTTCGGCAAGGATGTGGTGCTGATGCCGAGCTTCACCAACATCGGCGCCTATGTCGGCGAAGGCACCATGGTGGACACCTGGGCCACCGTCGGTTCCTGCGCGCAGATCGGCCAGCACTGTCATCTGTCCGGCGGTGCCGGCATCGGCGGCGTGCTGGAGCCGCTGCAGGCCAGCCCGACCATCATCGAGGACCATTGCTTCATCGGTGCCCGCTCGGAAGTGGTTGAGGGTGTGGTGGTCGGCCACCACAGCGTGATCGGCATGGGCGTGTTCCTCAGCCAGAGCACCCGCATCTACAACCGCGCCACCGGTGAGATCAGCTACGGCTACATCCCGCCGTACAGCGTGGTGGTGTCCGGCTCGCTGCCGAGCAAGGACGGTACCCATTCGCTGTACTGCGCGGTGATCGTCAAGCAGGTCGATGCCAGGACCCGCAGCAAGACCAGCGTCAACGACCTGCTGCGCGGCCTGGCCGACTGAAGGTGACTGCGCCGGAGGATCCGGCGCAGTACGCGAGCTACCGGCATCCTCCCGACGTCCTGTTCGGGCGGATGCTGCCGCGCCTGCCGCGTGCGCCGCGCTGTGGCAGGCGACCCACCGTGCCGCGCCGTTCCGGGTCGTGTCCGAGCGCCTGTTGTGAGATTCTGGCCCTCTGTTTTCCAGCATCACAGATGGCCATGAGCACCACTGTCTACGGTTTGAAGAACTGCGATACCTGCAAGAAGGCGACCAAGTGGCTGGACCGCTTCGGCGTGCCGTACACCTTCGTCGACTACCGCGACAACAAGCCCAGCCCGGAAACGCTTCTGGAATGGGCCGCGCAGCTGGGGGGGCTGGCGGCGATGGTGAACAAGTCCTCCACCACCTGGCGGCAGCTGCCGGACAACCGCAAGGCCGCGGACTCCGAGGCCGAATGGAAGCTGCTGCTGCGTGAGTACCCGCAGCTGATCAAGCGCCCGCTGGTGGTCACGGCCGACGGCAAGGCCAGCCAGGGTTTCAGTGACAACGGCTTCAAGGCCCGCTTCGGCGTGGGCCAGTCATGAGTGCCGTCCTCGACCTGGCCTGCGAGCTGATCGCGCGCCCCTCGGTTACCCCGGACGACGCCGGCTGCCAGGCACTGCTGGCGGCGCGGTTGAAGCAGGCAGGGTTCCACTGTGACCAGCTGCGTCTGGGTGAGGTCGACAACCTGTGGGCGACCCACGGCCAGGGTGCGCCGGTGCTGGTGCTGCTGGGCCATACCGACGTGGTGCCCACCGGCCCGCGCGAGGCCTGGACCAGCGATCCGTTCACGCCGCAGATCCGCGATGGCGTGCTGTATGGCCGTGGCGCCGCCGACATGAAGGGCAGCGTGGCCGCGTTCGTGGTGGCCGCCGAGCAGTTCGTCGCCGCGCATCCCGATCACCCCGGCACGCTGGCGGTGCTGCTGACCAGCGACGAGGAAGGCGACGCGATCGATGGCGTGCGCCACGTCGCGCGCCTGTTCGCCGAGCGCGGCCAGCGCATCGACTGGTGCATTACCGGCGAGCCATCATCGACAGCGGCGCTGGGCGACCTGCTGCGCGTCGGGCGTCGCGGCAGCCTGTCGGCCAAGCTGCGCGTGCAGGGCGTGCAGGGTCACGTGGCGTATCCGGAGAAGGCACGCAACCCGATCCACCAGGCGGCGCCGGCCCTGGCCGAGCTGACGGCGCGACGCTGGGACGAGGGGTACGAGAGTTTCCCGCCGACCAGCCTGCAGATCTCCAACATCCGTGCCGGCACCGGCGCCAACAACGTGATTCCCGGGGAGCTGGAGGTCGATTTCAACATCCGCTACAACCCGCACTGGGATGCACCGAAGCTGGAAACGGAGATCACCGCGCTGCTGGACCGGCACGGCCTGCAGTACGCGCTGAAGTGGCATCGCAGCGGCGAGCCGTTCTACACCCCGGAAGGCACGCTGCGCGCCACCGCGCGCGCGGTGCTGGCCGAGCACATCGGTCGTGCCCCTGAGGAAAGCACCGGTGGCGGCACCTCCGATGCACGCTTCATCGCGCCGCTGGGTGCGCAGTGCATCGAAGTGGGGCCAGTCAACGCCAGCATCCACCAGGTGGATGAGAACGTGCGCGTGGATGATCTGGAAGCGTTGCCGGGGCTTTACCAGCGCCTGGTGGAACGGCTGCTGGCGTGAGGCATGGCGCCGGGCACGGCCCGGCGCTCCCCCTGTGAGTGCCGACTGCTGGGTGCCGACCGTTGGTCGGCACACCTTCACCTGGTTGCCAATGCAACGGTTGCGCAGCGCCGGAATCCGGGGTAGGGTCGATGCCATGTCGATCCGCCTGGCCACCGCCGTCAATAACAACAACCGCAATAATCTGCGCGCGAATAATCGTGCGCGGCCGATGCGGGACTGCGCCCTGGGTAGATAGACAGCAACACACGCCCGGACACCAGAAAACCCGCATCGGTCGATGCGGGTTTTTTTGTGCCCGGGCGCAGCCCCACCCGGGCCTGGATGGCCGGTCGAACACCCTCCCACCCGTGAAATTCCCCCAACAGGAGCTCCCCCCATGTGTTCGATATTCGGAATCTTCGGCCTGCAGGCCGGTGACGATCTTCCGGCTCTGCGCCGCCATGCGCTGGAACTGTCGCAGCGCCAACGCCACCGCGGCCCGGACTGGAGCGGCGTGTATCTTGACGAAGGTGCGCTGCTGGTCCACGAGCGGCTGGCCATCGTCGACCCGGCCGGTGGCTCGCAGCCGCTGCTGTCGGACGATGGCCAGCTGGCGCTGGCGGTGAACGGCGAGATCTACAACCACCAGCAGTTGAAGGCCACGCTGACCACCGCCTACGACTTCCAGACGGGTTCGGACTGCGAGGTGATCAACGCGCTTTACCGCCAAGGCGGATCGCCGGCGCAGTGGCTGGAGCAGCTCAACGGCATCTTCGCCTTCGCGCTGTGGGACCGTGATGCCGGCCGCGTGCTGGTGGCGCGCGATCCGATCGGCGTGGTGCCGTTGTACTGGGGCCACGATGCCCAGGGACGCCTGCGCGTGGCCTCGGAAATGAAGGCACTGGTCGATACCTGTGCCGACGTCGCGCAGTTCCCGCCGGGCCACTATTTCGACAGTGCCAGTGGTGAGCTGGTGCGCTACTACCAGCAGCCGTGGCGCGCCTACGCTGGCGTGCACGGTCGCCAGGCCGATCTGGCCGAGCTGCGCCAGGCCTTCGAGCATGCGGTGGAACGCCAGCTGATGAGCGATGTGCCGTACGGCGTGCTGCTGTCCGGTGGCCTGGATTCGTCGCTGGTGGCGGCAGTTGCCGCACGCTACGCGCGTCGCCGCATCGAGGATGGTGGGCAGACCGAAGCATGGTGGCCGCGGCTGCATTCGTTCGCGATCGGTTTGAAGGGCTCGCCTGATCTGGCCGCCGCCGCGATCGCCGCCGAGGCACTTGGCACCGTGCATCACGGCTTCGAGTACACCTTCGAGGAAGGCCTCGATGCGTTGCCGGAAGTGATCCGCCACATCGAAACCTACGACGTCACCACCATCCGCGCCTCGACGCCGATGTTCCTGCTGGCGCGGCGGATCAAGGCGATGGGGGTGAAGATGGTGCTGTCCGGCGAGGGCAGCGACGAGATCTTCGGTGGCTACCTGTATTTCCACAAGGCACCGGATGCGCGTGAATTCCACGAGGAGCTGGTGCGCAAGCTCGACGCCCTGCACAACTACGACTGCCTGCGTGCCAACAAGTCGATGATGGCCTGGGGCGTGGAGCCACGCGTGCCGTTCCTCGACCGCGAATTCCTCGACGTGGCGATGCGCTTCGATGCCGCGCACAAGATGGTGGGCGCCGGCTTTGGCGGTCGCCGCATCGAAAAGGCGGTGCTGCGCGAGGCGTTCGACGGCTACCTGCCGGACAGCATCCTGTGGCGGCAGAAGGAACAGTTCAGCGATGGCGTCGGCTACGGCTGGATCGACGGGCTGAAGGCACATGCCGAGGCGCAGGTGAGCGACCGTGTACTGGCTGCGGCCGACAAGCGCTTCCCGCACAACCCGCCACAGACCAAGGAGGCGTACTACTACCGCCACCTGTTCGAGCAGTTCTTCCCCAGCCGCGCAGCCGCAGAGACCGTGCCGGGTGGCAAGTCGATCGCCTGTTCGTCGCCGGCGGCCATTGCCTGGGACGCCAGCTTCGCCGCGGCTGCAGATCCGTCGGGTCGCGCGATCGCCGGGGTGCACGCGCAGGCACTGGCGTAATGCTTCCGCCGGGCACGGCCCGGTGCTACCGAGCGATGGTAGCGCCGGGCCATGCCCGGCGGGCACAAACGACTTAATCCCCTCCGTCCCCTTTTTGTATGATCGCCCCCTGCGCATTGGGGAATGTTCATGGACGTACAGGCGAGCGGCGGCATGCGGCCCACGAAATGGGGATGGCGTTATCTGGCCTGGGCCGGTGTCCCGCTGCTGGCCGGCGTGCTGCTGGCGCGCTATGCCGGGCCGGCCGCCCCCGAGGCGGTTGCGCGTACCACGGTCGCTGCCGAAGGCAGCTGGGCACGGCATCTGGCGTCACCGCTGGGCCTGTTCCTGCTGCAGCTGCTGGTGCTGTTGCTGGTAGCCAAGGGCGCCGGTGCGCTGCTGAAGCGGCTGGGGCAGCCGGCGGTGATCGGCGAGATGGCGGCCGGCCTGATGATGGGGCCGCTGGTGCTCGGCAGCCTGCTGCCGCAGCTGCAGGGTGCGCTGTTCCCGGCCAGTTCGCTGGGCCCTCTGGGCATGCTCAGCCAGCTGGGCGTGCTGATGTTTCTGCTGGTGGCCGGTGCCGAACTGGACCTGGCGGCACTGCGCGGCCGCCGGCGTTTCGCCTTCACGGTCAGCCATGCCGGCATCGCGGTGCCGTTCGTGCTCGGCGTCGCGTTGGCGATCTGGCTGTACCCGCAGCACGGCCCGCAGGGCGTGGGCTTCACCGCATTCGCGCTTTTCGTTGGCATATCGATGAGCATCACCGCGTTCCCGGTGCTGCTGCGCATCCTCGCCGACCGTGGCATCACGCAGACGCCGCTGGGCCAGACCGCCATCGCCTGCGCGGCTTTGGGCGATGCCACCGCATGGTGCCTGCTGGCACTGATCGTGGCGGCGGCACAGGCCAGCGGCTGGCTGCCGGCCAGTCTCAATCTGCTGTGCGTGGTCGCCTTCGTGGTGCTGATGCTGGGGCTGGTGAAGCCGTGGTTCGCTCGCCAGGAGATCGTGCCGGGGCGTGAGGGGCGCTGGCTGCTCGGCATCCTGCTGCTGTCGCTGGGTAGTGCCCTGATCACCGAAATGCTGGGCATCCACGCGCTGTTCGGTGCGTTCGCTGCGGGCGTGGCGGTGTCGTCCAACGCGCAGCTGCGCGGCCTGTTGATGGCCCGCGTCGAACCGTTCGCGGTGACCCTGCTGCTGCCGCTGTTCTTCGCCATGACCGGCCTTCGCATGCGCGCCGACGCGCTGCAGGCCAGCGACATCGTGCTGTGTGGTGTGGTGATCGCAGTGGCCACGACCGGCAAGCTGCTGGGTACCTTCAGCGCCGCGCGCAGTGCCGGCATGCCCACCCGTGAGGCGTGGCGGCTGGGTGCACTGATGAACACCCGTGGCCTGATGGAGCTGATCGTGCTCAACCTGGGTTACGAACTTGGCCTGCTCGGTGACCGCCTGTTCGCGGTGCTGGTGATCATGGCGCTGGTGACAACGGCGATGACCGGGCCACTGCTGAACCTGATCGAGCGGCGCAGGGGCTGACCCGGTAGCGCCGCGCCGACATTCTGTGGAGCCGAGTCCATGCTCGGCTCGGCGCCAGAAGCAGCCGAGCATGGGCTCGGCTCTACAGCGTGCAGCGCACCCTTGGGCATGTGGGTGCCGCCGTCAGCGCGCTGGCACCAGCGTCATCGTGTGCTGCGCCTTGCCGGGCAGGAACGGCGTCGGCCGCCCATGCACCCAGTCTTCGTGGCCGGCGCCCCAGTACGGCGACAGCGGGTGCCCGCTCTGGCCGCCGGGCATATGCACGATGCCGTCGGCCTCGTGCCCGGGCGAAACCACCATGCGTTCGGAAGCACCGAAGCCCGGCGTCTGCACGCGCGGCATGTCGCGGTCGCCGGGCAGGCGGTCGGCCGGCATGCACAGCCAGTGTTTGGCGATGTCCGGCAGCGCCCGTGCGATGGGGTGGCAGATCGCCGCCGTATTGCGTTCGCCCCAGCTGCGCTTGGCCAGTGGGCCCTGCCTGGCCAGCTCGCTCTCGGTGCGGCGTGCGGCGTCGATCAGCAGCGCATCCCAGCTGTCGAAGGCCGGTGGCAGCAGATTGGCCGGACGCTGCTGCAGCATCGGCCAGGCCACGCCTTCCAGCTGCGCCAGGCGCGGCTCCAGATAGTCATCGCCCAGCTGCGCATTGGCCGGTGCCAGCAGTGCATCGGACAGTGTTGTCATCACCTGCGTACGGAACTCGCGCACCACCCGGTAGCTGACCGAGCTGGCCGAGGCACGGCCGTCCCATTGATGGCTGGCCTCCTTCAAACGCTTCAGTGCAGGGTCGTCACTGCGCTCGATGACGTCGTGCAGCAGGGCCCACCAGCGCTGCAGGAACACCGCGCGATCGTCGAGCTGGATCGCCAGCAGGTCGTGCTCGTCGAAGCGCTCCTGGATCGCCAGCAGGTCACGGATCTGCCGCGCCCGTGCTCCCAGGTCATAGCCACCGTTGCCGACGCTGGCCAGTGCCTCGCCGTCGAGGACGCGGCCGTTGGCGGTCCACAGGCGGTGGTTGGGAGGATCGATCAATGCCGGTGAAGCATCGCTGCGGATCGGCCACGGCGCACAGTCCTGGTTGTTGCCGGCACTGAAGCCGGCCGGCGCGCAGCCCGGACCGCGATCCGGGCGGGCGCCGATCAGCCGCCATGCGATGCGTCCGCTGCGGTCGCCGACCACCAGGTTCTGTGCGGGAATGCCGGCGTGGTCGGCGAACTTCAGTGCAGCGTCCAGATCGCCAGCGCGGGCCAGGTCACCGAAGTCCAGCCGCACCGCGCCGGGCAGGTGGGCGACCCAACGCAGCGCGTCACCGCTGCCATCGGCATGGGCGTGCAGGATCGGGCCCCAGGCGGTTTCGCGTACCGGGAACAGCACGTCGGCCTGGCCGGCCACCGCAATCCGCTCTTCATGCACGGTCACCTCGGCATTGGCCGGTTCCGAGCGGTAATCGGCGGTGTCGATGTAGCTGTTGGTGAAGCCCCAGGCCACGTGCCCGTTGCTGCCGACGATCACCGCCGGCAGGCCGGGCAGCGAGAAGCCGGTGACATCGACCTGGCCGCCGGCAGCCTGTGGATCGGGGTAGCGCAGGCGCACGCGGAACCACAGGCCGGGGGCACGCAGGCCCAGGTGCATGTCGTCGGCGACGATCGCGCGCCCGTCGGCGGTAAGCGCCCCGGCCACCGCGAAGTTGTTGCTGCCGACGACGTCGGCTTCTTCCTGCTCGGTGCCCGACTTTCCCTTCAATGTGCGCAGGTCGAGCTGGCTGGCGTCGGGCAGGGCAGCATTGCCGCTCGGTTCGCCGAACAGCGGTGCATCCCATTCGGTACCGTCGTGGGCAATCAGCGCGTAGAGCGCTGGCGGCACCACGGCGCGGATGCGGCTCAGCGCAAGCTCGGTCTGATTGCCCGGATCCTGCAGGTCGGCATACATGGCCAGCCCGGCCAGCACGCTGTCGCTGGCCTGCCAGGGTTGTGGCGATTGCCGCAGCAGCAGGTAGGCCCACGGGCGCACGGAGAGATCGGCCAGGCCCTGATTGACCCCACCGACATAGGCGCTCACCGCTTCGATGTTGTCGCCCAGCGCAGCCTGCATGTTCGCCTCGGTGCGCGCGCGCAGCCGATGCACGCGCATGCGCTTGTCGGCGTCGATGGCCTTCGGCCCGAACAGCGCCGACAGCTCCCCGGCGGCACTGCGGCGCATCAGGTCCATTTCGAAATAACGTTCCTGCGCGTGCACGCGGCCGAGTGCGCGCATCGCATCGGCCTGGCTGCCCGCAGTGATGGTGACCACGCCCAGCGCATCGCGCTCGATGGTGACCGGCTTGGCCAGCCCCGGCAGCGCATGCTCGCCGTCCAGATCTGCCAGGCTGCCGCGCAGCAGCAGCCACAGGACCAGTGCGGTGACCAGCACGATGGCGACCAACACGCCCAGCACCCAACGCCATGTACGTCGCATCGCACGTCCTTTCCGAACTCGTGGGCCGATTGTAGCCGCAGGCGCAACTGCGACTGATTCCGATTAGATCACCGTATTTTGAAATGCGGCACCCTATGCCGCATCGATTCACAGGAGCCCCCCATGAAAGGCAACCCGGACGTCATCGCCTGCCTGAAGGAACTGCTGCGCGGCGAGCTCGCTGCCCGCGACCAGTACTTCATCCATTCCCGCCGCTACGAGGACCAGGGCCTGTTCGCGCTGTACGAACGCCTGAACCACGAGATGGAAGAGGAAACCCAGCATGCCGATGCGCTGCTCCGCCGGATCCTGTTCCTGGGGGGCGACCCGGACATGCGCCCGCATGCCACCGAGCCGGGCAAGACCGTGGAGGAGATGCTGCAGAAGGATCTCGACACTGAATACGCGGTTCGGAACAATCTCGCCGCCGGCATGAAGCTATGCGAGGAGCAGGGCGATTACGTGAGCCGCGACATCCTGCTGGCGCAGCTGAAGGACACCGAGGAAGACCACGCCTGGTGGCTGGAGCAGCAGCTGGGCCTGATCAAGCGCATCGGCCTGGAGCTGTACCAGCTGAGCAAGATCGACGGCAGCGGCGCCCCGGCGCACTGACCGGCACCGCTTTTTGTAGAGCCGAGCCAATGCTCGGCTGCCTTCCGGTAGAGCAGACCGCTGGTCGGCCGCTTTTCGGTAAAGCAGCCGACTGACAGTCGGCTCTACCAAGAGCAAAGAGCAGCCGTCCAGCAATCGGCTCTACCAGAAGCACGGCGTTCTGTCGCCCGCCAGCACCGGAGCATCGCCAGCCAGCCTTCGCCAGCCAGCTGCTCCACCGCCCGCCAGCCGACAACGAAAAAGCCGGGGAATGCCCCGGCTTTTTCGTGTCTGATCTCCGGCAAGGCGTGTCAACCAAGGTTGACACCCGCCAGGGGCAGGGCCCCAGCTCTCACTCCACCGACAGGCCTTCCACCTTCTGCCAGCCGCGCGGCAGCAGGTGGCCGCGGGTGGCGCGGGCGCCGAGGTAGGCATCCAGCTCGTTGAACTTCAGGCCCATGGTGCGCTGGCCGCTGCGCACCTGCAGGGTCTGCCCCGGGCTGATCGCCACGATGGCGACCACGCGTTCGGTGGCGAGCTTGGCCTTCGGGATCTCGATGATCTTGTTGCCCTTGCCCTTGTCCAGTTCCGGCAGGTCGTTGGCGGCGATCGCCAACAGGTTGCCCGAACTGGTCACCGCCACGATGCGGTCGGTGGCGACGTTGGCGACCACCGACGGGGTCAGCACCGACGAGCCGGCCGACAGGTTCAGCATCGCCTTGCCGGCCTTGTTGCGGCCGATCAGGTTCTCGAAGCGGGTGACGAAGCCATAGCCGTGGCTGGAGGCCAGCACGAAGCGGGTGTCCGGCTCGGCGCTGGCCAGGGTCACGAAGCTGGTGCCCGGTGCCGGCGAGAAGCGGCCGGTCAGCGGTTCGCCATTGCCACGCGCGGAGGGCAGGGTGTGCACCGGCGTCGAGTAGGCGCGGCCTTCGCTGTCGAGGAACGCGACCTGCTGGGTGCTGCGTGCGCGCACCGCGCCCTGCAGCCCGTCGCCTTCACGGTACGACAGTGCGGATGCATCGACGTCGTGGCCCTTGGCGGCGCGGATCCAGCCCTTCTCCGACAGCACCACGGTCATCGGTTCGCTCGGCACCAGCTCGGTCTCGTCGATGGCCTGCGCCGCCTGGCGCTGCACCAGCGGCGAACGGCGTGCGTCGCCGAACTTCCTGGCGTCGGCGGTCAGTTCATCGCGGATCAGCTTCTTCAGCTTGGCCTTGCTGTCCAGGATGCCGAGGATCTTCTCGCGCTCCTTGGCCAGTTCATCCTGCTCGCCGCGGATCTTCATTTCCTCCAGGCGGGCCAGCTGCTTCAGCTTGGTTTCCAGGATGTACTCGGCCTGTTCCTCGGACAGGCCGAAGCGCGCGATCAGCGCGGCCTTCGGCTCGTCTTCGGTACGGATGATGTGGATCACCTCGTCCAGGTTGAGGAAGGCGACCAGCAGGCCTTCCAGCAGGTGCAGGCGACGCTCGACCTTCTGCAGGCGGTGCTGCAGGCGGCGGGTGACGGTGTTGCTGCGGAAGGTCAGCCATTCGCTGAGCAGCATCTTTAGGTTCTTCACCTGCGGACGGCCGTCCAGCCCGATCACGTTGAGGTTGACGCGGTAGCTGCGCTCCAGGTCCGTGGTGGCGAACAGGTGGCCCATCAACTGGTCGGCGTCGACGCGGTTGGAACGCGGCACCAGCACCACGCGCACCGGATTGGCGTGGTCGGATTCATCACGGATGTCCTCCAGCCACGGCAGCTTCTTGGCGCGCATCTGCGCGGCGATCTGCTCGATCACCTTCGACGGCGACACCTGGAACGGCAGCGCCGTGATCACGATGTTGCTGGCTTCCTTGGTGAAGGTCGCGCGTGCACGCACGCTGCCGTTGCCAGTCTCGTAGATGTTGCGCAGGTCATTGGCCGCGGTGATGATCTCGGCGCTGGACGGGTAGTCCGGGCCCTGCACGTGTTCGCACAGGTCGCGCACGGTGGCGTCGGGGTTGTCCAGCAGGTGCAGCAGCGCACTGACGATCTCGTTGAGATTGTGCGGCGGCACGTCGGTGGCCATGCCCACGGCGATGCCGGTGGTGCCGTTGAGCAGCAGGTGCGGGAGCCGCGCCGGCATCCAGGTCGGTTCCTGCAGGGTGCCGTCGAAGTTCGGTGCCCAGTCGGTGGTGCCCTGGCCCAGTTCGCCCAGCAGCACTTCGGCGATCGGGGTCAGCTTGGATTCGGTGTAACGCATCGCCGCGAACGACTTGGGGTCGTCGCTGGAGCCGAAGTTGCCCTGGCCCTCGATCAGTGGGTAGCGGTACGAGAACGGCTGGGCCATCAGCACCAGCGCCTCGTAGCACGCGCTGTCGCCGTGCGGGTGGTACTTACCGATGACGTCGCCGACGGTGCGCGCGGACTTCTTCGGCTTGGACGCGGCATTCAGGCCCAGCTCGCTCATCGAATAGATGATGCGGCGCTGCACCGGCTTCAGGCCGTCGCCGATGAACGGCAGGGCGCGGTCCAGGACCACGTACATCGAGTAGTCGAGGTAGGCGCGTTCGGCGTACTCGCGCAGCGGCAGTTGTTCGAATCCGTGGAACACGGGACGGGCAAGTTCGGTCATGCGGCGTTGTTACCTATGTCGGGAGGCGGCGACGGCGGTCGCCGCTCGCAATCCTGTGATTATCCGGATGCGGCGGGGGATGCCAAGCCGCGTGCAGGGTCCAGCCCGGTTTCCAGGCCATGCCCGGCCCGCGCCAGGTAGCGCCCAGGCGGCAACCCGAAGTGACGGCGGAACACGGTGACGAACGCGCTGGCGCTGCTGAAGCCCAGTGCGTGGGCGATGTCGGCCACGCTGCGGCCCTCGGTCAGCTGGCGCAACGCCTCGGACAGGCGGGCCTGTTGCCGCCACTGGGCGAAGCTGAGCGTGGTCTCGTCGCGGAAGTGACGGGTCAGGCTGCGCGGCGACAGGCCGGCCCAGTGGGCCCATTCGGCCAGGCTGCGCTCGTCGGACGGGTCGGCCAGCAGCTGCGAGGCGATCTTCAGCAGGCGCCGGTCGTGGGGCATCGGCAGATGCATGCGCTGACGCGGCGCGGTGCGGATCTCGTCCAGCAGCACCTCGATGATGTGCTGGCGCTCGGGCGTGGTGGCATAGCCCAGCGGCCATTCGCAGATGCGCTCGGCCAGCGCCTGCGCCAGCTTGGACAGGCCCAGCACGCAGGGGTCGGCGGGCAGGGTGGCACAGGCGGGTGCGGCCAGCGCCATGCCCCAGCCACGCAGCGGCCCGTCGAGGGTGACCGTGTGCGGCTCCAGCGGCGGCATCCAGCCGGCCGAACCCGGCGCCAACGACCAGGTGCCGTGCGAGGTGCGGGTGGTCAGCAGGCCACGCTCCACGTAGATCAGTTGCGCGCGCTGGTGATGGTGCCAGTCCACCTCACGGACCAGTCCCTGCGGGCTGTCGAAGCGGTAGGCGACCACCGATGGGCCGTCGTTGCGCTCGAACCAGTCCAGCGCGTCGTCGCGCAGCAGGCGCTTGGGAGGGGGAATTTCTGCCTTGTTCATCATATCCGCTGGCTGAAATGTGTCATCCATTGGCTGAATTGTACTACCGGGCCAGCTGACCAGGTCATTAAGGTAGGCGCCTTCACCGATCCAGCCCATTGCTGCAACACAGCATTCGATGCCAGATCGAATATTTCCATTGAGAAATATTTTTTTTGGAAGAGAATGCTCCCCCATGATCTGTCCTGCAACCACTCCCCCCAGCTTCGGCCTGCTGCTGCGCCAAGTGCGCGACGGGTTGGTCCGCCAACTCGACGCGTCCATGGCGGAAGAAGACCTGGGCATCGGCTTCACCCACTACATCGGGTTGAAGGTGCTTTCCAACATGGCGCCGTGCACCGCCAACGAACTGGCCCAGGCCATCGACCAGGTGCCCAGCGCCGTGACCCGGCTGCTGGACAAGCTGGAGGCACTGGGCTGCGTCCGTCGCCAACCGCATGCCCAGGACCGTCGTGCGCTGCAGATCGTGCTGACC
The DNA here is from genome assembly GCF_059367845.1 of Stenotrophomonas sp. YJH_SMC_20. Classification (NCBI taxonomy): domain Bacteria; kingdom Pseudomonadati; phylum Pseudomonadota; class Gammaproteobacteria; order Lysobacterales; family Lysobacteraceae; genus Stenotrophomonas; species Stenotrophomonas sp. YJH_SMC_20. Next base: position 93,152 of record NZ_JCAFRG010000001.1, on the reverse strand, counting down.
GATGAAGGCCGCGCGTTGTGGGCGCGGCTGAAGCTGCGCGGCGACGCGGTGATGGATTACGCCCTGCGTGATCTCTCAACCGACGAGCGCACGCTGCTGCTGTCCCTCCTTACCCGAATCCGCGATTCCTTGACGACCCCATGAACCCGATCCCGCATTTCACTTTCCGCCGGTCCGGGCGCACGCTGCTGGTGTCAGCGCTGGCCCTGGCCCTGGCCGCCTGTGCCAGCAGTCGTGGCCTCAATCCGCAGGGCCACGTGCTGGATGTGGACAGCCTGCACAGCGAACGCACCCTGGCCGACACCGACCTGAGCGCCACCGGCTTCCCGGCGCAGGACTGGTGGAAGGCGCTGGGCGATGCGCAGCTGGACGCGCTGGTCGCCGAGGGCCTGGCCGGCCACCCGAGCCTGGACGCCGCCGACGCGCGCCTGCGCCAGGCCCAGGCCCAGGTCGGCACTGCGCGTGCCGACGAACTGCCGAGCCTGTCGGTGTCTGGTGGCTACACCGGCCTGCGCCTGCCTGAGTCGATGGCAGGCAGCGAGATCGGTGGCCATTACGCCGGCAGCAGCCAGGTCGCCTTCGACTTCAGCTACGGCGTGGACCTGTGGGGCGGCAAGCGCGCCGCCTGGGAAGCCGCCGTGGACGGTGCGCACGCCGCCACCGTTGAAGCGCAGGCCGCCCGCCTGAACCTGTCCACTGGCATCACCCAGGCCTATGCCGACCTGGCCTACGCGTGGCAGCTCAACGACGTGGCCGAGGAAGAGCTGAGCCGTTCGCAGAAGTCACTTGAGCTGACCCGCCAGCGCCGCCGCGCCGGCATCGACAGTGATCTGCAGGTGCGCCAGGCCGAGGCCCGCGTGCCGGCCGCGCAGCAGCAGGTGCAGGCCGCCCAGCAGCGTATCGACGCCGCCCGCACCGCACTGGCCGCGCTGGTCGGCAAGGGCCCGGACCGTGGCCTGTCGATCCAGCGCCCGCAGCCGTTGAACCCGGTGGCGCTGCAGCTGCCTGGGGTGCTGCCCAGCGAGCTGCTGGGCCGTCGCCCCGACATCGTGGCCGCACGCTGGCGCGTTGAAGCGGCCGACAAGCAGATCAAGGTCGCGAAGACGAAGTTCTACCCGAGCTTCAACCTGACCGCGCTGGCCGGCGTGGTCGCCCCGAATGTGAGCGACCTGCTGAAGAGCAGTTCCACCTTCGCCTACATCGGCCCTGCGCTGAGCCTGCCGATCTTCGAAGGCGGCAAGCTGCGCGCCAACCTGGCCAATACCGATGCGCAGTACGACCTGGCGGTGGCCAACTACAACCAGACCGTGCTCGATGCGCTGCGTGATGTGGCCGACCAGGTCAATGCGGTGCGCTCGCTGGCACAGCAGGCGCAGTCGCAGCAGCAGGCGGTGGACACCGCACGCGCTGCCTTCGACCTGGCCCAGCAGCGCTACCGCGCCGGCATCGGCAGCTACCTGGACGTGCTGACCGCGCAGTCCACCCTGCTGCAGTCGCAGCAGCAGCTGGCCGGCCTGCAGTCGCAGCAGGTGCAGTCCTCGGTGCGCCTGAGCAAGGCGCTGGGTGGTGGTTTCCAGCCCACTGACGCCGACCGCGCACCGATCGCCTCCCATTCCGATTCCTCGCATTCCTGAAGATCTCCGACATGAGCCAGACCCAAGACACCGCGGCCCCGGCCGCCCCCAACCGCCGCGGCAACCTGCTGCGCGGCCTGTTCGTGATCGTCGTGCTGCTGCTTGCCGCTTTGGCGCTGTGGTACTTCATGTTCGGCCGTTGGTTCGAAGAGACCGACGATGCCTACGTGCAGGGCAACCAGGTGCAGATCACCCCGCTGGTGGCCGGCACCGTGGTCGCCATCAATGCCGATGACGGCATGCGCGTGGAGCGCGGCCAGCTGCTGGTGCAGCTGGACCCGTCCGACACCGCAGTGGCGCTGCAGCAGGCCGAAGCCAACCTGGCCAAGACGGTGCGCCAGACCCGCGGCCTGTACCGCAGCGTGGAAGGCGCGCAGGCGGACCTGAACGCCCGCCAGGTGACCCTGAAGCGCGTGCGCGAAGACTACGCCCGCCGCAAGGACCTGGCCGCCACCGGCGCCATCTCCAACGAAGAACTGGCCCACGCCCGCGACGAGCTGGCCGCGGCCGAAGCGGCCGTGGCCGGTTCGCGCGAGACCGTCGAGCGCAACCGCGCGCTGGTCGACGACACCGTGATCGCCACCCAGCCGGATGTGCAGGCCGCCGCCGCACAGCTGCGCCAGGCCTTCCTCAACAACGCCCGCGCCGGCATCGTCGCGCCGGTCTCCGGCTACGTCGCCCGTCGTTCGGTGCAGGTCGGCCAGCGCGTGCAGCCGGGCAATGCCCTGATGGCCGTGGTGCCGACCGAACAGATGTGGGTCGAGGCCAACTTCAAGGAAACCCAGCTGCGCCACATGCGCCTGGGCCAGGAAGTGGAGCTGAAGTCGGACCTGTACGCCGGCGACGTGAAGTACAAGGGCCGCATCCAGAGCCTGGGCCTGGGCACCGGCTCGGCGTTCTCGCTGCTGCCGGCGCAGAACGCCAGTGGCAACTGGATCAAGATCGTGCAGCGCGTGCCGGTGCGCATCGCCATCGATGCCAAGCAGCTGGCCGAACACCCGCTGCGCATCGGCCTGTCGATGAAGGCCGAAGTGAGCCTGCGCGACCAGAAGGGCGAAGTGCTGCCGAGTACCCCGGCCAAGGGCACGGTGTTCGACACTGACGTGTATGCCAAGCAGCTGCATGATGCCGATGAGGTGATCCACACGATCATCCAGGGCAACCTGCCGCAGCAGCAGGCGAAGGTGGGCTGAGGTCGCCATGTCCGCACAAGCTCCAGCCGCGCCCGGCGCTCCGGGCGCACCGGCGGCGCCGGGTGCGGCCTCCGGGTTCCTGCCGCCCAGCGTCGCCCTGTGCACGGTGGGCCTGGCGATGGCGTCGTTCATGCAGGTGCTCGACACCACCATCGCCAACGTCTCGCTGCCGACCATCGCCGGTAACCTCGGTGCCAGTTCGCAGCAGGCGACCTGGGTCATCACCTCGTTCGCGGTCAGCACGGCCATCGCGCTGCCGCTGACCGGCTGGCTCAGCCGCCGCTTCGGCGAACGCAAGCTGTTCGTCTGGGCCACGCTGGCCTTCGTCATCACCTCGCTGCTGTGCGGCCTGGCGCAGAGCATGGGCATGCTGGTGGTGTCGCGTGCACTGCAGGGCTTCGTGGCCGGCCCGATGTACCCGATCACGCAGTCGCTGCTGGTTTCGATCTACCCGCGCGAGAAACGCGGGCAGGCATTGGCGCTGCTGGCGATGATCACGGTGGTTGCGCCGATCTGCGGGCCGATCCTCGGTGGCTGGATCACCGACAACTACAGCTGGGAATGGATCTTCCTGATCAACGTGCCGCTGGGCATCTTCGCTGCGCTGGTGGTGGGCAACCAGCTGAAGGGGCGGCCGGAGCAGATCGAGAAGCCGAAGATGGACTACGTCGGCCTGATCACCCTCGTGATCGGCGTCGGTGCGCTGCAGCTGGTGCTCGACCTGGGCAACGACGAGGACTGGTTCGCGTCGATGAAGATCGTGGTGCTGGCCTGCGTGGCCGTGGTGACGCTGACGGTGTTCCTGATCTGGGAGCTGACCGACAAGGATCCGATTGTCGACCTGAAGCTGTTCCGGCACCGCAACTTCCGCGCCGGCACGCTGGCGATGGTGGTGGCCTACGCGGCGTTCTTCAGCGTGGCGCTGCTGATCCCGCAGTGGCTGCAGCGTGACATGGGCTACACCGCGATCTGGGCGGGCCTGGCAACGGCGCCAATCGGCATCCTGCCGGTGATCATGACCCCGTTCGTGGGCAAGTATGCATCGCGCTTCGACATGCGCATGCTGGCCACGATCGCCTTCATCGTGCTGTCGATGACCAGTTTCCTGCGCTCGAACTTCAACCTGCAGGTGGACTACATGCACGTGGCCGGCGTACAGCTGATCATGGGCATCGGCGTCGCGCTGTTCTTCATGCCGGTGCTGCAGATCCTGCTGTCGGACCTGGATGGGCGCGAGATCGCGGCGGGCTCCGGCCTGGCCACGTTCCTGCGTACGCTGGGCGGCAGCTTCGCGGCGTCGCTGACGACGTGGCTGTGGGCGCGGCGCACCCAGGTGCACCATGCCGACCTGACCGAGCATATCTCGGCCTATCAGCCGGGCATGCAGGACCAGGTCACGGCGATGGGGCAGGGCGACCTGCAGCACGGCGCAGCGGTACTGAACAACATGATCAACCACCAGGCATCGCAGATGGGCTTCAACGACATCTTCTTCCTGCTGGGCTGGATCTTCCTGGCGATCATTACGTTCCTGTGGCTGGCCAAGCCGCCATTCGGCGCAGGTGCGGGTGCGGCCGCCGGTGGTGGGCACTGAAAACTCCCTGGAAACACCTGCTGTATTTTGACCCCGCCGCAAGGCGGGGTTTTTGTTTGTGCAACGTGGGTCGCACGGGCCCTGCCGTTGGGGGAGTGCAGCGGCGCAGGTTCAGCGCGTGCGATAGACGCGCTTGAACACCACCCGATCACGGAACAATCGGGAAATGGCCCACATTCCCGCCACAAGTACGGCGCCGCACGTGATCCAGCCGGCAGTGGCCTGCAATCGGCTGCCGACCAGTGCGCCGCAGATGATGGCGGCGACAAAGACGAACATTACGGCCTCCTTCGATGCGCCGTAGTGGACCTCGGCCTGGCATCCCACGCATACGCGTACGCCGTGGTTCGAGCCGGTGTGGCAGTGAGGGCAGATGATGCTGCGCTGCATTGGGGCGTCCTTTGGGGAAAGGGGGGCGCTGGTCCGGTCGTGTCGATAGACCTGCAACCGGCTCCGGTAAATCTGCCTCCCACCGAAAAGGAATCGGGTGGATCTCGACTAGGAAAAGTACGAATTGAACGGGGAACGTGAAATGCGCCCCAAAAGGGGGGCGTTCAAGGTCTGGTGACGGCGCGCCGGGGGGAGGTATACACCCGCAGGCGACGCCCGGGTGGTGCGAGATACGACAGTCCGAGTGGCGGTTGCGATGCCACGCTCGCCAGGCCCCGGAAACGAAAAAACCCGCTTTCGCGGGTTTGATCATCTTGAGTCGTGGTGCCCAGGAGAGGACTCGAACCTCCACGGTTTTACCCGCTAGTACCTGAAACTAGTGCGTCTACCAATTCCGCCACCTGGGCGACTCAGGAGATGAATTGTGCGGGACGGCAGAGGATGTGTCAACAACATTTCACAGCTTTTTCTGCGGCTGCACGCCCAGGTGAAGCAGCAGGCTGCGCATTGCCGATGACAACTGCGCCCACTCGGCAAAACAGGCGCACAGGCGACGCTGTGCCCACGCATCGGCGAGCGGTACGGCGACGGTATGCGTGCTGCGCCGGTGCTGGCGGGCGATGGTCCGCGGCACGATGCCGATACCAATGTCGTGGCCGACCATGATGCACACCCCTTCGAAGGTCTTCATGCGGATGCGCACGTCCAGGCGCCGCCCGATGTCGCGCGCCTGGTCTTCGATGTAGGCCTGCAGTGCATTGCCGTCGGCCAGCGCGACGAAGGTCTCGCCGGCAACATCGGCGAAGGCCAGGCTGCGCCGCGATGCGAGGCGATGGTCTGCGGGCAGCAGCATCACCAGTGGATCTTCGGCGACCACGTGCTGCTGCAGGCTGGCAGCGTCGACCGCATCACTGATGATGCCGGCCTCGGCCTGGCCAGCGTTGATCGCACGCACGACTTCGGGGCTGGTGCGCTCCAGCAGTTCCACGTGCAGGCGCGGGCGTTCGGCCAGCCACGGTGCCAGCCGCGAAGGCAGGTAGTTGGTCAGTGCTGCGGTGTTGGCATACAGATGCAGTGTGCCGCGCGCGCCGTGCGCGAACGCCTGCAGTTCACCGCGCAGCTGCGCCTGCTGCTGCAGGATCAATCGTGCATGGTGGGCGAGGGCGGCGCCGGCTTCGGTCAGGCTGACGCCGCGGGGGTGCCGGTTCAACAACGCGGTGCCGGCATCGGCTTCGATCGTGCGCAGGCGTTCGCTGGCCGACGCCAGTGCCAGGTTTGCCTGCGCTGCGCCGGCCGTGATGCTGCCCGCCTCGGCAATCGCCAGGAACAGGCGCAGGTCGGCGATATCCATCCGCATGTGATGCCCTCATCGCAACGGCTGCGCCTTCGGATCAGCCGAAGGCAAGGCCGGAAACACCGCATTGTGCGCCGAGCGGCCGGCCGATCCAATGAAGGCATGAATGAATCGATGTACTTCTACGTGCTGCTGGTGGTGGTGTTCGTGCTGGCCGGTGTGGTCAAGGGTGTGACTGGGATGGGGTTGCCGACGGTGGCGATGGGGCTGCTGGGCAGCACGCTGTCGCCGGTGTCGGCGGCGTCGATGCTGTTCATTCCCACTTTCGTCACCAATGCGTGGCAGCTGTTGTCCGGGCCGTCACTGGAGCGCATCGTGCGGCGCCTGTGGCCGATGATGCTGGCCGTGGTGGTGGTGACGCTGGGCTCGGCGGCGCTGCTGGTGCGGGTCGATCGCACTTGGTCGCGCGTTGCGCTGGGCGTGGCATTGGTGGTCTATGCCGCCTATGCGTTGCTTGCGCCGGTGTTCCGCGTGCAGCAGCGGCGCGAGCGTTGGCTGGGGCCGCTGGTGGGGGCGTTGTCGGGCGTGGTGACCGGCGCCACCGGCGTGTTCGTGATGCCGGCGGTTCCATACCTGCAGTCGCTGGGGTTGCAGCGCGAGGAGCTGGTGCAGGCGCTGGGGCTGGCGTTCACGGTGTCAACGATTTCGCTGACCGCCGGCCTGGTGCTGCACGGCGCATTCGGCATCCAGCAGCTGGGGCTGAGTGCGCTGGCGGTGCTGCCGGCATTGCTGGGCATGTGGCTGGGGCAGGTGATCCGGCAGCGCATCAGTGCGCGGGTGTTCCGGGGCTGCTTCCTGGGTTTCCTGCTGTTGCTCGGGCTGGAGCTGGTGCTGCGGCCGCTGCTCTGATGCCGGATTCCGGGCATGAAAAAACCCGCTCTCGCGGGTTTTTCTCATTCTCGACGTGGTGCCCAGGAGAGGACTCGAACCTCCACGGTTTTACCCGCTAGTACCTGAAACTAGTGCGTCTACCAATTCCGCCACCTGGGCGTCGAGGAGCGAGATTATGGGGTGTTGTTATGGGGGTGTCAACACTTTTTCTGGATCCGGTGTCGGACCCCGTTTCGCGTGCGGAGCGGGCTCTGACCCCATCTCAATCGCTTGGGTCGGAGCCCTTTCCTTCGGAAAGGAATTCGACCCCGCTGCTGGATTGCAGGCAAAAAAAATCCCCGCCGAAGCGAGGAGTTTTTTCGTTGGTGCCCAGGAGAGGACTCGAACCTCCACGGTTTTACCCGCTAGTACCTGAAACTAGTGCGTCTACCAATTCCGCCACCTGGGCGTTCCAGAGGCGCAATTGTGAAGATGAATTCGCAGGCTGTCAACGACTTCCTGAATATTTTTCACGCAAGGCCTTCAAGACGGCCACTGACCCGTTCTGCACGCCGTCAACGGCTACCATGTAGGGCGATGACTACCAAAAAATCAAGCAAGGGCGGGAGCACCTCCCGCAGCCAGGCCCCGAAGAAGGGCGCCAAGGCGGGCACGGCCCGCGCCACCAAGCCGGGCAAGCCGTTGCCGGGCTGGTTCCCCGAATTGAGTGAAGGCGGCGCACCGCCGCGTGGCCGCAAGGTCCGCAGCAGCGACGTACCGGGCCCGGCCCCGGGCCGCAAGTTGCCGCCGACCGGCAAGGTGATCGACGATCCCTATGCCGCCCGCGAAGCCGAGAAGTACGAACAGCCCATCGCCAGCCGCGAAGCCATCCTGGCCCTGCTGGAGCGTTGCGAAGGGCCGCAGACGGCAGAGGAACTGGGCGCACGCTTGGGCCTGACCGCACCGGACCGGGCCGAGGCGCTGTCGCGCCGGCTCGGTGCCATGGTCCGTGATGGCCAGCTGGTGCAGAACCGCCGTGGCGGTTTCGCCCCGATCCAGACCCTGAACCTGGTCACCGGCGTGGTGATCGCCAACCCGGAAGGATTTGGCTTCCTGCGCCCGGTCGAGGGTGGCGACGACCTGTTCCTGCCACCGTATGAAATGCGCAAGGTCATGCATGGTGACAAGGTGCTGGCCCGTGTGACCGGCATCGACCACCGTGGCCGCCGCGAGGGCAGCATCGCCCGCGTGCTTGAGCGCGGCATGACCCGCCTGATCGGCCGTTTCAGTGTCGAGATGGGCATCAACTACGTGGTGCCCGATGACAAGCGCGTGCAGCGCAACGTACAGGTGCCGCCGGACCAGACCGGTGGTGCGCGCGACGGCCAGCTGGTGGTCTGCGAACTGACCCAGGCGCCGGACAGCCGCCGTCCGCCGATCGGCCGCATCATTGCCGTGCTCGGCGACAAGCTGACCGCCTCGCTGGTGGTGGAGACCGCCATCCACGGCCATGAACTGCCGTTCGAATTCCCGCAGGAAGTGCTGGACGAAGCGGCGTCGGTGCCGCTGGTGGTCGAACCGGCGATGATCGGCGACCGCGTCGATTTGCGCAGCATGCCGCTGGTCACCATCGACGGTGAAGATGCCAAGGACTTCGACGACGCGGTGTACTGCGAGCCGAACGTCGATGGCTTCCGGCTGGTGGTGGCGATTGCCGATGTCTCCAACTACGTCCGGCCCGGCACGCCACTGGACGAAGAAGCGCAGAAGCGCGCCACCTCGGTGTACTTCCCGGGCTTCGTGGTGCCGATGCTGCCGGAGACGCTGTCCAACGGCATCTGTTCGCTGATGCCGAAGGTCGACCGCATGTGCTTCGTCTGCGACATGCAGATCGACCGCGACGGCCTGGTCACGCATTCGCGCTTCTACGAAGCGGTGATGAACTCGCATGCGCGCCTGACCTACACCCAGGTGCGGAAGGCGGTGGGTGAGGACGATGCCGATACCAAGGCCTGGATGGGTGACCTGCTGCCGCAGGTGCAGCGCCTGCACCAGCTGTACAAGGTGCTGTCCAAGGCACGCGCCAAGCGCGGTGCCATCGAATTCGAAAGCAGTGAAGTGCGCTTCGTGCTGGACAACCGCGGTGAAGTGACCCAGGCCGGCATGCTGGTGCGCAACGACGCGCACAAGCTGATCGAGGAATGCATGATCGCGGCCAATGTGGAGGCGGCGAAGTATCTGCTGTCGCGCCATGTGCCGGCCCCGTACCGCATCCACGAGAAGCCGCCGGAAACCAAGTACGCCGACCTGCTCGAATTCCTCAAGGAGTTCAAGCTGAGCCTGCCGCCGTGGTCGAAGGTGCGCCCGGGCGATTACACCAAGCTGCTGAAGAAGATCCGCGACCGCCCCGATGCCACGCTGCTGGAATCGGTGCTGCTGCGCAGCCAGAGCCTGGCGATCTACAGCCCGGAAAACCACGGTCATTTCGGCCTGGCACTGGAGGCGTACGCGCACTTCACCTCGCCGATCCGCCGTTACCCCGACCTGCTGGTACACCGCGCGATCAAGCACGCGTTGTCCGGCAAGCCGCTGGACAAGTTCACCTACAACGCGCGCGAAATGGCTGCGCTGGCGCTGCAGTGTTCCGAGCGTGAGCGCCGTGCCGACGAGGCCGAGCGCGAGGTCGACGAGCGTTACCGCGCGGCGTGGATGGAAAAGCACGTGGGCGGCCAGTTCGACGGCGTGATCAGCGGCGTGACCAGCTTCGGCCTGTTCGTGGAGCTGGATGAGTCGAAGGTGCAGGGCCTGGTGCACGTGACCCAGCTGCCGCAGGACTATTACAAGTTCGACGCGACCCGCAAGACGTTGACCGGCGAGCGCCGCGGCGGCAGCTACCGGTTGGGCGACCGCGTGCGCATCCTGGTGCTGAAGGCCAGCATGGAAGAGCGCAAGATCGACTTCCGCCTGGTCGAGCACAAGGGTGAGGACGAGGGCGATGGCCTGCCGCCGCTGCCGGAGCGTGGCAAGCCGGCCAAGCGTACGAAAAAGCAGTATTGAGAGACGTGCCGACCAACGGTCGGCACCCCACGTTACCTGGTAGGTGCCAACCGTTGGTTGGCACGACGCTTTGGAGGAACGCACCATGCAGGGCCAACCCGAATACAGCGGCGGCTGCCAGTGCGGTGCGATCCGCTTCCAGGCCCGTGGCGAGCTGACCCACAGCTCGATCTGCCACTGCCGCATGTGCCAGAAGGCCTTTGGTGCGTACTACGCGCCCTTGGTGTCGGTGCGGGGCGTGCAGTTCAGCTGGACCCGCGGCCAGCCGCGCTATTTCCAGTCCTCCAACGTGGTGCGGCGCGGGTTCTGCGCCGACTGCGGCACGCCGTTGACCTACGAAGCGCCCGATGGCGTGGCGGTGGCTGCCGGTGCGTTTGACGAACCCGAACGCCTGCCGCCGACGATCCAGTACGGAGTCGAGCGCAAGCTGCCCTTCGTCGACAGCCTGGCCAGCCTGCCGGCGCGACGTACCGAGGAAGACATCGCCGCGCTGGATTTCCTGGCCACGATCGTGTCCCACCAGCACCCCGACCACGACACCCCGCACTGGCCGCCGCGCAGCCGTTCAGCCGGGGGATGAACGGCCGGTAGCGCCGGGCCATGCCCGGCGAGCGCGAAGCGCGGCCGCCGCCGATGCTCTACCATAGCCACCCCCTTTCCGGTCCCCGCCCGCATGAGCAAGAACAGCCAGTGGATTGTCGGCGTCAACGCCGTCGCCTCCTCCATCGAGAACGACGCCGAGAACGTCCGCGAAGTGCTGGTCGAGGCCGGTGCGAAGAACCCGCGCCTGACCGAGATCGAGGAAAACGCCCGCCGCAAGGGCATCGACGTGCGCAAGGTGAACAGCCAGGCGCTGGACGGTGTCGGCGGTTCGGTACGCCACCAGGGCGTGGCCGCGCGCTATGCCGCCGCCCGCACTTACAGCGAGAACGAGCTGGAAGGCCTGGTCACCGCAGCCGAGGGCAAGGCCCTGCTGCTGGTGCTGGACGAAGTGCAGGACCCGCACAACCTTGGCGCCTGCCTGCGCTCGGCCGCTGCGGCCGGTGCAACCGCAGTGATCATCCCCAAGGACAAGTCGGCCACGGTGAACGCGACCGTACGCAAGACTTCGGCCGGTGCCGCCGATCTGATCCCGGTGGTGGCGGTGACCAACCTGTCGCGCTGCCTGAAGGACCTGCAGAGGCAGGGCGTGTGGATCTATGGCCTGGCCGGCGAAGCCACCGCTTCGCTGTACCAGCTGGACCTGAAGGGCAACATCGCCCTGGTGCTGGGGGGCGAGGCCGATGGCCTGCGCCGCCTGACCCGCGAGAACTGCGATGGCCTGGTCAAGATCCCGATGCCGGGTGAGATCGAGAGCCTGAATGTCTCCGTCGCCGCCGGCGTCAGCCTGTTCGAGGCCGTGCGCCAGCGCGGCTGATCTGTAGAGCCGAGCCCACGCTCGGCGATCGCATACCCGATCAAGGAAGCAGCCGAGCATGGGCTCGGCTCCACAGTAGCCGCTATCCCGCGCTGCCGCCCAGCGCCTTGAACAGGGTCACATCGTTGTTCAGCTGGCCCTGCCGCGCGCGCGCCAGTGACAGCTCGGCATCGCGCCGGGTCTGCTGCGCTTCCAGCCAGGTGCGCAGGTCGGTCGCGCCCACGCGGTAACGCACTTCCTGCGCGCGTTCCACTTCCACCGCTTCGTCATACGACGCCTGCGAGGCCGCCACCTGCCGCGCCAGCTGCTCGCGTGCCGACAGCGCGTTGTCCACTTCCGAGAGCGCGGTGTACAGCGTCTTGCGGAAGTTGGCCGCGGCGATCTGGTAGGCGGTGCCGGCGATGTCGGTATCCAGCTGCGCGCGCTGCAGGTTGAGGAACGGCAGTGACAGGCCCGCGCCCAGCGTGGCCACCGGATTGCGCAGCACATTGCCTAGCGAGGTGGCGCTGGAACCGAGGCTGCCGGTCAGGCTCAACGCCGGGTAATACTGGGTTGCCGTGACCTTGATCGTCTTCAGGCTGTTGCGCAGGCGCAGCTCGGCCGCGCGCAGGTCGGGACGGCGGCCCAGCAGGTCGGCCGGCAACCCCTCGACGATGTCCGGGCTGCGTGCGCCCAGCAGGTCCTGCGGTTCGTCCTGCTGCGGCCAGGGCGTGCCATCCAGCAGTACGGTCAGTGCATTGCGCACTTCCACCCGCTGCTGTTCCAGCCCGCTCTGCGCCGAGCGCTGCGACTGCAGGTTCTGCAGCGCCTGGCGCACTTCCAGGCGCGATACCGCGCCGGCGTCGAAGCGGGCCTGCACCAGTTCGCGGGTACGTTCCAACCGCTCCAGGTTGGCCTGGCCGGTGGCGATGGACTGGTTGAGATAGGCCAGGTTCCAGTACTGGGTGATGGTGTCGCCGATCACCAGCAGCGCGGTGTTCTGCCGGTCTTCCTCGCTGGCTTCGGCTTCCCAGCGGGCGATGTCGCGCTGGGTGCGCAGGCGCCCCCACAGGTCCACTTCCCAGCCCAGCGAGACGCCGGTGGAATAGCTGCGGCGCCAGTCATCGGCCTGGTCGGTGGCGCGGCTGGCACTGCCGCTGACGCCCGATGACGAAGGCTGCGGCCACAGCGCATTGCTGGCCAGGCCGGCCTGCAGGCGTGAACGCTGCACGGCCAGGCCGGCGGCGGCCAGATCGCTGTTGGCGGCCAGCGCCTGCGCCACCAGACGGTCGAGGCGTTCATCGCCGAAGCCGGTCCACCAGGTGTCCTGCCGGATGTCGCGGCCGGGTGTATCCAGGCTGCTGCGCGGGCCGTCGGCCGGTGCATTGAGGGTGGCATCGCCACGCCCATACTGCGCCGCCACGGCCGGATCATGCACCGGATAGCGGCCGACGGAGGCGCAGCCGGACAGGGCGAGTACAACCGCACCGGCCGGCAGCAGCTGCCGGGGAGCGGGGAAGGGCAGTCGGATCATCTTCTTCATTCGCGGGCCAGGGCCTCCACCGGATCGAGTTGCGCGGCGTTGCGTGCGGGCAGGAAGCCGAACGCCACGCCGATCAAGGTCGAGCAGGCGAACGCGGCAACGATCGAGGCGGTGGAGAACAGCACCTGGAAATCGCTGGCGAAGCGGCCGATCATCGAGCCCAGCAGCAGCGCCAGGCCGATGCCGAGCACGCCGCCGAGCAGGCACACCAGCACTGCCTCGATCAGGAACTGCTGGCGGATATCACTCTGCCGTGCACCCACCGCCATGCGCACCCCGATCTCACGGGTGCGCTCGGTCACCGACACCAGCATGATGTTCATCACGCCGATGCCACCGACCAGCAGTGCGATGGCGGCGATGGCACCGATCAGCAGGGTCATCGTGCGCGTGGTCTGCTCGATGGTCTGGCGGATCTCCGCGCTGTTGCTGAGGAAGAAGTCCTCGGTGCCATGGCGCAGGGTCAGCAGGCGGGTGATTGCTTCCTGCGCCGCATCCATCGGTGTGTCGTCGTCCACGCGTACGGTGATGCTGGAGACGTGGCTCTGGCCGAGCATGCGCGACATCACCGTGGTGTACGGCACCCACACGCTGAGGCTGGTACTGCCACCGAAGCCGAAACTCTGGCGCTTGGCCACGCCGACCACGCGTGCCGGCACGTTGCCGAGCAGGATCACCTGTCCGACCGGGTCGACATCGGGGAAGAACTGGGCCTGGGTGTTCTCGTCGATCACCGCCACCTGGCCCAGGCCCTTGACTGCATCGGCATCGAAGAAGCTGCCGCTGAGCAGAGTCACGCCCTTGACCCGGAAGAACTGCTCGCCGACGCCGCTGACCTGGGCGGTCGACGACTGGTTGCGATAACGCGCGGTGACCGAGGTCGATACGCTGGGGGTGGCGCTGTCCACGTAGCTCTGCTTTGCCAGTGCATCGGCATCGCTGGCCTTGAGCGTCTGCACCCGGGCCGAGCGCATGTCGCCGAAACCACGGCCGGGATAGACGTCGATGGTGTTGGTGCCGAGCGCGCTGATGTTCTGCAGGATCTGCTGCTGCGAGCCGTTGCCCAGCGCCACCACCGACACTACCGAGGCGATGCCGATGATGATGCCGAGCATGGTCAGGAAGGTCCGCAGCCGATGGGCGTTCATCGCCAGCAGCGCCATGCGGAACGCTTCGGAGAAGCGGTCTCGGGCCGCCCGCCAGCTGTTGCCGTGGGCGGCCCCGGTACTGGCTTCGCGCTGCGCACGGTAGGCCGGCGCATTCGGGTTGGCGCGGTCGGCGATGATCTCGCCATCGCGGATCTCGATGATGCGCTGTGCGTGCTGGGCCACGCTCATGTCGTGGGTGACGATGATGATGGTGTGGCCTTCGGCATGCAGTTCGCCGAGGATCGCCATCACTTCCTCACCGGATTTCGTATCGAGCGCGCCTGTGGGTTCGTCGGCCAGGATCACCTCGCCGCCGTTCATCAGCGCGCGTGCGATCGACACGCGCTGCTGCTGGCCACCTGACAGCTGGCCGGGCTTGTGATGCATGCGGTCGCCCAGGCCCAGGCGTTGCAGCAGCTGCTCGGCACGCGCATTGCGCACTGCGCCCGGGCTGCCGGCGTACACCGCCGGCACTTCCACATTGCCGCGCGCGTCGAGGTCGCCGAGCAGGTGGTAGCGCTGGAAGATGAAACCGAAATATTCGCGGCGCAGTTCGGCCAGTTCGTCCGGCGCCATCTTTCCGGTCTCGCGGCCGGCCACCTGGTAGCTGCCGCGGGTGGGGCGGTCGAGGCAGCCGAGGATGTTCATCAGTGTCGACTTGCCCGAGCCGGACTGGCCGACGATGGCCACCATCTCGCCAGCATGGATGTCGAGATTGACGTCGCGCAGCACGGCGATCACATCATCACCGGCCGGGAACTCGCGTCGCAGGTCGCGCAGGCGCAGCAGCGGCGCCGTCGTGCTCATCGGCGCGGCCCCATGCCCGGGCCGCCGACCCGCATCTGCATGCCGCCTCGGTTCCCGCCACCGGCACCGGCACCGGCGGCGCTGGCTTCGCCGACCACCACGCGCTCGCCTTCCTTCAACCCGGACAGGATCTCGGCGGAGGCGCCATTGTTGATGCCCACCGTGACCTTGCGCGGCTGCGGCTGGCCCTTGTCGTCCAGCACCCGCACCATGCGCTCGTCGCCACGGCGCTTCGGCCCCAGCGCCACCGCCGGCACCATCAGCACGCCCTTGGCCTGCTTGAGCAGTACCGAGACCTGCGCGGTCATGTCGATGCGCAACGTGCCGTCCGGATTCTCCACGTCGAACAGCGCGTTGTAGTAGACCGCGCTGCTGGAACTGGAACTGGACGAACTGCTGGAGCTGGAGGAGCTTTCGTTGGCGATCGAGGCCGGCGCCGGATTGATCTGGCGCAGCGTGGCGTGGTACTTGCGGTCCGGGTCACCCAGCGTGGTGAAGTACACCGGCATGCCGGGCTTGATCTTGACCACGTCGGCCTCGGAGATCTCGGCATTGACGGTGACCACGTCCAGCCGCGCCAGCATCACGATGGTCGGTGCGGTCTGGTTGGCGTTCACGGTGCGGCCTTCCTCCGCCACCACCGCCACCACGGTGCCGTCCATCGGCGCGGTGATGCGGGTGTAGGCCAGGTTGGCGCGGGCGGTGCCCAGTTCTGTTTCGCGGCCCTTGATCTGCGCCTCTTAGGACTGCAGCTGGGCACGGGCGGTCTTCAACTGCGCCTCGGCGGCATCATATTCCTGGCGCGAGGTGGCTTCGGCAGCCAGCATCTGCTGCTGGCGCGCGAATTCCAGTTCGGCCTGGCGCAGGGTGGCCTGCTGCACGGCGCGCTGCGCGGTGACCTGGTCCAGCGAGGCCTGCGCGTTGAGCACCTGGTTCTGCTGGGTGGTGGCATCGATCTCGGCGATCAGGTCGCCTTCCTTCACGGTGTCGCCCAGCTGTACCTTCAGCGACTTGATCTGGCCCGAGGCCTGGGCGCCGACGCTGACCAGCTTGTAGGCGTCGATCACACCGGTGGCCTCCACTGTCTGCTCGATGTCACCACGGCTGACGGGCGCGGTCGCCACCGCCGGGACGGCCGGCTTGCGCAGCAGCCACCAGGCGGCTGCAACGACGGCAAGGGCAAGCAGGGCGACCAGTATCAGGCGACCCCGGCGGGTCGCGGGCAGCAGGCGGAACGTCACGTCGTGGCTTCACTCTCGGGGCCGCGCGGGCGGCGTTGGTGGGCATTGTGAAGACCGGGCGACAGGCGGCTCAATCCTCGGGGTATGTCTCTATGTAACACTGTCGGCAAACAGGCGTAACCACAGGTATCCCGACCATCGGTGGATACACTGGTACGCATTGCCCCGGATGCGGTTCAGCTGCCGACACGGGATGATCGCGACATGGAGACTGAAAACACGATGCATCGACTGCTGATCGTCGACGACGACAATGACATCCGCACCCTGCTGGCCGAGCAGCTCGGCCGCGCCGGCTACCAGGTGAGCATGGCGGCTGATGGCACCGCCATGCGCCAGCTGCTGGACCGTGAGCACGTGGACCTGATCGTGCTCGACCTCAACCTGCCGCGTGAGGATGGCTTGACCCTGTGCCGCGACCTGCGCGCGCGCTCGAACACGCCGGTGATCATGCTGACGGCTCGTGCCGAGCCGATTGACCGCGTGCTGGGCCTGGAGATGGGCGCCGATGACTACCTGGCCAAGCCGTTCGAGCCGCGCGAGCTGCTGGCGCGCATCCGCAATGTGCTGCGCCGGACCGAGGCGCTGCCGGCCAACCTGGAGCCATTGGCGATTCGCCGTGCGCGCTTCTCGCGCTGGGTGTTCGACCTGGAACACCGCCATCTGGTTGACCCGGACAACCGCGTGGTGGTGCTGTCCGGCGCCGAGTTCCGGCTGCTGCGGGTGTTCATTGCCCATGCCAACAAAGTGCTGTCGCGCGAGCAGCTGGTCGCGCTCAGCAGCGGGCGCAATTACGAGGCACAGGACCGTGCCATCGATCTGCAGGTCAGCCGGCTGCGCAACAAGCTGGGCGACGACGGTGGCCCGGATGGGCTGATCAAGACCGTTCGCAACGAAGGCTATGTACTGGCCTCCTCGGTGAACCTGGAATAGGCCGCGATGAAACGCCTGCGCCATTTCCTGTCCTCGATGGTCGGGCGGTTGTTCGTGATCCTGCTGCTGGGCATGAGCGTGGCCGCGATCGGCGCGACCATGCTCGCCACCTCCAAGCGGCAGCAGGAGTTCGAGCGGCAGAACCTGAACCGCATCGCCGACCGCCTGCAGGGTTACGTCAACCTGCTGGACGGCAATCCGGAACTGCGCGAGCGCCTGCTCGAGATCGGTGGGCCCAGCGTCCGCGCCCTGCAACCCGGCGCGCGCCTGGGGCGGGCCGATACAGCTCTGATGGAAGTGCTGGATGACCGGCCAGGCCCGGTCGCACGCGCGCACGTGCACTTCGCTTCATTCCGCTCCTGCATCCCCAAGCTGCAGGAACTGCTGCCGCCGCCGCCCGGGCATCGCAAGCACCCGCGCGAGCGTGATCCGGCGTTCATTCCGCCCAAGTGCCGCGCGGTGGACGTAACGCTCACCGATGGCACGCTGCTGAAGCTGGCGCTGGATTCGCCGGCGGTAGCGCACAACGGCATCCTCGCCGTTGACCCGTGGTTCCTGACCCTGCTGGTGTTGGCGATCGCGGTGCTGGCCTATATCGTCGCGCGCATTGCAAGCGCGCCGCTGCAGGAGTTGGCCGCTGCCGCCGAAGACCTGGGCGACGACCTGCAGCGCGATCCCTTGCCGCTGCGCGGGCCGCGCGAAGTGCAGCGCGCCGCCGAAGCCTTCAACGCCATGCAGCACCGGCTGCAGCGGCACCTGGCCGAGCGCACGCAGATGCTGGCAGCGATCACCCACGATCTGCAGACGCCGCTGACGCGGCTGCGGCTGCGGCTGGAGAATGTCAGCGACGAGGCCCTGCGTGAGCGCCTGATTGGCGATCTGGCCGCGATGCAGGCACTGGTGCGCGAGGGCCTGGAGCTGGCCCGCAGTGCCGAGAGTGCCGAGCAGCGTGCAGCACTGGACCTGGATTCGCTGCTGGAGAGCATTGTCGAGGACACCGCCGAAGGCGGCGCCGATGTGGTCTTCGAAGGCGGCAGCGGGGCGGTGCTGATGCTGCGCCCGCTGGCCATGCACCGCCTGTTCTCCAACCTGGTGGACAATGCGGTGATGTATGCGCAACGGGCGCGGGTACGGGTCGAGCGCAGTGGGGGTGCGATCACCGTGGTGGTGGCCGATGATGGCCCGGGCCTGGCCGAGGAGCAGCTGGAGGCGGTGTTTGATCCCTTCGTGCGGGTGGAAACCTCGCGTTCGCGCCAGACCGGCGGGGCCGGGCTGGGCTTGACCATCGCCCGCGCCCTGGCCGAGAAGGATGGGGCGCGGCTGTGGCTGCGCAACCGTGCCGAAGGCGGGCTGGAGGCGGTGGTGCAGTGGCCGGCCAGCGCCCAGGTGACGCCGCCGGGGCGCGCCGGCTGAGCCTTCGCAGCTGGCGATGGTGACGCGGTGGGCCGGCTTTGGCCTATCATCTGCCCAACTTCCCAGTTCCCCCCCGATGAGCCAGCCCGTTCCCGCCGGCATGCCGCTCCGCGCTGCCCGGCCGTTCCCGCACGCTGCCAGGCACGGCAGCCCTGCCTGGCCGCCGCCGCTGCACTGATGGCCGCACAGGGGGACATCCGGCGCTGGGCGGAGCGCCGCGGATCAGATATCGGTCGATGGCTGCGACAGGGCCTGCTGTGCCTGCTGCTGGCCCTCGCGCTGCCGGTGGCTGCGCAGGAAGGGGCGCCGCCGCTGCGCGACTATGCCATTGATGTATGGACCTCGCGCAATGGCCTGCCGCACAACTCGCTGCGTGACATCGCGCAGACCCCCGAAGGCCACCTGTGGTTCGCGACCTGGGAAGGCCTGGTGCGCTACAACGGCCTGGATTTCACCGTGTTCGACCGCAGCACCCGCCCGGGCCTGCGCGACAACGGCATCGGTGCGCTGTTCGTCGACCGCCAGGGTGGCTTGTGGATCAGTGATTCGCGCGGCAACGTCAGCCACCGTGGCAGCGATGGCCAGTGGCGCGTCTGGGAGCACCAGGCCGATACGCCGCAGGTGTTGATACAGTCCATGCAGATGGACAGCCAGGGCCGGCTGTGGCTGCTGTACGAGGGCAAGGGCATCGGCTATCTGACACCGGACAATGGCATCGTCTACCAGGCGCCGGCGGCCGACCTTCCGATGGCGATGAGTTTCACCAAGCTGGTGGTCGATGCGCAGGACCGGGTCTGGGTCGGTACGCTGGACGGGCTGGTGCTGCGCGACAACGACGGCGTGCTCAAACGCGCGCCCGCAGCCTGGGGACTGGGGGCCGGCAGTGGTCTTTCATGGCCCTACCGTGCGCCGGATGGTGCGCTGTGGATCGTCGCCGGCGAGCGCCTGTACCGGGTGGAAGATGACCAGCTGGTGCTGATGCACCGTCTGCCGGGGCAGCTGCACATGACCTCGATGCTGCAGGATCGCCATGGTGACCTGTGGCTGGGCACCGAGAACCAGGGCC
Organism: Stenotrophomonas sp. YJH_SMC_20; assembly: GCF_059367845.1. NCBI lineage: Bacteria > Pseudomonadati > Pseudomonadota > Gammaproteobacteria > Lysobacterales > Lysobacteraceae > Stenotrophomonas > Stenotrophomonas sp. YJH_SMC_20. The sequence goes on along the minus strand of NZ_JCAFRG010000001.1, from coordinate 73,573 downwards.
TGCTGCGCATCTCCGCACATGGCCTGGAGCGGCTGCCGGCAGGCCTGAACCTGCCGGGCGGACGCGTGGTCAGCCTGCGCGAGGACGCCGAGGGCAGCATCTGGGTGGGCGCCAACGGCGGGCTGTACCGCCTGCGCGAAACGCTGTTCAGCAGTTACACCGAGCGCGATGGGCTCAGTGGCGACTATGTGCGCACCGTGTTCGAGGACCGCGACCGCCAGCTCTGGGTGGGCAGCGCCAGCGGCCTCGATCTGCAGACGGCCGACGGCCGCTTCCGTGCGATGCCCCTGCACAACCGCGGTGGCAAGGCACCTTCGGTGCTCAGCCTGGCGCAGGGACCGGGCGGTGACCTGTGGGTCGGCACGTTCGGCGATGGCGTCTACCGTCTTGGTCCCGACGGCCGGCTGCGGCACAACTACGCCGCTGCCGATGGCATGCCGGGCGGCAACATCCGCGCGATCAGCGTAGACCCGCAGGGCGTGGTCTGGGCCGGCACGCAGAAGGGCGTGGTCCGCATCGACGGCGACCGTGTGCAGGTATCAAGCATGGCGGGCATGCCCGGCGGCCTGATCACCGCGCTTGAGCACGATCATCAGGGCAACCTGTGGATCGGCACCATCGAGGGAATCCGCGTGCTGCGCGGCGACCACGTGCAGTCGATCGACCTCGCGCCGATGGGCGGTGGCCGCAGCGTGTTCGGCTTCCACCAGCTGGGCGACGCGATGTGGATCAGCAGCGACCGTGGCCTGTACCGCTGGCGGAACGGGATGCTGGCGCGGGTGGGGCTCGAGCAGGGTATGCCGGTGGACGCGGTGTTCCAGCTGGTGCCTGATCGTCTTGGCAACGTGTGGGTCAGCAGCAACCGAGGCGTGCTGCGCACCGACATGGCTACCCTGAACGCGGTGGCCGATGGCCGAGCACCCCGGGTGATGGTGGAGCGCTACAACGAGATCGACGGCATGGCCAATGCGCAGGCCAACGGCAGCTCGGGGCCTTCGGCGATCCTGCGCCAGGACGGCACGTTCTGGGTGGTGACTGCCGGTGGCCTGAGCACGGTTGATCCGCAGCGCCTGCAGCGCTTCCGCGAGCGGCCATCGCCGCCCGCCGCGATCGAGAGCGTGCAGGTGGATGGCGCGCCGGTGCATTGGGAAGGACCGGATCGCAACGCCATTCCCGGTGGCCGCCGCCTGGCGGTCAGCTATGTCGGCCTGAGCTACCTGATGTCTGACCGGATCCGTTACCGCACGCGGTTGGATGGGCTTGATGCCGGCTGGGTCGAGCGCGGCCCGCAGCGCAGCGTGGAGTTCGTCGGCCTGCCGCCGGGCGAATACACCCTGCACGTGGCGGCGGCACATCCCGGTGGCAGCTGGGGCCAGCAGGAGGCGGTGTGGAGCTTCACCGTGGAGCCGTTCTGGTGGCAGCGACGCAGCGTGCAGGTGCTGGGGGCACTGGTGCTGCTGACCGGGCTGGTGGCGCTGTACCGCTTGCTGCTGCAGCAGTTGAAGGCCAGCAACCTGCGCCTGGCACGTCGGGTGGACGAAGCAACTTTCGACCTGCAGGCCAAGACCGTGCACCTGCAGGCGTTGAACCAGGAAAAGACCGAACTGGCCGAGCGCCTGGCACGCCAGGCTGAGGCATTTGAACGGCAGGCCCGCGAGGATGCACTGACCGGCCTGCCCAATCGCCGCGCCTTCGACGAAACCCTTGCCCGCGACTTCGCCCGTTCGCAGCGCAGTGGTCATCCACTGTGCCTGGTGGTGCTGGATATCGACCACTTCAAGGACGTCAACGACCGCCACAGCCACAGCATCGGCGATGCCGTGCTGGTGCAGGTGGCGCGCTTGATCGCTGCGGCCTGCCGCGATTCGGACCTACCGGCGCGCACCGGCGGTGAAGAGTTCGCGCTGCTGCTCAACGACACCCGCCTGGAAGAGGCCGCACAGCTGTGCGCACGCCTGCGCGGCCTGTTCCATGACCACCCGGACTGGGCCGGTGTGGAAGGCCTGCGCGTGACCTTCAGCGCGGGCCTGGTGGAGCTGGATGCCGACGACCGCACCCCGGCGCTGCTGTACCAGCGCGCAGACCGCGCACTGTACCGCGCCAAGAGCGATGGCCGCGATCGTACGAGTATTGGTTGATCGGATCCAGGCGTGGCGTGGATCTACCGTGCGGTGAGTGGTGGGTGCGGACCGTTGGTCCGCACTGCGTGGATGCGGTTGCGCCGTTGGCTGCCTTACCGCGGCCAGGCGTTGGCGATGGTGCAGAACAGCCGCGCGGTCTGTTCGGTGTCATACACCGCGCTGTGTGCCTCGTTGGCATCCCAGCCCAGCCCGGCGGCCGTGGCGGCGCGCGCCAGCACGGTCTGCCCGTAGGCGATGCCGGCCAGGGTGACCGTGTCGAACACGCTGAACGGATGGAACGGGTTGCGCTTGTGACCGGTGCGGGCCACGGCGGCGTTGACGAAGCCAAGGTCGAAATGGGCGTTGTGGCCGACCAGGATCGCGCGCTGGCAGCCGTACTTCTTCATTGCTGCGCGCACCGGGGTGAAGATGTGGTCCAGTGCGGCCTTTTCTTCCTTGGCCAGCCGGAACGGATGGTCGAGGATGATGCCGGTCACTTCCAGCGACTTCGGGTCGATCTCCAGGCCTTCGGCCGGCACTACATGGGCGCTGGCGGTCTGGCCCGGGTACAGCAGGCCGTTCTCGTCCATCTCGATCGGCACTGCGGCTATTTCCAGCAGCGCGTTGCGCTGGCTGTCGAAGCCGCCGGTTTCCACATCCACCACCACCGGCAGGAAACCGCGGAAGCGTTGTGACATCGCGCGCTGCGCCTGGGATACTGCGGAATCGGGAGCGGCGGCAGGTGCGGGAATGGGGTCGGTCATGCGTGAATTCTAGCAGAGCGACCCTGAGCGCCCGGCCACGCAGCCCATGCCCGCCACCGTGGCAGAACCCGGTAGGTGCCAGCCTTGGTTGGCACGCGATGCGCCGACCAAGGTCGGATCTACCGGACCGCGGGACGTGCCGTCGTACCCGACGGATGCCACGGCCACAGCAACGCATCCACGCTCAGCCTGCCTGCGCCGGTGAAGACCAGCGGCAGCAGCATCGCCATGAACAGCACCGGCAGCTTGAAGTTGCCGTAGCCCTGGTCGCTGATCGCATACCCCATCGCGAGGTCGCCCAGCGAGTTCCATTGCATCGGCCAGTGCACGGCGTAGGTGGCCACCACGGTCAGCACCAGCAGGCTGGCAGCGGCAAAGCGGGTACCAAAACCGAACAGCAGGCAGGCTGCGCCGAGCAGTTCAAACCAGGTGGCCAGTTGCCAGTTCAGGGCAGCGGGCAGCTGGTTGAACGGAAACGGGAAGGCGTCCTGCAGATCGGCGAACCAGTTCTGGCCTTGCAGTTTCTCGCGGCCGGATTCGAAGTATTCCCAGGCCAGCAGCAGCCGCAGGCCGAGCGGGGCCAACCAGGGGGCGAGACGGTCCAGCTGGCCACGCGCGGTGGCCAGGGGCGGGAGCTTCATCGGTGCATCTCCGGGGCGGGGAAGGGAGGTGTCAGGCAGGTGCGGTCAAAGGGCCGATCACGCCGGCCCGCAGGAACTGCTGCAGCAGCGCGGCACCGGGTTCGGCCAGCGCCTGTTCGGCCAGGCCATGCGCGGCGGCCAGTTGCTTCAGATAGGCATGTCCATCGAGGCCGGGCTGCTCCCCGATGCTGGACAGCAGGTACACCGCCAGCGGGCTGAGTACGGCGAAGCGCACCTCGCCATCGGCCTCGCGACGCACCAGCAGGCCGGTCGGCTCGGCCGGCAACTGGGTAGGTGCGTCCTCGGCGCCGAGGCGGTGCACCGGCCATTGGTACAGCAGCGGCCACGCCAGCGGTGAGCGCTGCAGCGGCACCCGCAGCGGGTCGATGTCCGCTACGACCGGCAGCGGTTCGGCGTCCAGTTGGTACAGCGCGGTTTCCACCCACTCGTAGTGGGCCAGTTCGGCCAGCGCAGGGTGTGGCAGCTGCGGCTGTGCCTGCAGCCACTGCACGAATTCGGCGGCCAGTTCGGTGAACAGCGGCGTCTGGCAGCGATGGGTTGCGAAGTAGTGGCGCACCAGTCCGCTCCAGGCTGATACGCCGAGCAGGCGCACGCAGACCGGAAAGCCGTTGCTCAACAGGCCGAGCAGGTTGTTGAACAGCAGCCGCTGGTAGACCGCGACGCGCCGTGGCTCCAGCCCGCCCGGTGGCGGCACGCCCTGGGGATCTCGCAGATAGGCGGTGAATGCGTGCTGCTGCGCACGCAGCGTGGCGGGGGTATCAGCCATATGCCGCCTCCGCGTGCACGGCCTGCAGGCGGCGGATGGTCTGCAGTTCGCCGCGCAGTTCGGCATAGGGCGGGAAATTGAAATCGCGTTCGAGCAGGGTGGGGCGAGCGCCGATGCGCGCATAGGTGCGTGCCAGCAGCTCCCAGACCGGGTCGATCACCGCGCTGCCGTGGGTATCGATCTTCAGGTCCGGTGCCTCGTCCAGGTGCCCGGCCACGTGCAGGCAGACGATGCGGTCTGCGGGCAGGCCAGCGATGAACGCGTCGGCGTCGTAACCGTGGTTGCAGGCGTTGACGTAGACGTTGTTGACGTCCAGCAGCAGGTCGCAGTCGGCTTCGGCAAGCACGGCGTTGGTGAAGGCCAGTTCGTCCATCGCCGGTTCCGGTGCCAGGTAGTAGGACACGTTTTCCACCGCGATGCGGCGACCCAGCACGTCCTGCACGCGGGCGATGCGTGCGGCGGTATGGCGCACCGCTTCATCGGTGAAGGGGATCGGCAGCAGGTCGTACAGGTGGCCGTCGTCGCTGCAGTAGCTCAGGTGTTCGCTGTACAGCGGCACGCGGTGTTTTTCCAGGAACTGGCCAACATGCTCCAACAGCTGCGTATCCAGTGGCGCAGTGCCGCCCAGCGACAGGGACAGGCCGTGGCAGCTCAGCGGATGGCGCTGTGCCAGCTCGGCCAGTGCGTCACCGGCGGGGCCGCCGACATGGATCCAGTTCTCCGGCGCGCATTCGAGGAAATCGAAATCGCTAGCCGGTGCATCGCGCAGCTCCTGCAACAGCGCCCGGCGCAGCCCCAACCCGACGGCCGCCGCACGAAGCGGCGACCGCAGGTTGGCGATGCTGGCGCGGACCTCAGTGCTTGCCACCGCACTTGCCTTCGCCACACTTGCCTTCGGCGGCCTTCTTGTCGCCGGCCTGAGCCTTGGCGCCTGCTGCCGCACCGGCAGCCTTGCCCTTGTCGGCGCCGCACTTGCCTTCGGCGGACTTGCCATCTGCGCCACACTTGCCTTCTGCATGCTTGGCGGCCTCTGCGGAGGTCTTGGCTTCGGCGCCCTTGGCATCGGTGCTGGCCTTGGCAGCCTGGCCAGCCACCAGATAGCCCTGGGCGAGGTCGCTCATGCTCAGCGCCGAGGCATTGGCGGTGATGCCAAGGCCGGCGGCCAGGGCGGTAGCAGTCAGCAGGGACAGGGTCTTGTTGGAACTGCTCATCGGTCGTGCTCCTGGGTGGTGTGGGCGGGTGCCCGGGTGGCCGGCAGGGATGCCGGTGGAAACGATGGTGCAGCGATCCTACTCAACGAATCCTCGCCAAGACCTCAAATTTTCGTGAGGTTTGTTACAGAAGGGGAACACGGTTCCCGGTGGATCCACGCCATGCGTGGATGAATCGCCGGAACGCCCAGAAACAAGAAGGCCGCTGTCACCAGGACAGCGGCCACCTTGGAGTCGACTCCGGTGTTGCAGTGCAGCGTCAGGGCTGGCCGGTGCTGGAGGTCTCGTCGCGCTTCTCGCGCGGCGGCAGCGGCTGCTCCCCGTGCACCAGGAACCATACGTTTTCGGCGATGTTGGTGGCGTGGTCGCCCACGCGCTCCAGGTTCTTGGCCATGAACAGCAGGTGCGTGCACGGGGTGATGTTGCGCGGGTCTTCCATCATGTAGGTCAGCAGCTCGCGGAACAGCGCGGTGTACTGCGCGTCCAGGCGGGCGTCGTCCTCGCGCAGTTCCAGTGCGGCGTCGGCGTCGTTGTCGCGGTAGGCGGCAATGGCACGACGGACCTGCTGCGCCGCCAGGCGGCCCAGCGCACGCAGGCCCTGGATCTGCGGCAGCGGCGGCACCTTGCCCAGCGCGATCGAACGCTTGGCCACGTTCGCTGCATAGTCGCCGATGCGTTCGATGTCGGCCGGGATGCGCAGGCCAGCGAGGATTTCGCGCAGGTCGCGCGCCATCGGGCCACGCAGGGCCAGGCGCATCACGTCATGGCTGATCTGCTGCTCCAGCGCATCAATGGCTTCGTCGTTGGCGATGATGCGATGGGCGGCGTTCTCGTCGCGCTTCTCGATCACGTCCATCGACGCTTCGAGCTGGGCGACGGCCATCTCGCCCATGCGCACGATTTCGGCCACCAGGCGCTGCTGCTCTTCGTCGTAGCTCTTGACGATGTGGTCGTTGGGAAGGTTCATGGTCTGAAATCCGGGTGGAGCCAGGCCGTGCCTGGCTGGGACATGTGGCGAAGGATAAGCGTCGATCAGCCGAAGCGACCGGTGATGTAGTCCTCGGTCTGCCGCTGCGACGGCTGCGAGAAGATCACTTCGGTGCGGTCGTGCTCGATCAGGTCGCCCAGGTACATGAAGGCGGTGTAGTCGGAAACGCGCGCGGCCTGCTGCATGTTGTGGGTGACGATGACGATGGTGTACTCGTGCTTGAGCTCTTCCACCAGCTGCTCGATGCGGCTGGTCGAGATCGGATCCAGCGCCGAGGTCGGCTCGTCCAGCAGCAGCACCGACGGGCGCAGCGCCACGGCACGGGCGATGCACAGGCGCTGCTGCTGGCCACCGGACAGGCCCAGCGCGCTCTGCCCCAGCTTGTCCTTCACTTCGTCCCACAGTGCACCCTGGCGCAGTGCCTGCTCGACGCGGTCGGCCATGTCGGCCTTGCTCAGCTTCTCGTGGTGGCGGATGCCATAGGCCACGTTCTCGAAGATGGTCATCGGGAACGGCACCGGCTTCTGGAACACCATGCCGACCTTGCTGCGCAGGCGGTTCATCGGGTACTTCGGCGACAGGATGTTCTCGCCGTCCAGCAGCACTTCACCGCGCGCTTCCAGCTTCGGGTACAGCGCGTAGATGCGGTTGAAGATGCGCAGCAGGGTCGATTTGCCGCAACCGGAAGGACCGATCAGCGCGGTCACGCGCTTTTCCGGGATTTCCAGGTTGATGCCCTTCAGGGCGTGGAACTTGTCGTAGTAGAAGTCCAGTCCACGCGCAGCCAGCTTCACCGGCGACGGCGTGTGCAGGCTCTCGTGCGAGGACGGCACGGCGATGCGCTGCATCGGCACGGCGTTGGAAAGGTCGTTCATGGCGTTGTCCACGGAAAGGTCAGTCATGGGAGATACGGTTGCGCAGCAGGATGCCGCGGGCGGCAAGGCTGACCAGCAGCACGAAGACAGTCAGCACCAGGGCACCGGCCCAGGCCAGTACCTGCCAGGATTCGTACGGGCTGCCGGCGAACTGGTTCATCACCACCGGCACCGAAGCCATCGGCTGGAAGATGTTGTTGTTCCAGTACTGGTTGCCGAAGGCGGTGAACAGCAGCGGAGCGGTCTCGCCGGAGATGCGGGCCAGCGCCAGCAGGATGCCGGTGATGATGCCGGCCGAGGCACTGCGGTACAGCACCTGCACGATCACCTTCCACTGCGGGATGCCCAGCGACAGGGCCGCTTCGCGCATCTGCGAGGGCACCAGGCGCAGCATCTCGTCGGTGGTGCGCACCACCACCGGCAGCACGATGAAGGCCAGCGACAGGGCGCCGGCGAACGCCGAGAAATTGCCGCCGGTCTGCATTACATACAGCGTGTAGACGAACAGGCCCAGCACGATGGACGGCGCCGACAGCAGGATGTCGTTGACGAAGCGGACCACGGTGCCGGCCTTGCGGGCGTTGCCATACTCGGCCAGCCAGGTGCCGGCCAGCACGCCCAGCGGGGTGCCGATGCCGATGGCCAGTGCACACATCACGGCACTGCCGAAGAAGGCGTTGGCGAGGCCGCCGTCCTGCATCGGCGGTGGCGTCATCTTGGTGAACAGATCCCAGTTGATGCCGGCCAGGCCCTTGGCAGCCAGGGTGAACAGGATCCAGCCCAGGAAAAACAGGCCGAACAGGGCGGTGGCGCAGGACGCAGTGATCGCAACGACGTTGCCGATGCGGCGGCGCAGGTACAGCGAATCAGCGGTGGTGGACATCAGTTGCCCTCCTTGCGGGACAGGCGCATCAGCATCAGGCGGGCGATGGCCAGCACCACGAAGGTGACGATGAAGAGGACGAAGCCGAGCAGCAGCAGTGCCGAACGGTAGGTCTCAGTGGCTTCGCCGAAATCATTGGCGATCAGCGCAGCGATGGTGGTGCCCGGTTCCAGCAGCGACGGCGACAGGCGCACGCTGTTGCCGATCACGAAGGCCACCGCCATAGTTTCGCCCAGCGCGCGGCCCAGGCCGAGGAAGATGCCGCCGATGACCGCCGAACGGGTGTAGGGCAGGACGATGTCCCAGCTCACTTCCCACTTGGTGGAGCCCAGCGCATAGGCCGATTCCTTCAGGCGGGTCGGCACGGTCAGGAACACTTCGCGCATCACCGAGGAGATGAACGGAATGACCATGATGGCCAGCACGAAACCGGCGGTGAGCATGCCGATGCCCAGCGGCGGGCCCTGGAACATCGGGCCGATCACCGGCCATTCGCCCAGGGTCTCGTTGAGGAACGGGGTGACGTACTCGGTCATCACCGGCACCAGCACGAACAGGCCCCACATGCCGTAGATGATCGAAGGGATGCCGGCCAGCAGTTCGATGGCGGTTCCGACCGGGCCACGCAGCCAGCGCGGCGCGACTTCGGTGAGGAAGAAGGCGATGCCGAAGCTGACCGGCACGGCGATGACCATCGCGATGACGGCGGTGACCAGGGTGCCGTAGATCGGAGCCAGAGCGCCGAACTTGTTTTCGACCGGATTCCAGTCGGCGGAGAAGAAGAAGCTCAGTCCCTGCATCTGCAGGGCATGGCGACCGCCCCACAGCATCGACAGCGCGGCGCAGGCCAGGGCGATCAGGACGAAGATGACGGTGCCGACCAGCACCCATCGGAACAGTGTGTCGTTGCGGGCATCACGCGCATCACGCGTGGACGGGGCGGCTACAGGCTGGGCGATGGCATTCATGGGGACGGCTGGGCCAGGAAGGGGCGGGGCGGCACGGCGTGGAACAAGCGGTGCCCGCGCGGGGCGGGCACCGTCGAGTCCCTCACTTCAGTTCGGTCGCCCAGTAGGCCTCGATCTGCTTGACCAGTTCGGCCGGCAGCGGCACGTAGTGCAGCTCGTTGGCCTGCGCCTGGCCGTTCTCGAAGGCCCACTTGAAGAAGGCCAGGGTGTCCTGGTTGCGCTTGGCATCCTTCGGCTTCTTCTGCATCAGCATGAAGTTGGTGGCGGTGATCGGCCACGCCTGCTCGCCCGGGGCATTGGTGATGACCAGGTTGAAGTCCTTGGCGCTGGCCCAGTCGGCGCTGGCGGCCGCGGCGGCGAAGGTTTCCGCGCTCGGCTCGACCCAGTTGCCGGCCGCGTTCTGCATGGCGGTGTACGGCATGCCGTTCTGCAGCGCGTAGGCCAGTTCGACGTAGCCGATCGAGCCCTTGATCTGCTTCACATAGGAAGCGACGCCTTCATTGCCCTTGCCACCGACGCCGTCCGGCCACTGCACCGAGGTGCCTTCGCCGACCTTGCTCTTCCACTCCGGGCTGACCTTGGACAGGTAGTTGGAGAAGTTGAAGGTGGTGCCCGAACCGTCCGAACGGTGGACCAGGGTGATCTTGCCGTCTGGCAGCTTCACGCCCGGGTTGGCGGCGACGATGGCCGGGTCGTTCCAGGTCTTGACCTTGCCCAGGAAGATGTCGGCCAGCAGGGCGCCGCTCAGGCGCAGCTTGCCGGCTTCCAGGCCTTCGATGTTGACCACCGGCACCACGCCGCCGATGGCCGACGGGAACTGCGCCAGGCCGGCCTGGGCCAGCTCCTCGCTGCTCAGCGGCTTGTCGGACGAACCAAAGTCGACGGTGCCGGCCTTGATCTGGGCGATACCGCCGCCGGAGCCGATCGACTGGTAGTTGATCTTGGCGCCGGTGCTGGCGTTGTAGTCAGCCGACCACTTGGAGACCAGCGGGAAGATGAAGGACGCGCCCGCGCCGGACACTTCGGCGGTCACCTTGGCACCGGCAGCGGCGGGGGCAGCGGCAGCGTCAGTGGCCGGCTGCTGCGCGGCCTGCTTGTCGCCACCGCAGGCCGACAGGCCCAGGGCGATGGCCAGGGAAAGGGCGGCAAGGCCGGCCGAGTGCAGTTTCATGGTCACTCCATAGCGGGGAAGAGCCGACGTGGTCGGCGGATGCGGCTATGAAATGATGTTTTTGTTACAGCCGTATTACGACCATGACAGAGGTGCCCTGGATCACGTTCTGACAAGGGTTTCACAGGATTGGCGCCGATCCGGCAGGTGCCCGGAAACCCCGGATCTGCGCACTGATATGACGGCCGGTGCAAGGTAGAGCCGAGCCCGCGCTCGGCTGTTCCCTGCCCTCGGTAGCTGCGGACCGTTGGTCCGCACGCTCCAGAGCGCAGCCGAGCGTGGCTCGGCTCTACAGAGTCAGGCGCATCCCCAAGAACAAGAAGAGCGCGAGATCTCGAGGATCTCGCGCCCGGGTGGGAGCGGCGGGGGAGAGAGGACCCGCCGCCCCCGTTCCTGCGGGGGAACGCGCTTACTTCAGGTTCTGCGACCAGTAGGTCTCGATCTGGCGCACCAGGCTGTCCGGCAGCGGCACGTAGTCCAGCTGGCGGGCCTGGGCATCGCCGTTCTTGTAGACCCAGCGGAAGAATTCCTGGGTCGCCTTGCCATTGGCAGCATTCTTCGGCGTCTTCTGCACCAGGATGAAGTTGGTGGCGGTGATCGGCCAGGACTCGGCGCCCGGCGCATTGGTCATCACCAGGTAGAAGTCGCGGGCGTTGGCCCAGTCGGCACTGGCGGCAGCGGCAGCGAACGAGGTGTCGCTCGGTTGCACGAACTTGCCGGCGGCGTTCTTCATCGCGGTGTACGACAGCTTGTTCTGCAGCGCGTAGGACAGTTCGACATAGCCGATGCCGCCCTTGATCTGCTTCACATAGGCGGCAACACCTTCGTTGCCCTTGCCGCCGATGCCGGCCGGCCACTGCACCGAGGTGCCTTCACCGACCGAGCTCTTCCATTCCGGGCTGACCTTGGACAGGTAGTTGACGAAGTTGAAGGTGGTGCCCGAGCCGTCCGAACGATGCACGACGGTGACCTTGGCGTTGGGCAGGGTCACGCCCGGGTTCAGCGCGGCGATGGCCGGGTCGTTCCAGGTCTTGATCTTGCCCAGGAAGATGTTGGCCAGCACCGCGCCGTCCAGCTTCAGCGCGCCCGGCGCGATGCCGGCCACGTTGACCACCGGCACCACGCCGCCGATCACCGACGGGAACTGCGCCAGGCCCGCAGCAGCCAGGTCTTCCGGCTTCAGCGGCGCGTCGGAGGAGCCGAAATCAACGGTCTTGGCCTTGATCTGGGCAATGCCGCCGCCGGAACCGATGGACTGGTAGTTGACCTTGTTGCCGGTTGCGGCGCTGTAGTCGGCCGACCACTTGGACATGACCGGGTAGATGAACGATGCGCCCGCGCCGGTGATATCGGCGGCGTTGGCGGCGAACACGGACGATGCAGCCAGGATGGCGACAGCGGCGCGCGACTTGAAGGCGTGGATCACGGGGAGACTCCTGGGGTGGTGGTCGAAGGGCGGTTGCCCGACGTTTCGGTGCACATTCCATAACGGTTGCGTGACACGCCCGCGTCTGTCATATGACGCGGGCGTGACATGCGTCATGAGGGATGTCACGTCCGCTGCGCCGGCTGGGCAGCGCGGGTGCCGATGCAACGACGAAGGCACGGCCGGTGCCGTGCCTTCGCGGTTCAATGCAGGTGGCGGGACTTACCAGAAGAACTGCGCGCGGGCTTCCAGGATGTTGGGATCGTCGTTGACGAAACCGCGCGCCGTGGAGCTGTACTTCTTGCTGTCGACCATCACGTAGTTGAGCATCAGCTTGAAGTTGGAACGCAGGTACCAGTTCGCGCCCACGGTCCAGATGTCCATCTTGCCACCCAGCACGCCATCGACGATCGGCGGGCGACCGGCGACCGGATTGGCGGCGAGGTTGCCGTCATTGAGGTCCATGTGGTCGTAGCGCACGCCCAGCTGCCACTGGCCGCCGGCCGGGTTGTTCGGCAGGCCGGTGCCCGGAGTGCCGCCCTTGTAGCTCCAGGTCTCGCCGGTGACGTTCCACACGCCGCTGATGTAGTAGCCGTCGCTGGTGTAGTTGTCGTGGTCGTAGCGCTTGGCCTTGCTGGTGTAGTACTCGGCCTGGGCCTTGAACGGGCCCTGGAAGTACATGGCTTCGGCACCGATGGTGCTGACGCGGTCGGTGTCGGTCAGATTGCCGCTGTCGACCAGGCGGGCAGTGGCGAGGTCGGCATTGGGACGTGCACGCACACGCAGGGTGTCGGCGTCGGCGTCGTAGTTGACGTAGCTCAGGCCGAAGTGCAGGACCTGGCCCTTTTCATTGATCGGGGCCCAGGTGCCACGCGCGCCGTAGCCGCTGCCGTGGGCCAGGTTGCGGGTCAGCTCGCGGCCGAAGGCGCTGGCGGTCACCGACCAGTTGTCCTGGCCGTAGCTGTACGCGCCGCCCAGGCGGCGGGCGATGGCATAGGTATTGGTGACCGCTGCCTTGGAAATGAAATCGTTGTTCTTGGTGCTGGACAGTTCTTCCAGGCTGTTGGGCTGCTTGAACTGGCCCAGCTGCAGGAAGTGGTTGGCGTTGCCCAGCAGCTTGTACTTCACGTTGGTGTCGAGGAACTTGTCGGCCTTGGCGTCATAGCCGACCACCCACTCCACATTGCCCGGGCCCTTGCCCTTGAGCACCAGCTCGGCGCGACGCAGTTCGAATTCGCTGTTCTTGCCGTTGCCGGCGTCGCCACCGTTGAGGTCCACCACATCGTTGTGGAACCAGTTGCCGTCGGCCTGGACCAGGCCTTCGAAGGTGATTTCCGAACCGCCGATCACGTCGATGGCGACTTCGGCGTGTGCAGCCGGCACATACAGCGCAGCAGCCACGGCCACCGTCAGGAGTTGGTGATGCAGTTTCATGGAGAGGAGCCTTGCAGGCAGGTGGGAAGATGCGCGCAGGCTAGAAGGTAAAGATTGCGTAAATGTGACAGTTCACGCGCGGCAGACATCCACCGCAGGCCCCGTCACGGCAGGGCCTGCCATTGAAACCGCTTGCGTATGACGCCCGGATTGCGCCTTGGTTGCAGTCGATCCACGCCCTGCATTGATGCGGCCGTCACTCGGCCGCGGTCTTGTCCTTGAACCGGCACAGGTCGGCGATCACGCAGCCCGGGCAGTCCGGCTTGCGCGCCTTGCACACGTAACGTCCGTGCAGGATCAGCCAGTGATGCGCGTCGAGCAGGAACTCGGCGGGGATCACCTTCACCAGCTTGTCTTCCACTTCGCGCACATTCTTTCCCGGGGCCAGGCCGGTACGGTTGGCGACGCGGAAGATGTGCGTGTCCACCGCCATTACCGGCTCGCCGAAGGCGGTGTTGAGCACCACGTTTGCGGTCTTGCGGCCCACGCCCGGTAGCGCTTCCAGTTCTTCGCGATCGCGCGGCACTTCACCGCCATGCTTCTCCAGCAGGATCGCGCAGGTGGCGATCACGTTCTTCGCCTTGGCATTGAACAGCCCGATGGTGGAGATGTACTGCTTCAGCCCGTCCTCACCGAGCGCAAGGATCTTTGCCGGGGTGTTGGCGACCGGGAACAATCGGCGCGTGGCCTTGTTGACGCCGACGTCGGTGGCCTGCGCCGACAGCGCCACCGCCACCAGCAGCTCGAACGGCGAGCTGTACTCCAGTTCGGTCTTCGGGTGCGGGTTGAGTTCGCGCAGGCGGGTGAACATCTCCACCACGTCGGCGCGCGGCATCGTGCCGCCACGCCGCGCCGGGGCGCGTGCGGTTTTCTTCGTGGTCGCCATTACTGCTCCTTGCCGCTGGCGCGGGCCTTGGCCCGGGCGAGGATGGCGGCTGCTGCGGCGGGCAGGGCGGGCTTCACGTCCGGCGCCGGGGCGGGCGTGCGCCGCGCGTCGCGTTCGGCTTCGCGGCGGGCCAGTCTCACCGCACGGGCGCGGTAGCGTTCGCGTGCCGCCCAGGCGGCCTGAAGCTGCTGCTGGGCCTGCTGCAACCGCTGCGGGAGTTCCGGGTGGCCGGGCAGCAACTGCGCGTCGTCGGCGCGGGCGACATAGTCCATCAGCCCGGCTTGCAGGGCGCCATCAAGATCGTCTGCCTGGACCCGGGCGAACAACTGCGCGGGATTGGGTCGGGAAGCCATGGCGTCAGCGGTTCTGGAACGCCGGCGGGCGGCGCTGCAGGAAGGCGCTGGTGCCTTCGCGCATGTCCTCGGTGGCGAACAGCAGGCCGAACTGCGCGCTTTCGTACTCCAGCCCGGCGTCCAGGCTGCATTCGCCGCCCACGTGCACCGCATCGAGCAGGCCACGCAGGGCCAGCGGGGCCGAGCGTGCCAGCTGGCGGGCAATGTCCTGCACGCGATTGTCCAGCGCGTCGGCGGGCACCACTTCGTTGACGATGCCCAGTTCCAGCGCACGCGCGGCGGTGATCGGCGCCCCCAGCAGGCACAGCTCCAGGGTGGTGGCGCGGCCGCACAGGCGCAGCAGGCGCTGGCTGCCGCCGAAGCCGGGGATCAGGCCGAGGTTGACTTCCGGTTGGCCGACCTTGGCGGTATCTGCGGCGATGCGCAGATGGCAGGCCATCGCCAGTTCCAGTCCACCGCCCAGTGCGAAACCATTCACGCGTGCGATGACCGGCTTCGGCATCCGTTCAATCTGGCGCATCAGGGCCTGGCCCAACAGCGAGAAATCACGTCCCTGAACCGCGCTGAGTGTGTTCATCTCGGCGATGTCGGCGCCAGCCACGAACGCCTTCGGACCGGCCCCGGTCAGTACCACGACGCGCACCTCCGGATCGGCGGCGGCGTCGCTGAAAGCGCCGGCAAGGGCCTGCAGGGTCGCGGCGTTGAGGGCGTTGAGCTTGTCCGGGCGCTGGACGGTCACGGCGCGGATGGCGCCGTCGTCGGAGACAGCGATCAGAGCATCGGCCACGGGGAAAACTCCTGAAACGTTAAAAAAAAGTGATATTGAACTCTGCAAACGCAGGCGGGTCATAGCCTGCATCGTGAGTAGCGGTTACACGTTACGCCCGTTATCCTAACCCGTCGCCTCAGGGCGGCGCAGAACGTCCCTGAGTTACCACCCCTGGAGAACTGTTTGATGAAGTTGCGTTCTATCGCGGTCGCCGTCGCGGCCCTGGCCCTGACGGGCAATGCCTTCGCCCAGGACGTCTCGTCCGAAAAGGGCAAGCTGAGCTACTACTTCGGTTACGACTACGGCAACAACCTGGCGGAGCTGACCGGTCGTGGTGAGCAGCTGGACATCAACTCGGTGGTGAAGGGCCTGCAGGATGCCTACGCCAAGAAGCAGCCGGCGATCACCGCCGAGCAGCTGAAGCCGGCCGTTGAAGCGTTCCAGAAGCGCGAGCAGGGCCGTGCCCAGGCTGCCAAGGCCGAGTACGAGAAGGCTGCTGCCGAAAACAAGACCAAGAGCGATCAGTTCATCGCGGCGAACAAGGCCAAGGCCGGCGTGCAGTCGCTGCCGAGCGGCGTCCAGTACCGCGTGATCGAAGCCGGCAAGGGTGCCAAGCCGACCCAGGCCAGCACCGTGCAGCTGGAAGTGGCCGGTCCGTTCCCGTACGGCCAGCGCCCGACCGAAGCCCGCCCGGCCCAGCAGATCCCGTCGATCAAGGTCAGCGAAGTCGAAATGAAGGCCATGCGCGAGACCCTGCTGCAGATGCCGGCAGGCTCGAAGTGGGAAGTCACCCTGCCGCCGGACCAGGCCTACGGTGCCGATCCGCGCACCCCGTTCCCGCCGAACGTGGCTGTGCAGTTCGAGATCAAGCTGGTCAGCGTCAAGTAAATCGAAACAGCAAACGAAACGCGCCGGTGATTCCACCGGCGCGTTTCTGTTTGTGCAGCCCCTGGCGGTGAAACGCCTGCGCTGCGCGCGAGCGTCGACTGCCAGTCGACTCTTCCGTTGGGCCGGGCCACCCGCGCAAATTCAGCCCGATCGCGCTACTGTTGGCGGGTGCAAACAATGGAAGAAACGGCGCGTGTTGTCGCAAGTCCCTGCATCGGAGTGTGCACGCTGGATCCGCACCGGCAATGCGCCGGCTGCGGGCGGCATATCGATGAGATCGCGCGGTGGTCGTCGATGAGCAACGAGGAACGCAGCCGCATCCTGCATCGCGTGCAGCCCCTGCGGCAACAACTGCAGCAGTCCCTGCGCGGATCGCTGGCCGACCACGAGCGCTTGGTGCGCGCGTTGCATCCTTTGGCCGAACCGCCGGCCGGCGACGGCTGGAACCGCAGCGAGCTGATCGACCTGCTGCCACCGGGGTCGCCTGTGGAGGCGGCGGTGCTGGCCGGCATCGTGCCGCGCGCCAACGGCGCGCAGGTCATCCTCACCCGCCGCACTGAAACCCTGCGTACACATGGCGGCCAGGTCGGGTTCCCCGGTGGCCGCACCGAACCCGATGACCGCGACGCGCTGGCGGCCGCCCTGCGCGAGAGCCAGGAAGAAATCGCATTGGCGCCCAGCCAGGTGCAGCCACTTGGCTATCTCGACCCCTTCGTGACGATCACCGGCTACCGGGTCACGCCGGTGGTGGCGGTGGTCGATCCGGAGTTCGTGCCGGTGCCGCAGCCCAGTGAAGTGGCCGAAGTGTTCGAGGTGCCGCTGGACTACCTGATGGCCCCTGACAGCCTGCGCCAGGTCGAAATCAATCATCGCGGCCGCATCCGCCACGTCCTTGAGTATGGCTGGCCCGGCCAGCGCATCTGGGGGGCGACCGCGGCCATCCTCTACAACCTGCGTCGCCGCCTGGAGCAAGTGCAATGAACCCGATCAAGCAGCCGTGGACCACCCTGGTCGATGTCGACACCCTGGCTGCCGCGTTGGGCGAAGGCGTACGCGTGGTCGACGCCCGTGCCACCGCCAGTACCGCCGTGCGCGTGATCGATGCGCGTGCTTCGCTGGCGGACCCGCAGGCTGCGGGCGGCCAGTACCTGGCAGGACACATACCGACTGCGGTGCATGCCGATCTCAACCGTGATCTGTCCGATCTCAGCCGCGTCGGCCATGGTCGCCATCCATTGCCCGACAGCGATGCCTTTGCCGCGAAACTGGGGCAGTGGGGCATCGGCCTCGACACCCAGGTGGTGGTCTACGATGGCAGCGACGGCAGCATGGCCGCCTCGCGCCTGTGGTGGCTGCTGCGCCTGATCGGTCACACCCGGGTGGCTGTGCTCGACGGCGGCATCGCTGCCTGGCAGGCCGCCGGTAACGCGTTGGAAAGCGGCCAGGCTGAAGTGACAGCGCTGCCTGCCTACCCGGGCCGCTTCGACACCACCCAGGTCGCCAGCGCCGATGAAATCACCGCGCGCCTGAAACATGCACCGGGCTGGTTGGTCGACGCACGCGCAGGTGAACGCTTCCGCGGCGAAGTGGAGCCGCTGGACCCGGTCGCTGGCCACGTACCCGGCGCGGTCAACCGCCCGTTCGCATTGAACGTACTCGACGGCCGCCTGCGCGACGCGCAGGAGCTGCGCGCCGAACTGCAGGGCGTGATCGGCAACCGCGATCCGCAGCAGGTGGTGCTGATGTGCGGTTCCGGCGTGACCGCCTGCCATCTGCTGCTGGCGATGGAAAGCGCGGGCCTGAGTGGCGCGCGCATCTACGCCGATTCCTGGAGCGGCTGGGTGAGCGACAGCAGCCGCCCGGTGGCGACCGGCGCCTGAGCGATCCGAGCAGAAAGCAGTCGAGCGCGGAGCCTCTCCAGAGCCGAGCGGCCGGCTCCACGCGCATGGCGATGCCTTCAAATCATCGGCGCCCGCAGGTCA
The DNA here is from genome assembly GCF_059367845.1 of Stenotrophomonas sp. YJH_SMC_20. NCBI lineage: Bacteria > Pseudomonadati > Pseudomonadota > Gammaproteobacteria > Lysobacterales > Lysobacteraceae > Stenotrophomonas > Stenotrophomonas sp. YJH_SMC_20. Next base: position 55,427 of record NZ_JCAFRG010000001.1, on the reverse strand, counting down.
TGGAGCGCGGCTCGACTCTACAAAGGCACCCTCCGATCGATTCGACTCCGTGCCGACCAACGGTCGGCACCCACCAACAGCGGCAGAAATCTGTCGAAGGCGGGGTGGGTCCGGTTGGGGGTGTCCGCGGCATGGATGCCGCGGCCAAGCCCCCAGGGGTGAGGGCGCTTTGCTTGCGAAGTACTGCTTCGCGAGCGCCCGAACGCACAGCCGCCAGCGGCTGGGCCGGCCTGGGGATTTACGGCGTCCCCCGCAACCGGGCCCACCCTGCCATCCCACGGATAGCCTGCTGTTGCCGGCCAGCGGCCGGCACTACCGCAGGTGCAGGGCGCAGCCCTGCCGCTTACCCAACCGGCTGCAGCGGCACCTTCGCCAGCACCCGCGCCCAAGGGAACAACGGGCCCGGGTCGCGTTTGCGTGCCACCCTCAGCGTCGGATCATCGCTGGCCGGCACCTGCTCCAGGTCCAGCTGGTCATGCCCGGCAATCCGCTGCAGCGACGGATAGCGCACCACCAGCGCCTGCAGCAGCCGCTCCAGCGCTTTCAGTTGCGCCTCGGTGTAGGCCTCGTCCATCGCCTGGTGACGGCTGTCGAACCAGTGCGGGTAGCGCCCGGTATTGACCAGCTCGATGCCCAGCGTATGCGCGTTCATGCCGCGCACGTGGTGGGCCACGCGTTCGGGCGCAACGTACTGCACCACGCTGCCATCGCGGTCGATGTAGAAGTGCCCGCTGTTGCCGGCACCGCTGTCATACAGCACGCGCTCGCCGTACTCGCGGGCCGTCGCCAGATCGGGCAGCTCGGTGCAGTGGATCACCACCATCTCCAGCGTGGCCGGATCGCGCAGCGGCAGTCGGTCGTGGTAGGGCAGGGGCTGCAGCTGCAGGCCGGGCAGGAGCGGGTTGGGCATCCGGCGATGCTAGCATTGCGGCATGAACCTGCCTTCTCTTTCCTGGTTGGCCCGCGCCCACGGAGCACGCGCATGAGTCGCGGCCACTGCATCCTCTCCCATGGCTTCGAAAGCGGCCCGGAGGCGACCAAGGTCACCGCGCTGGCCGAGGTGGCCCAACGCCTGGGCTGGACCCACGAGCGCCCCGACTACACCGATCTGGACGCGATGAGCGAGGTCAGCCGGGTGGGCGACGTGCCGACCCGCCTGCGCCGTCTGGTTGAACGCGCCGCCATCGCTGCCCGACAGGGGCCGGTGGTACTGGCCGGCTCCAGCCTGGGCGCCTACATTTCCGCCATCGCCTCGCTGCAGGTGCCGGTAGCCGGCCTGTTCCTGATGGTGCCGCCGACCACCATGGGCCCGATGCCGGCGCTGGACGCCGCTGTGGTGCCGACCACGGTGGTGCAGGCCTGGCATGACGACGTGGTACCGGCTGCCGGCGTGATTGCCTGGGCGCAGGCGCGTTCGGCGCAGTTGCTGCTGGTTGACGATGGCCACCGCCTGGAGCGCCACGTGGAGGCCTCTGCGCAGGCCTTCGAGCGCCTGCTGCGGCAACTGTGAAGCCGGGGCGCACGGCGCGCCTGCCCGCATTGACTACAATGGCAGCCCCGCCGCCCCCGGCGCGGGCCTGCCGGCCGTGCCTACGGCCCTCCTTTCCGACCGGCCCGGCCCCTGTGCCGCGCCCGACCACCTGCGAACCGACCCCGTGAAATTCTTCGTCTCCTGCGCCAAGGGCCTGGAATACCTGCTTGCCGATGAACTGTCGGCCCTGGGCCTTGCCAAGGCCACCGCCACCATTGCCGGCGTCAACGCCGAGGGCGAACTGGCGCAGGCGCTGCGGATCGTGATGTGGTCGCGCTTGGCCAGCCGCGTGCTGTGGCCGATCGCCGAGTTCGACTGCCCGGACGAGCAGGCCCTGTATGACGGCGTGCGTGCGCTGCCGTGGCACGAGCACATCACGCCGGAGATGACCCTGGCGGTGGACGCACACGTGTCCGGTGACAAGATCACCCATGCGCGCTTTGCCGCGCAGCGGATCAAGGACGCCATCGTCGACCGGATGCGTGATGAAGGCCTGGAGCGCCCCTCGGTCAACACCGACCTGCCCGATGTGCGCGTCAACCTGTCGCTGCGCAAGGGCCGTGCTTCGCTGTCGATCGACCTCGGCGGTGGCCCGCTGCATCGCCGTGGCTGGCGCGGTGCCGCCCACGAGGCGCCGCTGAAGGAAAACCTGGCCGCCGCGCTGCTGCTGCGCGCGCAGTGGCCGCGCCTGCACACCGCCGGAGGCGGCCTGCTGGACCCGATGTGTGGCAGCGGCACGCTGCTGATCGAAGGTGCACTGATGGCCGCCGACGTCGCCCCTGGCCTGATGCGGCATGGCAGCCTGCCGCCGAGCCGTTGGCTGGGCTTCGACAAGGCGGCCTGGAAGTCCATCCAGAGCGAAGCACGCGAGCGCGAAGCGGCCGGCCTGGCCGCGCTGAAGCCGGTCATCCATGGCAGCGATATCGACCCGGCCGCGATCCAGGCCGCCCGCGAGAATGCAGAGGTTGCCGGCGTCGCCCACGCGATCCGCTTCACCCGCGCCGATGTCGCCGACCTGGCCGCGCCCGAACAGGAGATCGGAGCGGTGGTCTGTAACCCGCCGTACGACGAACGCCTGGCTGCCGATCCGGCGCTGTACCGCGCGTTGGGCAATGCCCTGCAGAAGGCCGTGCCGCAGTGGCGTGCCAGCCTGCTGTGCGGCAATGACGAGCTGGCCTTCGCCACTGGCCTGCGCGCCAGCAAGAAGTACCAGATGTTCAACGGTGCGCTGGAATGCGCGCTGATCGTCTGCGATCCGATTGCCGTGCCGGGCCGTGATCCGGCACAGCCCCGCGAGCTGAGCGAAGGCGCGCAGATGGTGGCCAACCGCCTGCGCAAGAACCTGAAGAAGTTCAAGAGCTGGCGTGCCCGCGAGGACATCACCTGCTTCCGCGCCTACGACGCCGACCTGCCGGAGTACGCGGCGGCCATCGACGTCTACGAGGAAGAGGGGGGCAGGCGGCGTACCTTCCTGCATGTGCAGGAATATGCGGCACCGGCGGCGATTCCCGAGAACGACGTGCGCCGCCGCCGCAATGAGCTGCTGGCCGCCGCGCGCGAAGTGTTCGGCGTGCCACCGGAACAGGTGTCGATGAAATCGCGCGAGCGCGGCAAGGGCGGCAGCAAGTACGGCCGCTTCGAGCAGCGCGACGAGTTCATCGTGGTGCGAGAGAACAACGCGCTGCTGCAGGTGAACCTGTTCGATTACCTGGATACCGGCCTGTTCCTCGACCATCGCCCGCTGCGCCGGATGATGGCCGAGCAGGTGCGTGGCAAGCGTTTCCTCAACCTGTTCTGCTACACCGGCGTGGCCAGCGTGCAGGCCGCCGTGGCCGGTGCCGCCAGCACCACCAGCGTCGACCTGTCGGCCACCTACCTGCAGTGGTGCTACGACAACCTTGCGCTGAACGGGCAGGGGGGCAACCAGCACCTGCTGGTCCAGGCCGACGCGATGGCCTGGCTGGAAGGCGACCGCGGCCAGTACGACGTGATCTTCTGTGATCCACCGACTTTCTCCAACTCCGCCCGCGCCGATGATTTCGACGTGCAGCGCGAACAGGTGAAGCTGCTGCGGGCGGCGGTGGCCCGGCTGGCACCGGGTGGCGTGCTGTACTTCTCCAACAACTTCCGCCGCTTCAAGCTGGAAGAGAACGCCATCGCCGAATTCGCCCAGTGCCGCGAGATCACCGCACGCACCATCGGTCCGGATTTCGAGCGCAACGCGCGCATCCACCGCGCATGGGAACTGAAGCGGCTGGGGTAAGCCCGGTAGTGCCGGCCGCTGGCCGGCAACGGTGTCAGATCCGCAAAGGGTTCATGAGGTGCCGGCCAGCGGCCGGCACTACCCCTGTCTGGCCGGTGGATCCACGCCATGCCTGGATGGTTGTTCAGTAGATCCACGCCATGCGTGGATGGCGGTTACAGCAACGCCACCACCAGCCCCAGCGCCGGCAGCGTGATCGCCAGCGGTGCGATCCACTTCGGCCGGTACGGATACAGCCCGAACGAGAGTGCCACGCCGCACATGGTCATTGCGCCCAGCCACAGCACCGGGCCCATCGCCCAGCCGTGATCGGCCACGCACAACGCGAACGCCACCGTCAGCAGGGCCCAGCCCAGCACCCGCCACTGCGTGCGCCGTGCCGGGCTGGCCGCAGCCTTGCCGTGCAGGTCGTACTGGTGTCTTTCCATCGCCAGCGACAGCGCGGTGAACGCGGAAAACGACAGGGTCAACGCCAGCAGCATCATGCACTGGCCTCCGCTTCGGCGGTTTCGACCACAGCCACTGGCGCCGCAGCCGCCGCCGCACGCTTCTTCTTCTCGGCCGCGCTCAGCGGTGGCGTCCAGCGCTGCATGCGCCAGCCGCACATCGCCAGCATTGCGCCGAAGACGATCATCGAAAGATCGACGCCGGCCAGTACCCAGTCGCCGTTGCGCAGGGTGTTGCCCAGGTGCGCATGCGTGGTCAACGCATTGACCACCGGCACCAGTGCGAACGCGGCCGCGCCCAGGTAGAGCTGCCACGCCCACATCATTCGCTTCGGCCAGATGAAGGCGGCCAGCAGCGCGCCGGCCCAAGCGTAGAAGAATACGTTGGCCTCCGCACTCGCGCGCTCGGCGATGTCCAGCGGCAGCAGGCGGTTGCCCCAGAAGTACGCCGCGAAGGCGATCGGCAGGCCAGCCACGGTGCCGATGTTGAGCGCATCGACCAGGCGAAGGCCGAAGCCGGTGCGTCCACTCTTGGCATGCTTCGGTCGTTCCTTCACCGCCCACAGCACCACGCCGCTGGCGACCATCAGGCAGCCCACCAGACCGGACAGGAAGAACAGTGCACGCAGGCCCCAGTCCGCAAAACGCGCCAGGTGCAGGCCGTACAGCACACCACGGGTGGCGGTGGCACCGCCCGATGGCGGCGTTTCCTCGAGCAGAGCACCGCTGACCATGTCGTAACGCACGGCCGGGGTGTCGATGGACAGGCGCTTGCCATCGCGCTGGCGGATGTCGATCACCGCATTGGCCGCCCCCGGATTGGACACGGTGAAACCGGCCACCTCCACGCCGTGCCAATGCGCGCGTGCGCTGTCCAGCAACTGTGCGATCGGCAGCGGCGTGGCGCGGCCCTCGGCGGGCGAGGTCACTTCCGGAAGGCCGCCGAAAGCCTCGCTGATGAATTTGTCCTCGTCCTGGGGGTAGGCGACCTTCACTCCCCACGGCAGGTACATGATCATCAGGGTGACGATGCCGGTGTAGGTGATCATCGCGTGGTACGGCAGCGCCATCACCGCGCTGACGTTGTGGAAGTCGAGCCAGGAGCGCAGGCCCTTGTCCTTGCGGAAGGTGAAGAAGTCCTTGAAGATCTTCTTGTGGGTGATCACGCCGGTGATGATCGCCACCAGCATGAACATCGCGCAGAACCCGACCAGGTAGCGCGCCCAGTACACCGGGATGTAGTGCAGGTCGAAGTGCAGGCGGTAGAAGAAGTCGCCTCCACGCGTCTCGCGCGCCTTCAGTGCCTGGCCGCTGTTCGGGTCCAGCGTGGCGTCGCCGAAGCCACCGCGGCGGCCACGGCTGGGGTCGGCCAGTTCCGGTGGCAGCCGCCAGAACATCTGCATGGCCGGGTTGCGCGGCTGCGGCAGGGTGACGAACCAGTTCTCGGCGTGGCTCGCATTGGCCTGCAGGTAGGCCACCGCGCGCTGCGCGGCGACGTCGATGCTGACGTTGCTGGACGGCAGCTCCGGGCGCATCCAGCGGCTGATTTCCTCGCGGTAATAGCTGGCGGTGCCGGCCATGAAGATCAGCAGCAGCAACCAGCCGACCAGCAGGCCGGTCCAGGTGTGCAGCCAGGCCATCGACTGGCGGAATCCGTTCTTCATGCCCAGGCCCCCAGCATGCGCGCGATGGCAGCCATCAGCAGGGCGGGAGCGAGAATGCCGACCCACGCACGCAGCGCGCTGCGGGTGGCGAACGCCCACAACGCCGCGCAGGCGGCGACCAGGATCGCCAGCAGCATGCCGGTCAGCACGGTCTGGCCGCGCGCGCCGGGCAGCGCCACCGCGCAGAACACGCTGGTCACCGAGGCCAGCGCATAGCCGCCGAAGATCGCGGCCAACGAACGTGACAGCACGCCCCAGCGCGGGTTGGAGAAGAAGGTGCGGGGACTGGCGGTTGCGGGCGAGCGGTCCACGGCGTTCCTGCAGGTTTCAGTGGAAGAGGGCCGGCGCACCGCAGTGCGCCGGAGGAGGCCATCCCTGGCCTGGCACCGGTCGCAGAACCGGTGCCATCCATCAGGATCAGAGCTTCCAGCGCAGCGTCACGGTGACATTGCGTGGTTCGCCCCAGTACACGCCGTTGTAGAAACCGACGTTGTTGAAATACTTCTTGTCCAGCAGGTTGTTGATGTTCAGCTGGGCGCTGAAGTTCTCGTTGAAGCGGTAGCCGCCGGCGAGGTTGACCAGGTAGAACGCGTCCTGGGTGATCCTGGCCCTGCTGCGGTCGGGTTTGGTGCTGGTGTTCCAGATGCTGCTCTGCCAGGTCACGCCACCACCCAGCCAGAAGCGGCCGTCGATACCGCCAGGGCGCCAGCTGGTGTTGAGCCGGAAGGTATCCTGCGGGGCGGTGGTCCGCTGCAGCACGCCGTCCTTGTTGCGGATGACGGTGTGGGCGAAACCGGCCGAGACGTTCCACTGCTCGCCGATGCTGCCCTGGGTTTCGATCTCCCAGCCCTTGACCTTGTTGCCCTTGCCGGTGGAGCGGTAGGCCTGGCTGCCGTCGGGCAGCGAGTTCACCGGCACCGAATCATCGATCTCGGCGACGTTGTCCTGCTTGCCCTCGAACACGGCGGCCGAGGCATTGAGCAGGCCGCCGAAGAACTCGGCCTTGACGCCTGCTTCGTACATGTTGCCGACCACCGGCTCCAGGTAGTTGCCATTGCGGTCGCGGTAGTTCTGCGGCTTGAAGATGTCGGTGTAGCTGACATAGCCGCTGAAGATCGAATTGAAGTCGAAGACCAGGCCGGCATACGGGGTGAGCATGTCGTCCGGCCTGTAGCCGGTGCGGGTGGTGCGATTGCGGTTGCCATTGGCATCGTAGCCATAGGCCCAGCTGCGGGTTTCCCAGCTGCCGTAGCGCGCGCCTGCCACCGCCAGCAGCGGGTCGGCCAGGCGCAGCCGCGCGGCAACGTAGGCTGCGCGCTGGCGCAGTTCATTCTGCGAAGACAGCCTGCCCAGGCGGGTCACCGGCAGCACCGGCACATTGCCGGTCCAGTGGCGCCAGTCCGGCACCACGGCATAGGCATCGTCGTAGTCGAAGTCCATGCCTTCCGACTCGCCCTTGCGCACCGACTGGCCCAGGCCGAACACCAGTTCGTGCTCGCGACCGAACAGCTGGAACGGGCCGCCGACGTTGACGTCGAACACGTCCATCGTGCTGTGCTCGTTGAAGTGAGAGATGTAGGCGGTGACGCCGGTTCCATCGGCACGCGGATTGCCGGCGGCGCCGTACCAGACGCTGCCATCGGTATCACGCACGGCGTGGCTGATATTGCCCTTCACCGACCAGCCGTTGCCGAGCTGCTGCTCCAGCCGCGCGAAGCTGGTCTTCTCCACGATCGGCCAGGCGCTCCACGACGCCGACAGGTTGGTCGAGCGAGGCAGGTTGGCTGGCGTGCCATCGGCGCCCCAGTACGGCACCACGCCCCAGGTCACGCCGGTGGTACGCGGCGACTGGTATTCGTAGCCCACTTCGAACAGCGTGCTGTCGCTCAGGTCGGCCTGCACGATGCCGTAGAACACATCCTTGTCGAGCGAATAGACATCACGGAATGAATCGCTCTGCTGCTTGGCCGCGACCACGCGCGCACGGATGCGGCCGTCCCAGGCAACCGGACCACCGAGATCGGCTTCCAGGCGGCGGTTGCCCCAGCGTCCCACGGTGAGGTTGGCGCCCATCTGGAAGGTGTCGGTGGGGCGCTTGCGGATCATGCTGATGGTGCCGGAGGGATCGCCGGCGCCGGTGGTCAGGCCGGTGGCGCCACGGATCACCTCGATACGCTCGTAGATCACGCTGTCGGTGTTGGTCTTGACCGAGCCACCGAACGTGTTGAGCATGCCGTCGATCTGGAAATTGTCGATGGTGTAGCCGCGCGAAACATAGTTGATGCGCTCGCTGTCGGTGACCGACACGCTGACGCCGGTCACCTGGCCCATCACGTCCGACAGCGAGAACAGGCCCATGTCGTCCAGGCGCTGGCGGGTGATCACGGTCACCGACTGTGGCGTCTCGCGCAACGACAGGTCCAGCCTGGTCGCGCTGCGCGCGTTCTTCACCGTGTAGCTGTTCGGAATCTCGCCATCGGCGGTCACCTTCACGGTGTCCAGCGTGCGCGCGGAAGATTCAGCGGTGCCGTCGGCGTGTGCCAGCGGAGCGATCATCAGTGCGGTCACGGCCAGGGCCAGCAGAGAGGGACGAGGGAGGTTGAGCGGCATTGCCATCGGTGCGATTCCATGCAGGACGAAACAGGCGATGGAATGCGCAGACGCAGCAACCGCGCGCTCCGCGCACGTCGCCCAGCGAGTCCCATCGACGGTGCGCCACCCGCGCAGTGCGGGCGACCCGGTAGTCGGGGGATGTACACGGGCGAAGGGGCGGGTGGGTGCGTGCTTCCGTGCCCCGCTTGGCTAAGCGTACAACCGATTAGCAAATGATAGGCATTCGCATTTCGTTAATCAAGCGTGACGGCACCGGCTCCCGTGCAGGGAGGCTTCAGAAGTGGAAAAGGACCGTCGTAGCGTGCAGCAGCAGGCCGATCAGCCCGCCGACCAGGGTGCCGTTGAAGCGGATGAACTGCAGGTCACGGCCCACGCTCAGTTCCAGCTGTTCGACCAGGTGCCGCTCGTCCCAGCCCTTCACGGTCTGCGCGATATGCGTGGTGACGCCCTCGCGCAGGCGCCCGGTCAGGCGCTGCGCACCTTCCATCAGATGCTGGTTCAGTGCCTCGCGCAGCGCCGGGTCGGCCTGCAGGCTGGCACCGAGCGAACCCAGGCTGCGCTGCAGGTGGCCGACCAGCGCCGAATCCTCGCGCTGCAGGTCCGCCCGCAGGCTGGCGTGGATGCGCGCCCACAGCCCCTGCACGTACTCCTGCAGGGCCGGGTGGTCGATCATTTCCTGCTTGAGCTGCTCGATGCGCTCGGCCAGCGCCGGATCCTCGCGCAGGCGCTGCACGTAGTTCTGCAACCAGGTCTCGTAGTCCTGGCGCAGCGGATGCTGCGGCTCGGCCAGCACCTGCTGCAGCTCTTCCAGCACCGCGCGGGCCAGGCGTTCGGCCAGGCTGTCGCCGATCTCGTCGATCGGCTTGACCCAGTTCACCGTGCTCGACAGCGTCGGCCATTCGCGCTGGATGTAACGCACGATCAGCTGCGAGGCGCGCTCCTTCACTTCCGGCTGCTCCAGCCAGCGTCCCAGGCGCTGCAGGCCCTCGTCCAGCACGCGCTGGTGGCGCCCATCGGCGGTCAGCAGGGCCAGCAGCTCACCGGCGGTGGCGGCGGCATTCCACTGCCGCAGCTGCTGCACCACAAAGGCGTGCAGCTGGCGGCGTACGGCGGTTTCGTCGAAGAAATCCAGTGCCTGCAGCGCCCAGCCGCGGGCCATGTCGGCCAGCATGCGCGAGCGTGCCGGGTCGGCCAGCCAGCTGCCGAGGCGGCTGGCCGGATCGAACACCTGCAGCTTGGCCAGCAGCACCCCCGGCTCCAGGAACTGGTCGCGCACGAACAGCGCAAGGCTGTCGCCGATGCGTTCCTTGCTGCGCGGGATGATCGCGGTGTGCGGGATCGGCAGGCCCATCGGCCGCCGGAACAGCGCGACCACAGCGAACCAGTCGGCCAGCGCGCCCACGGCCGCTGCTTCGCAGAAGGCCGAGACCCAGGCCCAGATGCCGCGCTCGCCCTGCCAGTGGCTGATCGCGAATCCGGCCAGCATCAACAGCAGCAGGCCCAGTGCGAGGGCTTTCAGGCGCCGCAGCTGGGCGCGGCGCGGATCGTGGGCAGGCGTCATTGCACGAGTCTAACCGCAGCCCGGTGATGCCTGCCTGTAGAGCCGAGCCCATGCTCGGCTGCCTTGCGCGCGGCAAACCGCAGCCGAGCATGGGCTCGGCTCTACATGAGAGGTTCGCGTTTTTTAAAGCGCTTCCAGCTGCTTGCGCAGCGCGGCCAACTGCGCGCGCAGGGTGTCGTTCTCGCGGGTCAACGCGACCACGCGGCGGCGCAGGGCCGGGGCATCCTCGCCCAGCTGTTCCAGCGCCAACAGCACTTCGGCATCGCGGCTGGCGATCTCGTCCTCATTTGCCTCCTCGAAATCCATCTCGGCTGCTTCCGGCTTCGGCGCGCGCGGCTTGCGCTTGGACTCGCGCACGCGCTTGGCGGCCTGCTTCAGCTCGTCCTTGCCACCGGCGGCGGCAGCGCGCTGCTCCTCTTCGGGCAGGTCGGCCACGGCCGCAGCGGCGCTGATCGAGATCACGCCGGCCTTCACCGCCTCCACCACTTCGGGTGCAGCCTGGGCATGGATGCGCTCGATCATGCCGACCTGGCTGGTACTCAGCTTGGCTTCGCGGGCCAGCTCAGCACGGCTGAGCTTCGGGGCCGGCTCCCACGGCGGGCTGTCTTCGCCGCCTTCGTCGGTGATGTCCGCGGTGCCGTCGCTCTCGCGCTGCAGCTGGGCCTGCTCGACCTGCTTGCGGGCGGCCAGGATGTCGCGCTTGCGCAGCGCCAGCACGCCGCGCTGGAAGTCGGACACGCTGCGACGGCCCAGGTGCTGCTCGATCATCCACAGGTGCACGTCTTCCATGCTCTGGAAGCGGGTGTTCTGTACTGTGTTGAAGGGCAGGCCATGCTTCTGGCAGATGCCGAAGCGGTTGTGGCCGTCGACCAGTACGTTGCCCCACAGGACCAGCGCGTCACGACAGCCCTCGGCCAGGATGCTGCGCTCCAGCGCGTCATGTTCGTCCGCAGTCAGCGGGTCGATATAGGCCTTGAGTTCTTCTTTGACGACGATATCCATGGGCACGGCAGCGAGCAGGAGCGGAACCGCCCATTGTACCCGCTCGCCGCCGCCGGCCAGGGCTCAGGCGGTGGCCCGGATCATCTCGCCCAGCGTGCCGGTGATCTGGTCGATCTGCGCCTTGTCCACGATCAGCGGGGGCGACAGCGCGATGATGTCACCGGTACAGCGCACCAGCAGCCGGCCATCGTGGAAGCAGCGCCGGAACACCTCGTAGCCGCGGCTGCCGGGCATGTCCCGGCGTGGCGCCAACTCGACCGCCCCGACCAGCCCGAAGTTGCGGATGTCGATCACGTTGGGCAGGCCCTGCAGCGCATGCAGCCGTTCCTGCCAGTATTCGCCCAGTTCGATGGCCCGCTCGAACAGGCGCTCCTCGGCGTAGACCTCCAGAGTGGCCAGCGCGGCCGCACAGGCCAGCGGGTGACCAGAGTAGGTATAGCCGTGGAACAGCTCGATGGCCTGCGGTGGCGCCTGCATCAGCGTAGCGTGCACCGCATCGCTGGCCAGCACGCCGCCCAGCGGCACCGCGCCGTTGCTGACCGCCTTGGCGAAGGTCAGCAGGTCGGGGGTGACCCCGAAGCGCTGTGCGGCGAAGGGCATGCCGACCCTGCCGAAGCCGGTGATGACCTCATCGAACACCAGCAGGATGCCGTGGTGATCGCACAGCTCGCGCAGGCGCTGCAGGTAGCCCGGCGCCGGCAGGATGACCCCGGCGGACCCAGCGATGGGCTCGACGAAGACCGCCGCGATGGTCGAGGCGTCATGCAGCGCGATCAGCCGCTCCAGGTCGTCGGCCAGTTCAGCGCCCTGGCGCGGCAGGCCCCTGCTGAATGCACTGCGCTGCAGGTCCAGGGTGTGGCGCAGGTAGTCCACGCCGCCCAGCTGCAGGCCGAACGCCCTGCGGTTGTTGGGCAAGCCGCCTAGTGCCATGCCGCCGAAGCCGACGCCGTGGTAGGCCTTCTCGCGGCTGATGAAGCGCGTGCGCTGGCCCTCGCCGCGCTGGCGGTGGTAGGCCAGCACGATCTTCATCGCGGTATCCACCGCCTCCGAGCCGGAGCTTGTGAAGAACACATGGTTCAGGGGCGTTGGTGCCAATGCGGCCAGCCGCTGCGCCAGCGCGAATGCCGGCGGCGAGCCCATCTGGAAGGCGGGCGAGTAATCCAGCGTGCGTGCCTGATCGACGATGGCCTCGACGATGCGCGGCCGCGCGTGGCCGGCGTTGCAGCACCACAGGCCGGCGGTACCGTCGAGGATCTGGCGGCCGTCGACATCCTCGTAGTGCATGCCCTCGGCACGCACCAGCACACGCGGCGCCGCCTTGTACTGGCGGTTGGAGGTGAACGGCATCCAGTACGCCTCCAGTGATTCCGGGCGCTGGGTAGCAAGGTCGTGCAGGTCGCTTCCGGGACGCTTCATGCCAGCTCCGTCGGGTCCGATGGGGGAAATGTAGCGCAGCCACGTCACGGTGAAGTCGCGGTCGCGCCGGTATAACCGGGGAAACTGTTCCGTGGAGCCCGACATGGCCGACTTTCCCCACCGCAGCCACTGGCAGGCGTTGTCGCAGCAGCTTTCGATGCCCGGCCAGGCCTTCATCGATGGCCGCTACACCGACGCCGCCAGCGGCGCCCGCTTCGACTGCATCAGCCCCATCGATGGCCGTGTGCTCGCGGCGGTCGCCGACTGCGATGCACAGGACGTGGAGCGCGCAGTGCTGGCGGCGCGGCGTGCCTTCGATGCGGGCCACTGGTCGCAGGCCAGCCCGGCGCATCGCAAGCGCGTGTTGCTGGCGCTGGCCGCGCTGGTGGAGAAGCACGCCGATGAGCTGGCGCTGCTGGAAACCCTGGATATGGGCAAGCCGGTGCGCGACGCACGCCGTATCGACCTGCCCGGCGTGGTGCGCTGCCTGGCCTGGACCGCCGAAGCGGTGGACAAGCTGTACGGGGAAATCGCGCCGACCGGCCCACACGAGCTGGGGCTGGTCACGCGCGAGCCTGCCGGCGTGGTGGCGGCGGTCGTGCCATGGAATTTCCCGTTGCTGATGGCCTGCTGGAAGATCGCGCCGGCACTGGCGATGGGCAATTCGGTGGTCCTCAAGCCGTCCGAGCGTTCGCCACTGTCGGCGTTGCGGCTGGCGGCGCTGGCGGCCGAGGCGGGCCTGCCGGACGGAGTGCTGAACGTGCTGCCCGGCCATGGTGCGCGCGTGGGCGAGCCCTTGGCGCTGCACATGGATGTGGACGTGCTGGCCTTCACCGGTTCCACCGCCACCGGTGCGAAGCTGCTGGAGTATGCAGGACGGTCCAACCTCAAGCGGGTCTGGCTGGAATGCGGTGGCAAGAGCCCCCACCTGGTGTTCGCCGACGCGCCGGACCTGGACGCAGCGGCCAAGGCCGTGGCGCAGGGCATCTTCTTCAACCAGGGCGAAGTCTGCACCGCTGGCTCGCGGCTGCTGGTGCAGCGCTCGATCCGTGAGGACTTCGTGCACCAGGTGCTTGCCTATGGCCAGCACATGCAGCCCCGCCATCCACTGGAGGCCGATGCACCGATGGGTGCGCTGGTCGACGCCGCGCACGTGGACAAGGTGCTGGCCGATATCGCCCGTGCCGAAGGCGAGGGCGCTCGTCTGCTGATGGGGGGCCATCGGGCCGAGGTGGAGTCCGGCGGCTGCTACGTGCAGCCCACGGTGTTCGACCAGGTGCGTCCGGACCACGCGTTGGCACGCGAGGAAGTGTTCGGGCCAGTGCTGGCCGTGCTTGGTTTCGACGACGAGGCCGAAGCGGTGCGCGTGGCCAATGACAGCCGCTATGGATTGGCGGCGGGCCTGTGGACGCGTGACCTGGGCCGCGCCCATCGTGTCGCACGCCAGCTGCGCGCCGGCAGCGTCTGGGTGAACGGCTGGGACGGTGGTGACATGACCGCCCCGTTCGGTGGCTACAAGCAGTCCGGCAACGGCCGGGACAAATCGCTGCATGCGTTCGACAAGTACAGCGAGATCAAGGCCACCTGGATCCAGTTGTAACGACGCGCCCGCCGAGCGCTTTTCGTAGAGCCGAGCCCACGCTCGGCTGCTGTTTGCTCTTTGTAGAGTCGAGCCATGCTCGACTGCTCTTCGCGAAATGCAGCCGAGCATGGCTCGGCTCTACAAAATGCGAAAAGCCGTCGAGCAAGCTCGACGCCACAGTAATGCGACTACCGGCAACGCGCGCTCACCTGCAGCACCGCCGCACGCAGCATGTCGCGGTCGGCTTCTTCGACGGCGTTCTGGAAATAGTCCATGTCCTGCTTGCCCAGCTCGCACGGGTCGACGATGTAGCCCGGTGGCCACAAACCCAGCAGTTGCGCGACGCCATGCACGATCTGCTCGGGGGTCATCTGCCGACGGATCGGGAAGTAGTTGCGGCGCGCCGCGAATGCCGGGTGTATCTCGCGGCGACCAATAAGACGCGGAGCGACACCCGCAGCGCTGATGCCGTCACCACCGTCGATGCTGCCCGCAGGCAGACTCAGGATCAGTGGCGCCACCGCAGCCGCGTTTTCCGCGGCAGGCTGGGCGCTGTCTGCCTGCGCAACCGGGGCAGGGCGGGCATCACCGATGCGGCCGGACGCGTCATCTGTGCGGAGGGGAAGGTCGGCTGCTTGGCTACAGGCGTCGGCAGTTCCGGTGGCAGCCAACGCAGCAAGACCCGTGGGCCGTCGTCGCTGCGCAGTTCGATCCGGCCGCTGTCCAGCAGCCACAGAGCAAGCCCGCCATGCACCAGCAGTACCACCAGCCACGCCGCCATCCGCGGCAGCTTCGGCGAATCGGACCACGACAGCGCGACTGCAGTCATCGGCAAAGCGTCCATGCAGGGACCGGTGGCGCAGCCTAGCGGGTGGCCCGAAAAATTCCGTTGGCATCGGTGTCGGCTGAAACCATCGCCCCGTGCGGCCATCGGCCCGTGGCAGAATCGGGCGATCCGCCGTTACCCGTGTTGCCGATGTCGACGATCACCGCTGCCGCACCGCCCGTGAATTCCCCCCGTCGTGTCCTGCTGGCCAGCCTGATCGGCACCACCATCGAATTCTTCGATTTCTACATCTACGCCACGGCCGCCGTGCTGGTGTTCCCGCACCTGTTCTTCCCGGACAGCAGCGAGCAGGCAGCCCTGCTGCAGTCACTGGCAACGTTCGCGGTCGCGTTCATCGCGCGCCCGGTGGGCTCGGCAGTGTTCGGCCACTTCGGTGACCGTATCGGCCGCAAGGCCACGCTGGTGGCCGCGCTGCTGACCATGGGCTTGTCCACGGTGCTGATCGGCCTGTTGCCCACCCATGCACAGATTGGCCTGTGGGCCCCCGCGTTGCTGGCGCTGTGCCGCTTCGGCCAGGGCCTGGGGCTGGGTGGCGAGTGGGGCGGGGCGGTGCTGCTGGCCACTGAGAACGCTCCGCCGGGCAAGCGCGCCTGGTACGGCATGTTCCCGCAGCTGGGCGCGCCACTCGGCTTCCTGTTGTCGGCCGGCATCTTCCTGGTGTTGGGCCGTTGCCTGAGCCAGGGTGACTTCCTGCAGTGGGGCTGGCGCATTCCGTTCGTGGCCAGCGCGCTGCTGGTCGGCCTTGGCCTGTGGGTGCGCCTGAACATCCACGAGACCCCCGATTTCAGGCAGGCGCTGGAGCGCAAAGCACCGGTGCGGCTGCCGATGTGGACGGTGCTGCGTGACCACCCGGTGCCGATGCTGCTGGGTACCCTGGGCGCGTTCGCCACCTTCGTGCTGTTCTACCTGATGACCGTGTTCAGCCTCGGCCATGGCACGGCGGTGCTGGGTTACAGCCGCGAGCAGTTCCTGCTGATGCAGATGGCCGGCATGCTGTTCTTCGCGCTGGGCATCCCGCTGTCGGCGCGCTATGGCGACCGCTGGGGGACGCGCCGCACCATGATCGTCGCCAGCGTGCTGATTGTCGGCTTCGGCGTGCTGTTCGCACCGCTGTTCCAGCCGCACAGCCCATGGCTGGTCACTGCGTTCCTGTGCCTGGGATTGTTCCTGATGGGGCTGACCTACGGCCCCTGTGGCACCTTCCTGGCCGAAATCTACCCGGTGGAAGTGCGCTACACCGGCGCCTCGCTATCATTCAACCTGGCCGGCATTCTGGGTGCGGCGCCGGCGCCGTACCTGGCCACCTGGCTGGCGGAACGCTTCGGCCTGGTCGCGGTCGGCTACTACCTGTGCCTGACTGCGGTAGCTACCCTGTGCGCGCTGGTAGCACTGCACCGGCGCGCCCTGCGGCTCAACCAAAGAAGCGCTTGAGCGTGCGCCCCAGCCAGCCGCCGCCCTGGTGTTCGCGGGCGAACTGGTTCAGGTGCGCCTTGACCTGTTCGGCATAGGCCTGGTCATCACCACGGATATGGTTGAACAGCCAGCGCGAGAGCATGGTCCGTAGTTCGTCGCTGATGTCCTCGCCGGCCTGGAAGCGCATGCGGTATTCCGATACCCGCTTGATGAAGACCTCGTGCACGCGCTTGTGCGCGGCACAGAACGGATAGCCCGCCTCTTCCATCAGCTCTTCCTCGAACGCGAAGTGCGACAGGGTGTAGTCCACCACTTCGTCGATCACTTCACCCACCGCCGCACGCTGCATGCTGGCCTGTGCCACGTGCAGGTGGTTGAGCATCTCGATGATGCGGCGGTGTTGTTGGTCGATCACATCGATGCCGATGTTCAGATCGTCCTGCCAGACCAGTAGTGCCATCCCCCGGCTCCCCTTCATGCGTATGTCGGGGCCGACTGTAGAACTGCCGCGCGGGTGCGGCGTTGATCTGGATCAAGGCGGGCCGGTCAAGGCAGGGCAGGCTCGCGGGGGCGCAGCGGGCTGGCCACCGTGGTGCAGCTGACCCGGTTGCGGCCACCGGCCTTGGCCAGGTACAGCTGGCGGTCGGCCTCGGAGATCAGCCGGTGCAGCGCATCGCGCTGCGGGCGCAGGCAGCACAGGCCGATGCTCACGGTCATGCGCAGGGTAGCGCTGCCGATGTCCACTTCCAGCGCAGCGATGCGCTGGCGCAGTTCCTCGAAGTACAGCAGCGCCTCGTCCTGTTCCATGTCCGGCACCAGCAGGCAGAACTCCTCGCCACCGAAGCGTGCGATCAGGTCCTGGCTGCGTGCATGTGCGGCCACCGCGCCGGCCACCGAGCGCAGCGCATCATCGCCGGCCTCGTGGCCGTGGGTGTCGTTGATGTGCTTGAAGTGGTCGATGTCGATCATCGCCACCGCCACGCACTGGCCATGCAGCTGCAGCTGTGGCAGCTGGCGCTGGCTCTGTTCCAGGAAGAAGCGTCGGTTGGGCAGCCCGGTGAGGAAGTCGCGGGTGGCCAGATCCTGCAGAGTGCCGATCAGCTCCAGCTGGTCCACGTTCTGCGAGACGCGGCAGAAAAACTCCTCGCGCGAGAACGGCTTGCGCAGGAAGTCGTTCGCACCGTTCTTAAGGAAGCGTGGGATCAGCGAGGCATCGGTATTGCCGGAGATGCCGATCACCGCCACCTTGTCGCGCGAGCGCAGGGTACGCAGGCGGCGGGTGAACTCCACGCCCTGCATGCCGGGCATTTCCTGATCGACCACCGCCAGGCGGATTGCCGGATGCGCCTCGATGGCAGCCAGGCCCTCGTTGCCGTCGGCGGCTTCATGCACCTCATGGCCGTACATGCGCAGCAGGGCCGCAGCGTAGCCACGCGCAGACGGCGAATCGTCCACCACCAGCGCGGCGATGCGGCGGTTGCGTTCCAGCCGCTGCACCA
Organism: Stenotrophomonas sp. YJH_SMC_20; assembly: GCF_059367845.1. Classification (NCBI taxonomy): domain Bacteria; kingdom Pseudomonadati; phylum Pseudomonadota; class Gammaproteobacteria; order Lysobacterales; family Lysobacteraceae; genus Stenotrophomonas; species Stenotrophomonas sp. YJH_SMC_20. The sequence goes on along the minus strand of NZ_JCAFRG010000001.1, from coordinate 37,590 downwards.
GCCACACCAGGTAATCGATGCTGCCGGGGGTGTTCTTCAGCACGTAATCGATGATCTGCTGCTGCAGCACGCGCTTGCGCAGGTCCTCGTCGTACACGCCGCTGACCACCACCGTTGGCAGGTCGCGCTTCAGGAAGAACTCGACCACCGCATCACGGTCGCCGTCGGCCAGCACCAGCCCGGTCAGCACCAGGAACCAGCCGGCACCTTCGCTGAGCAGGCGATCGGCCTCGGCGAGGGTGGAAGCGATCACCACCGGCAGTTCCAGGCGCTGTTCGATGGCTTCGCGCAGCATGCCGGTGAACGCACGGGAATTTTCGACCAGCAGGATCCGCTGTGGCAGGGGATCGGCCAGGTCGCCATCGACGGCGGCCTGCGGCAGGACGGGCATGATGCGGTGGCTCACAAAGGAGGGCTCGGCACGGATAGCGGCGGTTTCGGGTGTAACTTTAGGACGAAAACGTCCGTGCTCGTCGTTTGGCCCATTGCTCAGATGGGAAGCGGTTAGTATCAGCTGGAGGTTCTCGATTTCAACTTCGACCTGGAGGTCACTGTGCGATTTTCATGTTTTGGTGCGGCTACTGGATTTCTGATGATTGCCGCTGCCCCGGCAATCGCGGGCGGTCCCTCGGATTTTCATGGAAAGCCATTGGCTACGGCTGGGTTGGGGCAGGCCAGTCCGGCTGCGGTCAATCTCAGCCAGGACCCCAGCTGGCAGCTGTATGGATTCCAGCGTGATGGCATTACCTATTTGCAGGTGAACGACCTCCTCGGAAACGTGCAGCTGATTATCGGCAACGCAGGGGGGACCTACTGGGTGCTGCCGGCAGGTAACAATGCGACCAAGGTTTCGCTGCCTCAGCAGAAGATCCAGATACCGGCAGGCGCCAACCGCTCGCAGATCTACAGCGGCAGCGATTTTTCGCTGGTGCGTTATCGTAGTGGCGGCGAGGTCATCTGGTCGGTTGAAACACCGTAAAGACGTAGAAGTGCGCAGCGGTGTCGGGATATCCTGCGCCGCTGCGCTTGCCGCGATGAACGCGGCAGAGGGCGATTATTGTAGGGCCGGCCCTCTGGCGGACACCGGCAATCAGATCTGGGTCTGCGAGCTTCCCTGCCCGGAGGTGGTCACGTGATCCATAGCGTTGAACGATGCAATGCCGATGGCGGCGGAGTCACCCGTCTCCACCATCGCCATCCGTATCCGATTCCGATGGCACTGCACTGTTCCGCCATAGGCAATCGTGCGGCCAGCCAAGCGCTCGACCGTGGCGGTGACGGTTGACGGTGACAGGCTGCGGTATGAATCCAGCAGTGCGACCGTCATCAGGATGCCGCGGCGTCCTCCTCTCCTGCCGCAACGCACGCGGATGCTGATCTGACCGGATTCCCTGTTGATCAACAGCGAAACGGCATCGGTGAGGGCGCGATAGGCGGCCAGCTGCAGGCCGACACTGAGCTGACAGGGATCGCCGAGCAATCGAGGGCGCATCACGCGATGGCTCAGGTCCCAGGTTTCGCGTACGCCGCCGGCCTGCAGGGCGACGTAGAGCCCAAGATGTTCCAGTGCTGCGGGATAGACCATGCTGGTTTGTTCGCGGAACTGTCGCGAATGGACCGAAGCCATATGCAGGAGACTGTTCGCTATCGTGGGATGGCCATGCGCATTGAGCCAATTCACCACCTCGCTGAGCGAGGTGTCGATGCCGTCCCCCAGCTTCCTCAGGTGTCGCGCGCGCTCACGGAGATCAAGCTCGCTTGCCACCAGTGAATTGCGCGCGTGCTTGAGCGCATCCCTTTCACCCACTTCGCCCAATCGCGAACGGTGGTAGTAGTGGGTGATGCGCGACCCTAACACCAGCAGTGCAGCGCCGGTGACCGCCATGATCTGCTGGGTCGCGAACGCAGCTGGATCGAACGCACCCGTGTAGGGGCTTGGGGTGGTCAGACCAATGATCAGGTTGAGCGACGGTACTCCGATCGCCGCACCTCGCCAGCCATACAGACAGGTGAGCACGACGACCGGCAGCGCCATCAGCAGCTGCATCGATGTCTTGGCGTTGGCTTCGTCCAAGGGCAGCTGTGCGGCATACAGGCCAATTATGGCCATCAGCGTCAGGGCAGCGAGTGCAGGCGGGGCGAAACCTGATGTCCAACGGGCGTTGCCGGTCCGGCGTGTCCACAGCAACGCAAGCGGTGCAAGGGTCAGTATGCCGATGAAGTCGCCAACGACCAGGCGCGCGATGCTCGCAAGCACCGGCATCTCCGGTGGTGTCGGCCACAGGAGATGTGCCAACATCAGATTGAGCGCCGTGACCACCAGTGCCGAAGCCGCCGCGACTGAAATCAGCCATGCATTCTTCGTGGTCACCATCATTTTCCGGTGCAGATGCACGATCAGCATCACTGCAGGCATCAGCAGTGCCGAACCAAGCACTATCCAGGCCAGTCCATACTTCTCGATCATTGGCACGCGCATCTGCGCAAAGTAGGCGTATTCGCCCAGCAGCAGGTACGGCCACCATCGAGGCGGGAACAACAGCACCGCAGCCACGCGGACGCCGGCGGGCAGGTAGAACTGGTCGAGCGACAACTGGCGAGACGCCCAGCATGCGATGGCGTACAACAGCGCAAGGACCAGCCCCGCCGGGCGGATACGCAACTTCAACTGCAGGCCTTCATTCCACCAGTTCAATCGCACATCTCCCTCTAGTACGTTCCCTGTCAGCATCCATTCGCCGCGGGACCCGGTTCTGAGGGACGGTATCGGCATGAAATAGATAATGCAATTGCCGATGCGATCTGCCGATCAAATGAGAATTCCGTCACGCCCTTCTGGATGAGTGCTCTTCACATGCTGTGGAGGTCCGGGAATTGCCAGTTCTTCGGAATCTCTCCGTGTCAGCTCACTGTTTCACCACAACGCATCCCGCAGCTTGTACCACGACATCGCCGCCACCAGCAGTGGCGTGCGCAGCAGCCGGCCGCCAGGGAAGGGGGCATGCCGCAGGCGCTGGAACACGTCCAAGCGCTCACTCTGGCCTGCAATGGCGGCGGCGATCACCTCGCCGGCCAGCCCGGCGGCGGCCACCCCATGGCCGGAGAACCCCTGCGCGAAGTACAGATTGCCGTCCAGCCGGCCCCAATGCGGGGCGCGGTTGCGGGTAATGTCCACATAACCGCCCCAGACCTGCTCCAGTGGCACGTCGGCCAGCTGCGGGAACACCTGGTGCATGCGCCGCTGCATCACCCCGCGCAGGCCGGGTGGCGGTAGTGCTGAATAGCTGGCACGGCCACCAAACAGCAGGCGATGGTCGTGGCTGAGACGGAAGTAATCCAGCGCCCAGGCGGTGTCGGCCACGGCCATGTTGTTGCCGATCAGGGCACGGGCGCGTTCGGCACCCAGCGGCGCGCTGGCCCCGATATAGGTGCCGACGGGCATGATCCGCCGTTCCAGCTCGGGCAGCAGGCCCTGCAACCAGGCGTTGCCGGCCACCACCAGATGCGCAGCGCGCACGCTTCCCTGCGCGGTATGCAGGGTGGGCTGCGGTCCGCGCTGCACGCGGGTCACTGCGGAGTTCTCATGGATCACCGCGCCGGCCGCACGCGCCGCATCGGCCAGTCCGCGGGCATAGGCCAGGGGCTGCAGATGCGCGCTGAGCGGATCGAACATCGCGGCGCGGTAGCGTGGGCTGTCCAGCTGTGCGCGCAGGGCATCACGGTCCCACCACTGCATGGGGTAGTCGTAGTGGCGTTGCAGATGCTCGCAGTTGGCCTGCAGGTCGCGCTCATGGCGTTCGCGGATGGCGACGCTGGCGTGGCCTTCCACCCAATGACAGTCAATGCCGTGCCGATCGATGCGTGCGCGCATCGCCTGCACCGCGTCGCGTGACCAGTCGAACAGGTGGCGCGCATCATCACGACCGAGCTGACGCTCCAGTTCGTCCACCTCGCAGCCATAGCCGACCAGCGCCTGGCCACCGTTGCGACCGGACGCGCCCCAGCCGATCCGCTGCGCCTCCAGCACCACCACGCGCTGGCCGCGCGTAGCCAGTTCCAGGGCTGCGGTCAGGCCGGTATAGCCGGCGCCCAGCACCGCGACATCGGCCTGCACATCCCCCCGCAACGAGGGCAGGGCGGGCGGTTCGGGCAGGCTGGCGGCATACCAGCTGGGCGGGAAGGCGGCGCTCACCGCAGGCCTCGCGGGCGCAGTGCGGGAGGGGGGAGCGGGGGAGGACGATCAGCATTCACCCGCGTAGTTTCGCCGATGCGTGACAGCCATGGTGTGACGGCGACGACTTGCCGCCTTCGCCGGGCGACGGGTAACGTGTCGGCACGTCAAGGAGTTTTTCCATGCGCCGCCTGCCCTGGGTGGGCCTGCCCACCGACAGTACCGTGCTCGGCCATCACCGCTTCGCGGTGGCCGGCGAGAAGTACGTGCGCGCGCTGGCCGAGGCCGCCGAAGTGACCCCGGTGGTACTGCCGAGCCTGCAGCCTGCTTTGCCGGCTGGCGACTGGCTGCAGGGGCTCGATGGCCTGCTGCTGACCGGTGCGGTCAGCAACATCGAACCGCAGCACTACGAGGGCGGCCGCAGCTGGCCGGGCAATCCGCATGACCCGGCGCGTGATGCCAATGCCTTCGCACTGCTGCGCGAGGCGCTGGCGCTGGACCTGCCAGTACTGGCGATCTGCCGCGGCTTCCAGGAACTGAACGTCGCGCTGGGTGGCAGCCTGCATCCGCAGGTACACGCGGTGCCTGGCCTGGCTGACCATCGCGAAGACCCGCAGGCGCCGGTGGAGGTGCAGTACGGACCGGCCCACGCGGTTACCCTGGTTGCCGATGGCTGGCTGGCGCAGTGGCACGGCAGCGACCGGGCGCAGGTCAATTCGGTGCACGGGCAGGGCATTGCCCGCCTCGCGCAGGGCCTGCAGGTCGAGGCCGTGGCCGACGACGGGCTGGTCGAAGCGGCACGCAGCCTGCACCATCGTTTCGTGCTCGGCGTACAGTGGCACCCGGAGTGGCGTGTCATGCAGGCGCCGTTCTATCACGCTATTTTCCGTGCGTTCGGCCAGGCTTGCCGGCAGCACCAACAGAACCGACTGGATTCCCGATGAGTTCCCGAACGCGCCCGCGCAAGACGGCCACGCCCCCCGCACCGCAGGAAAGCACGCTGCTGCGCTGGCTGAAGGAGCGGCGCATCACCGAGGTGGAATGCCTGGTGCCGGACATCACCGGCAACGCGCGCGGCAAGATCATTCCCGCCGACAAGTTCTCGCACGACTACGGTACGCGGCTGCCCGAAGGCATCTTCGCCACCACCGTCACCGGCGAGTTCCCTGATGACTACTACGAGCTGACCTCGCCGTCGGACTCGGACATGATGCTGCGCCCCGATCCGGACACGGTGCGCATGGTGCCGTGGGCGGCCGACGCCACCGCGCAGGTCATCCACGATTGCTACACCAAGAGCGGTGAGCCGCACGAACTGGCGCCGCGCAACGTGCTGCGCCGCGTGCTGGCAGCCTACGCCGAGCTGGGCCTGCGCCCGGTGGTGGCGCCGGAGCTTGAGTTCTTCCTGGTGCAGAAGAACACCGACCCGGACTTCCCGCTGCTGCCACCGGCCGGCCGCTCCGGGCGCCCGGAGACCGCGCGGCAGTCGTACTCGATCGACGCGGTCAACGAATTCGACCCGATCCTCGACCTGATGTACGACTACGCCGATGCGATGAAGCTGGACGTGGACACGCTGATCCACGAATCGGGCGCGGCGCAGCTGGAGGTCAACTTCACCCATGCCGATGCGATGGACCTGGCCGACCAGGTATTCCTGTTCAAGCGCACCATGCGCGAGGCGGCGATGCGCCACGGCGTGTATGCCACCTTCCTGGCCAAGCCGATGGAGAACGAGCCGGGCAGTGCCATGCACATCCACCAGAGCCTGGTGCGGATGAGTGACGGCAGCAACGTTTTTGCCGGTGATTCCGATGCCGAGGGCGAGTTCAGCCCAGTGTTCGGCCATTACCTGGGTGGCCTGCAGAAGTACGCGCCGCAGGCGATGGCGTTCTTCGCGCCGAACGTGAACTCCTACCGCCGCCTGGTGTTCGGCGAGGTCTCGCCGAGCAACGTGCACTGGGGCTTCGACAACCGTACCTGCGGGCTGCGCGTGCCGCTGGATACGCCGGAAAACATGCGCGTGGAGAGCCGTTTCGCCGGCTCCGACGCCAACCCGTACCTGGCAATGGCGGCGACCCTGGCCTGCGGCCTGCTCGGCATCCGCGAGCGGCTGGCGCCGGACGCGCCGGTGACCGGCAGCGCGAAGGAACTGGGCTACAACCTGCCGCGCTCGCTGGGCGAGGCGCTGGACGGGCTGGAGCAGTGCAGCGAGCTCCAGGCCCTGCTGGGCGAGCGTTTCTGCCGCGCCTACATCTCGGTCAAGCGCAAGGAATACGAGACCTTTTTCCGCGTCATCAGCTCGTGGGAGCGCGAGTTCCTGCTGCTGAACGTCTGAGCATCTGGAATAGAAAAATCCGCCGCCGGGGGGTAGGCTGGCACCCGTCGCCGGCCCCGCCGGCCCCCCTTCCCGCATTCTGGAGCACCCGATGAAGCTGCGTATCCTCACGCTCGGCCTGGCCTCCGCCATGCTTGCCGCCTGTGGCGGTGGCAACGGCGGCGCGCAGGACAGCCAGGTCCTGAACGTCTACAACTACAGCGATTACATCGCCGAGGACACCATTCCGACCTTCGAGAAGGAGAGCGGGATCAAGGTGACCTACGATGTGTTCGACAGCGATGAGATGGTCGAGACCAAGCTGCTGGCCGGCAACAGCGGCTACGACGTGGTGGTGCCGACCCTGAACTTCTTCGGCCGCCAGATCCAGGCCGGCGTGTTCCTGCCGCTGGACAAGAGCAAGATCCCGAACCTGGCCAACCTCGATCCGGCGGTGATGAGGCGCATCGCCACCCAGGATCCGGGCAACCAGTACGGCGTGCCGTACATGATCGGCACCACCGGCATCGGCTACAACGTGGACATGCTGAAGCAGCGCTTCGGCGGCAGCACCGACATCGCCAACAGCTGGGACCTGGTGTTCAAGCCGGAGAACATCAGCAAGATGAAGGACTGCGGCGTGACCATCCTGGACACGCCGGCCGACATGATCCCGATCGCGCTGCATTACCTGGGCCTGGACCCGCACAGCGGCGACCCGGCCGAACTGCAGAAGGCGGCCGACCTGCTGAAGTCGATCCGCCCGTACGTTCAGAATTTCCACTCCTCGCAGTACGTGGGTTCGCTGGCCAACGGCGGTACCTGCCTGGTGGTCGGCTGGTCCGGTGACATCATCCAGGCCCGCGACCGCGCCGAGGAAGCCAGCAATGGCGTGCACGTGGCTTATTCGATCCCGAAGGAAGGTGCGCCGCAGTGGTTCGACATGCTGGCGATCCCGAAGGACGCCAAGCACCCGGAAGCGGCTTACAGGTTCATCAACTACCTGCTGGAACCGAAGGTCGCTGCGGCCAACACCAACTTCATCCACTACGCCAACCCGATCCCGACCGCAACGCCGCTGGTGGACGAGGCGATCCGCACCGACCCGACCATCTATCCGCCGGCGGATGTTGCCGAGAAGATGTTCACCTACTCGATCAACACGCCGGAGACCGACAAGCTCTACACCCGGCTGTGGACCGAGGTGAAGACCGGCCGCTGAGCCGGTCTGGCGCCGTCGGGCCTTGCCCGGCGGCTCCCTTAACCTGCGCCGAAGCCGGTACTCCCGCTTCGGCCAAGGTGCTGCAGGATGGCCGGCAGCAGGTCGCGTGCGTCGCGGCCGCCGTTGCACAGGAACGACGAACTCATCCGCTGCAGGTTGTGCATGCCGATGAAGAACAGCCCCGGCTGCGGGGAAACACCGAAGTCGCCAAGCGGATAGCCGTGTGCATCCAGCACGCCCTGCATGTCGAGCCAGGGCCATTCGGCGACGAAGCCGGTGGCCAGTACCACCGCGCGGATCCCCGCAGCCTTCAGGTCCAGCTTGCATGGGGACGGTTCCGGCTCCCAGTGCAGGTAGACCTCTTCGGGAATGTAGCGGGCATCGTCGGTGCGCGGTTCGGGCCGCGTGGCGTAGTACGCGCTGGCCAGCGAATCGAGATAGGCATATTCGGCCCGCGTCGCCTCGATCGCGGTATGCAGCTGCGGGCGGACATCGGCGAAGCGGGCGGTGTTTCCGCTGAATTCCTGCAACCGGCCCAGCAACCTGATGCCTGCGCGGTGCATCGCCAACAGGCTGATCGAACTGCCCAGGCCGGCGCTTCCCTTGCCGGATATCAGCGGGAACTCCGCAGTGCGGGCCTTGCGCAGCGCGTCCGGCCCACCCGCCAGTACTCCCGCCGATTGGCTTACGTGTTGATGGATGCGCCCGGCCATGTCCCACCAGGTCATCGAGTCCTTGCCGCGCAGCCGACGGGTGTGCGAATGACGATCGGCCAATGACCAGTACACGCTGCGACCACCGTCGCGCAGGTCCTGGGCGATCTGCGCGCCGGACTGACCGCCGCCGATGACCAGCACCGCGCCCTCGGGTAGCTGGCCGGGACTTCGGTAGTCGCTGGAGTGCAGCACGGTGAGGCCTGGTGCGGGCGCGAAGGGGGCCCGGGGCAACCGCGCCCGGCGGTATTCACCGGTGGCGACCACCACCGCCTGGGCATGGATCAGCCCCCGGCTGCTGTCGATGGCATAACCACCGGACTCGGGCCCGACCCGATGGACCACGCACCCCTCGCTGATCGGCAATGCGCGCTCGTCGGCATAGTCGCGCAGCCGTCGGATCACTTCCGGGGCCCCCATGAACCCTTCCGGGTCATCCCCGGCATAGGCATGACCATGCAGGGCCATGGTCGCGTTGGCGGTGTTGGTCTGGAACGAATCCCAGCGTCGCCGCCAGCTGGCACCCACGGTTTCGGCCTCCAGCACGCGATGCTCGACGCCGGCCTCCTGCAGGAGCGCGCTGAGCGACAACCCGGCCTGGCCGGCGCCGATGATGACCAGCGGCAGCCGTGCAGGCAGGCAGCCTGGCAGGCGGGGCGGGAAAGGGGAGGGGCTGTCCGGGGAAATCACCAGGGTCGGTCCATGCAAGGCCTAGATCCGGGGCATTGCGCGGGGAATGCCCCGGGCTTTCAATGGATCCCGCTCTGAAAAATGTTGCAGATCGGGCCGCCGCCCGTGGTGTCTGGCCGGGACGGCCGTCCGGGCGTCGAGGAGAGCCCGGGCCTCCCGGCGCACAGGCCACCATGGCGGGGGAAAACCGACACACCTCGGGAGGCCTGGGCGCGCCAGCGGCCGCTTCCACCCACTGCCGTCATATCCCCTTCGGCCCCCGGCCGTTAGAATGGCCGCCGCTGTCCACCGCCCGCTCCCGGAGCCCCCATGCCCGTTGAAGCCCAGCCGGTAGGCGCCGTCGTCGACACGACCGGTGCGCCCGGCTATCTCTCCATTCGTGATCTGCGCAAGGAATTCGACGGATTCGTCGCCGTCGACGACGTCAACCTGGACGTGCGCAAGGGCGAGATCTTTGCCCTGCTCGGTGGCTCCGGCAGTGGTAAATCGACCCTGCTGCGCTGTCTGGGCGGCTTCGAGACGCCCACCAAGGGCAGCATCACCGTCGATGGCCAGCGCCTGGACGCGCTGCCGCCGTACCAGCGGCCGGTCAACATGATGTTCCAGTCCTATGCCCTGTTCCCGCACATGACGGTCGAGCAGAACATCGCCTTCGGCCTGAAGCAGGATGGCCTGGGCAAGGACGCGATCAGCAAGCGCGTCGGCGAGATGCTCGACCTGGTGCAGATGGGCCACCTGGGCAAGCGCAAGCCGCACCAGCTGTCCGGTGGCCAGCAGCAGCGCGTGGCGCTGGCGCGGTCGCTGGCCAAGGGGCCGAAGCTGCTGCTGCTGGACGAGCCGATGGGCGCGCTGGACAAGAAGCTGCGCTCGCAGATGCAGCTGGAACTGGTCAGCATCATCGAGTCGTCGGGCGTGACCTGCGTGATGGTCACCCACGACCAGGAAGAAGCGATGACCATGGCCACCCGCATCGCGGTGATGGATGCCGGCTGGATCCAGCAGGTCGGCAAGCCGGACGAGGTCTACGAGCAGCCGGCCAACCGCTTCGTCGCCGAGTTCATCGGTTCGGTCAACCTGTTTGACGGGGTGATCGACGAGGACCTGCCCGAGTACGTGACCGTGCGCTCGCCGCTGTTCCCGGCGCCGATCTACATTGCCCATGGCATCACCTGCTATGAAGGGCAGCCGGTCGCGTTCGCGCTGCGCCCGGAGAAGGTGATGATCGGCAAGGACGAGCCGGAAGGGCACACCAACAAGGCGCAGGGCGTGATCGAGGACATCGCCTACTTCGGCAGCCACTCGGTCTATCACGTGCGCCTGCCCAGCGGCGCCAAGGTGCTGGCCAACTTCGCCAACTCGCAGCGCTGGGCCAGTGATGGCTTCACCTGGGGCGACGAGGTGTGGGTGCACTGGCGCGACAACGACGGCGTGGTGCTCACCTCATGAGCGTCGCCGGCCTGAAGCGCTGGCTGCCGGGGCTGCGTGCCACGGTGATCGGCATTCCGTACCTGTGGCTGCTGCTGTTCTTCGCAGTGCCGTTCCTGATCGTGCTGATGATCAGCTTCTCGCTCAGCCGGGTCGGCTCGCCGCCGTATACCTGGCTGCTGCAGTACGCCGACGGCGGTTTCTCGCTGAAGCTGAACCTGGAAAACTACCTGGCGCTGTTCCGCGATTCGATCTATGCCCAGGCGTTCCTGAGCTCGATCAGGATCGCGGCGATCTCCACCTTCTTCACCCTGCTGATCGGCTATCCGATGGCCTATGCCATCGCGCGCCTGTCGCCGGCCGCTCGCAACGTGGCGATGATGCTGGTGGTGCTGCCGTCGTGGACCTCGTTCCTGATCCGCGTGTATGCGTGGAAGGCGATCCTGGACCGCAACGGCCTGCTTGACCAGTTCCTGCAGTTCACCGGCCTGCAGGCGCTGATGACGTCGATGGGCCTGCCGAAACTGCAGTTGATCGATACGCCGACCGCCGCCTACATCGGCATCGTCTACTGCTACCTGCCGTTCATGGTGCTGCCGCTGTACGCCAATCTGGTCAAGCATGACCACCGCCTGCTGGAAGCGGCCTACGACCTCGGTGCCAAGCCGTGGCAGGCGTTCCTGCGCATCACCCTGCCGTTGTCGAAGGCGGGCATCATCGCCGGCTGCATGCTGGTGATGATCCCGGCGGTGGGTGAATTCGTGATCCCGGAAATGCTCGGTGGTTCGGAGACACTGATGGTCGGCCGCCAGCTGTGGAACGAGTTCTTCAACAACCGCAACTGGCCGGGCGCGTCGGCGATGGCGGTGGCGATGATCCTGTTGCTGCTGGTGCCGATCCTGCTGTTCAACCGTTCCCAGCAGCGCCTGCTGGAAGGGAAGCAGGCATGAGCCCGCGTACCGCCAAGGGCCTGGGGCTGGGCGTGCTGCTGCTGGGCTTCGCCTTCCTGTACCTGCCGATTCTGCTGTTGATGTTCTATTCGTTCAACAGCTCGCGGCTGGCGATGGTCTGGGCCGGGTTCTCCACCCGCGCCTACAGCGACCTGTTTGCCGACCGCGCGCTGATGGAGGCGATGTGGACCAGCCTGGTGGTGGCGTTCTGGACTGCGTGTACCGCTACTGTGCTGGGTACGCTGGCGGCGATGGTGATGACCCGTTTCAAGCGCTTCCGCGGCAAGCCACTGTTCGGGGCGCTGGTCACCGCGCCGCTGGTGATGCCGGACGTGATCCTGGGCTTCTCGCTGATGGCGCTGCTGGCATCGATGGGCGCGATTCCCGGCTTCCCGGCGCGTGGCCTGGCCACCATCTGGATCGCGCACGTGACCTTCACCCTCTGCTTCGTCACCGTGGTGGTGTCCTCGCGCCTGCAGGAAATGGACCTGTCGCTGGAAGAAGCGGCGATGGACCTGGGCGCCAGCCGGTTGACCGTGTTCACCCGCATCACCCTGCCGATCATCGCGCCGGCGCTGGTGGCGGGTTGGCTGCTGGCGTTCACCCTGTCGCTGGATGACGTGGTGGTGGCCAGCTTCGTCGCCACGCCGGGCTCGACCACGCTGCCGATGAAGGTGTTCGCGTCGGTGCGCATGGGCATCAGCCCGAAGATCAATGCACTGGCCACGCTGCTGGTGTCGGCGGTATCGATCGCCGCGGTGATCGGCTGGTACATCAATGCCCGCGCCGAGAAGCGGCGCCAGCGCGACCTGCAGCTGGCGCGGCAGGACAACGGCTGAGTACACGATCCGTCCACTGTGCCGGCAACACCCGGCTCACGGCCGGCGGCGCACAATGGGGGTCTTCCAGATGGAGATCCCCCATGACCGTCGAGATCGTCGACCCGGCCACCGGCCAGGTGACCTACCGCCATGAACTGATGGGCGCTGCCGACATCGAGCAGCGCCTGCAGGCCGCCGCCGATGCCTTCCCCGGCTGGGCCGAGCGTTCACTGCAGGAACGCGGCGTGATCCTGCGCCAGATCGCGGCGCAGCTGCGCACGCGCCGCGACGACCTGCAGCAGGCGATGACCCACGAGATGGGCAAGCTCAAGGCCGAGGCGCTGGCCGAGGTCGACAAGTGCGCGGCGGCCTGCGAGTACTACGCCGACCACGCCGCCGACTATCTCAAGCCGCAGCTGATCGATACCGAAGCCCAGCGCAGCTACGTGCGCTACGAGCCGATCGGCTGCGTGTTCGCGGTGATGCCGTGGAATTTCCCGATCTGGCAGGTGTTCCGCTTCCTCGCCCCGGCGTTCATGGCTGGCAACGTCGCCCTGCTCAAGCACGCCAGCAACGTGCCGCAGTGCGCCGACCTGATCCTGGCGGTGTGCCGTGACGGCGGCCTGCCTGATGGCGTGTTCGACGTGCTGCACATCGACAACGACCAGGCCGCCGATGTGCTGCGCGACGCACGGGTGAAGGCGGTGACGCTGACCGGCAGCGAGCGGGCAGGGCGCTCGATCGCCTCCAATGCCGGCAGCCAGCTGAAGAAGTCGGTGATGGAGCTGGGTGGCAGCGATGCCTTCGTGGTGCTCGACGATGCCGACCTCGACAAGACCGTGGCCGCAGCGGTGAAGTCGCGCTTCGACAACAGCGGCCAGACCTGCATCGCGGCCAAGCGCTTCATCGTGGTCGAGGCGGTGGCCGATGAGTTCACCCGTCGCTTTGTGGAGGCGGCGGGCGAGCGCCAGTACGGCGATCCCGATAAGCCTGGCACCACGCTGGCACCGATGGCTCGCGCCGACCTGCGTGACGAACTGCACAAGCAGGTGCAGGCCAGCGTGGCCAAGGGCGCGCAGGTGCTGATCGGTGGTGAGCCGATAGCCGGCACCCATGCCGGCTATCCGGCCACGGTGCTCGACCAGGTCGGCCCGGGCATGCCGGCGTATGACGAGGAGCTGTTCGGGCCGGTGGCCGCGGTGATCCGGGTCAAGGATGAGGCCGAGGCACTGCGCGTGGCCAACGACACCCGCTTCGGCCTGGGCGGCAGCGTGTGGACCGGCGATCCGGTACGCGGCGAGCGCTTCGCGCAGCGCATGGAATGCGGTGCGGCGTTCGTCAACGCCATCGTCAAGAGCGACGCGCGGCTGCCGTTCGGCGGCAGCAAGCAGTCAGGCTTTGGTCGGGAGCTGGCTGACCATGGCATCCATGAGTTCATGAACATCAAGACGGTCTACGTGGCTTGATCCCGAGCGGTAGTGCCGGTCGCTGGCCCGCATTGCCCTGATTGCCGGCCAACGGCCGGCACTACCAGAAGCGGGTCATGTGCCACCACCAACGGTCGGGGCCTACCGGATTGCGGGGTATCGACGCCCCCCGTGCATGGTGGGTATCGACCGTTGGTCGATACGCGCTACAACCACTTCGCGCGCTTGAACAGCCGGTACAGCCCTACGCAGACGCCGCCCACGCCAACGATCATCAGTGGGTAGGCCCACGGTTGGCTCAGCTCCGGCATGTGGCTGAAGTTCATGCCGTACCAGCTGGTGATCAGCGTCGGCGCCGCCAAGAGTGCGGCCCACGCACCCAGCCGCTTGACCGTCTCGCCCTGCGCCAGTGTCACCAGCGAAAGGTTCACGCTCAGCGCGGTGCCCAGCATCTCACGCAGGGTGTCGATCACATCGCTGATGCGCACCGCATGGTCATGCACGTCACGCACGTACAGCTTCACTTCGTCCGGGATCAGTTCGCCCTGGTAGCGGCGCAGCTGCGCAAGCACGTCCTGCAGTGGCGCCACTGCCATGCGCATCTTGTTCAGTTCGCGCTTGAGCTCGTACAGGCGCACCACGGTGCTGCGCTTGTAATTCTCGGCGAAGATGTCCTTCTCCAGCAGGTCCAGGGTATCGCGGAAGCGGTGCACGATCGGCAGGTAGTTGTCGACCACGAAGTCGGTCACCGCATACAGGCAGTACGACGGGCCCATTTTCAGCAGCTGCGGCTCGCGCTCGACGCGTGCGCGCACTGGCGCGTAGGACAGCGAGGCGCCGTGGCGCACCGTCACCAGGAAGCGCGGGCCGAGGAAGGCATGGGTTTCGCCATACTGGATGCGCTCGTCGACCATCTGCGCGGTGGTCACCACCACGAACAGCGAATTGCCGTAGGCCTCGACCTTGGGCCGCTGGTGTGCGTTGCGCGCGTCTTCGATGGCCAGGTCGTGCAGGCAGAATTCTTCCTGCAGTTTCAGCAGCACATCGTCGTTGGGATCGTACAGGCCGACCCACACGAAGCCATTGCCACTGGCGATGACATCGCTGATGGCGTCCAGGCTGATGTCGTGGCGTTTGCCCTCGTCATCGTAGTGGACGCAGTTGATGACGCAGGTAGGGTTGGCCGAAGCCGGGGCGGAAGCGGAGGCGGGCAATGACATGCCCGCCATCGTGCGTCAGGGCCGTGTTTCGGACAAGTGAGGACGGCGCCCCAGCACCCACGCCAGGGCCGCGTGCACCGGCAGCAGCAGCACGATCCACTGCACGTTGTACTGGGCCTGCAGGCTCAGCCAGTGCAGCACCAGTGCGGCCACCGCCTGTACCGCCAGCAGCCACAACATGATGCTGAACATGCGTCCCGGCAGGCGCCGGCGCAGCAGCGCGATCGCACCGGGCAGCAGCAGCACGGCCAGCGGCGAAAGCAGCAGCAGGTTGCGGTTTGCCCACGCGGCGTAGTGGATGCTGAAGCCCCACAGGAACACCAGCACGCCACCCAACAGAGCGCACAGCAGCCAGAACGGCAGTGCCAGCCCGGCCAGCAGGCGCGGGCGGTTGCGCAGCGCCAGCACGCCAGCGGCGATCACCAGGCCGCACAGCAGCCACGGCCACCAGCGGCGTGCGAACTCCTTCGGCTCCGGATCGATGCGGTGCGGCAACAGTTCCTGTTCGGCCTGCACCAGCGGCCGGCCATCGCTGTTGCGTGCCTGGCGCAGGGCATCGGCCAGGCGCATCGGGACGAACGCTTCCTGCCAGCGCGACAGCGGCTGGTCGGCGAACGGCCCCAGGCCCACATCGAAGCCCAGCCACATCCAGGGTGCCGGCGAGGCCAGACGGACCGATTCACTGCGATAGGTGTTGCCACGCGAGCGCCCCGACAGCTGCGACTGCAGGCCACCACCCAACGCCTTGTCGAGGGTGTCGCGCACCATCGTGGCGCAATTGGCGGTGTAATAGTCGTAGTGGTAGCGCGCGTTTTCCGGCTTGGCCCGCTCGGCCAGGTCAGCGGCCAGCGCACGCGCCTGGTCCGGGCGCAGGTCCAGCCATTGCACGCTGGCACCGCGGCCGGTCTCGTCGTAGTACGACAGGTCCTGTTGCAGCGGCAGCGCCACCAGGTAATACATCATGTCGCCACGTGCGAAGCGGCTGATGAAATCGTCCTCGGAGGGGTCGAAGTAGCCGAAGTTGTACGAGGTTGCGTCGCCGCTGAGCGGATCGACCACCACGATGGCGTCATGGCCGAAGCGTTCGAAGAACACCGTGCCCGGCTGCATGGTCACCACGCCGATGCGCGGAGCAGGGGCTTCAGCGCTGGCCGCTGGCACGGCAGGTGTGGCCGGCGCCGGCTGCGCGAAGGCGGCCAGCGGCAGGGCCATGGCCAACACGTAGAGTGTCAGCCACACCATGAGGATCAGGCCGCGGCGCTTCAAGCGTCGTCCTGCGCGTCCGGCGGCAGCACGGTCACGTGGAAGGCCTGTACCCGGCGCGCATCGGCGCGGGCCACGCGGAACATGAAGCGGTCCAGTGCCAGCTCATCGCCGACTTCCGGCAGATGGCCCACGGCCTCGGTGACCAGGCCACCGATCGTGTCGTAATCCTCGTCGGAGAACATTGCGCCGAAACGCTCGTTGAAGTCGCCGATCGGGGTCAGCGCGTCGACCACGTACTGTCCGTCGGACTGGATGGCGATCTGCGCCGACGGGTCCTCGGCCTCGTCATGCTCGTCGTCGATCTCGCCGACGATCTGTTCCAGCACGTCCTCGATGGTGACCAGGCCGGCGACACCGCCGTACTCGTCGACCACGATGGCCATGTGGTTGCGCGACAGGCGGAACTCCTTCAGCAGCACGTTGAGCTTCTTCGCCTCCGGAATCAGCACTGCCGGGCGCAGCAGCTCGCGTACGTTGGCCGGGCCGTTGTCGGCGACCACGCCGCGCAGCAGGTCCTTGGCCAGCAGGATGCCAAGGATGTCGTCCTTGTTCTCGCCGTGTACCGGGAAGCGTGAATGGCCGGATTCGACCACCTGCTTCATCAGTTCCAGGAAGGGCGCTTCAACCGGCAGCGAGACCATCTGCGAGCGCGAGATCATCACGTCGCCCACGGTCAGCTCGGCCACCGAAATGGCGCCTTCCATCATCTTCAGGGTATCGGCGGCGATCAGGCCTTCTTCCTGCGCGGTGTGCAGGACAGCGACCAGCTCGTCGCGGGTATGGGGTTCGCCGGAGAAGGCGGAGGTCAGGCGTTCAAGCCAGCCGCGCTTCTTTTCACTGTGCTCCGCAGGGGAGCTACTACTGTCGTCTTCTGACATCTCTGGAAAAAAGGCACCCGGCAGGCCGGGCGTTGACCCAAGTCTAGCAGGATGTGACGGCCTGTCAGTGACTGCCGGTGGCCGGGGCTGGGGCGGCCGCGGCCGGCTCCTCCTCGGGCAGGTCCAGGCTGTAGGTGCAGCCGGCCAGGGTCTTGCCCGGGTGGGAGGCCACGGTGGAGACGCTGAGGATGATCGACTCGATCTGGGCCTCGCCGGTCTTCGGGTCGGTCACGTCGCGGCTGACCAGCTCGCGGCCGGCCATGAACTTGCCGTCCTGGTCGTAGCCGGTCTCCAATTCCAGCCGTTTGGCCAGCGGGCGTGGGTCGGCCTGGTCGAGGACGGCCATGACGCTGGCGCCGGCCACCGCCACCCGATCGGTCTGTTGGCCGAAGACGGTGATCGGGCTGGCCAGCCGGAACTCGCTCATGAACTGGTTGCCCTGCGGCAGCGGCTGCAGGCCCTGGGCCACGGCCTTCAGCGGATCGGCCAGCAGCGGCGCCAGCGCGGCCTGCTCGGCCACGCCCTGGCGGCATTCGATCAGGGCCGGCAGGTCGACGCTGGAAGCGAAGGCGGATGGGACCGCAAGGGCACACAGCAGGGGCAGGCAGCAGCGCAGTGACACGGGCGGTTTCCGCAGGCGAAGGGCACCCATCATAGCTCCGGTGAGCGCCTGAACAGCCCGATGAGAAGGCGCAGGAAACCGGTCATCGCCCGCCGCACGACCATCAGTGAGAGGGTAAACACGACCGCGAGCATGGTGATCTGCATCGATTGCCCCGCGATGCGCACCACCGCCGGCCACAGGCCCGGGCTGGTCAGCCAGGGCAACATTTCCGATGCGGCTGTCCTGGCCACTTTCACGTAGATCACGGCCAGCACGAACAGCACCAGCAACGAGGTGCGGCTCGCATGGAAGAACGGAAGCGCGTTGACCGGCCTGCCAAGCCGCTGCTGCAGCAGCGTTCGCCACAGCACCGGCAGGGTCAAGGCACCGACCAGTACCAGCACCATCGACGTTTCCCACAGCCCGGGCAGGTGGACGGGTTCTGCTCTACCCGTGAGGTGTGGGCCGATCATGCCGGTCGCCAGCCCGGCCAGCAGGCACAAGGGCGAGAGCAGGGCCAGGCTGCGCAGCAGCCACTGCCTGCCGCTGGGGTCGCGGGCGCTGATGCGGCGCACGGTGTACGCGCCCAGCACCAGCAGGCCTGCGAACAGGCCCGCACTCATTGCAATCGCCGTGAAGCTGTTTCCCGAGGTCATCCTTGGTTTCCTTGTGCCGCCATGCCAGGCGGCAAACAATTGCGCAGCGCGCGGACCGGCACCTGCAGCCCGGCTGGGTCAGGGCGATCGGCGCTGCGATGCCGCCGGGTACCAGCGCAGCCTGACCGGGTAGCCCAGCAGCGCCTGCAGGTGGTCGCGCACGGTCGCCGCCGTTGCGCGCGCGCCAGCGGTATCCCGGAGTTCCAGCTCCAGTTCACCGGTCATGACGTCCAGGCCATAGCCGGTCAGACCGGGCAGCTGCGGGATGAACCAGCCCTGCTGCGCCTGAAGACGGCGCTGCATCTCCGCTTCGGTCACTGAAGCGCCGATGATATAGCGCACGCGTTGCGGGCCGTCCGCCCCTGGATGGGTCTCATCCGCCTCGGAGGCTGGGCCAGTCAATCGCACGACGACGGTCCAACCCGTCGCATTGTCCACCCACATGCCGGCCAGGCGTGCCGCGTGGCGCGCCCTCAAGCGTTCCATCAATGCGTGCTGCTGCGCCTCGGCGACCGCCTGGCGGGCCGTCTGTTGGCTGACGTCAAAGAAGGCCTGCACCTCGGCGACTTTGGCGGCAATGTCGGCCGCGCTGTCGCTGGCCGGGAACGGCGACGGTCGTTCCCGGTCGGGGTCGATGCCCGGGGCAGTGGTTACCTGCAGAAGAGCGGCGATGAGTGCGGGCAACAGCGCGATGGGGTTGTCCTCCGTGATGAACCCGGTGTGCGTGGTCGTCAGCGCTCGCCGGCGTAGGGATCGGCGATGCCGAGCTCGGCCAGGATGTCGCGCTCCAGCTGTTCCATCGCCTCGGCTTCCTTGTCGTCCTCGTGGTCCCAGCCAAGCAGGTGCAGCACGCCGTGCACGGTCAGGTGCGCGTAATGGGCGTTGAGCGCCTTGCCCTGTTCGTCGGCTTCGCGGGCCACCACCGGTGCGCAGATCACCAGGTCGCCGAGCAGTGGAAACTTGACGCCCTTGGGCAGGCCTTCGGGCACTTCGGCCGGGAAGCTGAGCACGTTGGTGGCGTAGTCCTTGCCACGGTAATGGCGGTTCAGCGACTGGCCTTCCTTGGCATCGACCACGCGGATGGCCAGATCGGCCTCGCGGATGCGGCCCTTCAACGCAGCGGCCACCCACTTGCGAAAGCTCACGGCCGCCGGCAGGCCGGCACGCGGCAGGGCATAACTGACGGCGACGTCCAGTCGCACGGGACCACGGGTCATGGCGTCGCTCCAGGCTGGATCTGATGCAGGTCGCGGCGGTCGTAGGCGCTGACGATGCGCGCGACCAGCGGGTGGCGGACCACGTCGCGGGATTCGAAGAAGGTGAAGCTGACGCCCTCGACTTCACGCAGCACATCGATGGCGTCGCGCAGACCGGATTTCACGTGCTTGGGCAGGTCGGTCTGGGTCAGGTCACCGGTGACCACCGCGGTGGAGCCGTAGCCCAGGCGGGTCAGGAACATCTTCATCTGTTCGATGGTGGTGTTCTGTGCTTCGTCCAGGATCACGAATGCATCGTTGAGCGTGCGGCCGCGCATGTAGGCCAGCGGCGCGATCTCGATGACGTTTTTCTCCAGCAGCTTGACCACCTTCTCCACGCCCATCATCTCGTACAGGGCGTCGTACAACGGTCGCAGGTAGGGATCGACCTTCTGGCTCAGGTCGCCTGGAAGGAAGCCCAGCTTCTCGCCGGCTTCCACCGCCGGGCGCACCAGGATCAGGCGCTGCACCCGCGATTCGTTCAGTGCTTCGACCGCGCTGGCCACGGCCAGGAAGGTCTTGCCGGTACCGGCCGGGCCGATGCCGAAGTTGATGTCGTGGGTGGCGATCTGGTGCAGGTAGCGGGACTGATTGGCGCCACGGCCACGTACCGTACCGCGCTTGACCTTGATCGCGACCTCCTGCGCTTCGTAGGAGCGTTCGGCGATCTGCTCGACATTGGCCTGCGCCAGGCGCAGATGGATGGCGTGGTTGTCGAAGACGGTCTCGCCGGCTTCGGCGTACAGCGCTTCAACCAGCTTCTGCGCCTCCACGATGGCTTCATTGGGCCCGCTGATGCGGAACACGAAGCCACGGTTTGCGATCTCCACGCCGAGCTTCAGCTCGATCTGGCGCAGGTGCCCGTCGAAGGGGCCGCACAGGTTGGCCAATCGCTCGTTGTCTTCCGGCGACAGGGTGAAGTCTCGATGATCGATGCTTTTCATTGCTTGGGGTGGGGCGGGTTCGCCGTCCACCGCGATGGACTTGGGATGACAAGGTTACGCGCGTACCGGGCATGCGGCCAGCAGCAGGCCGATACGCGGTTTTCCACACCCGGTGTGGACGGGGGGCGCGAAAACCTGTGGATAGGCCTTCGCAGTGCTTGTGCCACAAGGCGTATGAGGCGGTGGTGAAAAAACCGTCACAGCCGGCCGGCTCCTGTGACGGCAGCGCATCTTCCGCTGCCAGGCACCCAGTACGGCCGCCCCCGTTCGGTTCTCCACACCAGCTGTGGAATGATGCTGAATCAAGCTGTGGATAGGTGGAGAGGAGCCTTGCAGCAAAAGGCTCGCCCGTACGTGGCGAAAAAACCGTCAGGGCTGATCGGAATCATTGAGGGTGCACGGGGCAGCTGGCACCGTGTCGCCGTCGCAGGAGGGGATGGTATGGGCATCGGCAACGGGATGCGTGGACTCGGGCTGGCGGCCATCGGCCTGCTGGCAGGCTGTGGGCAGTCAACGCCAACGGCGCTGGGCACACTGGAGTGGGACCGGATCACGGTGCCGGCGCCGGCGGCCGAGGTGATCGCCACGTTGGAGGTGCGCGAGGGCCAGCGGGTCAAGGCCGGGGCCGTGCTGATGCAGCTCGACCCCGCCCGCGGCGACGCGCAGTTCGCGGTGGCGCAGGCCGACACGGCGCGCGCGCAGGCCCAGCTGGAAGAGCTGAAGCTCGGCCCGCGGCAGGAACAGATCGCACAGGCCCAGGCACAACTGGCCGCGTTGCGCGCGCAGTCTGCTGAAGCCACTGCCTACTATCGGCGCGTGCAACCATTGGCACGCCAGCGCCTGATCGCCGCCGCCGAGCTGGACCGTGCACGGGCGGCCGCCGGCAATGCCGCGGCCAGCGTGCGTGCCGCCGAGCAGGCCTGGCTGGAACGGGTGCACGGCAGTCGCGCGCAGGACATCGCCCAGGGCCAGGCGGCCGCCGACGCCGCACAGGCGCAGCAGGTGGTGCAGGGCGTCAACCTGCAGAAGCTGCAGCTGCGCGCACCGCGCGATGGCGTGATCGATGCCTTGCCGTACCGGCAGGGTGACCAGGCACCGATCGGGGCGCCACTGGCGGTGCTGCTGGTTGGCGAGCGCCCCTATGCGCGCGTCTACCTGCCGCAGCCGCTGCGCCTGCAGGTCAAGGTCGGTCAGCCGGCACAGATACAGCTGGAGGGAGGGGGCACCACCGTACTGAAGGGCCATGTGCGCGCGATCCGCAGCGAGCCTTCTTTCACCCCGTACTACGCACTGACCGGCGATGACGTCGAGCGCCTGAGCTACCTCGCCGAGATCGAAGTGGATGAAGGCAGCGACATGCAGACGCTTCCGGCCGGGCTGCCGGTGCAGGTGCGCTTCTGAACACCGGTGCGGACATCGCAGTGCATGCGCAGGGCCTGACCCGCCGCTTCGGCGATCTGCTGGCCGTGGACAAGGTCGACCTGACCGTGCCCCGTGGCCAGGTCTATGGTTTCCTGGGCCCGAACGGGTCGGGCAAGTCGACCACCATCCGCATGCTGTGCGGCCTGCTGGAACCCAGTGCGGGGCAGATCGAGGTGCTGGGCCTGGCGGTTCCCGAGCAGGCCGAAGCACTGCGCCGGCGCATCGGCTACATGACCCAGCGCTTCTCGCTGTACGAAGACCTATCGGTACGCGAGAACCTGGAATTCCTCGCCGCCATTCAGGGCCTGCCGCGCAACCAGGCCCGGCAACGGGTCGATGCGCTGCTGCAGCGGTACCGGTTGCAGGACCGGCAGCCGCAGCTGGCCGGTACGCTCAGCGGCGGGCAGAAGCAGCGCCTGGCCCTGGCCGGCGCCGTGGTGCATTCGCCCGAACTGCTGTTCCTGGACGAGCCGACCAGCGCGGTCGACCCGGAGTCACGCCGCGACTTCTGGGAGGCCCTGTTTGAACTTGCCGACGCCGGTACCACCGTGCTGGTCTCGACCCACTACATGGACGAGGCCGAGCGCTGCCACCGCCTGGCGATCCTTGATCGTGGCGCGCTGGTGGCCGACGGCACCCCGGCCGAACTGTGCGCACGGCTGGAAGGGCGCACGCTGCAGGTCACCGCGTCGCAGCCGCGCCTGGCCAGCCGCGCACTGGCCGATCTGCCCGGCGTGCTCAGCGTGGCGCAGATCGGCACCCATCTGCGCGTGCTGTGCAATGAGGGAGCGGCGGACATCGCAGTGCTGGGCCGTGCGCTGGCCAGTGCTGACCCGCAGGCCAGCATCGAGAAGGTGGCACCGAACCTGGAAGACGTGTTCGTGGCCGCCACCCGTGGTCGTGGCCGGGAGCCGGCGGAATGAACCTGCGCAGGCTGTGGGCGATCATGCTCAAGGAACTGCGGCAGCTACGGCGCGACCGCATCACGCTGGCGATGATCGTCGGCATCCCGGTGATGCAGCTGCTGCTGTTCGGCTATGCGATCAATCTCAACCTGCGTCACCTCGACGCCGGTGTCGCCGATCAGGCCAACAGTGCCGCCTCGCGCGCGCTGGTGCAGGACATGGTCGCCACCGGCGTGATCACGCCGCGCAGCGAGGCGTACACGCCCGACCAACTGATGCAGGCGCTGCGCCGTGGCGAGATCAGTGTCGGCATCGTGGTGCCGGCCGACTTCGAGCGTCGCCGCTTCGACGGTCGCGAAGCAGTGCAGGTGCTGGTCGATGGCAGCGACACCGTGGTGCAGAGTGCGGCGATCCAGCTGGCGCAGGTGCCACTGGATACGCGCCCGACCAGCAATACGCGGCCGCTGCGCGAAGGCAGCATTGCCGGTGGCCAGGTCAGCGTGACCAGTTTCTACAACCCGCAACGGCGCTCGGCGGTGAACATCGTGCCCGGCCTGATCGGGGTGATCCTGACCATGACCCTGGTGATGTTCACGGCGGTGGCGGTGGTGCGCGAGCGCGAGCGCGGCAACATGGAACTGCTGATCGCCACGCCGGTATCGCGCAGCGAACTGATGGTCGGCAAGGTGCTGCCCTATGCAGCGATCGGTCTGCTGCAGACCACGCTGGTGCTGGTGCTGGGCACCTGGCTGTTCCAGGTGCCGATTCGCGGCAGCCTGCTCGACATCTACCTGGCCGCGGTGCTGCTGGTGCTGGCCAACCTGGCGCTGGGCCTGCTGATCTCCACGCGCGCGCGTTCGCAGTTCCAGGCGATGCAGATGACCCTGTTCCTGTTCCTGCCGTCGATCCTGCTGTCGGGCTTCATGTTCCCGTTCGCCGGCATGCCGCGGCCGGTGCAGTGGCTGGCCGAAGTGCTGCCGCTGACCCACTTCCTGCGCCTGGTGCGCGGCATCATGCTGCGCGGCGCCTCGCTGTGGGAGCTGTGGCACGACGCACTGGCGCTGCTGGCCTTCATCGTGGTGATGATGACCCTGGCGATCCTGCGTTTCCGCAAGCGCCTGGATTGAGGCCTGTCATTCGGTAGTGCCGGCCGCTGGCCGGCATCATTTCCGGTAGGTGCCGACCGTTGGTCGGCACACCTTATTCCGCCACCACGCGCCCGCGCAGCGAATTGGTCAGCGCTTCGGTGATCACCACATCCACGAACTGCCCGATCAGGCGCGCCGGCGCCGGGAAGTTCACCGAACGCATGTTCTCGGTCTTGCCGGTCAGTTCGTTCGGATTCTTGCGCGACGGCCCTTCCACCAGCACGGTCTGCACGGTACCGACCATCTTCTCCGAGATGCTGGCGGCGTGCGCATTGATGCGCTCCTGCAGCCGCGACAGGCGAGCGTGCTTCTCGGCATCGCTGATCGTGTCCTCCAGATCGGCCGCTGGCGTGCCCGGGCGGCGCGAATAGATGAAGGAGAAGCTGTGGTCGAAGCCGATGTCCTCGATCAGCTTCATGGTCTTCTCGAAGTCGGCATCGGTCTCGCCGGGGAAGCCGACGATGAAGTCCGAGCTGATCGAGATGTCCGGGCGCACCGCGCGCAGCTTGCGGATCTTCGACTTGAATTCCAGTGCGGTGTAACCACGCTTCATCGCCGACAGCACGCGGTCGCTGCCGGCCTGCACCGGCAGGTGCAGGAAGTTGGCCAGCTGCGGCACGTCGCGGAACGCATCGATCAGCGAATCGCTGAACTCCAGCGGATGCGAGGTGGTGAAGCGGATGCGGCCAACGCCGTCGATCTCGGCGATGGTACGGATCAGCAGGCCAAGGTCGGCGAATTCGCCGTCCCCATAAGGCCCTCGGTAGGCATTGACGTTCTGGCCGAGCAGGTTGATCTCGCGCACGCCCTGTGCGGCCAGCTGCGCCACTTCCACCACCACGTCCTCGAACGGGCGGCTGACTTCGGTGCCGCGGGTGTAGGGCACCACGCAGAACGAGCAGTACTTGGAACAGCCTTCCATGATCGACACGAATGCCGAGGGACCTTCGGCGCGCGGCTCGGGCAGGCGGTCGAACTTCTCGATCTCGGGGAAGCTGATGTCCACCTGCGGGCGCTTCTGCTCGCGGCGTGCGCGGATCAGTTCCGGCAGGCGGTGCAGGGTCTGCGGGCCGAACACCAGGTCAACGAACGGCGCGCGCTTGATGATCGCCTCGCCTTCCTGCGAGGCCACGCAGCCGCCCACGCCGATGATGACCTCGCGGCCCTTGTTCTTCAGGCCCTTCCACACGCCCAGCTGGCTGAACACCTTCTCCTGCGCCTTCTCGCGGATGGAGCAGGTGTTGACCAGGATGACGTCGGCGTCGTCCGGGCTGTCGGTCAGTTCCAGGCCATCGCTGGCGGCAAGTACGTCGGCCATCTTGGCCGAGTCGTACTCGTTCATCTGGCAGCCGTGGGTCTTGATGTACAGCTTGCCCTTGACCTGGTCAGGCTTGCGCGGACCAGCGGGCAGGGCAACGAGCGGGGTACCGCCCGGCGTGACGGGCGGAAAGACGTCTGGCGTCCCGGTCATGGCGCTTAATCCATTCGGGTGGCGGGAAAGCGGGCAATTCTACCCGCATCCCGCGCCAGCCGCCGCGCCCTTGTAGAGCCGAGCCCACGCTCGGCTGCTCTTCCCGCTTCCCATGGGGCAGCCTGGCATGGCCTGGCTCTACTGAAGCCAGCCGAGCGTGGGCTCGGCTCTACAAGGAAAGCCGGCCGGCGCTGCTCCGGCGCTGCTTATGCCGCTGCCAGCTCCGCATCGATCTGCCGCGAACGGTCGAAGGCGGTCATCGCGCTCATCCGCGCAATGTAATCAGCCGTGGCCGGCGCAGGCTGCACCAGGCCGAAGGCCGTGGTCCAGGCCAGCGCATTGCCCCACAGCACATCGGCGGCACTCATCGTCCCGCCGAGCAGGTAGGGACCCTGTGCCAGCTGGGCCTCGACCACCTGCAGCACGGTGTCCGCATCGTTGTACGGTGACATCAGGCGCGGCGGTGGCTCGCGGTGCATCGCCTTGTCGATCATCGCTGGCTCGAAGCAGGCGCCGTAGAAGGCCATCCAGCGAAGGTAGGGCCCGCGCAGGGCGTCGCCGATCGGCGGTGCCAGCCCGGCTTCCGGATACAGGTCGGCCAGGTACAGATAAATGGCGACCTGCTCGGTCACCAGTGCGCCGTTGTGGACGATGGCCGGCACCTTGCCCATCGGGTTGATGGCCAGATAGGCCGGAGCCAGGTTGGCGCCGGCTTTCAGGTCCAGCACCTGCATGCGGTAGTCGGCACCCAGCGCTTCGAGCAGAGCCACGGCGCCGCTCGAGCGGGATCGGGCGGCGTGATACAGGGTGATCTGGCGTGAGGTCATGGCATTGCTCCTTGCGGTGGGTGGTGAACTGGAAGCCATCCTGGGGCACTATTGCGGACGACTTCTGTCCTCGATTCTTCATGCGCCATACCGCCCATCGACTGCTGCGCCTGATCGCCCTGCTGCAGGCCCGCCGCCAGTGGTCCGGGGCTGAGCTGGCCGAGCGCATGGGCGTGGACCGGCGCAGCATCCGCCGTGATATCGAGCGCCTGCGCGAGCTGGGCTACCCGGTCCACGCCTCGTCAAGGGTGGGCGGCGGCTACCAGCTCGGGGCGGGGGCGCCGGTATTGCCGATGCTGCTGGACGAGGAGGAGGCAACCACCCTGGCCATCGCCCTGCGTGCCGCGTCTGCGACCGTCGCCGGCATCGACGACACTGCGCGGGGCTTGTTGTCCAAGCTCGACCCGCTGGTGCCGACCCGCCGCCGCCGGCAGGCCGGGGAGGTGCATGCGGCGACGGCCACCCTGGCCGACCTTCCGTCCACCGACGCACGCCTGCTCGGACGGCTGGCCCAGCACTGTCGGCAGGCGTCGCGGCTGGCCTTCGAATACCGCAGTGCTCAGGACGCGGTCACCCAGCGCGAGGTCGAGGCCCAGCACCTGGTCAATTACGGGCGGCGCTGGTATCTGCTTGCCTGGGACCTGGGGCGGCAGGACTGGCGCACTCTGCGCGTGGACCGCATGGGTGCCGTACGTGAGTGCTCCGAGCCGGGCCTGCACCGGCGCACGCCAGCCCCTCCGGACGTGATGGTGCGGCAGGCGGTCAGCCAGGCGCCGTTCGCACTGCAGGCCATCGTCCGCCTGGCCGGCAGCCGCACCGAGCTGGAAGGGCGCATCCCACCGTGGTGTGGTGTGCTGGAGGCTGATGGTGCCGGCCATTGCCTGTTGCGCATGGGCGCCGAGAGCCGCGGCATGATGCTGGCGCAGATCCTCAGCCTGGACCGGGTGCCGGTGGCGTTGTGGACCACACCGCCGGGCCTGCGCGATGAGCTGGCACAGCGTTTGGCCGGATTGGGCCAGGTGCTGGCTGTGCCGCCGGTCACAGGCTGAGCCACGTCGCTTGGCAAGCCCCGGCGAAGCTGGGACACTCGCGGGATGAAGGGGATACTGGGGACAACGGCGATCATCATCGCTGCGCTGACCGCTGCGCCGGCCAGCGCCGGCACCCTGTACAAGTGCCAGGGCGCCGACGGGGTCACCAGCTACGTGAGCAAGCGAGTGGCCGGCGCGCGCTGCAGCAGCATCAGCTACAGCCGCGATACCCGGCCGGCACCGCGCCCTGTGGTGGTCGCGCCGAAGCCTGCGCCGACCACCGTGGCCAGCATCGAACGCAATCCGGTCGCCGTGGCGGCCAGCGCCGCTGCGCCCACTGCGGTCGCGTCGACGCCTGCTGCCCCCGCGCCTGCTGCGGCACCGACGGCCTCGCGGGCCGGGCGGATGGTCAGCGGCCAGGTCTATTCCTTCATGAAGGATGGGGTGCGCCACTACACCAGTGCGCGGCCAACCCAGGTCGCCAACCTCGGCCCGGTGCGTACCATCCGCTACAGTTTCATGGAGCGCTGTTATGCCTGTGGCGTCAACCCACGCGTGGACTTCGGTTCGGTGCGCTTGAACACCACCGCGTTCCAGACCGAGATCACCTCGGCCGCACGCGAGTTCGGCGTCGAAGAAGCCGTGGTGCGCGCCATCATCCACGCCGAGTCGGCCTACAACCCGACCGCGCTCAGCCGCGCCGGCGCGCAGGGCCTGATGCAGCTGATGCCGCCGACCGCGGCCCGCTTCGGGGTCAGCGATTCCTATGATGCCGGGCAGAACATCCGCGGTGGCGTGCAGTATCTTGCGTGGTTGCTGAAGCGCTTCAATGGCGACCTGACCCTGGCTGCGGCCGGCTACAACGCCGGCGAGGGCGCGGTCGACCGCCACGGTGGCGTGCCGCCCTACAGCGAGACGCAGTACTACGTGCGCCGGGTCGGGCAGCTGGCCGAGCGTTACCGCACCGCATTGAGCAAGCAGTAGCGCCAGGCCATGCCTGGCGAGCGAAGCGGCAAGCAGCCGGTAGTGCCGGTCGCTGGCCGGCAACCCAAAAATCAATGTTGTTGCAATGCGTTGTGTGGCGCGCGACGGTTCCGCTACACTCGACCGCGATTCAATGCGGCTCTGGCCCCCACCGGATCCGCTGGCAGCCTTAAAGCTACCTAATCAATATCGGAGTGCCGGATGGCCAACGATGGGGTACACGATCCAGTCAACACCGGACGTCGGCGTTTTCTTTCTGCCACCACAGCCGTGGTGGGCGCCGTCGGCGTCGGATTCACCGCCGTTCCTTTCATCAAGTCCTGGAACCCCAGTGCCCGCGCCAAGCTTGCCGGCGCACCGGTGGTGGCCGATATCAGCGCCCTGCAGGAAGGCCAACGCCTGATCGTGGAATGGCGTGGCCAGCCGATCTGGATCGTCAAGCGGTCCAAGGCCATCCTCGATGCGCTGCATGGGCTGGACGGCCGTCTCAAGGACCCCGAGTCCGGCGAGAAGGACCAGCAGCCGGACTACGTGCTGAAGCAGAACCCCGAACTGCGCTCGATCAAGCCGGACATCTCCGTACTGGTCGGCCTGTGCACGCACCTGGGCTGCTCGCCGGAAATGGTCGCCGAAATCCGGCCTGAGCCCTACGACCCGCAGTGGAAGGGCGGCTACTTCTGCCCCTGCCACAAGTCGCGCTTCGACATGTCCGGACGCGTCTTCAAGGACGTGCCGGCGCCGATCAACCTGAAGGTGCCCGCGCACCATTACCAGGACGACAACACCATCATCATCGGTGTCGATCCGCAGGGGGCTGCCTGATGGCCAATATCCTCAGCCGTACCGCCAGCGGCGTGGCCGACTGGGTCAATGCCCGCGCGCCGGGCCTGATGCCGGTCTATCGCAAGCATGTGAGCGAGTACTACGCGCCGAAGAACTTCAACATCTGGTACTACTTCGGTTCGCTGGCGCTGCTGGTGCTGGTCAACCAGATCGTCACCGGCATCTTCCTGACGATGCACTACAAGACCAGCGCCGCCGAGGCGTTCGGCTCCATCGAGTACATCATGCGGGACGTGGAGTGGGGCTGGCTGATCCGCTACATGCACTCCACGGGTGCCTCGCTGTTCTTCATCGTGGTCTACCTGCACATGTTCCGTGGCCTGCTGTACGGCAGTTACCAGAAGCCACGCGAGCTGGTGTGGATCCTCGGCATGCTGATCTACCTGGTGTTGATGGCCGAAGCCTTCATGGGCTACGTGCTGCCGTGGGGCCAGATGTCGTTCTGGGGCGCTAAGGTGATCATCTCGCTGTTCGGTGCCATACCGGTGATCGGCAACGGCCTGACCGAGTGGATCATGGGCGATTACCTGCCCAGTGACGCCACGCTCAACCGCTTCTTCGCGCTGCATGTCATCGCCTTGCCACTGGTGCTGTTGCTGCTGGTGGTACTGCACCTGGGCGCGCTGCACGAAGTGGGTTCGAACAACCCCGATGGCGTGGAGATCAAGAAGGGGCCGAAGGGCAACCGCTGGTCGCCGAACGCTCCGGCCGACGGTATTCCGTTCCACCCGTACTACACGCTCAAGGATGGTGTAGGCGCCGGCTTCCTGCTGATCATCGCCGCCTTCATCATCTTCTTCGCGCCTGGTTTCGGCGGCCTGTTCCTGGAGCACGACAACTTCACCGAGGCCAACCGCCTGGTCACCCCGGAGCACATCAAGCCGGTCTGGTACTACACGCCGTACTACGCGATGTTGCGCGTGGTGCCGAACAAGCTCGGTGGCGTGCTGGTGATGTTCTCGGCCATCGCGATCCTGTTCCTGGTGCCGTGGCTGGACAAGGCGAAGGTGAAATCGGTGCGCTACCGCGGCTGGATCTCGAGGGTGATGCTGGGCGTGCTGGCGGTGTGCTTCGTGTGGCTGGGCGTGATCGGCTCCGGCCCGGGCACCGACGTGCATGAAACCTACATCGGGCGGGTGCTGACCTTCCTGTACTTCGCCTTCTTCATCACCATGCCGCTATGGACACGGTTGGACAAGACCAAGCCGGTACCGGAGAGGGTGACCACGCATGACTGAGCGCTGGATGGTCCGGCTGGCCCTGGCGGCCACCCTGATGCTGGGCAGTTTCCTGGCCTCCGCCGCCGAGGGCGGCACCAAGCTGCTGCAGGCAGGCAACGATCTGGGTGACCGCGCCTCGCTGCAGCGCGGCGCACAGTTGTACATGAACTACTGCTCCGGCTGCCATGCGCTGAAGTACCTGCGCTATTCGCGGATGGCGCAGGACCTGGGCCTGACCGAGGAAGAGGTGATGAACAACCTCAACTTCACCGGCTCGGCGATCGGCGACCCGATCCCGGTGGCGATGCCCAAGGAGAACGCGGAGAAGTGGTTCGGCAAGATGCCGCCGGATCTCAGCCTGATCGCGCGCGTGCGCGGCAGCGACTGGGTCTACACCTACCTCAAGTCGTTCTACCTGGACAGCAGCCGGCCGCTGGGCTGGAACAACGCGCTGTTCGCCAACGCCTCCATGCCGAACCCGCTGTGGGAGATGCAGGGCCTGCAGCACGCCGTGCATGGCAAGGCCGAAGGCCCCGGCATGGACCCGCCGGTGACCGGCCTGAAGATTGAAACGCCGGGATCGGTCGATGCCGGGCAGTACGACCAGGCGGTGCGCGACATCACCAACTTCCTCGAATACGCCGGCGAGCCGGCCGCGCTCAAGCGCCAGCAGCTGGGCGTGTGGGTGATCCTGTTCCTGGCCCTGCTGACCTTCCTGCTGTACCTGCTGAAGAAGGAATACTGGAAGGACGTCCACTGATTCGGCCGCCGGCCATCGCACGGGCCTATTGGCTTTTGTGATGGTCGGTTGCACACTCGGCGAGGAGTCGACCGTCGGCACGGTGCCGGCGGCGCCGATGCGGCAGGCGGTCTCCTGTCGTGGGAGAGCCTTTGATGGCGGCGAGCGTACGCATGCGCAATACACTGACGCTGTTTTCCTCGAACGACGATGTGCTGTGCCACCGGGTGCGCCTGGTCCTGGCGGCCAAGGGCGTCACCTTCGACTTCGTTCCGGTCGATCCGCAGAACCCGCCCGAAGACCTGATCGATCTCAATCCGTACCACTCGGTGCCGACCCTGGTGGAGCGCGAGCTGGTGCTCTACGCCGCGTCGGTGGTGAGCGAGTACCTGGACGAGCGCTACCCGCATCCGCCGCTGATGCCGGTCGATCCGCTGTCGCGTGCGCGCATCCGTCTGGCGATGCTGCGCATCGAGCACGACTGGGTGCCGCAGGTGCAGGCCATCCAGCTGGGCAACAAGACCCAGGCCGAGGCCGGGCGCAAGCGCCTGAAGGAACTGCTGACCGCCTCGCTGCCGCTGTTCAAGGCCAGCAAGTTCTTCCTCAACCCGGAAATGAGCCTGGCCGACTGCGCCATGGCCCCGATCATCTGGCGGCTGCAATCGCTGGATGTGCCACTTCCGAAGGATGGCAAGGCGATTGAGGACTACGGTAACCGCATCTTCCGCCACCCCGGTTTCGTCCGCAGCCTGACCGAGCAGGAAAAGAAGCTGCGCGACCTGCCGGCCTGATCCGGCCCGCGTTACCCGTCTGCACGCCGACCGGCGTGCAGGCGATCCGCCCCGGCGGGGCGCCGGGCGCGTACACTTCACGCATGACCGAAGACTTCTTCCACATGACCAGCCACCGCCCGTACCTGCTGCGGGCGCTGGTGGAATGGATCAACGACAACCAGCTGACCCCGCACATCCTGGTCGACGCCGGCGTTCCCGGCGTG
This sequence comes from Stenotrophomonas sp. YJH_SMC_20, assembly GCF_059367845.1. NCBI lineage: Bacteria > Pseudomonadati > Pseudomonadota > Gammaproteobacteria > Lysobacterales > Lysobacteraceae > Stenotrophomonas > Stenotrophomonas sp. YJH_SMC_20. The sequence continues at coordinate 5,443 of NZ_JCAFRG010000001.1, read as the reverse complement.
CAGGTGCCGCCTTCGGCGGTCAAGGATGGCCGGGTCGTGCTCAACATCGCCGAACGCGCCGTCGTACGGCTGATGATCGACAACGAGATGGTGAGCTTCTCGGCGCGCTTCTCCGGTACCAGCTACCCGGTGCAGGTGCCGATCAGCGCCGTGCTGGCGGTCTATGCCCGCGAGACCGGGCAGGGCATGGCGCTGCCGGATGATATCCCGGGCAGCGAAACCGCGCCGACCAGCGACGAACTGCTGCACGAGGAAGGCACGCCGCCGGACGATACGCCGCCAGCCAGCCCGCCGCCGAAGGGGCGGCCGAACCTGCGCGTGGTCAAGTAACCAAGTAACGGTGGGTGCCGACCGTTGGTCGGCACGCCTTCAGCCCTTACACATCCTCGGCATCCTCCGCATCCGGCCGGATCTGGCTGATCCGCGCCGCGCCGGGGCCGGTGAACGAGATCAACTGGTCGCCACGCAGCACCATGCGACCCACGTGGCGATCGATGCCATCGTAGGAATACTCGAACTTGAAGGTGCGCTCGAACCCAAGCCGGCCATCCTCGCCGCGCGACAGGCGCAGGCCGGTGGCGTGCACCGCCTGATCCAGCCATTGCACATCAGCTGCGCGGCAGGCATTGCGGCCCAATTCAACGGCGCGCTCTGCGGCCGAGCGTGCCGCGTTCCAGAAGAAGTAGATGATTCCGCCGGCAATCAGCAACAGCAGCAGGGTAGGCATGGCGTCAGCCGTCAGAGGTCGATCCCGCAAAGATGGCGGCGAACGCGCGCTGGATCAAGCGCCGCACTCACCGCCGCGGCTGCGGTTCGCTGGACACCGGCTGCGCGGGCACGATGATCGGTTGCGGTGCCGGAGTGTGCTGCATCGGCGTCGCAGTGGGCGAGGGCATCACCAGCGGTGAGGTTGCAGTCAGCTGCAGCAGGGCTGCCCAGTCCTGGCGGTTGAAGCTGCATTCGTCCTCGCGCCCTGGCGTGCAGCTCGGGTCGATGCCGGTGCTGTTGCGTTCGCGCGCCGGTGGCAGCTTGATCAGCCCGGTGCGGTCCAGCGGCAGCAGCCGCATCGCTACGGTGTTCATCACGTTGCCACCGACCAGGTACAGGGTCTGGTCGCCCCCCAGGTTGGCGGCCACCACCACTTCGCAATGCGACTTCCAGTGGCCCACCGAGCCGTTGCCCAGCGCCTGCACCAGCCCGCTGTAGCTGAGCGTGGTGCTGCGGTCGCGCAGGAAGCACAGCAGGTCGCCCGGCGCGGGTTTGGCGGTGGCCGGGTCGACCAGCCGGTACGGCACGCCCGAGGGGCCGCCCTGGTATGCGGCACGGATGTAGTCGATGTGGCGAGGCGAGGTATTGAAGCCAGGAACGCCGGACTGCACCATTACCCAGGAGATGAACGCGGCCGACCACGGGTTGTCGATCAGGAACGCGCGGCAGTCACTGTCGGTGTAGCGCGTGCCCAGCGGTGCCAGGCAGCTGCTGGCGCCGGCGATGCTGCCCATCGCGTTGAGCGTGCCGCTGTTTCGCCAGTAGCCAGCCACGCGCTGCCAGGCGATCAGTCCGTTGTCGGCCAGGTGATCGCTTTCGGCCTCGGTGACGCTGAGGCTGGCGGCACGGCCTTCACGATCGATGAAGGGCCGGTACCAGAGCCGGTGCTCATTGCAGGCGGTGTTGCGGATGGCCACCGCCAACGGACTCAGGCCGAAGCGGGGCGGAACATCGCAGGCTTCGGCGGCCGCTGCGGACAACGGTGCCGCGGCCAGCAGCAGGCAGGCAGGCAAGAGCATCCGGCGCATGCACGGCTCCTGTGGGGGATGCCGGCAGCGTCGCAGAGGCGGCCGTAGCCGAGCCGTGAAGGCGTTCCGGTCGTGCAGAGCCGAGCCCACGCCCGGCTCATCGCGCAAAGCGGGTGCAGGGCGCGCCGCAGATCGAGAAGCAGCCGAGCGTAGGCTCGACAACGTCCCGCAGGCCTCAAGCCGGCGGCGGGCCCAGCTTCAGCGACAGATCGATGGCCTGCACATGCTTGGTCAGCCCGCCGATGGAGATGCAGTCCACGCCGTCTTCGGCGATCGAACGCAGGCCGCCCAGGCCGACGCTGCCGGAGACTTCCAGTGGAATGCGGCCGGCCGTGATGCGTACGGCTTCGCGACGCAGGTCGGGGCTGAAGTCGTCCAGCAGGATGCGTTCGCACCCGGCTTCCAACGCCTGGCGCAGCTGCGCCAGGTCTTCGACCTCCACCACCAGCGGCAGCGCAGGCCACTGCCGGCGTGCGGCGGCCACCGCTGCGGCCAGCGAACCGGCGGCACGGATATGGTTCTCCTTCAGCATCACCGTGTCGTACAGGCCGAAGCGGTGGTTCTCGCCACCGCCGCAGCGCACCGCGTACTTCTGCGCCAGGCGCAGGCCGGGCAGGGTCTTGCGGGTGTCGAGGATGCGCGTGCCGGTACCGGCCACTGCCGCTACGTAGCGGGCGGTGGTGGTGGCGGTGCCGGACAGCGTCTGCAGGAAATTCAGAGAGGTGCGCTCGGCACTGACCAGACTGCGGCTGCGCCCGTGCAGCAGGGCCAGCACGGTGCCGGCAGTGACCGGGTCACCTTCGGAGACACGCCATTCGATGCGCACCTCCGGGTCGAGTGCGCGGTGGGTGGCGTCGAACCAGGGGCGACCGGCGATCACTCCGTCCTGCTTGCACAGCAGGTAAGCGCTGTCGGCCTGGTCGGGCAGCAGCGCAGCGGTGACGTCGCCGCTGCCCAGGTCCTCGGACAGCGCACGCGCGACATCGGCGGCGACAACGGCCGCGTCCGGCGTCGGCAGCGCGCTCATGCGGCCGGGAAGTCGGCGATCTGGGCGGTGGGAATGGCTTCCTCGGCCAGCAGCACCGGAATGCCATCGTCCACGCGGAAGACCTGCTTGCGGTCGCGGGTGACCAGTGCCTCGCGCAGCGGCTGCGCCAGCGGGTTGCCATCGGCCTTGGTCACCGCGCCGGCGGAAATGGCCTTGTTGAGGGCTTCCAGGCCCTTGCCATCCAGCAGGGACAGGGGCTGGCGGGTGTCCGGCGACACCAGCAGGTCGAGCAGCTTGCGATCCATGGTTCTTCGTCTTGCGTGGAAGATGGCTAGAATACGTCTTTAAGGCAGGTGACGGCCAATGACCCCCAACCCGATCGCGCCGCTTGTCGGCATCGTCATGGGTTCCCGTTCCGACTGGGAAACCATGCAGCACGCCGCCCAGAAGCTTGAAGCCCTGGGTGTTCCGTTCGAAGTGAAGGTGGTGTCCGCGCATCGGACGCCGGATGTGTTGTTCAGTTACGCCGAGCAGGCGGGCCCGCGTGGCCTGCGGGCCATCATCGCCGGTGCAGGCGGGGCCGCGCACCTGCCGGGCATGATCGCTGCCAAGACCGCCGTGCCGGTGCTGGGTGTGCCGGTGCAGTCCAAGGCCCTCAACGGCATGGATTCGCTGCTGTCGATCGTGCAGATGCCGGCCGGTATCCCGGTCGCCACCTTTGCCATCGGCAACGCCGGCGCCTCCAACGCCGCGCTGTTCGCCGCTGCGATGCTGGCCAGCGACCAGCCGGCGATCGGCCAGGCGCTCGATGCCTTCCGTGCACGCCAGACCGAAGACGTGATGGCCCACGACGATCCGCGCCAATGAGTCTGACCGTCGGCATCCTGGGCGGCGGCCAGCTCGCCCGCATGATGGTCCTGGCCGGTGCGCCGCTGGGGCTGCGCTTCGAACTGTATGACCCGGCCGCTGATGCCTGCAGCGGCCCGCTGGCGCCGCTCACCGTGGGCGCCTTCGATGACCGCCAGGCCCTGGCGGACTTCGCTGCCAAGGTCGATGTGGTCACCTTCGATTTCGAGAATGTGCCGGCCGACAGTGCGCAGTGGCTGGCCGACCGCGTGCCGGTCTACCCGCCGCCGTCGGCGCTGGCTGTCGCACAGGACCGGCTCAGCGAGAAGACCCTGTTCCAGCAGCTGGGCATTCCGCTGCCGGCCTTCGCCGATATCCGCAGCCGCGACGAACTGGCCGCCAAGGCCGCCGAATTCGGCCTGCCGTGCATCCTCAAGACCCGTCGCCTCGGCTATGACGGCAAGGGCCAGTTCCGCCTGCGCAACGAGGCCGACATCGATGCCGCGTGGGATGCGCTGGGTGCACAGGTCGAGCGTACCGGCCTGATCCTGGAAGGCTTCGTGGCCTTCCAGCGCGAAGTCAGCGTGGTTGCCGTGCGTGGCCGCGATGGCAGCTTCGAGGCCTGGCCGGTCACCGGCAACTGGCATGTCGACGGCGTGCTGTCGGCCAGCGTGGCCCCGGCCGTGCTGGCCGACACCGAGCAGCAGGCCGCGATCGGCTATGCCCGCCGCGTTGCCGAGCACCTGCAGTACGTCGGCGTGTTCGCGCTGGAGCTGTTCTGCCGCGATGGCGAACTGCTGGCCAACGAGATGGCGCCGCGCGTGCACAACTCCGGCCACTGGACCATCGAAGGCAGCGAAACCTCGCAGTTCGAGAATCACCTGCGCGCCGTGCTGGGCCTGCCGCTGGGCAGCACCCGCATGCTGGGTCACGCCTGCATGCTGAACTGGCTGGGCGTGATGCCCGACCCGGCACCGGTACTGGCCCAGGCCAGCGGCCACTGGCACGACTACGGCAAGGAGCCGCGCGAGGGCCGCAAGGTCGGCCACGCCACGTTGCGCGACGATGATGCCGCTGCATTGGCCGATGCGCTGGATCAGGTTGGCCTGGAACTGGACCGCCAGGCCCAGGTGGCGCCGGCGGTACACGCGCTGCGCAATCGCTGAGCCCGGGCGTGCCGGCCAATGGCCGGCACAACCTTGTATGCCTGCAACGGTGTGGCGCGCCGGTGCAGGCATCGGCGCACCATTGCCGGTGGTAGCGTGGAGCTCCTTTCACAGGAGTCACGACCATGCTCGACTGGAATGCCTACCGCAAGGAACTGAAGGGCCGTATCGGCGAGATCGGCAAGCTCTCGCCGGACACGGTCAAGGGCTACGCGACCCTGGCCAATGCCGGCGCCCAGACCAACCATCTGGATGCCAAGACCCGCGAACTGATCGCGCTGGCAGTGGCGGTGACCACCCGCTGCGATGGCTGCATCACCGTACATGTGGATGCAGCGCTGAAGCATGGCGCCAGCCGCGAGGAAATCGCTGAGGCACTGGGCGTGGCGGTGTCGCTCAATGCAGGCGCCGCGCTGGTGTATTCGGCACGGGTGATGGACGCGGTGGCCGCGCACGAGAACGCGTGAAGCGTGATCTGTAGAGCCGAGCCCATGCTCGGCTGGCCGGACAGCAGCCGAGCATGGGCTTGTATGTTCCTCCCGGCTCCTACGCGGTATGTAGGAGCCAGGGTGGAGGGACCGTCAACATGATATCTGCGGATAGCAGCCGACAGACGAGCCGAGCGATCCCCATCCCGCACCTTAACG